>CAZFBD010000010.1:8158-63450 GCA_964517125.1 uncultured Acidimicrobiales bacterium
AACACTCCGGGGAACGAGCTCTCGACGTCGGCAAACGCCTCGGCGGTCAGCATCATCAAACCTCACTGCGGGTGCTCGGCGACCCAGAGACGCCCGCGAAACGGTGCCGCCCACAGCGCTTCAGTATCGCTGCTCCGCGTGAGCAACTGTGGTCCCGTCCCGGAGCCGATATCAAACACCCGAGCTTCCAAGCCTCCCAGCAACGCCGGTTCCACCTCGGTCACTTCGACACCACCGTCGGTCAACACGACGACCAATTCATCGGTTGTCGCCACCGCCTGCCCATCAACATCGTTTGGGGCGAGCAGAAACTCAATACTGGTCGGCCCCAAGGGAAGCGGATACAACACACCCGAACCATCCGGCGCCTGCAGCGCCTGAACCGGCTGGCCGGCATCGGCGCGAAGGCCACCGAGGTACGGCAACTGGTTGACTCCAGCTGGGAGCTCCGAAACTGGGTTCTGCTGAACAGCCGCAAACGCGACCGAAGCGAGGACTTCGTCAGCGAGCGCAAACCAGTCGTCGTCGGAGCTCCGATCAATTCCCACAATCGCAGACAGGATCGCCATCAGATCCTCTTGCCCAATGCCAGCCTTGTGCTCGAACTGCGACCTCAACGTCGTAGCCAAGCCATTCGCCGGGCCCACATCAGAGGTTGAGCATCCTTCGCAACCGAATGGCGGACATTTCGAATGGCGTATCGCTTTGCGGGAACGTGTCGAGTAGGCGGATCAGATCCTCGCGGCGCGTGGGGTCTGCGGCTGCATCCACCGGGGTCATGTGAGCGAGGGCGGGAATTTGCTCGGTGATCCACGCGGCCTCGTGTTCGAGAATCACCCGCTCGAGAGCCTGCGCTTCGGGCGATCCCAGCTCAGGCGGCACATACGCCTCGTCAATATCAAGGTCGGCGGTTGTGATCTCGCCACGCTCGAGTTGTTCCAAGGTGTCGAGCAGCTCGGCTGCCTCGCCTGCCCCGAGGTGATCGACCATGGCCTCCGACAGTGCCACCCTTGGGCCCATCAACATCGACCCGTACCAGATGGCGAGCTTCGTCATTGTCACAACTGGGTCGGCCTCGTCGAGCGCTTCCAGCACGACATCGCGGCTTGCCATTTCGACGGCCAACGGATCCGCGTCGAAGACCTGGGTGCGACCGGGCTCGCCGAGCCCTTCAGGGGAACCATCGACGAGTCGACCGAGCAAGTACTGGCCCGGCCGTGCGTCTCGAGAGCCCATGCGTTCGGTGATGTTGGAGACTTCGCCGCTGCGGACGCTCCGTAGTTCGATCGACTCGCCCGGGTCGACGCTGACAACTTCGTAGAGGTCACGCACGGTTTCAGACTGCCTTTTGGCGAGCTCGAACTCGTCTGTCTCGAGCAAGACTCCGTAGCGCTGAAGGAAATCAACGCGTAGTCCTCCTTCGTGCAGCGCGAGCGCCAATGCAAACTCGAGGTAGGGCATCTGTGCAGGCCCGAGCGGTCCATCGCCAAAGATCAGCTTGAGGGTTGGCCGGACCCGTTCGACCTGCTCCTCCGTAGCCGTGAACCGCTGCACTTTGGCGTTGAGCCGAGCCCGCACGGGAAGGTCACTGGTGTTCGATTTGCCGTTGTGGCATGCCTTGAACTTGCGGCCAGATCCACACGGACACGGCTCGTTCCTCCCAGCCTCGTACCGGGGAGCCTCAGGGGTTGGGGTCATGCTGGACGCCTCGTCAGCATCGAATCCGGCGCTGCGAAGGCGGCGTAGCGAGGCATCGAACGACCCCTCGTAGAACTCGATCTCGGCGAGCGCGAACTGCGCAAGACCGTAGCCAGGGTCGGATTGCACAGCGCGCTTGTACGACTCGACTCCGTCGAGCGTGTTGCCTTGCTGAATCACCTGGTGACGGCCGATCAGGTAGTGCCCGGCTGCTGAGGTCGGGCGTTGGCAGTCGGCGACGTTGTCGAGGAACGCGAAATATCGCCCACCTTGGTCGAGGTCTCCGACCCAGTATTCGAACGCCTCGGCGACCACTGTGTGCGCAAGCGACCCTGCGATCTCGATGAAGTCGAGGTCATGGTCGTCCGGTTGTTCAACGTATGTGCTGTACGCAGCGATGACCTGATCGAGTTCGAGTTCGCAACAAACGTCCAGGCTGAACAACTCCGCCAGGTTTCCGGTGCGATCGCCCGACACAGCCGGGACAAACGACGGACGCCAGTCGTCGCCGGCCTTGCCGTACGACCCACCTCGATATTCGAAGCCAGCCTCGGTCATCAGCTCGGGGAAAGGCGGCACGGGCGATGTGAACGCGCCGGCGTCCCGCAGAAAGGTGTCGTAGGCAAGGAGCCACGCTTCATAGGAGAACCCTGGCTCGAGGTCGTCGAGCCAACGATGAATGAGCGTTCGTTCGAGCGAGGCGTCACCCAGTTCATCATCGTCTATCGCTGTCAGCGCGAAGCTCGAAGCACCGCGAGTAATGAGGCACAACGAGTCCGCCGTGAATTCGCTGAGCCAGCCATCGGGGCCCTGCCAGCAATCGGTTGCGGTGGCCCGATCGAGAGCGACTTCGACGGTCAGGTCACCGAAATCGGCGCGGTCGCCCTCGATGCCGTAGTCGAGGAACGCAAGGGCATCGTCGACGATGATGAAGTCGCCTTCGACTTCACGTTGGGTGAGCCGATGGGTCAGCATTCGCCCTTCGAGCACCGAGAGCCCGTCGTACCATTTGAGGTCATCGTGGCTGTACATGAAGGGCGCGCGGTCGTAGAGGACGTCATCCACGAAGTTGGCGCGACCGGTCTCGGTGCGAAGATCCAGTTCAGGCAATTCAGGCTCAAGGTCGATCCACGGCGCGAAGACCGATTCATCGTGAAGTCGTTGGGCGAGCTCATTGGAGTCGAGCGGCGCTGCTGAGAGAATCGCCGCGCACTTCGAGGTGATCACCTCGATGGCACGTCGACGTTGCTTGTCGTCCATGGACGTACCCCTTCCTACAGTCGCCCCGCCGATCGAGGAGAGCGACCAAGACACACAAGCTAGCGACGAGTTGTGTCATCGAACCACCTGAGGTGAGGCCTTCGTAGTGGTCCAGTTGTTGTGCGCCGCTCAACGCAATGTGGAGTCGCTCTGTGGCCTTCTCCCCATACAGCTGGTTGAGACTGCGGGGCCACCACCAACACGTTGGTTGGATGCGACATCGCTGTGGCCGTCGACTTGCGCGTAGCTACGCCGCTGCGCCGACCACTGTGAGGTATCCGTCTTCGAGGGTCGGGGTGACGAGCGCTGCTCCCGGTGGTGCCGGGTTGTCGCCCAGGATCCGGTAGCGGCCATCGGCCTGGCGCCACGAGGCTCTTGCCCAGGCCGGAGCTTGCTCCGCCTGCACCCAGGTGCGGCCGGTTGCGGCCTTGGCCAGCGCGTCGGGCGAACCGACGAAACAGACCGAGCCGTGGTCGAGCACGATGATCGTATCGCACACCGCGGCCTCGTCGGTGAGGTGGGTCGACATCACCACCGTCGCCTCCGTACGACGCTCGGCGACCAGGTCACGGATGCGGAACCGCTCGTCAGGATCGACTCCGGCTGCCGGTTCGTCGAGCACGATCAGCGACGGTTGACCGAGCAACGCCTGCGCCAACCCGAGGCGCTGCTTCATGCCACCCGAGAGCGAACCGACCGTGTCGTTCACGCGATCACGCAGGCCGACCAGGTCGAGCACGTGGAACACCCATTGCCGCCGCCGACGATCATCGCCGATGTCCTTCAGAACCGCGATGTAGTCGAGCGCATCAAACACCCTGGCCGACAGGGCAAAGCTCACCTGCTGCGGCTGATACCCGAGGCGCCGCCGAACCTCGATCCGGTCCGACTCGTGCGTGGGGTCCAGACCATCGATGAGGAGCGATCCGCTGTCGGGCTGCACCACCGTGGCCACACATCGCAGCAGCGTTGTCTTGCCCGCACCATTCGGACCCAGCACCGCGACCAGGCCGCCCTGCACAGCCAGGTCCACGCCGGCCAAGGCCGGGCGATCACCAAAGCTCTTCACCAGGCCGGTGCCAAGAAGCTGGGTGGCGGTCACAGCCGCACCGCCAACAAATCGAAGCGGTCACGTCGCTGCCACATGACCACGAACGCCGCCACTGAACCGAGCAGATACAGCACCTGCGCAGGAGCAGTGAATGCAGCCAACCGGTCGGCGGCCGCACCATTCACCACAAGCAGAAACAACAGCCACGCGCCAGCCGTGACTGCTGCCGCCTTACGAGGCGAGAGCCATGTCGATACCGCAAGCGTGCCGAAGGTGAGCGCCAACGACGGCAACAGCCACGCCACCGCCCACAAACCGGAAGCTGGGTTCAGTAGTGCCGCAACCGTCAGGAACAGCATCGAGACAATCAGAATCACGGCCGCACGGGTGAGCACCAGCGTGAGACCCCGCATGGGAGTGGCCACACCGATCTCGTGGCTGGGGTCCGCCTCCACCCCGTAGGCGAACGACACGCCCAACACCGGGATCAACGGCGCCAACGCCAGGAAGCCAAGAAGGTTCTCGGCACTCGTGGCCGTGTCGCCGGCAATCAGCGCCACGAACATCACGATGGCGATCGCCACGAACCACGCCCGACGCAAACCGGGAGTCGCCAACGCCACCCGGGTCAGATGAGCGGGCACCCCAAGCCGGCGCACCAACCGCTCCACGCGGCTCGGCACCGGAACATCGAGCTCGACCGTGATGGCCTGCCAGTTCCGCTCGATGCGGGCGGGATCGACAATGGGAGCACTCATGTCAGAATCTCCTGGAGTTGGGTGCGAGCCCGCATCATTCGGGTCTTCACCGTGCCTTGCGGAACACCGAGCAGCCGGGCCGCCTCTTTCGTACTGAGACCATCGATCGCCGTGGCGACCATGACGGCCTGAAGGTCGGGTTCGAGCTGGCGTAGCGCACTCGGCAACGGACCGTGCGCTCCGCTCGACACGAACGTCTCCTCGAAACTCACCGCGCCAGCCGTGATGGAATCCGGGGCGACCGGGACGGCCTTGGTCTTGCGCAGCTGATCGATCAGCTTGCGAATGGCAATGCCCCACAACCACGCGGCCACCGCACCCTGACCTCGGTACGTGCCGGGCTTTCGCCACACGACCACGAACGTGTCCTGAATGGCAATGTCCACCATGTCCGGATCCGAACACCGCGTCTGCAAACGCTGCGCCAGCCAAAGAGCGTTGCGACGATAGAGCTGTTCCAGCGCGCTACGGTCCTGGCGCGCAATGCGAGCCAGCAGGGCTTCGTCCTCGCCGCGTTGTTCGTCCATCACATCTCTGTCGTGCCAGCGAACCGAAACGGTTCACGGTTTGATGACCTTTTCTCTGAGGCCATCCTTTCGCACATTCCCCATCGGCGGCAGAGGAGCCGGAAGTAGGCCAAACGGCCTACTTGTTTGCGCCAGTGTCACACCACCGCGGCATGCTCGTGCCAAGGCCTTCGGCAGAGCGGCGTCGAGCTCAGCCCGTCATAGGAGAAGAACCGAGAGAGAACCACGTGCTTGCCGAAGAACCCAAGTGCTTGCATACTGCAAGCATGACGAATGTGCTCATCCGAGATGTGCCCGACGACGTCCACGGAGAACTCCTCCGCCGCGCCGAGGCCGCGGGCCAGTCGCTGCAGCAGTACCTGCGGAGCGAACTGCAGCGTCTCGTCTCCCGTCCGACCATGGCAGAGATCCTCGACCGACTCGACAGAGAGGCATCCGCAACCATCGGGTTCGACGAGGCCCTGGCAGCTCGAGACGAGGCACGCAATGGCGGTCATTGATTCATCTGTGCTCGTCAACGCTCTCGCCGATGGCGGCGACGATGGCAAAGAGGCGCGGAACGCACTCCGATCCCACGAAACGCTCGTCGCACCCGACCTGCTCGACGTCGAAACCGTGTCGGGCCTGCGCAGACAGTGGAAGCAGGGACGACTCACCGACGACGCCTTCAAATCTGCAGTCAACGACCTTCAGATGATGCCAATCGACCGACTTCCCAGCATTGGACTGCTCTCTCGTGCGTACGAGCTCCGCCACACCGTGAGCTCCTACGACGCCATGTACGTCGCTCTGGCCGAGGCCCTCAATCGGCCGCTCGTGACTGCGGACCAACGGCTCGCTTCAGCAAACGGCCCGAGGTGCTCGTTTGAGGTGCTCGGCCGATGAAGGCCACCAACGAGCGGCCTCCAGCAGATGGGCCGAATGGCCCAAATCGGCATGGTCGTGAACCGGTCGGCGCCTTCGCTGCGACAGAGGGGCATGACTGACACACTCATCCCGCCGCCGGCGCCTCGTGCCGCGCAGACCACGCCCCCGCCGCCGGCTCCCGGCGCAATGCCCACATCACTCGGCCCGCCGCCGCTCGCCACATCGAAGCTCCGGCGACGAATCGGCATCCTCGGGCACATCGCCTTCGTGGCTGGCGGTATCGGACTGTCCATGCAGATCGATAGCAGCATCTTCACCACCATCATCATTCTGTTCGTGATCCTCGCCCCGTTCGAGAAGCTCTACCCCCGAGAGAAAGGCCAAAAGTGGCGGCGCCCGCTGGTCGCCAACGACATCAGCTTTGCACTCATGAACCCGGTGCTGAACGTGATCGGCGGAACCGTCTTCATCCTCATTGGCGGCCTCAGCCTGTTCTGGCTGCCGGGCCTGGCGCTCCGCCCCTTGGTCGCCATGATCCCCGGCTGGGCGCTGCCGATCGTCGCCTTCGCCCTGTTCGACTTCCTCGGCTACTGGACCCACCGCTGGGCCCACGAGGTGCCATTCCTGTGGCGCTTCCACGCCGTACACCACTCCCCCGAACACATGGACTGGGTCAGCGGCTTTCGCATCCACCCCTTCGACGGCATCCTCATCGGCCCCGCCGTGCTCTTCGTCCTCGCCGCTGGCTTCGACGCCGAACTCACCGGTCTGCTGGCGGTCGTGCAGATCGTCCTTGGGCTGTTCTTCCATGCGAACGTCCGGGTTCGCTGGCGCCGCATCGACAAGGTCGTGGCCAACCCCGAGTTCCACCATTGGCACCACGCCAACGAAGCCGACGCCATTGGCCACAACTATGCCCCCAGCCTTCCGCTGTGGGACCTCGCCTTCGGCACCTTCTTCATGCCCAAACACAGCAGCGGCCGACGCCCCAAGAACTACGGCATCGACGAGTACCTGCCCACCACGATGGTCGGCCAGCTCAGCTACCCGCTCCGAGGCGCCCGCCAATACGTGAGCCTGTGGCGCCACCCCATCAAGGCCACGAAGCTCGGTGTCCGCGGCCTGCGGAAACTGCTGGGCGACGTGTGGTCCGCCAGCCGCCGCCCCACCCATTCCGTCCGCCGCAACACCGTGCCCGGTTCGTCGTCCACCAACTCGAGCCTCTTCGACAAGGAGCCGGCTGCGACCTAGGGAAGGTGGTGCTGTCACACCAGGCCGCATGGATATGGAGGTGATGCACGAGCCGGGTCTTGGCGGACCATCCATGCCTACGTATGCTCAACGTATGCCTGTTGATGATGTGGCGAAGCCGAAACGCAAAGCCATGTTCCTGAGCCCGCAAGCGCTCAGCGACCTGGCCGAGCTTTCGGCGACCCGGCGCACCGAACGCGAAGCGGTCGAAGAAGCGCTGGCACTCCTCGTCGAACGCGAACGCCAGAACACTGGGCTCGACGAGTTCATCGCATGGGCCAAGAACGAGTGGGGTGAGGCAACACCCGAAGAAGAAGAACGCGCCGCCAAGATCCTCAACGAGCTCACCTAGTGATCCTCGACGCCGGCGTCTTCATCGCTCTCGAGAATCCTTCGCAGCGACGTGTGGTGATCAAGATCCTCGAGGCAATCAGGACTCGCGATGAACCCATACGCACGACCAAACCCGTGCTCGCTCAAGCGTGGCGGGACCCAGCTCGGCAGGTGCCGATGACTCGGCTCGTCAACAGCATCGGAGTACTTCCGTTCGGCGACTCCCAGGCGGTCGGGCTTCGGTGCGCCCGATCAGGCACAAGTGATGTGGTCGACGCCGACCTCGCAACATGGGCCGAGGCGCTCGGCGAAACCATCCTCACCACCGACCCAGACGACATGACCAAGCTCGGTGCAACGCACGTCTCCCTCTGAAGGCGCCCGCTCAGACTCACTGGGGCCAGCCCCGAATGGAGCAGTCGGGAATGCAAGCGCGGCGTCGGCTTCTCAGGCTCTGACGACAACACCCACCGCCCTGCCATCGACGACGTGGTGCTGCACCTGACAGCTGCCATCGCCGCCGAGATGGAGCCGAACTGCCCGGCCGTCGAACACACCGTCTCCGCCAAGTGTGGCCATGCGGTGGGTGAACCTGGCATCGCTTGCCGCGGCGACATCGGCGACGCACAGCGTTGCCCCTTCCACCGGCACGGGGCCCCCTGCGTTGCCCAAGTCCGCGTCGCCATCGAGCCAACGGCGCAAACCGTGCTCTGCGTGGACCGCCACCAACATGTCATCGTCAGCGCCGTCGAGCTGCGTGCAGCCGTAGGCAAACCACACCCCTGACGCCGCAGTAGCGGTGCGTTCGACGCCCTCCGCACCCGCACCGATCTCAGCATCAACCCAAATCGCACCCAAGGTTTGCATCGCCGGCACGGAGGGAATGTCGGCGTCCGATGGAAGCTCCGCGGACCGATCCACCAGCAGGTCAGCCGGCGCCGGCGATCCGCCCATTCGCTTCGCGAGGCGAGAGCGGATCGTCCCGAAGGTCACCCCAAGGGCCACCGCCAACTCGTTGAACACCAGTTCCTCGAAACGCTTCTGGTTCTGCGTCTCGGCCGCTTCGTTCCGCTGATCGTGCAGGATTGCCCGAAGCGCGTCGACCTGCTCGTCGGGCGTTCCGCTGTCGTACACGTCCAGGTAGTGAACCGACCGCTTCGACTCCCGCTCCTGGCTGAACGATTCCGGCGCCAGAAGGAGCCGCTCAAAGAGACGTGTCGCCTCCTCCTCGGAGACGATCGGGCGAAGCAGGTCGTAGTCCTCGGCGTCGACCTCGAACTTGTCGCCGTCCAAGTCGGCAACCTCGAGCGCCGGAGGCGGCACCTCTACCCGCACCACGCCAACTCCGGCGAACACGACGTTCGTCCCAATCTGCAAGTCCATCGCCACCTCCGCTCGCCACACCGTAGCCATGCGCCCGTTCGACCTCCAGCGGCAACAGAAGCTGACAGCGACTGTCATACCCGTGCGCCAGGCTCCGATACATGGGCGAGGACCAAGTGACCAGCGAGTATTACATCAGTATGATGATCATATTCAGATCATGGGAGTCGCAGGATGGCTGAGCAGAAGCACCGTTTGACGATCACGGTCGACCCGCGGCTCGCCGAAGCTGGCCAAGACGCTGTCGCCGCTGGCAAGGCCGACTCCATGAGCAGGTGGGTCAGCGACGCAATCGAAGAGAAAATCGTTCGCGACCGCAAGCTCGAGCACCTCGCTGCAGCAGTCGCCGACTTCGAGGCGCAGTTCGGCGAGATCACCGATGATGAGATTGCTGCACAACAACGAGCGGACCGAGCCCAGGCAACCGTCGTCCGTGGAGCAGCTCGTTCCGCATGAGCATCATCTTGGACGCGGGCGCGCTTGTGGCCCTTGAACGAAACGAACGACCGATGTGGGTGCGCCTCAAGGCAGCGCTCCTCGACGGCGAATCACCTCAGACCCATGCAGGTGTTCTCGGCCAAGCGTGGCGCGGCGGGCCACGCCAAGCCCGACTCGCCGCGGCGCTTGCGGGCATCGAGGTTCATCCCATCGACGAGGAAGCCGGACGGCTTGCTGGGCAACTGCTGGCCGCCGCCGAGCTCAGCGATGTCATCGATGCCGCGGTCGTGCTCCTCGCCCACGACGGCGACGACATCATCACCTCCGACCCAGACGACATCGAACACCTCGCCCGCACCCTCGATCGCCACGTCGAACTGATCCACCCCTAGCGTTCGCACGCTCTAGGTTGGGCCGACATGTACGACCCGGTGAAAGATGCGATGGACAAGACGGTCCAGTCCGTCAGCTACACCGAGGTCGAACCGCCCGGCTCGCTCACCGAGCTCGTGCATTGCTTCTGGGAAATGAAGACCGAAGCAGACCTCGCCGTCGACTTCGAACTACACGCACTGCCCGACGCATGCGTCAACGTGCTCTTCAACCAGCACGACACCGCCATCGCCGGAGTCACCGCGCTCCACACGTCGCACACCACCTTGAACCTCGGCCGGTCGTTCCACTACGTGGGCGTGCAGTTCTTCCCCGGCGTCTGGCGGGGCGCACCCGAGGGCACGGTCGATCACTACGTGGGCGAGGCCTATGAGGGTGAACTCGCGCTCGTCGAGACCAGCCGCGCCATGGCCGAGCTCGAGTTCACTGCCAAAGCGCCCGCGCTGACAGCGTTCGTCGACGACCTGCAAACCAACGGCGTCGTGGCCGCAAACCCCGTCACCGCCGCAATCCTCACCAACATCGGCGACATTCACAGCGTGGCCGACATGGCCAGCGCCGCCGCCCTGTCTCCGCGCCAACTCCAACGGAAGCTGAAGGCAACCACCGGCTTTTCACCCCACGACCTGTTGAAGGTGCTGCGCCTTCAACACTCCTTCCGTCAGGACTATCTGCTGGCCTTCGCCGACCAGTCACACTTCATCCATTCCTTCCGCGACATCACCGGCTACACGCCTTCGCAGTTCCAAAAACGCTTTGATGTCTGATATCTACAATTCCTTTCCAGCCAACTTTGCTTGAGTGGTTTTCGAAGGCAACAACGCCTTCACTCCCCCACAGGAAAGGACCACACATCATGAGGAAAGTTGGATGGTTCGACATCTACGTCGACGACATGGACCGCGCTCAGACGTTCTACGAAACGGTGCTGAACACCTCGCTTGCATCAATGGATGACCCCACCGATCCGAGCGTCCAGATGCGAGCGTTCGAGGACGACTTCGCCAGCCACGGAGCCGGCGGCGCCCTCGTGAAGCTTGAGTACGCGTCCCCCGGACCCGGCGGCTCGATGGTCTACTTCTCCTGCGACGACTGCGAAGTCGAACAGGGCCGGGTCGAAGCTGCAGGCGGCTCCATTGTCCGCCCCAAGTTCAGCATCGGGGACCACGGCTTCGTCTCCCTGTTCATGGACACCGAAGGCAACATGGTCGGCCTGCACTCCACAAGCTGACCGCCACGAACTCG
Organism: uncultured Acidimicrobiales bacterium; assembly: GCA_964517125.1. GTDB lineage: Bacteria > Actinomycetota > Acidimicrobiia > Acidimicrobiales > SHLQ01 > SHLQ01. Next base: position 19,363 of record CAZFBD010000010.1, read on the forward strand.
GCGCCCAGCGCCGACTCGATCCCAACGGAGCCTGGCACCTTTCGGCGAAAAGGTGCCAGGCACCTTTGGCTTTCGTGCCTGGTCAGAACGGGGCGATGCCGTCGGGCGGGCCCGGCGGAATGGTCCAGCGTTCCTGCGGCGAGACGGCCGGCGCGGGCGAACCCTCACGGGGAATCTGCATGCCGTCTCCGTACAACCACAGAACCAGGTTGGAGCGGTCCCCTTCGACGATCGGCTGGGCGGCGTGTGGTGCATGACCACGATGGAACAGCGCCGTTCCCGGCCGGAACGACAATGCGGTCGTGGACTGCATGCTCGGGTCGAAGAAGTCGACCGTCGAACCCGAGAACGTCTCGCCCGGCAAGTTCATGTTGATGTTGAGCGTCGCCGAGGACGCGTCGGTGTGCGGACGGATCGACGTGTCCGTCGTGGGCTGGTAGCGAATCGAAAACCCGAACGTCTGCGTATCGAAGCCATGAATCTCCGGGTAGAGCAGCCGGGCCATGGGACGCATGTACCGCTCCATCAAGCTTGCGTAGAACGCCTGAAACCCGGGCGTAGCCAGGTAGCCCTCGGAGCGGCGGTCGAGCATTGCCCCGCCACGGTTCAGCACGATTCCATACGGCGGACGAAGAGGAATCCCCGCGTCCGCGACATCGTCCAGGTAACCGCGCAGGTGCGCCAGGCGTTCGGGGTCGAAGAACTGTGTCTCGAACACGCCGGGCACAACTTCCTCCCAACAGTCACGCACTGCGCCTTCACTGGACGGGTCGTCCCACGCCTGGTTGACCGCATCACGAAGTGCAGCATCGATCAGCGAATCGTCGAGGGGCGGTCGGTCAGCGCATTCGCGCTCTTCCCACTCACCCCACGCCTCGGCGAGAAGGGTCCGGTTCTCCAGCCAGAAGCGCTGGACCGACGGATCCCGACGGAGCATCTCGTCGCGAGACGGCAGGCCCAAGGCTCGGGCGCTGTTCAGGTGATCGACAGACAATTCATGTTCCACCCGACGATCTTCACGAATGCCGTGGCAACAGGCAAGAAGACACTCGTTTGTCCCATAGGTACCTCGTGGATACCGGTTGGCGACCGATACTGTTCCCCTGGTGACCGCAGCTTCGCCCCAAGACCGTCAGTCCGGCGGCGTGTTCTATGGGTGGGTCATCGTTGCCGTCGTCTTCATCTCGCTGATGGTCACCTCGGGGCTCGGCTTCTACAACGCATCGGTGATTCTGGTGGCCGCCCGCGAAGAGCTCGGGGCGTCGGTCAGCGCTGTCTCCTTCGGGCCAACGCTCTTCTTCACCGTTGCTGGCCTCACCGGATTTGCCGCGTCGAAGCAGATGGACCGCGTCGACCTCCGGTTGTTCTACGCCTTGGGCGGCACGCTGGGCGCGCTCTCGCTGGCAACGCTTCGCTGGGTCGACTCGGTGGCCGAGCTGTATGTCTTCTTCGCCTTCTTCGGAGCTTCGTTCGCTCTGGCCGGCCTGGTCCCCGGAGTCACCCTGGTGGCCCGATGGTTCAACCGCCGCCGATCCATCGCTCTCTCCATCGCATCATCGGGCCTCTCAGCCGGCGGGATCCTGTTCACACCTGCGGCATCGAGCCTCATCGACGACCGATCCCTGTCTGGCGCCGGGCCATTGCTCGCAGCCGCGTGGTTCATCGGCGTGGTCCCGCTCACCGCAGCCCTCATCCGCTCGCAGCCAGCAGACAAGGGCCTGGAAGCCGACGGCGAACCCACACCGTCGCAACCCGTGGAGCTGACCGGCACCGACTTCACCGAAGCGAAGACCAGTCGCTACTTCCGGGTGCTGGCCCTGGTGTACGCCCTCGTGTTCCTGGCCCAGGTCGGTGCGCTGGCCCACCTCGCCAGCCTGGTGACCGAACGAGTCGACCGCTCAGCGGGCGCCTTGGCCCTGTCGGTCCTGGCATTCGCAAGCGTCGCCGGACGGCTCGCCGGCGGCGTCATCGTCACTCGCGTCTCCACCCGCTCACTCACCGGACTCCTCGTGGCAGTGCAGGCCGGCGCACTGATCTTCCTGGCCCTCGCCGACACCCAAGCCCTGCTCCTCGTGGCCAGCGCACTCCTGGGCCTGAGCGTCGGGAACCTCCTCATGCTCCAACCGCTCCTGCTCGTGGAAGCGTTCGGCGTGAAGCACAACTCGCAGATCTACTCACTGAGCCAGCTCGTCACCACGGTCGGTGTCGCCATCGGGCCCATCATGTACGGCGGCCTGCGCGACCTCATCGACTACCGCTCGTCGTTCCTTGCCGCGGCCGTTCTCAACCTGCTTGCTGTCGCCGTCCTGCGCCAGGCAGGCCCCACGCCATCGCCCCCCGGTCTGCCCTAGTTCGGAAGGACCCATCCGGTTGTCACCCGTGAGGCCGGCCGTACAGTCCACGCATGAACGACTTTGGGATCGGCCTTCAGTCCGAGGAACACGTCCGCCTGAGCGAACCGTCGGTACGCATCCATTTCCAGCGCGGGCAGGAACTCACCTTCTACATGATGCGAGCAGATCTGCTGCTCACATCGCAACGCATCGTCGGATCGCGCCGCTTCTTCGGCAAGACCCAGATCACCCCCGACATCGACCTCGAGCGCATCACCCAGATCGACGTCGTCGAGACACTCCAGATGCGAGGCATGACGCGACGCGGATCCGGACGTTTCCTCCGTCTTGAAGTCACGAACCCCAAAGCCACAATCGCGTTCCGGCTGTCCGAAGAGCTCGCCACCCACTGGGCCGACGCCCTCAAGCAACCACCACCCACCACCTGACCCCATCTCCCCCGCAGCCACACTCCGCGGTCACACCACCACAACAGGGGCCAGGCCCCTCGTGTAGTGGTGTGCGCGCGTTGCGTGGCCACGATTCGACTGGGCGGGGGCGGACAGCGACTACGGTGACGGGGCGTGGATGGTCTTTCTGGCAGCGCCAAACGACGGGCAGTCGCTGCAGCTGTTGCGTTCGCACTCCTCGCGGCAGCCTGCTCCAGCTCGGACAGCGACACGTCGGCGCAGACCGACGACACCTCCACATTCGCGAAGTCATCGCCGAGTCGGCGCTCGGCGACGGCCAGCAAGCCGACTCCACCTTCAGCGGCACCCTCATCCTCGGTGGACAGATCGCCGGCATGGAACCACGTCTGTTCCTGATTTACCCGGAAGGCAACTTCATCGAAGCCCTCGACGAGGCGCCGTTTCTGCAGATCGGCGAGACCAAGTACGGACGCCCCATCCTGGTTCGCGTCTTCGATCCGGCAATGAGCTTCGACGAGGCCGTGAAGCTGCTGTACGTCTCGTTCGATTCCACCATCAAGGCCAACCTGTCTGTGGGCCCGCCGCTGGACCTGCAGATCTACGAGACCGACAGCCTCGACGCTCCACCCGAACAACGCATCGGCGCCGACGACCCAACCTTCACCTCGATCTCCCGCGGCTGGAGCGACGCGTTGCGCCAGGCCTTCGAGCTTCTCCCCGACGTCACCCTCGACGACTGACGAGGGCCGACCGGGTCGGTCGGCAGAGCCAACGTTGCAGGCTCAGGCTTGCGGAAGGTTCGCGGCGAAGAGTGCCGTCGTCTTCGTCCACGATGTCGTGGCCGCGACCTCGTGGTAGTTCGGGCTCGTGGGCCAGGTGTAGCCATGGTCCGCTCCGTCAAAGATCTCGACCTCAACGTGGGCAAGCGGGGCGACAGCATCGAAGAACTGCTGGTGCATCTCGATGGACTGCATCTGGTCGGCGGTGCCAATGCCGATGTACACCGGCTGCATGAGCTGGGCTGCGGTCAGGTGTGGCGAGTCCTCGCCTTCGTCCACGAGAAAGGAGGGATGCCAGGTTGCGCCGACCACGAACTGGTCCGGCAGCCGCATGAGTGTGCGGTAGATGGCGCGCGCTCCGAGGCAGAAACCGATGGTGCCGAGCTGCTCGTCGGCTCCGAGTTCGACCGCAGCGAGTGCATCATCGAGGTCGCTCTGAATACCGTTGTCGGTGAGTGACTGCAGCATCTTCCAGACCTGCGCCCGCGTCTCGTCGGTTGCCTCGCTGGCTTCCCAGCCGATCATGCGACCGTGCCGGTGGTAGAGATCGGGCATGACCACCCGGTAGCCCTCGGCCGCCAACTGCCGGTTGAATACGTGGTTCGATTCCCGCATGCCGGGCCCATCATGAAATACCGCAATCGTCGGATGCCACTGGTCATCGTCGGGGAACTTGACCGAGACCGCCATGGGCCCATCGGCGGTGTCCACGTCGATGATCTGTTCCACGATGTCCGTTGCGCTGCTCATGCGCAACGACGCTAGCGGCTTGCCCGACGTCAGTCGTCCTCGCTGGGTCGGACGGGAAGCGAGTGTGTCGACTTGATCGTCCACAAGCTCACGTTCGTTTCCAACCGTGACACATTGCTGTCGTTCTCCAGGTCTGCGAGGACGCCGGTGGCATAGTCAGCCAGGTCACCGACGATGCCTCACGATGAGCAGGTCGTGTTGACCGGTGAGCACGTGCAGCAACTGCACCTCGGGGCGAGCCCGAAGCCTGGTCACCAGGGCGTTCGTGTGCTCGTAACTGTCCCGCTCGAAACGGACCGTCGTGACGATCGTGACCGGTACGCCCATCTTCATGGGGTCCAGCTCAGCCACGATGCGGGTGATCGTTCCGTCGGCCTTCATTCGACTGATGCGCCGCTGCACCGCCGACGCCGACAACCCGACGAGCTCACCCAGATCGTCCAGCGATCGGTCAGCATCGTTCTACCACAGCCCGCCGACGTGTGTACCAGTGCGCAGAGCTGTCGGTGGACAAGCTGTTATGCTCGTGCACGCCCGCCTGCTAGTCCCGGAGTTGCCCCCGCCAATGAAATCCCACTCGCGCCTGTCCCTACTGACCCTCACCACGGCTGCCCTCATTGCGGCGCTGCTCGGTGCCGCACCAGCAGGAGCCCAGGACACGCCAACCTGCGACGGGCTCGAGGCCACCATCATCGGCACCGAAGGCCGCGACAACCTCCGCGGCACCCCCGGCGATGACGTCATCGTCGGCCTCGGCGGACCCGACCGCATCGTTGGGCTCGGCGGAAACGACACCATCTGCGGCGGCGAAGGCCGAGACCGCATCCGCGGCAACAACGGCAAAGACACCATCTTCGGCGAAGGCGGCCGCGACCGAATCCACGGAGGCGGCGGAGCCGACACCATCCGCGGCAACGGAGGTAACGACCGCCTCAACGGCGGAAACGGCAACGACACCATTCGAGGCAACCGCGGCAACGACTTCATCAACGGCGACGCCGGCGCCGACGACTGCGTCGACACCACGGCGTCCATAGCGGGCTGCCGAGCAGAGCTCGAGGGCGACACGTTCATCAATCTGTCTCGCGCCAACTGGTCCTCCGGCTACATCCACGCCGAAGTCATCGCCGAACTCCTGCGGGAGATGGGCTACACGGTGAGCTCCCCCGATGTGCTCGAGTTCGCTCCAGACCTCGGCTACCAGGTACTCGCCCGGGGTGAATCGGACATCTACGTGAACGGCTGGTTCCCCGGCCACTACAACTGGTTCGAGGGTCAACTGGCCGACGGCAGCAGCATCGGCGAGCACATCCGGCCAGCCCGCTTCGACGAAACCATCATTCAAGACGGCGGCCTCCAGGGCTTTCTCGTGACCAAAGCGTGGGCTGACAACGACGGGTTCACCACCCTCGACCAGATCAACGCCGACGAGGCACTGTGGAGCCAGCTCGACACCGACGGGAACGGCAAGGGCGAAATCTACGGCTGCCCCGAAGACTGGACCTGCGACGACATCATCAACTCCATGATCGTCTTCAACAACTGGGACAACCTCGAGCAGGTCCAAGCCGGATACGACGCCATGTTCGCCGAGTTCCTCACCTTGGCAGAAGCAGGCGAACCTGCAATCACCTATACCTGGACCCCCACCTCGTACTTCGCTTTGGCCGAGCCGGGCAACATGACCATGTGGCTCTCCATGGAGGACGACAGCGTGCTCGACGACTCCAACCCACTTGGGTTCGACATCGGCGTGTCCTACAGCCAACGCGACGGCGACATCGTCGGCCATCGCGACGTCACTCCCGGCACCTGCCTCATCGGACCCGACGGATGCCAGCTCGGCTGGCTCGGCGCATGGCTTCAGCCCGTCTACAACATCGAGTGGGGCCAGGAGCAACAGCCCGCGGTCCGCCTCCTCGAGGAACTCGACTTCTCGGCCTTCGATCTGAGCGTCCTCAACATCGAACTGTCCTTGGCCGTTGGCTCACAGGCCGATATCAGTCGGCTGGGAAAGAAGTGGATCGCCGAGAACCGCGCAACCGCTGACGAATGGATCGCGGCAGCTCTCGACCCTGGCTGAGCCCTGGACTGTGCTTCGAGGTGCACCTCAGTTTCGTGTGCCTGCAACCCAGGTCTCGTGCACGCTCTGCCATTGCAGCCCGTTCGGGGCGTCCGGCACACGGGTGAACACCACCGTGCTCAGTCGGTGATTCGAACCCTCGGACAGCGCGTGGTTCTCCACGTACCGGGCGACAACGGTCTCGGCGGTCGTTGACAAGAGCCGCGCTTCGGTGATCGTGATCACAAGCGAGGAGGTGTGACCATGTCCACCCCGAATCGCTTCGATGGTCTCGGCTCTCGACGACTCGGTGCCGTTCGGTCCAACGATCGTGAAGCCGGGCGCAAGCACCGCCTCCAGAAGATGCAGGTCGGCCATGTCGGTCGTACCCAGGAAGTACGCCTCGAAGAACTCATGCAGTTCGACGACTTCCTTGTGCCACGCATCCATGGTTTGAGTCTTGCAGCTGGAGAACTCGGCTGCGGCGGGAGACCTAGGCTGAGCAGGTGACGGACGGGAGACTCGGGCGGCGGTTCTGGACCCTGTGGTCGGCGTTCAGCACGTCGAACCTGGGCGACGGTCTCACGCTTGTGGGCTTCCCGCTTCTTGCGGTGACGCTCACCGACGACGCACGACTGGTCACTCTCGTGGCAGCCTTCCGGTTCCTTCCCTTCTTTGTGATCGGCCTGCCCGCCGGAGTCATGATCGACCGGCTCGACCGACGCCGAATCGCCATGGTTGCGCAGGTGCTTCGCGGGGCGGCCCTCGTGGGGATCGCCGTCGCCGTGCTCGCTGGCAGCGCCTCGATCGCCATGCTCGCCCTTGGTGCCTTCGTCGTGGGGGTGGGCGAGGTGTTGATCGACGGCGGGCTACCGGCGGTGGTCCGCGACATCGTGGCGTCGGACAACCTCGAGACCGCCAACAGCCGAATGCGGGCCAGCGAGACCGTGTCGAACATGTTCATCGGCCCACCCCTGGGCGCGCTCATGTTCCGGATCGATGCTGCCATTCCGTTTCTTGCAGCAGCAGGCCTGTACCTGGTGTCGGTCGGTTTCCTTTCACAGCTTCGCGGTTCGTTCGCTGCAGAACCGGACCCCACCGAAGGCAGCTTCGTCGACCAGATGAAGAAGGGACTCGTCTATGTGTGGCAGCACCCGGTGCTGCGTCCGCTCGCACTCGCCGTTGCCGCATTCTCGTTCGTGGGCGAGGCCAGCAATGCGGTGCTGGTGATTCTGGCGACCGAACGGCTGGGTCTGTCCGAAATCCAGTACGGGCTGCTGCTGACCGTGGACGCCATGGCCTCGGTCGTGATGTCGTTCCTGGTCACGGGCCTTGTCCGCCGAACCAGTCACGGCTCCAGCATGAAGCTGAGCGTCGTCGCCTTCTCGGCGCAAGCGTTCATCTTTGGCTTCGCCACATTCATTCCGTTCATCATCATCGGCATCGCACTCGGCGGGGTCTCCGATCCCACGTGGAACGTGATCAGTGCCACCGTCCGTCAACGGCTGGTCGACGACCACATCTTCGGGCGCATGATGACCGCGTACCTGTTCATCGCCTGGAGCTTCCAGCCTGTGGGTGCGATGGTTGGCGGCGTCATCGCCGAGAGCTTCGGCCCCGAGTGGGTCTACGTGATGGCCGGCACCGTGGTTGGTTCGCTGCTGATTCTGGCCCGGCCACTCTTTCGGTTGGTCGACGAAGCAATGGCGAACGCCGACTGACCAGCGCCAGTCGATCGACTGGACGACACATTCGGCCACCGCACGCTGCGGTTCGTCGAACGACACCTCCAACGACACCAGGTCTGGCTCTCCGCCGGTTTCGGACACCTCTGGGAAGTGCACCGAGAGCGTCTGCGTGCGGGCGCCCGGGAGGGTCCGCACCACGCTGCCGACGACGCCGCTGTAGTCGACCGTGGACCGCTCGGTCGTCGCCGACGACGAAGCGAAGTCCGACGAATACCAGCCGAAGTCCCACCACACCTGCACGTCGTCGCCGACAAACTCGCCGACCTCACTATCGGCCCCTTCGGCACCCGAGTCGATGAGATCGTCGGGCAGCAGAACCGTGAACCCACTGGTGGAATGCTCGGTCCACGTCACGCCGGGACACGACGCCGTCGCCGCTTCAGCACCGTGCACCACCTGCACGACCGCGTCGACGGCGTCCTGGTCGACCAACATACGCATCCCCTGCAACCGGGGTTCACCACCGACTGGAGCAAACGTCGACGTCCATTCCAGCACTGCCCCCGTCGTGTCATCGGCGGTCACGACGATGTTCGAATGCTGCTCGTGACCGACGATTCGAATCAACTCGTCGAAGATCGCCTCCATGTCCATTGCGTCGGCGATACCACCGGCCACCGGCACTGCCCCGGCGATGGAACCGTTCACCACCGTCGTCGTCCACGCCGACCGAGGACAGTCGTCGCAGAGCCGTTCGACCGTGAGTGCATAGTTGTCGATGGACGCCGCTGACCAGAGCTGACGAAGCTCCATGACCTGGACGTCATCGGTGAAGGCAACCGGGTCCGCTGCAATCGGATCAACGTCGGCGACGGCATCGGCATCGGCAACAACCGATGACGTGGACCCGCACGCACCGAGCAGCAGACAAGCCGCCGCCACCCATCTCACCAGTCGTCCGTCCATGTCGCCGCCTCCCTTTTGCCGCTCCGCCTAGTCGACCCAGCGGGTCACGATCTCCTGCACTTCTCCCGATGCCTGCAGCCGGGCAAGCGCCTGATTGATCGGTTCCCGCCAAGCTGAATCCTGAGCCAGGCCGAACGTCTCGAACTCCTCGTAGAGCACCTCGCCTGTGGGCACGATGCCGTACCGCGGGCCCACAACGGTGAGAGCGAACGGGTTGCCGACCACGGCATCGACCTCGCCGGCTGCAGCCGCCTCGAACACCGCCGTTTGGCTCGGGTATGCCCGAACCTGCGCTCCCTCAGCTTCGACGTAGGCCGCAAAGCTCGTTCCCTCCACGACTCCAACCGTCGTTTCGCCAAGTGTTTCGATGGAGTCGAACGGTTCCACAACCCGGTTCGTCGACAGCACCGTGGTCACCTGCGAAACCAAACCACCAACCAGGAACAGACTCAGCATCATCGTGACCAGTGCCAGCGCTCGACCGGTTCTCGACTTCGGCGTCTTGTCGCCGTACCCAACCGTGGTGGCCGTGACCGTGGACCACCACAAGCCATCCCAGATTCCCTCGAAGTAGTTCCGATCGAAGTCGCCGTCCTCTTCATGCAGGTTCCGTTCGGCGAACCACATGACATGCCCAATGATCACCAGCGCCACGACGGCCACGAGAAGGATGAACAGCACCTGCCGGTTCAGGAACGCACGAATGATCGACGTCGTGCCCTCGTTTCGCTCGTGGTAACCGAGCTGTGGCCCCGAACCAATAACCGCCGAGCTGAAATCGAACAACGCTTCGCGTTCGGCGGTTGGTGTCAACGGAGCCACGGCCACATCGGCATCACCAGCCGCAACGGTCTCCAGCAATGCGCTGAAGCTGTCGACCCAGATCACGTCATAGTTCACGCCAAGGTCCCGGGCCACGTCATTCCAGATCTCGGCGTAGAACCCGTCGGCCCGACCATCGTCGTTGGTCACGAATGGCTCGGAGTCGGTCATGACCACCGTCAACGACTCTGCCGGCACCTCGGCATCCTGCCCTGCTGCAAGGCCGGGAAGCAGTGCGACCACGAACGCGATCGTGAGGGCAAACAGGGCGTGCTTCATCCACCCCGTTCTAGTCGAGGCGCACGGTGTGGTTGCGGGTGGGCTTCAGGTGAGCATGCCGACGGCACCCTCGGCCCAGGCCGAAACGGTGTCGTCGAGAGAATCCATCTCCGAGTCGAGTACATACAGCCCCCTGGTGGGGACCGACGCGCCCAGCTCCACAAGCAGCGGACGCAGGTGCACCTCGGGAGCAAGCGCATGCTGGTGACCGGCGCCGACCATGACCGGAACAGCTCGTGTTCCGGCCAGGCCATCGTTGCCGTACTGATCCAGGAACGCCTTGAGCAGACCGGTGTACGTGGCCTTGTAGGTGGGGCAGGCGAAGACGATCACATCGGCCGACACGACCTCGGCGGTCAGCGCCTGCACAGCTTCGTTGCCCCACTCGAACAGGTGCGGGGCCACCGGTGCCAGCTCGTGAATGGTCACGTCGTCACCCCGGGCGGCGGCGATGGCTTCACCCACAGCGGAGCCGATGGTGGTTGTACGCCCGCCCGGGTTCGGGTTTCCGATGACGACGGCGACACTCACTTGCGCGACTCCATGAGTGGCATGACCTGCTCGCCGAACATCTTCGTGGCGACGGGATAGTCGTCGAAGACACACATGGTGCCCTTCACGCCGGGGATCTGTGCGACCTCATCGAGGCGGGCTGCGATGGTGGCCGGGCTTCCGACAATGGCACCGATGTTGAGGTTGAAGGCCTGCTGCATCTCGGCGATCTTGTCGGCGGTGGCACCGGCGGTGTCCATCTCGGCGGCACCGATCAGGAACTTGATGGCTTCAAGGTCGGCGCCGTCCTGGTAGTTCTGCCACTTGGCTTCGGCTTCCTCGTCGGTGTCGCCCATGGTGATGTGGAAGAGCACATACACGCCGACGTCGCGGCCAGTTTCTTCGGCGGCAGCCATGAGACGGCCGGCATCGTTACGCACCACGTCGAGGTCGCTGGTGCCGATGATGAATTGGTAGTCGCCGTAGGTGGCGCAGAACTCCATACCCCGGTCGCTCTGACCAGCACACACGAGGGGCACGCCGCCGTCCTGCGGCGGGGGCGACAGCCGACAGTCGTCCATCTGGAAGTACTCGCCCTTCAGGTCGGACACACCTTCGGACCACAGATCCTGCATGATCTTCACGTACTCGGTGGCGTAGTCGTACCGCTTCTCGTAGTACCAGTCCCCGGGCCACACACCCATCTGGCTGTACTCGATCTGGTTCCAGCCAGACACGATGTTGATGCCGAAGCGACCTCCACTGATGTCGTCGATGGTGGACGCCATGCGGGCCACCATCGCCGGTTCCATGGTGGGCAGTGCCACGGACGCAAAGAGGTTGATCTTCTCGGTCGCGGCGGCAAGGCCGGCCATGAGTGTGAAGGACTCGAGGTTGTGATCCCAGAACTCGGTGTCGCCGCCGAAGCCGCGGAGCTTGACCATGGAGAGCAGGAACTCGAAGCCCTGCTTCTCGGCTTCGAGCGCGGTGGTCTTGTTGAGTTCGAAACTGGGCATGTATTGCGGCGACGTCTTGGACATCATCCATCCGTTGTTTCCGATGGGAATGAAAATGCCGACGTCCATGTGTTTCTCTTCTCTCGCTCGTGTGACCAGTGGAGTTGGTCTAGCACGCAGGCTCCGACGCGCGTCGGCCGTTTCCACCCCGTTCACAGTGGAAGGAGCGGCAGGGTCAGCGAACGAGGTGCTCCAGCACTTCGGCGAGCGGAACCACGTCGGCGTATTTGGCGTCGAGGTCGAACAGGTTCGCTTCGTGTGTTTCCGGCCGCCGATCACCACACGCTTCGGGGACGACGATGGGGACGATGTTGTGCTGACAGGCATCGAGGGCGCTCGCCCGCACACAGCCACTGGTCGACACACCAACGACGATCACCGTGTCCACACCAAGCGACGCCAGGTCGGCGGCCAAGGTCGTGTCGAAGAACGCCGATGCGCTCTGTTTGGTGATGATGCGTTCGTCATCGGTCGGCTGCAGTTCGGGCAACCAGTCGCCCAGCGGGTTGCCCTGGTCGAACGACGCGAGCGCGCCAACCTTCCGGTAGAACACACCACCGTCACCACCAGGCTCGAACTCGACTCGGGTCCAGATGACCGGCACGTCGGCGCCGCGAGCTGCTCCCACGACAGCGATCGACCCGTCGATTGCCGTTCGAGAACCCAGGTCGAGCGGCGACCCCTCGGTGAAGTACGCACGACACATGTCGACCACCAACACCGCCGGTTGCTGACCAAAGCCAAGCTTCCGGTTGAAGCCAGAGTCGAGGTCGCGCTGCTCGGTCATGGGGGCACGGTACGCCACACAACCGGTTCCGTGCCGACCAGGCGACCCCTCAGCGATACCATCGGGCCATGGCCGATCTGCTGCGCTCCCGTCCCAATGGTCCTGCCCGTCTTCGCGAGCTGCTCAACGAAGCCACCGCTGTCAGGCGACCTCTGATCCTTCCCGGTTGCTACGACGCGCTGGGTGCCCGGCTCATCGAGCAGGCCGGTTTCGACGCCGCCTACATGACCGGCTTCGGCACCACCGCCGGGTTGCTCGGCCGACCCGACGTCGGCCTGCTCGGACTGAGCGAGATGGTCGACAACGCCCGACGCATCGCCTCGGCCATCGACCTCCCGCTCCTTGCTGACGCCGACACTGGCTACGGCAACCAGATCAACGTCATCCGAACAGTGCAGGAGTACGAGCGGGCAGGCGTGGCTGGCATCCACATCGAAGACCAGGTGCTGCCCAAGAAGTGCGGCCACATGGAGAACAAACAGGTCATCGACGCCACCGAGATGGTCGGCAAGGTCGCCGCAGCAGCAGCCGCCCGCCAGGACGATGACTTCGTGCTCATCACCCGGACCGACGCCCGGGCGCCACACGGACTCGATGAGGCAATCGACCGCGGCCACCGCTTCCACGAAGCGGGTGCCGATGTGCTCTTCATCGAAGCCTTGGAAGGCGTCGACGAGATCGAACGGGTGGCAACCGAGTTCGCAGACGTCCCCCTCATCTTCAACTGGGCCGAGGGCGGCAAGACACCACCGCTCACCTACGACGAAATCGCCGAGCTCGGCTTCTCCATGATCATCATGCCGATCGGCACCATGCTCGCCGCCACCCGGGCGATGCAGGGCTTCCTGGCACAGTTGAAAGCCGATGGAACGCCCGCAGCGTTCGCCAACGAGCTCATGGGATTCAGCGAGTTCACCGACACCATCGGCCTCCCCGAGATCGTCGATCTTGAACAACGCTTCAGCTGAGGTGGTGGCGGACGATCGAAGACTCTCGGGAACCAGAGCGTGCCGCAGGACGTAGAAGAGACATGGAACTCACACGACGAACCTTCGGAGGAATCCTGCTCGGTGCCCTCCTCGCCTCGTGCGGCTCGGACGCGGGCGAGTTGGAAATCTCCGATTCCGGAGACACGACGCCGACCACCCCACCCTCGGAGGGCACACCAGTAACCTTGCCAATGCGCGACGTCGAAGGCGGCGATCCACAGATCGCCGGTGCGGTGATCTCGCGTCTGTCCGACCAGCTCTTCTCCGCAACCAGGGACGGAGCGAATCACACCATCTCCCCCGCCAGCATCGGCATCGCGCTCGCAATGCTGGAACTGGGCACGTCCGGCGAAGCGATGGAAGAAGTCCGAGCCCTGTTTGGCATCGGCGAAGCCGACATCGACGCGTTCCACCAGTCGATGGGCGCACTCGAAGTGTCCCTCGAAGAACTCCGGGACGGCCTGACGTTCCGGCTCGCAAACTCCGCCTACATCCAGCAGGGCTTCCCCTTCGAAGACGCGTTCCTCCAGTCCCTCGGAACCAGCTATGGAGCCGCACTCGTCGAGTCCGACTTCATCAACGAAGCCGAATTGGAACGCGCGGCGATCAACGAATGGGTCGAGGAGCAGACCGAAGGATTCATCCCCGACCTGCTGCCAGAAGGCTCCGTTCACGGCGCGACCGTGCTCGTCCTTGTCAATGCCCTCTACCTGCTCGCCACGTGGGAGACCGAGTTCGATCCTTCGCAGACCACCGAGCACGACTTCACACGTCAGAACGGTTCGACCGTCACGGTCGACATGCTCCGCGGCAACACCGATGCGTCCTGGCAGGGCGACGGCTTCGTCGCTGGCGAGAAGCGCTACGACGGCGGTCTACTCGCCCAGTTCGTTCTCCCCGACGACGGCCGGTTCGACGAGATCGCCACCGCGCTCGACGCCTCGCTGGCGGCACGTCCCGAATTCACTCCCGCCGGCGGCGCGCTGTTCCTGCCGAAGTTCGAAACGCGTAGCGACGCCGACCTGATCCCAGCCCTGCAGGCCAACGGGCTCTCGGGCATCTTCCGCCCAGGGGGACTCGAGCGAATCTCGACCGAGGGCGGGTTGATCGTCGATGGCGCCATCCACCAGACCTACGTGTCGTTCGACGAGAAGGGGACCGAGGCCGCAGCCGCCACGGCCATCACCGTCGAGACGTTGTCAGCGGCGGTCGAGCGCGATGTGGATGTCATCCTCGACCGACCATTCCTGTACCGGATCGTCGACGCCGAAACGAACGCCACCCTGTTCGTCGGACAGGTGATGGACCCGACCGCCGGTTGAGGATGCGTCGGCCCGCCCGCTACAGGGTGGCCGGATCCCGGAAGTACAGCTGGTACGGATCTTCGGTCCATGGCCACAGGCCGACGACTCGACCGTCGGGCGTGACGTGGTGCACTGTCCCGACGAAGTTCGAGTCCTCAAGAATGATGTCGGTCCGGCCGTCCGGAGCAAGAAGTCCGACTCCCGCTCGAGCAGTGCCACGATCTCCGAGGAGCTTCACCAGACCCACCGCGGCCCAGTCGTTCTCGAACACGCTCTCGTTGAATCGACAGCCGGCGCAGAGGGCCGAGGCAGAAAACTCGAGAGTGGTTCCTTCATCGAGATCCTGAAATCCAAAGCTCGTTCGGTACGTTCCTCTCGTTTTCCACCCTGCAGCGAGAACGCTACCGTCCTGGCTCAATCCAGACCGCCAAAACGTGGTCCGTCCAGTTGAGGACTCAGTGAACCCGAGCAACGAGGTCCCGTCCTCCCGCCGGACCACCACATCGAGGGACCTGCCGTTGACTTCACCGGGAAGTGTGCTGTCGGAACTGTGAAACATCACGGTGGAACCGTCTCCGGACAGCCGCTCTTCCCAAATCTGGAAGTCGGCCAGCACCTCGTGTCGATCGATGACCTCGGGTGATTGTGAAAGCTCGTGCCGGACGATGAAGCGTGATTCTGAGACGTTGCGTGCCTCGTCGACACCGACACCCAGGCTGTAGAGCACGGTGGACGCATCGCTCGAGAGTTGCGGACCACACATGAAGTCGAGTTCCAAATCCTCGCTGAACTTCGGCACGAGTGTCCGGTCGCCCGAATCCAGGTCCACAAGGAACAGTCGGAGCCCGCCGACGTCGTCCGGATCCTCGAACAGGCGGTGGTGGTCGCTACTGAAGGCGACGGTGCTGCCGTCCCCACTGATGTCCAGCCCGCAGAGCCGGGGTCGCCGTAGCGGACGAGACTGACCAACGACGGTGAATCGATCTTCGAGGATGTCTCGGACCACGACCTGCAAGATCTTGGTCGTTCCGATCGGACGTCCAGCGAAAACAACGAACCGCCCGTCATCGGAGGTCGCGAAGTCCCGATCTCCATGCAACACGCTCCAGCCCGGTTCGCCGTTGAAGCCGGTGACCACCGAGATGAGTCCAACAACCTCGTCGCATCGCTTCACATGAAGGGTGTCGACACATCTGTCACGTGAGCGGCCGCCATCGGCACGATCGTCACCATCTCCCCCGGTCAGAACATCCCGGCCGCCGTTTCCACGGAGTACATCGTTTCCACCCTGGCCCAGCAAGCGATCGCGCCCGGAGCCACCCGACAGCACATCCCTTCCCTCACCACCTCGCAGCAGATCCCGCCCGCCGTGTCCGAACACCAGATCTGCGCCACCGCCGCCAATGATCCGATCACGATCAGGGCCACCGTCGATCCGGTCATTACCACCCTGACCGAACACTGTGTTCGCGCCGGCGCCGGCGTGAACGATGTCGTCCCCCGAACCTGCAAGGATCCGATTGGCGCTGTCTCCAGCGCAAATGAAGTCGGCTCCGGCGGTGCCTTCGATCAGCGCAGCATCGGAGACGATGACGTTGTAGCCCTCTGGTGCAACTCCACAGGGCGTCGCCTGCTGCGCACTCGCCGCGCCAGTCGTGGCAGCCAGAACACCGACGAGCAGTGCGACCGGGCCGACCATCGTTCGTTTCTTCACACTGTTTCTCCCGGTACCGCCGTCCAGAATTCTGGCATGTCGCGCAATGCAGGATCGGGAACTGACAGAGCAGTCAGCCCGGATTGAGCTCCGATGCCACCGCGGCCCGGAACCGTTCCACGTTGGCGAGCTTGATGTCCTCGTAGCCACGAACGAGGTCGGCCAACCCAGCCACCCGCACCGCGCATTCGGTGTCGATCCGAAGCGCTGCTTCGACTGCCGCGAGATACTCGGCAGGTAGGGCACGTTCCACTCGTCGGACCTCGGCACGACCAAACGGATCAACGGCCGAGCCCCGCAGTCGCTTTGACTGCGCCAACAACGAGATTCCCGGCGTGGCCCACGAGCCCAGCGTGATCTTCCGGTCGATGCCCAGGGCCCGAAGCATCGGCGGGTGCAGCTTCCACGCAATGGCTCCGTCGGCGCCCGCGACCGCGTTGGCGTCAGCCATCCCGTCGGCGTCGAGCATGAGGCGTGCGACCTCGTACTCGTCCTTGTAGGCCATCAGCTTGAAGAGGCCTTCGGCCACAGGCGAGAGCAGTCCGGGAGCATCGCCCGGAACGACCCGTTGCAGCGCGGCGAACCACTCCTTCGTGGTGTCTGTCGAACCCCAGGCCTCCAGTTCGGACCCAAGCACATCGAGCCGCTCGCGCAGCCCTCCATCAGCACCACATGCATCGAGCTCGGTGGTCCACCGCTCCTGATGTACGGAAGCGCCAACAACCTGGGCTGCTCCGCCGCCGTTCCTCGCATCCTCGACCATGGCCGCGTTGTGCACCTGCACTCGACCCCAGTGGAACGCCGCCACGTTCGCGTCGACGGCTACACCGTTCAGCCCGATCGCCGCCTCGATACTGGTCGCAGAGATCGGGAGGGCACCCGCCTGGACCGCCATGCCGATCACGAAGATGTTCGCAGTCGTCGACGACCCGAACAGCTCTGTGGTCACGAGTTGGGCGTCGGCCCAGTGCTGGCCGTCGCGGGCCATGTCCCCGATTCGCAGCTCCAACTCGTCGGCGCTGGGCATCGCGATGTCGGGGTGGGTGATCATGGCGCCCGTTGGAGTCGCCGAGCTGGAGCCCACCACCAGGGTGCGGTCGGCGTCAGAGGTCAACATGCCCTTGTCCGACGCGGCCACCAACTGGTCGAAGGCGAGGAGCAGGTCTGCCTGAGCCTCTCCAAGACGATTCGTGAACGACGGGCCGTTCTTCGACAGCCGGACATCGCTCACCACGGGACCCGCCTTCTGGGACAGGCCGATCTGATCCAGTCCGCGCACGTCGAAACCGTCGAGCATTGCGGCGGTGCCGATGATCTGCGCGACCGTGACCACGCCGGTTCCGCCAATGCCCGTTATGCGCATGGCGAAGTCATCGGTGGGAACCACCGGCACGGGATCGGGTACCGCTGGCGGCGCCGGAGCTTCGGGAGAATCGACCGCCGCGGGAGGCGTCGCCTTGCGGTTCGACAGGAACCAACCCAGCCGACCCGGCTCCTTGGTGGTGATCGTCATGAACGACGGGCAATCGCCTTCGAGACAACTGAAGTCCAGGTTGCATGTGGTCTGATCGATTGTGGTCTTGCGACCGAACTCGGTCTCCATTGGTTGCACCGACAGGCAGTTGCTCACCTGGCCGCAGTCGCCGCACCCTTCACAAATGCGGTGGTTGATGACCACCCGCTGGTTCGGGGTCTTCACCAGGCCACGCTTGCGAGCACGGCGAGCCTCGGCCGCGCAGGCCTGATCGTGAATGAGCACCGTCACGCCGGGCACCGTCGCCAAGTACTCCTGCGCCTCGATGAGCCGATCCCGGTCCCACACCTTGAGCGACCGAGGAAGCCCAAGCGCCCGTGTCCGCTTCACGTCGTCGCTGGTCACGAGCACTTCGGCTGCACCCTGCGTTTGGAGAACAGACACGATCTCGGCGACGCCCAGCTGCCCCTCGGGATCCTGCCCGCCCGTCATTGCGACCGTGCCGTTGTACAGCAGCTTGTACGTCATGTTCACACCCGACGCGATCGCCGCCTGAATGGCCAGCTGCCCGGAGTGGAAGAACGTGCCATCGCCCAGGTTCTGGATCAGGTGTGGATGCTCGACGAAGTCGGCCATGCCCACCCATTGGGTTCCCTCGTTGCCCATGGCGGTGAGCCCGGCGATGTCGCCCACGCGCTCTTCGTCCATGAGCAGCGTCATGGTGTGGCAGCCGATCCCGGCACCCACCACAGCACCATCGGGCACCTCGGTGCTTCGGTTGTGCGGGCAACCCGAGCAGAAGAACGGTGTTCGGTTCACTCCTGCAGAGACCGGTATGCGAACACGTTCCTTCCGAGCCGGAACCAGGCGGTCGGCCACCCGCGGTTCCAGCCGGGCCCGCAGCACGGGAAGGATGCCGTCGGCATCGAGGGCTCCCCATGCCGGCAGCATGATGTTCCCCTGCTCGTCTCGTTTGCCGACAACCGTTGGCCGGTCCGCCATGGAGTACAGCGCGTCCTTCAGGAGGGACTCGATGTTTGGCTGCTTCTCCTCGATCACGAAGATCTGCTCCAGACCCTGCGCGAAGTTGCGCATGGTCGCCTGGTTGAACGGCATCGGCATGCCCATCTTCAGCAGACGGATTCCGGCACCGGCGATGGCAGCTTCGTCGCCAAGACCAAGACGGGCCAGCGCCTCCCGCACCTCGCGGTAGGTGATGCCCGAAGCGATCAGACCGATCCATGCATCGGCGGGGTTCACGGTCAGGTGGTTCAACTTGTTGTCGGCCGCATACGTGCGGGCCAGCTCGTAGCGGACCTCCAGAATCTCCCGTTCGATGTCGACCGTGTGCGGCGTGAGCAGGCGACCGTCGGGTACGTGCTGGTACGGCTCGCCATCGATCAGGGGAACGATTGGCTGCACCCGGTCGGGGTCGAGCACCACATTGGCGGTGGCGTCGGCAACGTCGGCCACGATCTTCAGTGCCGACCACAGGCCGGTCGCCCGGCTGAGCGCAATGGCATGACGGCCAAGGTCCAGAGCCTCAGCCGGATCTCCCGGGTAGAGCAGCGGCATGTGCATGTCAGACAGAAGTCCGGCCGACGAGGAGGGGACGGTCGAGGACTTCGCGTTGGGGTCGTCGCCCACGATGGCGACGGCTCCGCCGTGCATCGACGTGCCGGCAAAGACCGCATGGCGCAACGCGTCCGACGCCCGGTCGACGCCGGGTGCCTTGCCGTACCAAATGCCGACGACACCGTCGTACCTGGCGTCGGGACGCGACGACGCCAGCTGCGAGCCCATGACCGCGGTGGCGGCATATTCCTCGTTCATGCCCTGCTTGAACACCACCGGCAGCTCGGGCTCGGTTCGACTGGCCCGAACGACCGCCTCGCCGTAGCCGCCGAGTGGCGAACCCTGATAGCCCGACACGAAAGCAGCCGTCCGCAGCGCCCGACGACGATCCGCTCGGAGCTGTTCCAACGGCAGCCGCGCCAGCGCCTGAATTCCCGTCAGGAAGACGGTCCCTTCATCGGCGCGAAAGCGATCTTCAAGGCGGTAGTTCTCCACGATGGCCATGACGGGCTCCGTTCAATATCGCAAGATTCCTACTGTGAGTATCGGCTTCGTTCGTGCTCCGGTCGAGAGATCCGAATAGCATTCGTCTACATGTACGCTTCCCGAACGTTGTTCGGAAGTGTGCCGATCGTCACCCCAAAATCCGAACGGACGACCAGTCATGACCGAACAACTCACCGACTCCGCCGACCTCATCCTGGTCCGATCCCTACAACGCGACGCCCGACAGACCAACCGGTCGCTTGCTCAAGCAGCCAACCTTGCTCCCTCCACGACGCTTGCTCGCGTCCGCGAACTCGAACGCAGCGGAGCGATCGCCGGCTACCACGCCGACGTGGACCTGGCCGCCCTCGGCCGCAGCCTTCAGGCCCTCGTCTTCGTCCGGCTGCAGCCCAAGAGCGACGAGGTGATCGATGCGTTCCTGGAACACATGTGGGGGCTGCCGGAGACCATCGGTCTCCACCTCATCACCGGCATCGAGGACGCGGTGATTCACCTTGCGGTCAAGGACGCCGATGCGCTGCAGACCGTCATCCTGAAACAGATCAGCAGCTTTCCCGGGGTCTTCGACGAGCGCACGTCGCTCCTGTTCGAGCACCGACGCAAGCGCGTCATCGAACCAATCTGAGCCTGCCCCTACGGAAGCGTGAGCTTCTGTGGGGACCCCTTCACGATGATCGTTCCCTCGGCCTCGAGGTGCAGCTTGACGGAGGTGGCGTACCAGAGCAGCGATCGTTCGGACCAGAGATCGGCAGGCGTTCGCCGCTCGATCTCCTCGTGCATCTCTGGGTTGGAGAGCTCACCCTCTTCTGCAAGCGCGGCGAGGATCGCATCACGCACCGGTTCGAAGATGGCGCGGTCGATCCGCATGTCATCCCTGCCGGTGTTCGGGTTGCGCATCATGATCCGGTCTTCGGCCATGACCCGAATCTAGACCGATCGTGGTCAGCGGCGCAGCGGACGGGGCTTGCGACCAATGCCGGTCTGGCTGGTCACGATTCCGGCCAATGCACCCAGCACCACCACCATGGCTGCGATCTGCAGACCTGTCAGCGGTTCGCCCAACCAGATCCATGCGGCCGTGGCCGACACCACGGGGATCAACAGCGTGAACGTGGAGCTGATCCACAACGGAATCTGCTGAATGGACCAGTTCATCATGGAGTGCCCGAGCAGTCCGGCCCCGAACGCCAGGATCACCAACCAGAGCCAACTGGTGGAACTGGGCCACGACAGATCCTGTCCAAAGGCCAGCGCAAGCGGAATGTTGAACAGGCCCGTCCAGAGCGCAGCACCAATCGTGTACTCCTGCGACGACACCCGCTCCTTCGCCTTCTTCGCAAACACGAAGTACGCCGACCACGAGAACAGCGCCCCCAGCGACAGAAGGTCTCCGCTGATGTCTCCGCCGGCCTCGCTTGAACCGGACAGCACAACAGTGGCCACACCGGCGATGGCAACCAACCCGAGCAAGGCATCCCGGCGAACGATCCGTTCGCCAAAGAAGCGCGCCGCCACCACAGAAACGACGATGGGCTGCAACGCTCCGATCACCGTTGCGTTGGCAACCGAGGTGAGCTTGATCGCAGAAAAGAAGAACGCCACGTCTGCACCGAGCGACAGCCCACCCCACATGGACTCACGCATCACTCGCATGGTGATCGGCGTTCCACGAGCGGCCATGAAGACCACGAGCACCAGCCCGTAGAGCGTGAAGCGGTAGGCCCCAATGGCGAGGCCGCCCATGTCGATGTCCTTGGCAATGACACCCGACAGCCCCCACGCCGAGACCGCAATTGCGGCAGCGGCGATACCCAGCGGGTTCACGTCCTCAGTTGCGACCGTTCCGACGGGTGCGTTCACCTGCGCACGCTAACCACGTTCTGACGAAAGCAGCCGCTGAAGCGGAGCATCTCCAACGCGTGTGGTTTGATGAACACATGGACGAGAAGAAGCTCGAAGAGCTCCGGGCGCGGTTCGGCGAAGGCACGCCGGACGAGATGGAGACACCCCACTTCGTCGAGGCGTACAACACGCTGTTCAACGCCGGCAGCCGCCGCAAGCCATGGGAGGGCGTCGCCACGTTCCTTGACCTCCCCTACCTCGATGCGGCACCGGACTCGTCGGAGTTCTCCGACCTGGACCTGGCCGTCATCGGTGTGCCCATGGATCTTGGCGTGACGAACCGCCCCGGCGCTCGCTTTGGTCCCCGCGCTCTGCGGTCGATCGAACGGGTTGGCCCGTACCACCACACGCACAACCTGGTTCCCCAGGGGCTCCTCAAGTCAGCCGACGTGGGCGACGTGCCCATGAAGAGCCGCTACAGCCTGGAGTCCTGCCACGAGGACATTTTCGACTACTACGACAAGGTCCGTGACAGCGGCGTCATTCCACTGTCGGTTGGCGGCGACCACTCCATCACCCAGTCCATCATGGGCGCACTCGGCCGAGACGAGCCGATGGGCATGATCCACATCGACGCCCACTGCGACACCGCTCCCCCACTTGAGGGTTCGAAGTTCCAGCACGGTGGCCCGTTCCGCCAAGCGGTGCTCGACGGCGTGCTGGACCCTGACCGCTGCGTACAGATCGGCATTCGCGGTGCGGCCGAGTTCCTGTGGGAGTTCAGCTATGTGAGCGGCATGACCGTAATCCACGCCGAAGAAGTTCTGGCTGGCGGTCTGCAGCGGACCATCGACCGGATGCTCGAGGTCGTTGGTGATGGGCCCACCTACGTCACGTTCGATGTCGACGGGCTCGACCCCGTGTTCGCCCCCGGAACGGGAACTCCCGAGGTCGGCGGCCTGCAGACCCGGGAAGCGGCGGAGATCATCCGCGCCGCGGCCGGATGCAACCTGATCGGCGGCGACGTCGTCGAGGTCGCCCCGCAGTACGACACCACCACGAACACCGCGCAGACCGGAGCGCAGATGCTCTTCGAGATCTTCTCGGTACTTGCCATCAGCAACGACAACGGCTGAACACTTGGGGGCTGTCCCCAACTGTCTCAGCCTGAACACTTGAGGTCTGTCCCCAACTGTCCCAGGTGTGCGCAACTTCAGACGTTGCGGCGCACCATGGATGGCTCGAGGATCTCGACCAGGGCGTCGGCCACCCGTTTGAGCACGTCCTCGGTGGTACTGGCGATGGTCACCCGCACGCCGGACGGAGCGTCCAACCGGTAGCGAGCTCCGGAACGAATGGCGAAACCTCGGCGCTCCATCGCGGTGACGACTGCGGCTTCGTCAGTGACCGGGATCCACACGTTCAGCCCCGACGAGGCACCAACCTCGACGCCAGCATCGGTGAGCCGACCAATGAAGGCGTCACGACGTCCGGCGTAGGTGGAACGAGCATGCTCGATGAGATCCCCATGATCGGGAGACGTGAGCATGGCGACAACGCAGTGCTGCAGGATGTGACTGACCCACCCGGTGCCCACGGCCTGCCGACCACGAACCCGACCCACCGTGGTTGCGTCGCCCACGAGTGCCGAGACTCGCAGATCGGGACCCAACGACTTGGCGACAGACCGAACCACTGCCCAGTTCGGGGCGGAGGCTGGAATTGCCGTCTGGTGGACGGCACCCGACACCGGGCCGGCGTGGTCGTCTTCGATCACGAGGACATGCGGGTGCGCAACCATGAGCGCACGAAGTTCGGTGGCCCGGTCGGCATCGATGGCTGCACCGATGGGGTTCTGTGCCCGAGGCGTGATGATCAGGGCCGACACACCACGGGCCACGGCATCGGCGACCGCGTCGGGAACCGGGCCGCGGTCATCCACTCGAATCGGTACAGGGCGAAACCCCATGGCGGTGACGAGTTCCGTCACTGAGGAGTACCCGGGGTCCTCGATACCAACGGAATCGCCGGGCCGCAGGTGTGCGGCCAGAACCCGTTCGATTCCGTCGAGCGCTCCCGCAACCACCGCGAGTTCGGTTGCATCGATACCGTCGGCTTCGAAGTCGGCATGAAAGAGCTCGGCCAACTGCGGAACGATCTGTTCGCGGCCGTAGAGCAGTGGCGTGTTCGGGACAGCGGCCAGTGCCGTTGCCAGGTCGGGCAGGACGGCTGGGTCAGGGTTGCCATTGGCAACGTTGATGAGATCGCCGGGTACCGGTTCGTCGATGTGGACGCGAACTGCGGGTTTGGCGGCGACGAAGGTGCCGCGCCGACCTTCGCCCTGAACCAGCCCTCGGGCAGCCAGCGACTTGTAGACCGCCGCAGCGGTGTTGGGAGCCAGTTCCCGTTCCCGAGCGAACTCGCGCACCGGGGGCAACCGATCGCCGGGAGCGAGCTGCCCGGTTCGGATCTGTTGTTCGATCTCCGCGATCAGCTGCTCGGCTTTGGCCACGAGTGGTCCCGTTCTTGTGTTTCCCCGCACATCTGGTACGTTCACTCCATAGTAATACAAATTATTGTTTGTAGCAATACATTTATGAATCCCTGAACGCAATCCCCGCAAGGAGCGTCATGTCCGATCCCGACCAGATCCTCGAAACAACCGATCGCACCACCCTCAAGCGCATCCCACAGCGCGGCCACTTCGACCGCGACACGATCAACGCAATCATCGACGAAGCCCTCATCTGCCACGTGGGCATCGTCGATGCCGAGGGCCACCCCATCGTCATCCCCACGTTCCACGGCCGCGACGGCAACGACCTGCTGATTCACGGCGGAGCAGCAAGCCGACTCCTTCGCACCGCCAAGGACTCCAACGTGAGCGTGACCATCACACTGCTCGACAGCCTGGTGATGGCTCGCAGCGCGTTTCACCACTCGGCCAACTATCGCTCGGTGGTGATCTTCGGGATACCCGAGCAGATCACCGACGACGCCGAAGCCGACGCCGGCCTGAACGTGTTGGTCGAATCCCTCATCCCCGGCCGCATGTCCGAAGTGCGCCCGAACACCACCAAGGAGATCCGGGCAACGTCCATCCTGCGCCTTCCGATCAACGAGGCCTCGGCCAAGATCCGCAACGGTCCACCGGTGGACGACGAAGAAGACATGGACGCCCCCGTATGGGCGGGCCTGCTTCCCGTCGAGACCCGCTTCGGCACGCCAATCACCGCCGACGACATGCGCAGCGACCTTCCGCCATCTCCATCTGCCGCCAACTACGAACGGCCCGTCTCATGATCAGCGTCGTCATCCTTCTCTTCCCCGAGGTCGACCTGCTCGACGTCGGCGGACCATACGAGGTCTTCCTCACCGCCGACCGAATCGCCCAACGCGGCGGTGCAGATTCGCAGTTCTCCGTGGTGACTGTCTCGCCCGACGGCAAACCGGTGTCGTCCTACGGAGGCATGGGTCTGGTCCCCAGCGGTTCGGTCGAGTCCATTGCGCACGCCGATCTCATCGTGATCCCGGGCGCAATCGCCATCGAGACCGTGTGTGCCACACCCGAGGTTCGGGCAGCAGTCGCCACACTCATCGAGCGGTCGACAATCGCCAGCTCGGTGTGCACGGGTGCGTTTCTCCTGAGCGATCAGCAGCTGTTGAACGACGTTCCGTGGACCACCCATTTCGAAGACGTCGCCGACCTGGCCGCACGCAACGGCACCGACGGAGGCCAAGCCCACGTGGGTTGGGTCGACACCGGCAACGTCGTCACCGCCGGAGGACTGAGCAACGGGCTGTCCATGGCCTTGCACATGGTGGACCGGCTGCACAGCCGCGAGCTCGCCGTGGCCACCGCCGCGCAAATCGAATACGTCTGGGACCCTGAAGCAGGCATCACGCACACGGCCGACTGAACGATCGCTTCTAGGCTGGAGTCGTGCATCGCTTCGGCTACATCGCCAACGGCCTGTTCGTGGCGTCGTCGGGCGTCACCTTCGTCTTCCTCGAGGACATCGAGGCCAACTTCGGCGTTTCCGCATTGGGCATCGGCGCCATCAGCGCAATGAGCTACCTGATTGCGCTTCTCGTGGCGTTGTTTCTCTCGCCGCTCGGCGACCGCGGTCATGTTGTGCCGCTCGCTGTCACGGCGTTCGTTGTGGGAATCGCCGGAAACATCTGGTTCGGGCAAGCCACCACACTGCCGAACCTGCTGATTGGCCGTGCCCTGACCAGCCTTGGCATCGGCCTGTTCGCCGTGGCTGCTCGAAAGGCCCTCATTGGCGATCGCGTCGAGGGCAGTGGAGAGAAGATCGGCGGCTTCATCTCTTCGGCGGTGGCCGGGTTCCTGCTGGGTCCGGCGTTGGGAGCTCAGCTCGAGCAGTTCGGCGGCATGCGCACTCCGTACCTGGTGCTGTCGAGTGGCCTGCTGTTGTGCGCTGGTCCAAGTCTCCAATGGCTGCGAAACGCCCCCATTGCCACATCGCCGATCGACTCCCGCGCGATGATTCCGCTTCTGAAACGGCCACTCATCCGAGCTGCCGCAGCCGCGCAGGCTGCAGTGTTCCTGAACATTGGTGTCTTCAGTTCGACGGTCGATGAGCTCCTCACCGAGCTCGGTGCGAGCAGCACGCAGGTTGCGTTGATTCTCGGGGCAATTGGTTCCCCACTCCTTGTTCTCCCCGCGATCGCAGGTCGCGTCGTCGACCGTCAGCCTCGGCCGGAACGGGTGTTGATTCTGGCGCTGGTGTGTTTCATCCCGATCGTCGTCGGCCTCAGCGTGTGGGTCAGCATCATCGGGTTCCTGATGCTCGCCTTTGTCCAGACCGGTCTGGAGAGTGTCATCTTTCCCGCGGCAGCGCGTGTGACCGTCAACGAAACCGGTGCCGGCGAATCCGCGATCGGCCAGGGCCTGCTCGAATCGGTGGGGCAGCTTGCAGCGACCACGGCCGCCTTCATCGCACCGACGCTCTACGACCTGACCGACGGACCCCTCGGTTCCTTCGGCATGTCGGCCGCAATGGGCACGGTCCTGTTCCTCTATGCCGCCTCGCAGGTCAGAGCGCACGCACGATCAGGGGAACTCCCGCCGTCACCAGGCCCGCTGCCAGCAACGACAGCACCACCAGCTCACTGAGCCGTCCAGAAAGGCGGGCTCCTGTCGTGGAGCCGATCGCCGCACCCACGATCATGATCGCTGCGCTGGGCCAGTCGACGTTGCCGGCAAACCCATGCCCGACCGACGCGGCCACGCTCGTCGTCATTGACGAAGCTGCGGTGGTGGCGGCGGCACGATGCGGAGCCATGCGCTGAATCCGGGCAAAGGTCGGCACGGTGACCAGACCTCCGCCGACGGCGAACATGCCCGACATCAGACCGATCGCGGCGCCCATGGCGGCCAGAGGCCCGCGTCGTGCAGGACGTTCAGGTTGCACCGGCCCCCGTCCAAGGTGCACGACGAGAACGAATACGGCGAGGGCAATGAGCAGAAAGCCAAGCACGGCGATGAACAGGTCAGAGTCCACACGACCGGCGAGTTGCCAGCTGGAGAACATGGCAACGGGCACGGCCGTCAGCGCAAAGGCCAACGCGACGTCGCGGTCCACCAGCCCTTTACGGTCGTAGGCGACGGCTCCTGTGGCCCCGATCACACCAAGGGCAACTGCTCCGGTTCCGACCGCTTCGACCCCGCTGAATCCGAACAGCAGGACCAGGCCCGGAATCAGCACGAACCCTCCCCCGGCACCGATCACTGTGCCGTAGACGCCGACCCCAGCCGCCAGCGTCAGGAGCCCGAGAGCGGTGGCCACGTCCATCCGGTCACGCTATGACCTTTTCGCCGACACGCCTGCTGTGCGAGGATCAGGGGATCGAGACGAGGGGATCCACATGGCCATCAAGCCCGTATCCGAGTTGATCGCCGAGGCACGCAAGAGCCTCGACAACCACACACCGGCGGAAGCGCAGCGCCGAGTGAGCGAAGAGGGCGCGCAGCTGGTCGACATCCGCGACGTCCGCGAACTCCAACGCGATGGGGTCATCCCCGGCGCCATCCACGCTCCTCGCGGCATGCTCGAGTTCTGGATCGATCCAGAGTCCCCGTATTTCAAGCCGCTGTTCGCCGAGGACAAGGAATTCGTCCTGTATTGAGCATCGGGTGGCCGGACAAGTTTGTCCGCAAAGACCCTCAAGGACATGGGCCTCCCACGTGTCTCCCACATTGCAACCGGCTTCGCCGGTTGGCGCGACGACGGCCTGCCGGTCGTCGATCACGACACGTGGAAGGCCCAACGCAAGAGCTGACGTCCTCGAAGTACGATCGCCGGTGATGGATCCTTCGAGCCCTCACCAGACCCCGATCGACGGCGCTGCGCCCATCGACCCAAGCCTCGTTCCGACCCGCACGATTCGCGGCGGCGCGCTGGTTCCGGCGATCGGGCTCGGCACGTTTGGCTCGGACCACGTGAGCGCGGCCCGAATCGCTGCAAGTGTCGGTCTGGCATTGAAGATCGGCTACCGCCACATCGACTGCGCTGCTGTGTACGCGAACGAGGACGCCATTGGCCCGGTGCTCCACGATGCGATCGGCAAGGGCATCGGTCGTGACGAGCTCTGGATCAGCTCGAAGGTGTGGAACGACAGCCACGACCACGTCGCTGCCGCATGTGAGCAGACCCTGCGCGACCTGCAACTGGATCACCTCGACATGTACCTGGTCCACTGGCCGTTCCCGAACTTCCACCCACCGCATTGCGATGTCGACGAACGCAACCCGGACGCCGTGCCGTATGCGCACGAGCGCTTCATGCAGACCTGGGAGCAGATGGAATCACTCGTCGAGCGAGGCCTCGTTCGCCACATCGGAACGTCGAACATGAGCATCGCCAAGCTCGGCCCGGTTCTCGACGATGCCACCGTTCAACCGTCGGTCAATCAGATGGAGCTCCACCCCCACTTCCAACAACCGGCGCTCCATGACTGGCTCATCGCTCACGACATTGCACCCATCGGCTTTTGTCCCATCGGCTCGCCGGCACGCCCAGCGCGAGACACCACCGAGAACGACACCGTTCCAACGTCGGACCCCATAGTCATGCGCATCGCTGAACGGCTGGGCGTGCACCCGGCCGTTGTCTGCGTGAAATGGGCGCAACAACGGGGCCAGATTCCGATCCCGTTCTCGACCTCGCCCGCAAACATCCGGGCCAACCTGCAGGCGGTCACCACTGAGCCGCTGACCGCCCAGGACATGACCGACATCCGGGCCGCCGACCAGGGCTGCCGGCTGATCAAGGGTCAGGTGTTTCTCTGGAAGGACGATCAGGACTGGACCGACCTGTGGGACGAGGACGGGGTCATCGCCGACTGAGGTTGCTCCCTCAGCTGCCGAAGACGCGGTCGAACCACATGTTGCGGAAGCGACCGTGCGGATCGTGCCGCTCCACGAGTTCCAGGAAATCGCTCGCTCGGTCGAACGTGTCGAGCATCGCCGGCCCAAACGGCGCGACCTTGCCCCAATGCGCCCGCACACCCATCGGCCGCAAAGCGTTCCAGACCGCCGCAGCAGCTGCGTCGGCCTTCGCCACGTCGAGCACCCACGTGAAATGAAACGCGACCGAGTCGCGTCGATGGTTCGGGCTCATCCAGAGTTCGTCGGCGGCGATGCTCCGGACCTCGCTGATGAGCATTGCGTCGCTCAGCGCCGGCCCCAGGGAACGAAGGGCGTCAACCGCCGGCCCAAGTTCGCGTCGATCGATGAAGAACTCCGACTGGATCTCATCACCAGCGCTTGGCGTGAAGTCCAGCTTGAAGTGCGGGAGGCGGTCGGCCCAGCTTCCGGGAACGCCGAGTTGCTCCGTGCACGCCTCGGCCGAGAGTTCCCGAATGGGATGACGGTCGACAACGCTCGGCGTGCCCCCGAAGAGACTGTCGACCGGTTTCGCGTCGGCGACCGACGCCTTCACCCACACCTGCTCGATCCCGTTCGTCCAGCTCGTGAAGGCGCTGACGCTGTACCCCATGGCGCTGATCTCGTCGAAGTGTTCCACCCACGTGTCGAACTCCAGGTCCTCGTACACGTGCTGCACGGCATCCCATGCCGGCGCGATCTCGAGCGTGACCTCGGTCGCGATACCAAACGCTCCGAGCGACACGACCATCCCTTCGAAATCTGCGTGGCCGCGCTCCACCAGCACGGACTCACCGTTCGCCAACAGGTACTCCACGCTCGTCACTGCGGTCGCCAGGTTGCCGTTCCCACGGCCAGATCCATGGGTCCCCGTGGCAATCGCTCCGGCGACCGAAATGTGCGGAAGCGACGCCAGGTTGTGCACGCTGACGCCATGGTTCTTGAGCTCTGGGATGAGCGTGCCGTAGGTGACTGGACCGCGAGTTCGGACGAGCCCGGCATCGGTGTCGACGTCGATCGATGCCGGAAGCCCTCTGAGGTCCACGACCGTTGCCGCGTCGGCGATGTCGTTGAAACTGTGGCGGCTGGACAACCCACGAACCTGTGTGGAGCCCGCCACGATCGTCCGCAGCTCGTCGATTGTCCCCGGGCGAACCATGGTCCCGGCATACCGATGGTTTCCGGCCCAGTTGTGGGTGCTGGCCGACGAATGATCCATGCAGCAGCTTGGCATGCGGGTCGGCGATGATGGAAGCCATGTACCGCGTTGCCCAGTTCTCCGACACGCACTTCTCCCACCCCGGACACCGCAGCCACGGCGGGTTCGGGTACGACACCGACCGTGCGTGGGAGTACGTCCGGAACGACGCGTTCGGCGACGGCCATGGGTTCGATGCCGCAGTGATCACCGGCGATCTCGCCGACCACGGCGAACCCGCCGAATACGAGATTGCGCTCCGCCATCTCGCCAGCATTCCCGTTCCCGCGAACCTCCTGCCTGGCAACCACGACCACGACGAACCGCTCCGAGCCTCAACGGTCGGCTCCAACATCACCATGGAGCGCACCCAACGAATCGGTGAATGGCTCTTCGTGTTCGCCGACTCCAACGGCGAACACCCCGAAGGCGACATGCGCATCACCTCGAACGGGTTCCTCGGTGCTGACGAGCTCGCATGGATCGACGCCACCGTCGCCGACTCGGACGCCAGCCATGTGTGGCTCTGGATGCACCATCCGCCCGCAATGGAAGGTACGTGGGCGCACGGCCCCGCCTTCGACGCACAGGTCACCAAGCTCCTTCACCGCCACCCTCGAATCCGCGGAATCGGAGCCGGGCACGTGCACACCGACGTCGAGACGACCCTTGCTGACCGACCCGTCATTCTCTGTCCGGCATTCACCGTCAACTTCGACCTGACTGCCTGGACGACCAAACCACCGGGGTGGCGAGCCTGGGAGTTTCACGATGACGGCGCAGTCACCAGTTCCTGCAACTGGGTGGAAGAAACCGACTCGTGGCCGGTCCTGGAACTGCCGCAACCCGTGATCGACTACCAGCGGGGCCAGCTCTCGTGGGAGGAGCTGCAGGCATACATGGCCGAGCTCCAGCAGATCTTCGCCGACGCCGACGCGAACGAGGTTTTGACGATGGTCGAACCAACGAACGATGTGGACACGCTGCAAACCTGGGTGGGCCGAACCGAATCAATGACCGAAGTGCTCGACGCCCGGCACGCCGCGTTGTTGCGGCAGACCCTGAACCTGGACCCAAATGTCAGCAGCGGCGACCGGCTTCCGCCGTTGTGGCACTTCACGCATTTCCTGACTGCTGCGCCCACGAACACACTCGGCTCCGATGGCCATCCCGCTCGTGGAGGCTTCCTTCCGCCCGTCGCACTTCCACGCCGCATGTGGGCCGGAGGCCGCTTCACCTTCGAGGCTCCGCTGCACTACGGCGAGGAAGTCACACGTTCCTCAACGATCCTGAACGTCGCCATGAAGACCGGAAGCACCGGCTCGCTCTGCTTCGTGACGGTCCGCCACGATCTCTCAGTCGACGGCCAGGTTTGCGTCTCCGAGGAGCAGGACCTCGTCTACCGCGACGACCCCGACCCTGACGCTCCCGTGCGGGCTCCGAAGCCTGCCCCGACCACGTCCGATGTCAGCCGAACCGTGGAGCCATCGGAAGTTCTCCTCTTTCGGTACTCGGCGCTCACGTTCAACGGCCATCGCATTCACTACGACCGCGACTACGCAACATCGGTCGAGGGGTACCCCGGACTCGTCGTTCACGGGCCGCTCACCGCCACGCTGCTCGCCGGGCTTGCCGCCGAACACGGCGCGCTCCGCACCTTCTCCTTCCGGGGCATGGCGCCGCTGTTCGACATGAACCCGTTCCTGATTCGGGCACAACGCACCGCCGAGGGAATGGATCTGTGGGCCGAGACCCCGTCGGGCGGACTCGCCATGCAGGCGGAAGTGACGTTTGAGGACTGAATGACATCGGCATTCAAAACAATCGCAGCGTCGCACCCGATCAGTGAGCGAAGCGATTCAAGCAACGTCACGATGGGTACTCCATTGCGGGTGAATGAACATGCGGATCCGAGCCGAGCCATTCCAGCCACAACGGCCGCGTCCCCCTCACATGCCAGACTTCACGGATGGCCGCCTCGACCTTCACCGACATCGACGTTCCGCCGCAGGACGGCCGCACCTTCCTCGTCACCGGAGCAAACACAGGCCTTGGCCTGGAGACATCGCGGGTTCTGGCTGCTCGTGGCGCCCGTGTGTTGTTGGGCTGCCGGTCGGAAGAACGGGCCCTCACCGCAATGCGCTCGATCGACCGGAGCTCCCCGGGCGCAGACGTCGCCTTCGTGGAACTGGACCAGGGTGACCTCGGCTCGGTGCGGCGCTGTGCCCACACGATCATCGAGACCGAGGACCGACTCGACGTCCTCGTGAACAACGCCGGGATCATGGTGCCACCGCGCGAACTCACCAAGGACGGCTTCGAAAGCCAGTTCGGCGTCAATCACCTGGGCACGTTCGCCCTCACCGGGCTCCTCCTCGACAAGCTTGCCGACGCTGAGGCTGGTCGGGTCGTGATCACGAGCAGCCTCGCCCACCACGGTGGCACCATCCACTTTGACGATCTCGCAGCCGAAGACGGCTACGAACGTCAGGGCCGCTACCAGCAGAGCAAGCTGGCGAACATCCTCCACATGGCCGAGCTGGACCGCAGACTGCGGGCGGCTGAGTCTTCGGTCATTGCAGTCGGCTGCCACCCGGGAATCGCAAACACCGATCTCGGACGCCATCTGACGTGGCTGAAGTTCGCCACGCCCCTGATCTCCCCGTTCTTCAACACCGCGGCGCAGGGTGCCTGGCCAACCCTGCAGGCCGCAACCTCGCCCGATGTGCAGGGGGGCGACTACTACGGCCCCAGCAAACGTCGGGAGATGGCTGGACCGTCGGCCGAGGCGAAGATGTCCCGTCAGGCTCGGGACCCGGAACTGGCCGGCCGGTTGTGGGACGTGTCGGTCGCACTCACCGGAATCGACCCCGGGATCTAGGCCGCTCCGGCCACCCGTACGCCATCGACCCACACGTGGGCAATGTCGGCCGGGCGCGCCAGCCGCACCACTTTCTCGAAGATCCGTGCGTCGTCGTCCACGTCGTCCCATCGGCGCAACGGTGACGATGGCCGGTCGACGCTCACGGCGAGCGCATCGAATCGGCGGCCAGGCTCCAACAGCCCGATCGGTTGGCCAACCGCTTGGGCGCCTCCCATGGTCGCCATCCAGAACGCCGCGACCGTATCGATTCGCTGATCTTCGGTCCGGCGGTGGATCCGTGTTACCGCGGGATCGACGCCGTCCTCGAGCATTCGTGACGAGGTGACAGCGTGCTGGCACTGCGGAAGCAGTCCGGGTTCGGCCCCGCCAGCGACATCGGTTCCGAGCCCGATGGTGACGCCGGCGGCCATCGCTCGGCGGACGGGCAGGACGGCATCCCCGAAGTAGGAATTCGAAAGCGGGCAGTGGGCAATGGCCGCTCCCCGATCGGCGATGACGGCCCAGTCGTCGGCTGTCGTGTGCCCGGCATGCGCCAGGATGCTGTGCGGTTGCAACAGGCCGAACCGATCCAGCGCAGCGGTGTCGGACATCCCAAACTCGTCCAGCGCGTACCCGTGTTCCCAATCGCTCTCACTGCAGTGCGTTTGGATGATCGCGTTCTCGACGGCTGCCAGTTCGGCCAGACCCTCCATGGCGGCAACCGAACACGCTGGCGCGAACCGCGGGGTGACGATCGGGTGGATGAGGCTCCGTCCAGCGTCAATGTCCCGGATTTCGATGATGGAACGGTGACTCGCGGCCACGGATTCGGTCGCTGAAACATCCCGGTACCACTCGGGGGTTCCGTTGGGGTGGTCCATGGCGACACGACCCACGAACGCCCGCTGCCCCGACGCTGCGCATTGGCGTGCCAACGCCGTTGTCGCGGCCTCGTGGATGCTCGAGTAGTAGACGGCGGTCGTGGTGCCGTGCGAAAGAAGCGTTGGCACCATGTGCTCCCACACGTTCTCGGCGAAACGCAGGTCGGCAAAGCTCGACTCCAACGGAAACGTGTGGGAGAACAGCCAGTCCTCCAGCGGCAGGTCCAGGCCGGTTCCCAGTTGTGGCCACTGCGGTGCGTGGATGTGGCTGTCGATCAGACCCGGCAGCAACAGGTGACCGGAGCCGAGCTCCACATGGTTGTCGGGGTCGGGCGCTTCGCCGGTTCCCATCGATTCGATGACACCGTTGGAGACCACGATCGTCGTGTCGTGGAGAACCTGGTGTTCACCCGGTGAGGGTGTCTGGTGAACGGTTCCCCGGAGTGAAAAGCGCATCGACACAGTCAAGCATCAAGCTGCGCGGGCGTCTCAGTTGACGGACTCCATGTAGGCCGCCCAGGCCCAGCCGACGAATCCGTTGTGGGTGACCTGCACCCAGGGACCCTCAGGACCACCGATCTTCTCGACCGTTGCGCCACCTGGAAGGAGGCCGATGATGTCGGAGTCCAGGGTGGGTTCGACTCGCATGTTCAGGCCTGCGCCCTCGGTCTTGCCAACCACCCGAAGGATCTCGCCGGTTGCTTCGGCTGGCTCCGACCCCAGGCTCTGCTCCACACCGGGCGGTGCGTAGGCGAGCAGGCTCGTGTAGACCCAGCCGGCGTAGACCCCGTACTCCACATGGGTCCATTCACCATGGCGGTTTCCGGTTGTGGGAATCACCGCG
Source organism: uncultured Acidimicrobiales bacterium (assembly GCA_964517125.1). Lineage (GTDB taxonomy): Bacteria > Actinomycetota > Acidimicrobiia > Acidimicrobiales > SHLQ01 > SHLQ01. The sequence continues at coordinate 54,370 of CAZFBD010000010.1, forward strand.
TCAGCCGGGATCGTGAGCAGTTCCCGATGCTGACGTCCTGGACCACCCCGGAGCACCAGTCCGATCGGTGAGGTCGAAACGACGAGCTCCGACCGATCGGCGATGTCATCGGAAGCGACGCGGGAGGGAACGTCGGCGAACGCCAACGCTTCGGGAGCGGTCCCCGTCTCGTCGTAGTTCAGCGGCACGGTCGATTCGGGCAGCTCCGCTCGGTGCTCAGCGAGGCGTTCGGCCAGAGGGCGATCATCGTGAGTGAACGGACTACCGACTTCGGTGACCCGATCCCCGACACCACAGCCAACACAGATGATGAGCGCGAACAGACAGGGAATCGCCCGTCGGCTCAGGGTGCGTGCTGCATGAAGATCCACATGGGCCTTTCGGCCCAAGCAGCATCAAGTTGACCAGTGCGACGCGAATTGCCGAGCGCTCAGAGCAGCTCGTCGGCCAGTCGCATGAAGTTGGCGACACGCAGGTCGGCCGCCGGATAGCTGTCGGCGTAGGACATGTGTGGTCGCTCGATGAACGCCGTCTTCAACCCGGCGTTTCGTGCACCCGCCAGATCCCAGTCGTGGCACGCCACCATCCACAAATCGGCTGGTTCGATACCCGCCACGGTCGCGGCGTGGAGGTACGGCGTGGGCCACGGCTTGTACACCTGCACCTGCTCCACCGAGACGATGTGGTCGAACAAGTCTGCGAGGCCGGCATTCCTGCACTGTCCCTCGACCATGTCCTGGCCGCTGTTGGTGAGGGCGATCGTGGTCCAGCCACCATCGCGAAGTCGTTCGAGACCCGCCGGGACTTCGGCGTACGGCTGAATGGAACCGATGGCCGTTGCCACAGCAGCGAAGGCATCGGCCGGCGGAGTGGTCGCCTGGGTGTCGGCAACGGCGTCGAAGGAGTGCTTCGCCAACGTGCCGAACGGCAGGAACTCCCCCGTCACCGTGGTTGCCATGGACAGTTGCAGAAGCTTCTGAAACCAAACGGTGAAACCGCCAGCATCGGCGAGATGTTCGTCGACGACCGCTCGGACGGGCGCGAGGTCGAGCGTCGTTTCATTCATGTCGAAGGCGATGACACGGGCACTCATGGCGAACCGAAGTCTCCGCCACGACCCGCCCCCTCGGCGAACCTGCGAGCACCGGCGATGCCTTCGGCAGCGACCATTGCCTTGCCGTTCACGAACTCCTGCTCCAGTGCGTCCCGCATCGGCAGACCGTGCTGTGCCTTGGCCGACGCAACATCGGCCCGCATGCACTCCTGGGGGAACCGGGCGATCTCGTGCGCCAGTTGTTCAGCGCGTGCGCGGGCTTCGCCTTCGGGGACCACGTACTCACACAGGCCAATACGTTCACACTCGTCGGCCATCACCTGACGTCCCGTCATGATGAGATCGAGCGCCCGGCCCTGCCCGACCATCCGGGGAAGCCGCACGGTGCCGCCATCGATCAGCGGAACACCCCAACGGCGGCAGTACACCCCCATGTAGGCGGTCTCCTCCATGACCCGAATGTCGGCCCACATGGCCAGCTCCATACCGCCAGCAACCGCGGGTCCGGCGACCGCAGCAATCACCGGCTTGGAAAGTTCGAGTCGGCTTGGCCCCATGGGCCCACGGGAATGCCCCGAGTCGGTGGAGCGATCGAACCTCAGCACGCTCACACCATCGTCATCGTCGTCCATGGCGGCTGCGTCCTTCAGGTCCCAGCCGGCGCAGAATGCTCCACCCTCCCCCCAGAACACGGCGACGGAGGCAGTCTCGTCCTCGTCGAACTCCACGAACGCCTCGAACAGCTCACGGGCGTGCTGTGCGTTCATTGCGTTTCGGGCCTCGTACCTGGAATGGATGATCGTCCAGACCGGGCCGTCCTTGTCGACACGTACCGTCATGTTCCCCTTTTGTGGTTCAGAGCTCGGAGGCGAGCGCATGGGCAAGCCGCTCGTAGTCCTCACGTGTGTTGTACTGCTGGGCGGAGACCCGAAGCAAACGATGTGGTGCTTCGGGCCAGGTGAAGACCGGCACTTCGATCGCCCAGGTGTCGTGCAACGCCAGCGTGAGTTCGTCGAAGATCCCACCCGTCGATGTGGCGGGCGTGGGGACGGGTAGCGCGGCGATGGAACCGATCATGGAGTCCGGGGCCGGCGGGGCCACCTGCATCGCGGCTGCCACGATGTCGCGGCCTTCGAGCACCAGACGGTGGTTCTGCTGGCGGATCCCCTCCCACCCCTGTGGGTGGTGGTCGTCCATGACCTGCAGTGCCGTTGCGACGCTGAGACGGGCTGACGGATCGTCGGTGCCCGTCCAGTCGAAGAGTGCGTGGAACCGACTGCCGCTGTTGGGCCAGCCGTTGTTGTAGCCATGGCTGACGACCGCTGCGTGCATCTGGTCCCGATGGCGTTCTGCCACATGCAGGAAGGCAGCACCCTTCGGCGAGCACAGCCACTTGTGGCAGTTGGCCGTGTAGAACGACGCGCCGATGGCCTGCAGATCGACGGGCAGCATGCCCGGCGCATGGGCGCCGTCGATCAGCACCGGGATGTCGGGCTCCAGGCGTGCCGTGATCTCGACGACGGGCAGCACGATGCCCGTGGCCGACGTGACATGGTCCAACATCACAAGCACAGTCTTGTCCGTGATCGCTGCCATGACGGCGTCGACAACCGTGTCGGGGCCATCGATGGGGAACGGAATCTCGGCGACCCGAATGGACCCGCCGATCTGCGCCGCCGTCACCTCGGCCGCGTTGCGGCAGGCGTTGTACGTGTGGTCGGTCAGCAGAATCTCGCCGCCTTGCGGCAGCACATGCTCCAGCGAACGAAGCACCGAGTTCACGCCGTAGGTTGCGTTCTGTACGAACACGAACCCGTCGGTGTCGGCACCAACGAAGTCTGCGAGTGCGGCGCGGGAGCGTTCGAGCGCCGGCTGGTACGTGTGCAACATGAAGGCAACCGGGTTGCGCTCCATCTGTGCCTGGAACTCGGCCTGCACGTCAAGGACCTGCGACGGGCAGGCGCCGAACGACCCGTGATTGAGATGCGTGACGTCGGGGTCAAGCGTCCAGCTGGCCATACCTTTCCCCCGACGTCCCGGCAGTTACCTACGCGCTCCAGCCGGAGACGGACTTGATCTCGAGGAACTCCTCGAGACCCCAGACGCCACCTTCCCGGCCGTTGCCCGACTGTCCGTATCCGCCGAACGGGGATCCGGCGCCACGCGGGCGGCCATTCATCTCAACCATTCCCGACCGCAGCTGACGAGCAACACGGCGTGCCTTGTCCTCGTCGGTGGTCTGGACGTAGTTGGTCAGGCCGTACGGGGTGTCGTTCGCGATTGCGATGGCTTCCTCTTCGGTGTCGAACGGCATCATGGAGAGCACCGGACCGAAGATCTCCTCGTTGGCGATCGTCATGTCGGTGGTGACATCGGCGAAGACCGTGGGCTTCACGAAGTAGCCGTTGTCGAGACCATCGGGCCGACCCTGGCCACCGGCGAGGAGCCGTGCGCCTTCCTGCTCACCGGTTGCGATGAGCGCCTGGATCTTGTCGTACTGCATCTGCGATACGACCGGGCCAATGTGGCGGCCCTCGGAAGCCGAACGGTCCACCGCGGTCTTCTGTGCCACGGCCTGCGCCGTCTCCACCGCTGCGTCGTAGATGGAACGTTCGACGAGCATGCGGGTTGGGGCATTGCACGACTGGCCACTGTTGCCGAAGCAGTCGCGGACGCCACGGGTCACGGCCTTCTCATCGGCGTCAGCGAAGATGATGTTCGCGCCCTTGCCACCAAGTTCCAGCGCCACACGCTTCACCGAGTCGGCTGCGTTCTTCGTGATCAACGCACCGGCGCGGGTGGAGCCGGTGAACGAGACCATGTCGACGTCGGCGTGTCCGGAGAGCTGGGTGCCCACGCCGGGTCCGTCGCCGTTGACCATGTTGAAGACGCCCGGGGGGAACCCCGCTTCGTCCATCATTTCGGCGAACAGTGCCGACGACAGCGGTGCGACCTCGGATGGCTTCAGCACCATCGTGCAGCCGGCGCCGACCGCTGGTCCGACCTTGAGCGTCACCTGGTTCATGGGCCAGTTCCACGGGGTGATCATGGCCACCACACCAACCGGCTCCTTCAGGATCATGTCGCCGGGCGCGTGATCGCCGAGTGGCTCCTCGAACGAGAAGCTCTTGAGCGTCTCGATGGTGTTCCGCAGGTGCCAGGCGCCAGCGCCAGCCTGCGCGCTCATGGCCATGGAGATGGGGGCGCCCATCTCGAGCGAAATGGCCTGACCCATTTCGCCGGCGCGTGCCTCGTAGATGTCGGCCAGCTTCTCCAGCATGGCGATGCGGTCTTCAACCGGAGTCTGGCTCCAGCTTGGGAACGCGGCGCGGGCGGCGGCGACCGCGGCGTTGGTGTCGTCTTCGCTTCCGAGCGAGATCACGGCACATGCCTGCTCGGTGGACGGGTCGATGACCTCGAGGTCATTGGGGGTGGAAGGATCCACCCAGGCTCCGTTGATGTAGAACTGTCGACGATCGAGGAGCTGGTCGTTGCTCATTGTTGGTGTGCTTCTCCGTTGGAACGGCTCGCTACGGTGCGAACGCTGATACCTGAGTGTGCCACAACGCTGAAGGGTTCAGATCGCCTCTTTGAGCAGGTCTGACTGCTCGCCCGGATGGAGCCAGCTGATGATCAGATCGAGCAGAACCAGCAGTGTCGTGCGGGCCGGCTCCAGGGTTCGAGCGTCGCACTCGACCATGGGGATTCCCGCATCGATGTTCAGCGCCGATCGGATCTCGGCAATTCTGTGGTCGACGATCCCATCGAACCGGTTGGCCGCCACCGCGAACGGAATCTGGTGGCAACCACGAACTTGACCGACAAGCATGTCGGCGGACTCGAAGCGGAGCGCGCCATGGTCGAGCGTGGTCCGTGGCAGATCGTCTGGAGCGACATCGTCGGAGGTATCGGCTCGGGTGGCGACCTCGGCTGGTGTGTCTCGGACCCCACGCTTCGTGAACCCGCGACGAACGAGGCGTCGAACCGGGTTCGAACGTGATCGCCTAGGTTGGCCGCATGTCCATCACCCGCATGCACACCGGCGAACGCGCCAGCTCCATCGTCATCCACAACGGCGTCGTTCATTTGGCTGGTCTGGTTGCCGAAGACCCGACCGCTGACATTCAGGAGCAGACCCGCTCCACGCTGCGTCGCGTCGATGCGATGTTGGCCGACGCGGGCACCACTCGTGAGCACCTTTTGTCCGCCACGATCTTCCTTCGGGACATCGACAATGACTTTGCTCCCATGAACGAGGTCTGGAATGCATGGGTTCCAACAGGGCATGCACCGGCCAGGGCGTGCGTCGAAGCGCACATGGCCCGGTCTGCGCTGCTTGTCGAAATCTGCATCATCGCTGCGCTCCCCGACTGACGCACCGGTTCGGGATCAGCCGGCCAGTGCGGCGACGAGCCGGTCGACGAGTGGGGCCTGCGACTTGGTGAGCAGCTCCCGCGCCTCGGCCAACAGCACCCACGCGGCCCGGTCGATCTCCGGGAAGGCTTGTATTGTCCCGGACTTTGGCGGCCACTCCATCTCAAAGGTGTTGCTGTGCGCTGCGTCGGCGTCGAAGTCGCCCTGGCGGGCGAACACCCTGATGGCCTTGTTGCCTGACGTCACCGAGCCGAGGTCAACGGTGGCTCCTGTGGGCGCAGCAGATCCCATCTCTTCGGCGAACTCGCGCTCGGCAACGGCAAGGTGATCGGTCTCGCCGGCATCGTGCAGCCCCTTGGGAATGGACCACGCTCCGGCGTTCTTCTTCGCCCAGAAGGGTCCACCCATGTGCCCGAGCAGCACGACCCGCTCACCGGACGAGTTGATCCGATGCAACAGCAGACCTGAGCTCTCGACCGTCATGGTGTCAGGTGATGGCCACGGGACAGCCGCCGGTCTCGCCACTCTCGACGGCAGCGTCGAGCACCTTCTGAACAGCGAGCCCTTCGGCGAAACTCGGTTCGACCTGCGTGCCCGCCTCGATCGCTGTGATCCAGGCGCGAGTCATCGCATTCGTTGTGCGGAAGACGTCGCGGTACGTGTCGTGCACGTTGTCTCGTCGAACGTCGCCCCAGATGTCGTCGGGGATCGGGAGTGGGCTCCGTGTGTTGTCGCCCTTCTTCATACCAGACACGTCCTGGATGGTGTCCCAATCGCAGTGGGCGTAGATGGTGCCCTCGGTGCCATGGATTTCGAGTTGGTGGTTCTGCGAGAAGTTGCCGCCCTCCCAGCACACCGAACTCACCTGGATCACTCCGTAGGCGCCTGAGGCGTAGCGCACGTTCATGACCGCCGAGTCTTCGAGTGGCTCGTAGTCGGATCCGTCGGGACGAGGGCCACGTTCCACAAAGGTCGATGACAGCGTGGAGACCGAGGTCTCGGCCTCGCCCATGAGCCAGCGGGCCAGGTGGATCCAGTGCGAACCAATGTCACCAATGATGCCGGAACCGGCGATCCCTTTGTCGAATCGCCAGGAGTAGCTCGTGTCGAATCCGAAGCTGGTGTAGTAGCGCGCGTTGATGTGCAACGGTTGCCCGACGTAGCCGTCGGCGACCAGTTGCCGAACCCAACGGTTGACCGGCATGTAGTGGTAGGTGAACGGCACCATCGTGATGGCACCCTTGTCCTTGGCCAGGGCCGCCATGCGCTCAGCTTCGGCCACGTTCAACCCAAGCGGCTTCTCACACAACACGTGGACATCCGCGTTCAGCGCGGCGATCGAGAGATCGTGGTGGCTGTCGTTGGCTGTTGCGACGACCACGGCGTCAAGGTCCGCTTCGCGCAGCATCTGTTCGGGGTCGGTGTAGACCTGCGGCACCGACCACGTGTCAGCGAAGGCTTGCGCCGGCGCTTCCCGCCGACCGCACACGGCAACCAATTCGGCATCGGGATGCGCGGTGATGGGTGGCGCATAGATGGTGTCTGCCCACCAGCTCGTTCCAAAGATTCCTACGCGTACGGTCATGCAGCCATCCTGCCCGATGAATGCTGGTCTCGGACACCTTCGGGGACGCCACACCAACCAGAACACACCCGGCCCTCCAGCACTACATTCCCTTCATCGACTCACAGCACGGAGAGGACAGGACATGAACTGGCTCAAGAAGGCCTGGCAGAAACTGATCACCACCTCCACAACCCCGACCGAACCTGCCCCGAGCATGTTCAGCGCCGATGCCCATCGGGCGGCCGGCGACAGGGAACGGGACTACGAAATGGCGATGGCCAAAGCGAAGGAACAGGCGCGTCGCAGCGCGATGTGAGTCCCAGACTCAGTCCAGGAGAGCGCCCAGGATCTCGGGAATCCACTCCCCCGTGCCCTGGTCCCATGCCCCGAACTCGCCGTTGAGTTCGAAGTAGGCCCATCCCGCGTCATTCTGCTCGGCGAGGTTCCGGATCGTTCGCGTCCAGTCCTCCCGAGACTGCGGATCGGTGGGGTCGCCGTCGGGGTCGAGTGTTCCGAATTCGCCGATGTACAGCGGCACGCCTTGTCGATCTGCCCATTCGGCAGCACCGCTGATCATCTCGTCGAGGGCCTCGTATTGGCTGACGATCAGTTCGTCGCACGCCTGGGCGCACAGTGCGAGCCGGCTGATGGTGGTGGAGCCCGGCGCCTCGGACTGGATGGCCAGGGTGCCGATCGTTCCGCAGGCAGACAGATCTGCTGTTCCGTTGCCGCCTCCGGAAGGTTCGATGTCGACCACCACAGCTGATCGCGTTTCGTAGTTGCATAGGGCGAGCAGACCTTCGACGCTGCCAGAGGTCTCGAGAATGAGCTGACGGTGTTCAGCCGCTGCACTGGTTTCAGCGAGCATGGCCAGGGCGGAATAGTCCCGTCCAAAGTCGACGGTGAGGCCGGCCCGGCTCGGCGTGACGTCGATGCCCCACGAACGATCGAGCCAGTCGAGAGCGACGGTGGCATCGTCCGGTCGCCAGGTGACTCCTGTGGGCGGAAGCGGATCCACGAAGACGGCGCCCTGATGGGTGAAGTCCTGCGGGTCGTACGTGTGGATGGTGGCGACGATGTTCGGGTCGGCTGGCAGCCGGAGGTTGTCGAGCCGGCTGGCGTGGTTGTAGCCGACCGGGCCGATGATCACGGTCCGCACGGGGTTGGTCCTGCGCACGACAGCGAGGGCGTCGGCCGCAAGGTCGTTCCAGAGCTCGGGTTGAGCAGTGAGCTCGTCGATGGGTTCGTTGAGCAGCTCGAACACAACGGTGTCCGGCTCGGACTGATACCGCACAGCAATCTGATCCCAGATGGCCAGGAAGCGAACCCGCTGCGTCAGCGGATTCACCATGAGCTCTTCGAAGAAGTGAACATCGATCACGATGCTGAGTTCGGCGGCCGTTGCCATGGCAATGACCCTGTCGACCTCGGCCGCGAACGCTTCGTCGATGCGGTACTCGGGCGCTGGGCCGGTGTAGGCAGACCAGGCGATGGGAATGCGGACATGGTCGAAGCCGGCTTCGGCGACCAACGGGAAGAAGGACGGCTCAATGCTCGTTCCCCAGCTTCCTCTCGGCGTCACCTCCAGGTCGCCCGCCAGGTTGATGCCGCGAAGGAGGCTCGGCCCAGTGCTGGCACTCGGGGCGACCTCGACCTGCTGCGATTCGATAGTTGCCTCATTGACGGCAACCGTTGGAGCGGTTCCAAAATAGAGGTTGGCAACACCGTTGCAACCCCGAGGGTTGGCGTCGACGGTGTCCGCTATGACATCCCATTCGACAGGGTTGAAGTAGCCGTCCCGTGCCTCGATGGAACTTCTGCACTCCGGAGACAGCCACTCGCTCTCGCCTTCGATGATCGCCCAGCCCGCGTCATTGCCGGCAATCGTCACAAGCCAGACCGCAACGGATGCCGTCTGTGCACCCGCCGGTTCCAGAGTGGGCCGAACCGCTGTTGCGAGTGGTGAAGCGATGAATGCGATGACGGCGATCACAATGGTTGCGATGGCCAGGTTGGCGTGTTTTCCCATACCGCAAACGGTACGGATGACCGCTGCGGGCAACCGGACGTCAACCGGACGTTTCGG
>CAZFBD010000010.1:63550-83676 GCA_964517125.1 uncultured Acidimicrobiales bacterium
CGCAAACGGTACGGATGACCGCTGCGGGCAACCGGACGTCAACCGGACGTTTCGGTGTCGTGGTCTGACGATGTGGCACGCCAACTGAACAAATCCCCTTTGCCTGGCGCGACGGATCGAACAGGGGTTGCCCACGTCACACCCGGATTTCGCATCCGTGAAGCGTCGGTCGTTCGTAGACACGAGCAACCCCCCAAACACATGAGGTACACGACTCCATGAACATCAACTCCAAGCGCTTGGCCGCGCTTCTCCTGACCTTTGGCATGACGGCCGCTGCCTGTGGCGACGACACCGAGGTCGTTGCCGACACCGCCGACGACGCCACTGAGGTTGTCGAAGAAGCGATGGAAGACGAGGCAATGGAAGACGAAGCCATGGCTGACCTTCCAGCCACCGTCGTCGATATTGCACTCTCGAGCGACGACTTCTCCACGCTCGTGGCTGCCGTCACCGAAGCCGATCTCGTCGAGACGCTGCAGGGCGACGGCCCGTTCACGGTGTTCGCCCCAACGAACGCTGCGTTCGAGCAGGCACTTGCCGACCTCGGCCTCACGGCCGAAGAGCTTCTGGCCAGCCCCGACCTCGCCGGAATCCTCACGTACCACGTGGTCCCCGGCAAGGTTCTCGCTGCTGACGCCATCGCCGCCGACGGCACCGAGGTCGCAACCGTGAACGGCGACACCATCGCCATCTCGGTGGTCGACGGCAACGTCATGATCGACGGCGCCACGGTGACCACCGCCGATCTCGAAGCCGGCAACGGCGTCGTCCACGTCATCGACGCAGTCATCCTTCCGGGCTGACCAACCGTTTCTGCCGCAAGGATGCGGTAGAGAATGCACCTCCGGGGATGCCGACCTCAGCGCCTGCTGGGGTCGGCATTTCTGTGTCCGCCTACTCCTCGCCCAACTCGCTGACGATGTCGGCGATGAGTTCGGACGCCACCTTGCTCGGCTCGCCCGGCGATGACCGGGCGATCTGCCACGACATGGGCAGGTCGGTGAGTCCTTCGGCTCGCGGCCATGGGATGAGCTCTCCTTCGACCGATCCCTCGGCAAGGACGGCCACACCCAGTCCGGCCTCGGCGGCGCCGATGACGCTTGCCATGCTCGGACCGGAGAACGCGACGGTGGTGGCGATGCCAGCCTCTTTCAGGATGCCCTCGGCGAGCGGGCGGTAGAAGCCCCGGTCCCCAAAGGTGATGAGGGGAACTGGCCCGGTGTCGAAGGTCCAGTCGGGTGCACTGACCCACACAAGCTTGTCCCGCCACAGAATCGTGTCGGCCGGCTTGCAATCATCCGGGAGCACCTGCAGCACAGCGACATCGAGTTGTCCATCGTTCAGCATCTCGTCGAGACGGGGCGAGGATTCGACGACGAACTCAATGCTGATTGCCGGATGGATTCGGTTGAACCGGGCCAACACATCACACATACGGGCCGCGCTGATCTCCTCGGTGGTGCCGAGCTTCACCGTTCCTCGGAGCTCCGAGCTCTCGAGGCGTGAGACGGCTTCGTCGTGGGCATCGACGATGGTTCGGGCGTAGCCAAGAAGCTCGCGCCCATCACGTGACGGGCGCAGACTGCGACCCTCGCGGATCAGGAGATCCCGGCCGACCTTCTCTTCGAGGCGCTTGATCTTCCAGCTGACGGCGGACTGGCTCACATCGAGCGCTTCGGCCGCGCGGGTCATGCCACCAAGGTCCAACACGGTCGCAAAGGTACGGAGAGATTCCACATCGAGCTGCATGACTCAAGCATGACAAGATTTGGTGGAAAGTACAATGTTCAGGCAGTTGTGTCATGGGGCGAATGTGCCGAGAATAGACCCATGAAGAACATCCACACCCCCCAGAAGTCCCCCAACACCCTGGCTGCTCTCCGTGCCGCATACGGACCCGGCTTCCAGATGAACGGCCCAACCGACGCAACACTTCGCGCAATCACCCGCAACAACGCGCGCTGATCCCCCCGCTGTTCGAGCATGCCGCCGTCGCCCCAACGGTGGCGGCATGCTCGTTCGGCGTTCCCTCGCTTCGGGTCTGCCGGTCAGACCAAAGCGATGGACAAGAAGGCGCCGCTAGCGGACCGCTAGCATCCGTGGCACACAAAGGAGCCGTCACGGTGGCCATTCTCGACAACCTTGCGGCGCACATCGCCGACGAAACCTCCATGCAGGTCGACGAGGCTGTGCTGCTGTTGTCGTCCGCCGATGGACTCCCCCGGGCTCGCCTGGCGAAGCGCAGTTTGTCCCGCCATGCCCTGTTGTCTGCTCCCGCAGGACTGTTCTTCTGCGACCTCGACTTCTCACGGGACAAGGACTTCCTGGCGGAACTCGCTGCCAAGAACGTGGAGGTTGGCGATCTGACCCGGCTGAACCCGAAGGAGGAGATCGTCATCGAGGGCAACTGGCCGGCCCGGAAGGTACAGATCAGCGGGACGTACTACACGGTCCCTCGCAACTTCACCGACGCCCTGGTGGCCATCGTCAACTCGCAGCGTTCCAGCAAACGAAAGTGGTGACACTGCGATAGCGCGGTGTGGATCGATTGCATGGACACACCCCGCGACATTCGAGGAACCCTGAACGGCAGCCGACTGTTCGAGCAACCCCAGTACCGAGACGAGGCTGCCCGCTTTGTCGAGTTTCTGCAGGCGCCGGGCCCCCGGCTGTTGGAGGTGGGCTTCGACCACGGTCGTCGAATTCTCGACACGGCCGACCGCAACCCGGACTGGCGCATCGCCGGGCTGGAGGTGCGTGAGAAGCGTGTGCATGGCGTCATGGTCCGGGGCAAAGAACGCGGCCTCGACAACCTGCTCGCATGGCGCGCCGACGCCAGAACCGTGCTTGCGAACGTCGTCCCTCCCAGCAGTTTCGACATCGTCGAGGTCCTCTTTCCCACTCCCTGGTGGAACCCGAAGCTGCGTGCGAAACGCCTGCTTCTCACGCCGGAGTTCATCGAGGATGTCCATCGCTGTCTGCGTCCCGGGGGACTGCTCCTGGTCGCAACGGACGTCGAGCGCTACGCATTAGAGATTGCCGAGAGCCTGGAGGCCAGCCCGCTCTCGCGTTGCGATGATGGTTGGCAGCGGCGTCCTGCGTGCGAGGCGCTGTCGCGGCGGGAGAGAAAGTGCGAGCGAGAAGGGTTGGACGTATGGCGCTTCGCTGCGGAGCGCCATGCCGACGGCTAGCCGGCGACCGCTCCTACAACTCGACCCAGTCGCCCTGCGCCCACTGCTCGCGGAGGGCGAACTTCTGGATCTTGCCCGAGCCCGTCATGGGAAACTCGTCTACTGCGAACCAGTGCTTGGGGGTCTTGTGCGGGGCGAGATGATCGCGAAGGTGTGCGAACAGGGCGACCTTGTCGACCGTTCCGCCGGGTGCGGGTTTGACGAACGCGGCCACGGTCTCCCCCCACTTGTCGTCGGGTAGACCAATCACCGCCACTTCGCTCACGTCGTCGCGTTCGAACAACAGCTCCTCGAGTTCCTTGGGATAGATGTTCTCGCCACCTCGGATGATCATGTCCTTCAGCCGGCCCTCGATGGTGCAGTAGCCACGGTCGTCCATGGCCGCGAGATCGCCGGTGTGCAACCACCCATCGGCGTCGATCGTGGCCGCGGTCTGTTCGGGCATGAGGTAGTAGCCATGCATCGTGTGGTAGCCGCGGGTGCACAGCTCACCCACGTGGCCGGTGGGCACCGTGTCTCCGGTTTCGACATCAACGATGCGAACTTCGATGTGCGGAAACGGGGGTCCGATGGTCTGCGCCTTGTCCTCGATGACGTCGCCGGGCGAGTTCATGTTGATGACGGGCGAGCATTCGGTCTGGCCGTAGACGATGGTGAACGGCGCTCCGAGCTTCTCCTCAAAGGTGCGCACGAGGTGCTCGGGCACGAGCGAGCCGCCAGAGTTGACCACCTTGAGCGAGCTCAGATCGGTCGTCTCGAAATGGGGGTGTTCGAGCAGCGCAACGAGCATCGTGGGGACGCCCAACATCATGTTGACCCGGTACGTTTCGTGCAGCTCGAGCACAAGGCCCGGCTCGAATGCCGGCACCAGCACCTGGGTGCATTTCATGGCGGCGGTGCCGAGCATCGACATGGCGCTGCCAGCTGTGTGGAACAACGGCATCTGGGTGAGCGCCACGTCGCCTTCGCTGATCCCGAGCCGGTCGAAGTAGTGATAGGCGTTGTTCACGAGCCCGTGGTGATGGAGGGTTGCTCCCTTCGGAAACCCGGTGGTTCCAGAGGTGTACTGGATCATCACGTTGTCACGAGGAGAGACGGAGGGCAGCGCGCCGTCACGTTCGCTCCCGGCCGCGATGAAGTCGTCCCACTCGGCGAATCGGATGATCTCCTGAAGGTCCGGACACTCTGGCTGCACCTCTCGTGCGATGCGGAGCATGGGGTTGCCGCGGTGTTCATCGACGACGAAGAGCGCCTTGGCGTTGGATTGGGTGAGCACGTACTGCAGTTCGCTGGCCTGGTAGCCGGGGTTGACGGTCACGATGGTCATGCCGGCCAGTGCGACGCCGAACTCGAGGATTCCCCACTCGGGAATGTTGTGCGCCCAAACGGCGACGTGATCGCCGGGCGAAAAGCGAGTGAGCAGGGCGTGCGCGGTGCGTTCGGACTCGGCGAGCAGTTCGGACCACGTCCACTGTCGGCGCGCCGCCACTTCGGCAGCGCCCTCGATCAGCGCCACGTCGTCGGGCACGTCAGCGGCCGCACGGCGGAGGACGTCGCCGATCGTCATGTCCAACAAGGGCGGTTCGGTCGGGCCGGTTGCATGCGAGGTCAGAAGGTTCATCCGTCGTCCTTGGAGAGTTTCGTGTGCTCGGTGGCGGCGAAGACGGCCATCGGGAGTTCAACATTCTACTATTCACGACATATGCCAGATTCGAACAACCGCGAGAGCCTGTCGCCCGCTGTCAACAGCGCGGCCGACATTCTGAACCTTCTGGCAGAGGTTGGCGAGCCCATGGGCGGCGCCGAGATTGCGCGGCGTATCGACCGTGCGAAGTCCACTTCGTCGAACATTCTTGCGGCGTTGGAACAGTCGGGTCTGCTGGAACGCTCCGGAAACGAATACCAACTTGGTCGCAAGCTCGTTGAGCTGGGTGGCGCGTACCTGGCCCAGACCGACCTCGTGGCCGAGTTTCATCGGCTCTGCCGTGAGCTTCCCTTGGCGAAGGAGGAGACGCTGTCGCTGTCCTCGCTTCAGGGGGAGGAGATCCTCTACCTTGCGCACCACAACGGGAGCCAGCCGGTGCGCTGGTTCGCAAACGTTGGGGCCCGACTTCCGGCGGTCGCAACGGCAATGGGAATCACGATGCTTGCGTCAATTCCCGAGACCGACTTTGACGAGTTCATTGCCTCGGACGTGACGTACCCGTGCGAGACGAAATTTTCCTACCGCAACGGTGACGAGCTGAAGGTTGCGGTCGAACAGGCGCGTACCGATGGCTATGCGATCGGCGATCAGCTCAACACGCTGGGTCTGTGCAGTCTGGCTCGGCCGGTTCGGAGCCGATTCGACAACCGGAACCTGGCCGTGGGCGTCACCATGCTCTCGGCGCGTCGGGATCCCGAGCTTGAAACCGCGCTGCTCGACGACCTCCGGTTGCTCGCCGAGTCTCTGCCGCCGGCGACCGACTGATCCCTGTCGTTTCAACGAGATTGCACAGGCGCGGGTTCGTTCACTGGTCCCTTTTTCGCGGCCATTCGCCAGATTTTCTTCATTCGCGCCTTCCCTGAGACAGTCGTCACGTGTATGGTCAGTCCAAGCAACTGGTCGCAGTTCAGCATTCTGAACGCCGGATCCTGGGGGAACCGGATGTGTGACCGACGCCCTGAGGAGGGGGAACCGAAATGAAAATGATGAAGTTCTTGTCCGTGCTCGTCGCTTTGGTCCTTGTCGCTGCTGCATGCGGTAGCGATGCCGACACCGAGACCGCAGCAACAGAAACCACCGAAGCCGACGCAACCGCGACTACGGAGGCAGAAGCCGAAGAAGCGGAAGCAGAAGACGACGCACCCGCCACGACCGAGGCCGAAGCCGAGGAGGCCGACGAGCCGGCTGCTGCGTGTGAGCATCCCTACGGCACCGACTTCGTGTGTGAGCTGCAGGCCAGCGAGGACTACCTCGTCGGCGTTTCGCTGCAGCAGCAGCGGGCAAACTTCTGGGTTGCCGTAAAGAACGGCTCGACCGACTCCGCCGTTCGTGCCGCAGCCGCCGAGCCCACGTTTGCTGATGCGAACGGTGAGGATGACAAGCAGCTCAACGATGTGAAGAACATGATTGCCGCTGGCATCGATGGCCTCGTCCTCGGTGCAACCAACTCGGGATCAGCTGTTGGTATCGCCGACGAAGCAATCGCTGCCGGTATCCCTGTCGTCGCTGTTGCACTCCAGATTGGTGACCCCGAGGTCTTCGGTGGACAGCACGTCTACGACGGCACCCTTGCGCTGGTGACCAACGACGACAAGGACATGGGCATGCGTGCTTCGGCCTTCGTCGAGGGAGTTGCTGCCGAGGCCGACGGAACGCTGAACATCGTTGTGCTCTCCGGTACGCCCGGCACCTCGAACGCCACGCTTCGCAACGAAGGCTTCCTCGAAGGGCTCGATGCAATGGGCATCGACTACGAGATCACGAACGACCAGACCGGCCGGTTCAAGCGTGAGGAAGCAAAGGTTGCATGCGACAACATGCTCGCCGCCGACGACTCGATCGACCTCATCTACTCGCACTCCGACGAGATGACCATCGGCTGTGTGACCTCGATGGAGAACGCTGGTCGTACCGACATTCCGGTTGCTTCGATCGGTGGCAACACCGAGGGAATCGCACTTGTCGCCAACGGTTCGGTCCTCGGCACGGTCTGCCAGAAGCCAGCCACGATGGGAGCGGTTGCCACGCAGCTGATCATCCGTCACCTCAACGGCGAGGACATCCCCGCTGAGCCGTTCTTCTACGCCACTCCGGCGATCACCGCTGACAACCTGGGCGACTGCGTACCAGAGTGGTAGATCCCACTCGTGCGCAGTGGTAACGGCTGCGCACCGTCGTACAGCAACTGTTTGACTCGGTCACCCCTGGGAGAACGCTCCCAGGGGTGGCCTTGGCAAGGCTCACGCAGCAGCACAAGTCTCAGGAGTATTGGTGCAAGACAATCCAACAGCGGCCAAGTTCGATGACACCGGAGTCGAGGTCGCATCGCACAGCATTCGGGAATCGTTGACCTTCCGCAACGCCGGCATCTACTACGCCCTGATGCTGATCGTCGCCATCTTCACGTGGTGGTCCTACAGCGGCTCGGGGATCTTCTACCTCAATGCGTCGAACGTCGAAAACGTTCTGGAACAGGCAGCCACTCCGGTCGCGATCATTGCGATTGGTATGACCGTGTTGATGGTCAGCGGCAACTTCGATCTCTCGGTCACGTCGAATGCCGCACTTTCGGCCATGTCCATAGCGATCGCCATCGAACACGGCTGGTTCTCGTTTCTTGGCGGTCCCGAGGCGGCAGTGGTGGCGTCGCTGATCTTCGGCGTCATCGTCGGAACCGTCGCTGGTCTCATCAACGGACTGATCCACTGGTACGTGGGTCTCAACTCGTTCATCGTGACCCTGGGTTCGCTCACCGCATACCGGGGGCTGACGCTGCTCAT
The DNA here is from genome assembly GCA_964517125.1 of uncultured Acidimicrobiales bacterium. Classification (GTDB taxonomy): domain Bacteria; phylum Actinomycetota; class Acidimicrobiia; order Acidimicrobiales; family SHLQ01; genus SHLQ01. The sequence continues at coordinate 71,230 of CAZFBD010000010.1, forward strand.
CGCCAACGACGCGTCGGTCGATGTTCGGTTCCGCAAGGAGCTCACCGAAGAGCAGATCGCCAACAACGACCGTGAGACCGAAGAAGGACAGTTCCTCGGCGAGCTGATCGGCGACACGATCGGCGACTTCAACCTGCTCCTTCTCGCAGGCCTGGGGTTCCTCGTGGCGGCCGGGGGCATGTTCATCTCCGGTCAGGCGAAGGTCCCGGTTCGGATCGCCGCGGGCATTGGACTGTTCAGCATCCTCACCTCCTTCTTTGTCGACTACACGACCTCGATCTCTCACAAGCTCGTCGTTCTCGTGATCCTGCTCATCGTCACCTGGGCGTTCATGACGTTCACTGCGCCCGGCCTGCACGTGTACGCGGTCGGCGGCAACCTTGAAGCGTCGAAAGCGGCCGGCATCAACGTCGCTCTCTATCGCATCGTGCCGTTCATGTTCGTTGGGTTCTGCTGTGGTTTGGCTGCGGTCACCTACATCGCCGAACAGAAGAACATCGAGCCGAACCTCTGGTTCGGTCGGGAGCTCTGGGTGTTGGCGTCGTGCATCATCGGCGGGGTCTCGCTCACGGGTGGATCGGGCAAGGTCATGAAGTCGATGGCCGGCGCATTGTTGCTCTACACCCTCCTGAACGGGTTCCAAATCAACCGGGTGGCGCCCTCGATTCAGGACACGAGCATCGGCGTGCTCATCGTCGCTTCAGCGGCCGCCTATGCGCTGGCCGAACGGCGGGCCGCAGCGAAGGGACAGATCTGATGACCACCGCAACATCCAGTGGGCAGACCACACCCGGGGCCGACGCGACGCCGGCACTTGAGGTTCGTGAGGTGAGCAAGAACTTCGGCGCCGTGCAGGCGCTGAAGTCCGTCAGCTTCAACATCACGCCAGGACAGATCACTGGTCTTGTCGGCGACAACGGCGCCGGCAAGTCCACGATGGTGAAGGTCCTCTCGGGCGTGCACGCTCCGTCGTCGGGGACCCTGCTTCTCGACGGCGAGCCGATCGTGTTCGCAAACCCGGGCCAGGCTCGCAGCGCGAAGATCGAAACGGTGTTCCAGACATTGGAGCTCGTTGAAGAGTTCGATGTGGCGGAGAATTTCTACATGGGCGAAGAGCTCACCCGGTTCGGTCCGTTGCGGGTGCGTCGGACCGCCGAGATGCGCAAGGAAGCCGCCGTCGCCGTCGGCAAGCTCGGGATCAACATCCCCGGAGGAGTCACCCGTAAGGTCCGGACCATGTCGGGCGGCCAACGTCAGGCCGTGGCGATTGCCCGGGCGGCCTTCTGGAGCAGCAAGGTGCTGCTGCTCGATGAGCCCACCGCTGCGCTTGGTGTCCGCGAGACCGCACAGGTTCTTGAGGTGATCGAGACCCTTCGGGATCAGGGCGCCGCGATCCTGCTGATCAGTCACAACATGCGCGACGTCGAGCGGCTGTGCGACGACGTCGTGGTGCTTCGACAGGGCCGCAAGTCCGGGCATCTGACCGGCGAGTTCACCGGTCAGGACTGCGTCTCCTACATCACCGGCGCCATCTCCGACCTCAGCCCAGACGAAGAGGCAGACGACCTCTAGCTCCTCCCTTCTTGCAGCCCGGTTCCTCACGTTCTTCCCCTTCGGCGTGAGGAGCCGGCGCTGCGATACAGATCCACCGCCCACTGACCGCACGTTCCCAGGACATTGACATGGATACAACTGAAGCCTCGAGAAGCGCTCTGCTCGCCGACATTGGATTGATTGGCCTTGCGGTGATGGGCCAGAACCTTGCGCTCAACATCGCCGACAACGGCTACTCCATTGCCGTGTACAACCGGACCGTCGAGACCACGAACGACTTTGCGGAGCGAGCAACCGAGGCGCAGGACGTTCGCGCCACGCAGACGATCGAGGAGTTCGTCGCTGCCGTTGCCCGGCCCCGCAAGCTCCTTCTCCTCGTCAAGGCAGGGGCCGTTGTCGACACCGTCATCGGACAACTCCTCCCCCACCTCGATGACGGCGACATCGTCATCGACTGCGGCAACTCGTTGTACACCGACTCCGAGCGACGGACGACCGAGCTGGCCGGCCATGGCGTTCGCTTCGTCGGCTCAGGCGTTTCCGGTGGAGAAGAAGGTGCACGATTCGGGCCGTCGATCATGCCTGGCGGCGACCCGACCACCTGGGACGAGATCCGACCGATCCTTCAGGCGATCTCGGCGAAGGCCGGTCCCAACAACGACGAGCCGTGCTGTTCGTGGCTCGGCAACGGGGGCTCGGGCCACTACGTGAAAATGGTGCACAACGGCATCGAGTACGGCGACATGCAGGTACTTGCGGAAGCCCACCTGGTGCTCGCTGCGCTCGGTCAGGCACCGAAGGACATGGCCCGCACGTTCGCTGATTGGAACGAAGGGCGTCTGCAGTCCTACCTGGTGGAGATCAGCAGCGAGATTCTCGACGCGGTCGACGACGACGGCACACCGATGATCGACGTGATCCTCGATGCGGCCGGCCAGAAGGGCACCGGCAAGTGGACAGTGATCTCGGCAATGGAGCTCGGCCAGCCCGTGATGTTGGTGGCCGAAGCGGTCGGCGCACGAATCGTGTCCTCGTTCGTGGAGACCCGGGCAACAGCAGAGGGTCTGCTCACCGGTCCGGCAGCAAGTTCACTCGAAGACCTCACGGTCGATCAGCTCGAATCGGCGGTCTACGCCGCCAAACTCATCTCGTACGCCCAGGGCTTCATGTTGCTGTCGGCCGCCTCCGACGAGAACTTCTGGGACCTCGACCTTGGCGCCATCGCCGGGCTGTGGCGCGGCGGCTGCATCATCCGAGCGGCCTTCTTGGACGACATCACCGCGGCGTACGCGAACGATGTCGATCTGGAAAACCTGCTCTTTGACCCCGTCTTTGCCGAGCGTGTCAACGCCGATCAGGGCGGTCTGCGAGCCACCGTGCTTGCGGCCACCAAGGCGGGTATTGCCATTCCAGCGATGGCATCGGCGCTGGCCTTCTACGACGGGTTCCGAAAGGCACGCGGCTCGGCGAACCTGATCCAGGCGCAGCGGGACTACTTCGGCGCCCACACCTTCGAACGCGTCGACCGCCCCCGGGGCGAGTGGTTTCACCGGGACTGGGCCAACACTGGCGCAGCCGCAACGTCGGGGAGTTACTCGGCATGAGCGCTCACGCTGTGGTCATTCATGCTGCCGAAGACGTTCGCGTCGAAGAATGCGAGGTTGCACCACCGTCGGCTGGTGAGGTGCAGATCGGCGTGTCGTTGGGCGGTATCTGCGGATCGGACATCAGCTACTACAAGCACGGCGCGGTCGGCCGGTTCCCGGTGACCGCTCCCATGATCCTTGGCCACGAGGTCATCGGCACGGTTCAGGACCTCGGCACCAACGTGTCCGGGTTCGACGATGGCCAGCGCATTGCTGTCGATCCGTCGTCTCCGTGCATGCGATGCGACCGCTGCCACGAGGGTCGATTCAACATCTGTCTCAATCCGTCGTTCCTCGGCAGCGCATCGACGCAACCGCATACCGACGGCGGGTTCTCGTCGGTTCTCTTGAGCCGCGCACACAACGTGGTGCCGCTCGACGACTCGCTGCCGAACGAACTGGCCGTCTTCGCCGAGCCGCTGTCCGTGTGCGTGCATGCGGTCTCCCGCGCCGGCGGCGTGAAGGGCGCCCGGGTTCTCATCGTTGGCGCCGGACCCATCGGTGGCATGCTCAACGCTGTTTGTGTTGCCGAGGGTGCCGCCGAGGTGGTCGTCGCCGACATCGAAGCGGGACGTCTGGAAACGGCAACTGCGCTCGGGGCACACGGCGTGCGGTTGGTCGGCAACGACGACCTTGGCCAGGACTACGACGTCGTCTTCGACGCTTCGGGAGCAGCACCCGCCATTGCCGACGCCTTGGAGCGTTGCCGCCGCGGTGGTGTGCTCTGCCTGGTGGGCCTCCCCCACGGCGGCCCCGTTCCCATGCCCGTGAACCTGAGCATCACCGGCGAGGTCGACATCGTCGGGTCCTTCCGCTTCAACCACACCGAATTCCGTCAGTCGATCGAGTTGCTCACGAACGGTCTGGACCTTCGTCCTCTGATCTCGAACCGCTACCACTCGCACGATGCTGGCGCTGCCTTCGTCGAGGCGGCATCGGGACAGGCAATGAAGGTCCAGCTCGATTTCACCGGTGAACCCAAGGAGAACTGACATGTCTGCAAACCCCTTCAGCCTCGAGGACCGTGTGGTGCTCATCACCGGATCCAGCCAGGGAATCGGACGAGCTCTGGCGACCGCGTGTGCCGAGGCAGGAGCGCACGTCGTCATCAACGCCCGTTCGGCGGACAAGGTCGACGGCGCGGTACGCGAGCTGCAGGCCGATGGCCACAAGGCGTCGGGTCACGTCGCCGACGTGACCGACCCCGATGCTGTCGCAGTCATGGTGGACACGATCGAGGCAGAGGTCGGGCCACTCGCCGGTCTGGTCAACAACGCTGGCATCCAGCGCCGGGCACCGTTCCTCGACTTCGACCTGGGTGACTACCGCGACATCATGGAAATGAACCTGATTGCGCCGTTCATCGTGTCGCAGGCCGTCGCCAAACCCATGGCCGAACGCGGCGCTGGCCGCATCGTGAACATCGGATCGGTGCAGTCCCAACTCGGCCGGCCCACGATCGTGCCGTACACGGCAAGCAAGGGCGGCGTCGTCCTCCTCACCCGTGGCATGTGCGCCGACCTTGGCCCGCTCGGTCTTCAGGTCAACAGCGTGGCGCCCGGGTACTTCGCAACCGAACTCACCCAGGCGCTCGTGGACGACGAGGAGTTCTCGGCCTGGGTCGCAGCTCGTACGCCCGCCGGGCGCTGGGGCGACGTGTCGGAGCTCGGCGGAGCGACCGTCTTCCTGCTGTCCGACGCCGCCAGTTTCGTCAACGGGCAGACGCTCTTCGTCGACGGGGGCATGACCTCCGTTGTCTAGCTCGCGCCACGTCGTGATCATCGGCCTCATGGGGGTCGGCAAGTCGACCCTCGGTCGGCTTCTCGCCGACGCGCTCTCAACCGACTACGTCGACTCCGACGACGACATCCGACGCCTGTTCCGCACGTCGGGTGCAGCGGTTGCCGAGCGCCTGGGCGTGCCGGCGTTGCATCGGATCGAAGCTGGCGTTCTCCTCGGTGCGCTCGCCCGCCGGGAGCCCGTTGTCGTGACCGCCGCTGCATCGGTCGTCGAGGACCCAATCGTTCGCGAAGCCGTTGCGCATTGTGCTGACGTCGTGTGGATTCACGCTGAGATCGACGAAGTCCTGCGCCGGCAGGGCGCCGGCAATCATCGCCGCCCGATGGATCGCGAGGAACTCGCCGCGTTGGCCGAACGGCGCCGTCCGTTCTTCGAGTCGATGGCCGACATCGACATCGTCGCTGACCGTGAACCAGCGCTGCTCGCCGAGCAGATCCTCACATCTCTCCAAACCCGCCAATCCAAACAGGAAGGCCACCATGCTTGACCACGACTACCCGCTTCTCGTCGGAACGTACAGCGACCTCGACGCACTCGCCCACCAGCCCTACGCTCCAATCCCCGGGAAGGGCATCTACTCCATGACGCTGCAGGCCGACGGAACGCTCGCACACAATGCTGTCGCCGAGGCGCTTAACCCAGCGGTGCTCATCCCCGGACCGGACAACACGATGTACGCGATTCTGGAGACCATTCAGGAGAACGGCACGGTCGTTCGCTACGACGTGAACGCCGACGGCACCCTCGCGCAAAACGAAACGTGGGAGGCGTCGGGAAAGTCCACCTGTTACCTGGCGCTGTCGCCGTCCGAGGATGCTGCGGTGGTCATCAACTACTGGGACGCAACGATCGATGTGGCGAAGGTTGCCAACGGCGTGCTTGGCCCCGTGCACCAGAGCTTCGTCCAGTTCCATCGACCCGAGGGCACCTGGCGTCAGGTTGAGAACCGAGAGGACCATTGGGGCAACCGTCAGGTCGGGCCGCATGCCCATTGCGCCCACTTCTGGCACGACTGGGTGTTCATTCCGGACCTCGGCGAGAACGCCGTGTTCCAGTACCGGTGGGATGCCACCAACATGCGGCTCGAACCGGAGCTGCACATCGAGTTCGAACAGGGTTCCGGCCCGCGGCACATGGCCATGCATCCAACGCTGGACATCTGCTACGTCTCGAACGAGCTGTTCAACACGGTGTGTGTGGCCCGCCTCGATGCGTCCGACCCGGCCGAGGTCAAGCCTCGACTCATCCCGTTCCAGTACGAGTCAACGCTGGAGGACCGGGACCAGGTGAGCTACGTCTCCGAGATCAAGCTCTCGCCCGATGCCCGCTTCCTGTACGTCTCGAACCGTGGCGACAACTCGCTGGCGATATTCGCTGTCGCCGAGGACGGCACCCTGACACGAACCGGCCTGGTACCCACGGGCGGCAAGTTCCCCCGACACTTCTCCATCACCCCAGACGGCGAGGCCGTCATCGTCGCCAACCAGGACTCCGGGCACATTCGGGTCTTCGGGCGCGATGTCGAAACGGGTGAGCTCACGATGACCGACGAGATCGTCGAGATTCCTGCGCCCAACTACATTCGCTTCCTGTAGTCGAAAGGCCTCTGCGATGACTGCGATCTCCGCAAACCTCGGGTTCCTCTGGACCGACCTCGACCTGCCAGATGCCATTCGGGCGGCGGGAGCCGCCGGCTTCGACGCCGTCGAGTGTCACATGCCGTATGCGTTCCCCACCGCCGAGGTGCGTGCTGCCCTGGACGAGACCGGACTGGAGATGGTCTCGCTCAACACGAGGATTGGCGAGGAGGACGGCGATCTCGGAATGGCAGCGATGCCCGGCCGGGAAGACCTGGCTCGCAGCTACATCGACCAGGCGATCGACTACGCGGCGGCCATCGGCTGCCCAAACGTGAGCGTGGTCGCTGGTCGGACGGGGCGAACGGACAAAGCCCAGCTCACCTATGTGGAGAACCTCACCTATGCGGCGAAGCAGGCGGCGACGCATGGCATCACCGTGCTCATCGAGCCACTGAACACCGACGTCGCCGCGGACTATCACCTCGTGAACATCGACAAGGGCCTGGAAACGATCGACGCTGTCGGCGCGTCGAACCTGAAGCTGATGATCGACTGCTTCCACACCCACAAGATGGACGGTGACCTGATGCCCGTCTTCGAACGAGCGATGCCACATGTTGGCCATGTGCAGTTCTCGTCCTATCCCGACCGGGCCGAACCCGACCATGGTTCGATCGACTACTCGGTGCTGATTCCGTGGCTGGTCGAGACGGGATACGCCGGCCCGTTTGGTGCCGAGTACACGCCTGCCGGCGACATCGAAGCCGGTCTGTCGTGGCTCGCAGCGTGGACGTCTGACGAGGGAGAAGCGTCGTGAACAAGGTTGCACTCATCACCGGTGGAGGCCGTGGCATCGGCAAGGGTGTGGCCCTTGCGTTGAGCGAAGCCGGCTGGTCCGTGATCGTCGCGGGTCGCACACAGTCTTCGTTGGATGACACCGTCTCCGAGCTTGCAGGTGCGGGACTCGCCGCTGCTGGAGATGTCAGCGACGAGGGAGATGTCGACGCCATCTTTGCGGCAGCGGTCGAACGGTTCGGCCGCGTCGACCTCTTGTTCAACAATGCGGGTGTGGCCGCGCCAGCCGTGCCCATCGACGAACTGGAAGTCGACGCCTGGCGCAGGCTCATCGACGTCAACGTGACGGGCGCGTTCCTGTGTGCTCGTGCGGCGTTCCGCCAGATGCGAAACCAGAACCCGCAGGGTGGGCGCATCATCAACAACGGTTCGATCTCCTCCCAAACACCACGCCTCTACTCCGCTCCCTACACCGCGTCGAAGCATGCGGTGACCGGCCTGACCAAGTCGCTTGCGCTCGACGGTCGGGAGTTCGGCATCGCCTGCGGCCAGATCGACATCGGCAACGTCACCACCGACATGGGTTCGACGGCGGCTGCCAATGCCCTGCAGGCGAATGGCACCACGATGGAGGAGTCGCTCATGGGCATGCAGAACGTGACCGATGCCGTGCTCTACATGGCGGGCTTGCCGCCCGAGGCCAATGTGCTGTCCATGACCGTCATGGCCACCACCATGCCGTTCGTCGGAAGAGGCTAGGCCTCACCAGAACCGCGGTCCGTGCGTGCTGTCAGCGAGACTGTCGACGTGACTGAGCGAAGCGACGGACCTGTTCCCGCCCACAAGCGGCCGATCGACACGACCCCTGTGCATACCGAGGATCTTCCTCCGCTGCCCACGGCGACCTACAACATCCGGCCGAGGCCTGGGTTGAAGCTCCGGCCGAGCTGCTGAATGCGGGCAGCGACATCGACCAGACCGACATCTTGTACAAGCGCCGGCTCGGGGTTTGGCTGCTGTGGCGTGCGGGCCCGGCGAGCAAGGCGAACTCTCGCTACGTTGCCGTGCATTCGGGCGACCTCAGCCGCATTCACTCCTTCCGGCTCTTCCCCGACAAGACCGGCAGCGGCGTCGGGCCGAGCGGCACGACGCATGAACGCTTTCGCACCTGGAAAGAGGAGCTCAACGAGACGCTGTGACCGTCTCCGCCTGAGAGGATGCGGGGCCAATTGAGCTACCGTTGCCCATGCCTCAAGCCAAGAATCAGGACGTCGCCCTCGAGTACGAGACGTTCGGTGATCCGAACGATCCGACACTCCTTCTTGTGATGGGGCTTGGCGCGCAGATGACCGCCTGGCACACCGAGTTCTGCGAACAACTTGCGGCCGCCAACCTGCACGTCGTGCGGTTCGACAATCGGGACTGCGGGTTGAGCAGCAAGACCGCTGGCGACGCTCCCGATGTCATGGCGTTGTTCGCCGCAGCAACTGCGGGCGAGCCGATTCCCGAAGTCCCGTACACGCTGTCCGACATGGCCGACGACGCAGTTGCCGTGCTCGATGCAGTCGGCGTGCAGCAAGCGCACGTTGCCGGTGCATCCATGGGTGGCATGATCACGCAGCAGATGGCGATCGACCATCCCGACCGTGTCGCCAGCATCATCTCGATCATGTCCACGACAGGCTCGCCCGAGGTCGGCCAGTCAGAACCGGAAGCAATCACGGCGCTGCTCACGCCGCCGCCCGAGGGTCGGGACGCTGCCATCGAGCGCGACGTGGAGGTGGGCCGCATCATCAGCGGACCGCTGTTTGACACGGACGTTGCACGGACTGCAGCAACTCTCTCCTACGACCGCAGCTTCTACCCAACCGGCGCAGCGTTCCAGATCGCTGCGATCGCCAAGGGCGGCGACCGCACCGAAGCGCTCGGCGGCGTCTCCCACCGGGCACTTGTCATCCACGGCGCGGCGGACCCGCTGATCACCCCATCGGGTGGCGAGGCAACGGCGGCGGCGCTTCCGAACTCCACGCTCCTCATGCTTGACGAGATGGGCCACGACCTGCCGCGCCCGCTCTGGGACACCTTCGTCGGAGCGATCACGGAGAACATCGCCGGCTGAACGTATGCACGTGAGAGGCCCACCCCCGATGTTCGTGGGTGGGCCTCCGAGTGTGTTTGCTGTCTGCTGACGGGCGTTGACGTCAGCCCTGGACGGGGTGAATCTCCCATTCGACGTCGAGGCCAAAGTCCTCGGCTTCGATCGATTCACGGTCGGTGTCCACGTTGAAGCCCGCACGGTCGGCTTGGAGCAGACGCTCGAGACCGACGTTGAACAGGTGATAGCCGGAACCGAACTCGACGAACATCCAGTACGCCGAGCTGTCGACAGGGCCGACCACGTTCACGTTGAAGTGTCCGCCCGCATCGTTGGCATGGAGATACAGCCCGGTCGAAACCGACTGGATCAGGTACGTGTCCGCAAGGCCGGGCACCGGATGGAGGTAGAACTCCGTCGCGGTGTTCGACTGGTTCGATGAGTACACGTTCACGTTGGGCTGCACCTCGAGGTAGCGAGGACCGAACTCGTTGTTCACGAACTCGACGTGAAGCGGTCCGTCGTCGGTCGGTGCGTCAGCGATGTCCTCTTCCGGAGCAGGAGCAGGCGCTGGCGCTGGCGCGTCGGCGACATCGTCTTCCGGAGCAGGCTCGGGCGCTGGTTCGGGGGCTGGCGCTGGCTCGGGAGCCGGTGCCGGTTCTGGCGCAGGCTCCGGTGCTGGAGCCGCCGCGGGAATGTCGAGGGTGGCGACACCCGTCGGCAGGGCTGGGCCTGCGCCCAGGACGACCGACCCGGGAACTTCCAGATCACTGGGGATCTCTGCAGCCAGCGGCTTGAACGCGAATGGCGCTGGGCTGTCGTCGTCGGCAGGCTCGATGCTGATGACGACGGTGTCACCACGAAGGTCTGTCGGGAACGTCAGACCGGCGGGAGCGTTCTGGATGAAGTCCTCGCCCGGGAACGGTGGAGCTCCGTCGGGTCCGGAGAAGCCACCGAAGTCATCGGCGGCACCCGGATCAACGAACCGGCCGGTGGACACGGGCTGACCATCGATCACAGCCCAGCCTTCGTACACCCAACCTTCGGGAAGCGTGGGCAGGTCCAGGCCAGCGACAGGCCCGTCGTCGGTGACCTCGAGGAACCAAATGCCGGAGTAGTTGTCGTCGGCGTTGTCAGCGGTGGTCGGCGTGGCGACAAGGAACTGTCCTCCAGCGCTGGAGAAGTCATCGCCAAGAGCTGCGGGGTGAGCAACACTCAACTGCGCAACTCCGTCAACCACGTTGCCGGCAAGCGGCTTCGCTGCCGCCGGACCGGGATCGGGATCGACGGCAGGCTCAATCGTGATCACGACTGCGGTCGCCGCAGACACGTCGTCGGCAAGCGAACCGGTCAGGAACGTGAGTGCGCCGTCGGCTTCGATCGCGAAGCGGCCGGTGGACACGGGGGCGCCATCGATGATGACCCAGCCCTCGTAGACGAAACCGTCACCCAACGGCTCGAGGCCAGACAGGTCCAGGGCAACGTTCGTGGAAACGTCTTCAGTCGGTTCCGGTGCCACTGGTTCTTCAGGTGCTGGTTCGGGAGCGGGTTCCGGGGTCGGAGCGGGCTCAGGTGCCGATTCGGGAGCTTCGGCCGGCGCCGGCTCGACAACGAGGTCCAGCGAGTAGGACGCCTCACTCGGGCTCGTTTCCTGAATCCAGAAGGTGTAGTCGCCCGCTGCCAGCGCGCCGGTGAAGCCCTGTGCACCTTCGCCGCCGCCGATGTCCTGCAGGATGTCGGCGCCAGTGGTGGCGGTGCCGAACAGGGTGTAGCCGAGGAGGTTGGAAACCTCGGTTCCCGTTGGCGGTTCGGTGAAGGTGGTGCCCTCTTGCAGCCCGATGAAGGACCGGTCGTTTCCAGATTCGTAGCCCGCCAGGTCGGCTGCGGCGAGGACGTGACCGTCGGGAACATTCACGGTCACGTAGTCGATGTCGGCGTCGGCTCCGCCGACGACCGAGCCGCTCAGCACGTTCGAGCCGTTGGCCAGTCCGAGCGCCAGCGGGTTCGCTGCGTCATCGCTGATGTCTCCTCCAACGGCTTCGTCGAATGCAGCCGTGGCTTCCTGTGCCGACAAGACCGCGGGAGCTGTCGCCACCGTGCTTGCCACAAGTACAGACGCCAGAAGCGCTCTCCGCTTCCTTCGCCTTCCACCTTCAAAAAGATCTTTGATCATCGGAATCGAGTCTCCGTTTCGTCTTGGGTCGTGTACCGAGCGGAGACCCGCGAGCGAACGCGGCTATTCCTCGAAGGAGCGAGTTCTCCGCCTGTTAAGGGATGAAAACGCTGTGTCGCCTGCTGGAGCTCAGGCGTCTGTCTGCGGGTCGACGAGGCCGTGTTGGTAGGCGTAGACGATGGCGCCTGCCCGGTCGCGAACGGCAAGCTTCAGGAAGATCGAACCCACGTGGCTCTTCACCGTGGCGAGCGAGACCATGAGCGTCTCGGCGATCTCGGCGTTGTTCAACCCGCCGGCCATGGCGCCAAGGACTTCGTTCTCGCGTTCGGAAAGCGCGTCGGATCGTTGCGTTCGTCGAGCGATCGGCAAGACGTGCGCACGATGATGGTCGAGCACCCGAGGGGTGACGATGGGGTCGAGCCACGAACCGCCGGTGGCGACCGTTCGGGTTGCCCGCAGCAGATCGTGCGCCGGGGCTTCCTTCAGGATGAACCCGGCGGCGCCCGCTTCAATTGCGCCCCAGAGAATCTCGTTCTCGTCAAAGGTGGTGAGCACCAGCACGGGAGGACCGTCCTGTTCCCGAATACGTCGGGTGGCCTCGATTCCGTCCATGCCCCGCATCCGGATGTCCATGACGATCACGTCGAAAGCCGTCGTCTCCAGGTGGTCGAGCGCAGCCTGTCCGTCGCTGGCCTCGGCGGTCACATCGAGATCGTCTTCGCTGCAGAGGATCCGTTTGAGCCCATCACGGATGAGCTCCTGATCGTCGACGAGCAGTACGCGGTACATGCCGTCCTTCTTAGC
>CAZFBD010000011.1:0-3330 GCA_964517125.1 uncultured Acidimicrobiales bacterium
GGGCACGCCGAAGCGCCCGCTTCTCAGCGGTTCGACTTGTGTCCATTGTCTCCACCGCACAGGACGTCGCTGTTTTCTACAGACGTGGGTCCGTTCTTCGACCACGGGATCCTGTGATCGATTTGCAGCCAGGAGAAGGGGGCATCGCACCCCCTGGTTCTGCATCGACCCCTGGCTGCCGTGTACACAGCGTGTTTGACGTCGTCTGGCAGCGTTCGGGTGGAATCGCCGAACTCGTGAATGCGGCTGTCGGCGTCGAGGACGAGCCGCCGGAAGTCGCCGAGCGCCAGGAGCACCATTGCAAGATGCGGGTGAATGGGCGTGCCGTCGATGAGTTCGCAGCGACGATTCGGGTCGGTGTGCGATGAGCGGAGCGGACGATTGTCGCCCTGGAGGGCCGAAGCGATCATGTCCTCGGCAAGCTCCTCGCCAAGCGTGAGTTCGATGGTGGGTGCGCCCACCTTGGAGTCGGACCGTTCTTGGCCACGGGCAACGATGGCCGAGAACGCATCGGCACGGCGGTGGCTGTTTGTTCGTTCGATCTCGTGTTCGGTTCCGGCGAGTTCGGCTTCGTCATCGCGGAGGCGGCGTTCTTCGGTCCGCTGTGACTTGAGGAAGTGGGACCCGGCGGCCGGGTCAAGGCGGAAGGAGCCAGTAACTGTGCCGTCCGGATGCTTGCGATACGACATGAAACGCTCGTCGAGTTGTTCGCGGGGAGCTTCACCATCGGGGTCGGCGTGAATGAGCCAGTGCGCCCAGGCCACACCGAAGTCGACCCAGTCGCAGTCTCGGGCGGCGGCAACCAGGTACTCCTGCGAATCGTGCAGGAACGGCCGGAGCCTGCGCTTGGCACCTCGGCGGATGAGGTCGACGTGCTTGGACGACATGTGGCCACGGGCCAACGCCTGACCGAAGAGCGGAAACTCGCCACAGAACTCGGCAAGGCGCAGATCGAACCGGACTGCAGCAGGGTCGACGGGTACTCGTGCGGCCACGTACTGGTCGACGGATCGGATACCAACGGCCCCGGCGACGCCAGTGGCAACGCACGCCGCCGCAGCCTTGGACCGCAATGCGTCGACCCGACCCGTCACGGCCGAATTCACCATGCACGTCCACTCGCCCAGAGCTTCGTTCGAAAGAAGGTGCACCGGGAGTTCAAGCGCATCGTCGAGCGCAGCAAGCACCTGCTTGAGCACCGTTTCTGGTTCGATCGCCAATCCGAACTCCATGTGGTTGATTGTATCGAACATTTGTTCGACTCGCAAGCCTTCTGACCTCTGAAATGGCCAAAGATCCGACAGATCTGGCGATGCTTCAGAAATTGCTTGAAGATATCGAAAGTCTATGAAATGCTTTCAAGACATTCTGGCGGCGAATGCAAAGGGCACACCACATGACGCGGGTCTTCATCCACATCAACCAGGCACGACACCTCGTGGACGAGCATCGAAACGCCGTCCACGCCCTGACCGCTGCCGGGGATGCGCTGGGGCCACTCGTCGCCCAGGCATCGGCGCTGCTCCCCCACGCTGTTCCGCAGTTCCACAACGACCTCGATTGGTTGGCCATCGACCTCGCCAACGACGCCGACGACCTTGTCTGGCGAATCGACTATCTGGAGTCCACCGACCGTTCCTTCGAGGTCGGCAACCGAACCATGGTCAACGGCATGCCCACGGCGCGGCCCCGGATCACCATGGAAGCCGAGGAGCTCGCCGCACTTCTGGCTCGAGTCGCTGCAGCCGATGACCACATGCGCTCCCGAGACTGGGCAACCCTCAGCGAAGGTGTCCGCCTCTGGATGAAGGAAACCCACGGGGACCCCGACTGGGACGAGGCGATCGAGTTTTGGAACACCGAACTCGACGACCCGGAACTGGCCGAGGATCTGAACCATCTGCTCCGACGACTTGGCCGGCTCGACATCAGCCTCCAGCAGATCGGCGTGGCGTTCGAAGAGCTCGAGGCCGCCCAGGCCGACCCGTGGTATCTGGCCGAGGTCTTCAACGAGCTGGGGCCCGAAGGTGTTCTGGAACTGACGGAGTCCATCAGCATCGTCGCCTGGGCCGAAGCGCTCAGCTCACGTCGAGACGGCCCCAACCTGTCGGCCGACCCCGTGCATCTGGCCGCCGTTCTGTCCGACTCCCTGGGCATTGCCTCGCAAGCAACCGGACCCAATGGCCGGCACGGACGGCAGACCCCGTTGCTTTCCCGATCCTTCTTCGACGATCTCTTCGACGCTGGCGTCGTGGAGCGCGACATGCTCTGGGGACCCGACCGCCTCATCCTTCACGACGGTCTCCCGGCACTCTTCGCCACCGGCAACTTCCGAACCGACGTGGCCGAGCAGGCAGGCGTCCTTGGCATGCGCATCTTCGACCACGAGATCATCGTCGAGCGGGGTGTCGGTTCTCCTCTGTACGACGGCTTCGCCGAACTCGAAACGCACTGGGAGGACCGCGCCGGCATGTTGACGGGCGCGGCGGCCCGCGACCCTCGGGCTGCTGCCGCTGTTCTGGTCCACGACTTCGGCAACGGTCGTCTGGGAGCGCACATCGTGGCCGACGGATCGTTCGACAACATGCAGCCCGGCGTGGTTGCCCCGCACTACGCACGCCTGATTCTGGCCGGGACATCGGGGGCGGAAGCACTCGCTCTCGTTGATGCGCGGGTTGCCGACGTCGACCTCCTCGACGAGGCGTGGGTCGCCAAGACCGCACTGTTCGACGCCATCGCCGCTCATCGCGGCGGCGTCATCTACCCAGAGCCGCTCGGGCACACCTTCACCCTGATCGTCGCCGAGACGATCCCGCACATCATGACCACCGGCAGCCAGGGACCGCTGGACTTCTTCATCCAAGGCGAAGGCTTCACGGTGCCGTCGAACCAGGCCGGAATTCACTTCCCCGAGGAGGAAACGAAGTACCTGCTGGGCGCCCTCTTCCGGACCGAGGCCAACCGCGAAATCCTGCTGCAGGCGATTGCGCTTGCTCAGCGAGAGGCCCTGGTACAGGACCCAAACGAGCTCCTTTTGCTCCAACGAGCAGGTGAGCTCCATGGCGCCACGGTCAACGCGTTTGCGGTCTCGGGCATCATGAACGCCCGCCAGCAAGACGCCGAAATCGCCGCCGCCAACAACCTCATCGACCAAGGATGGAAGGCGGGCGAGTTCGCCGTGGAGCTCCTGCCATGGGGCGGCAAGGTCACCGACGGCATCGGCTACATCGACGACGGACTCGCCCTCCTCGGAGAAGACAGCCTCGAAGACTCCGTCACAGGAGCTCTGGAACAGGATGCGAACAACGTTGAGGCGGCAGAGGCGGCGAT
>CAZFBD010000011.1:3430-21170 GCA_964517125.1 uncultured Acidimicrobiales bacterium
TCACAGGAGCTCTGGAACAGGATGCGAACAACGTTGAGGCGGCAGAGGCGGCGATCGAGGAGCGGCTCTTCGAGGTCGCACCCTTTGCACAGCAATTCGTCTTTGATCGTGCGTTCGACCAGATGCAGATCGAGTTCCGGAACGGCGGGTCTGACGCGCTCAGCGACACGAGCAGAGCTATCTTCGAACGCATCATGAGGGAACCAGACATCGCAGAGTTCTTCATTGCAGGCGAGACGACGAAGGCCGATATCACAAGTGCTGGTGAGCGGGCAGAGGCGCGATATCTGAACGCCGCTGATGAACTGACCACGACCCTTGAAGAGCTTCGAAAAAGCACATCGAGCTTCGACGAAGGCATCGAACGTTCGCTACCTGCGCTTGGAGCATCGTGAGGCCCTTAGCTATAGCGGTGGCCGTCGTTCTTCTAGCGGCGTGTGGATCCGCCCCACGCCTAACCGACGCTGAGTTTCAAGCAGCCGAACGAAGCGAGTTTCTGCAGAACCTAGAGAGCCGACCGATGACTCGGGTCAACCACTGCGAGTCCCAAACACGCGTTGCGGAGGCGCTGGCCTTCGTTAGTACCGAGTTCGCGGAGATGCAACGCGTATTACGAACTGGTGGTGAAGTGGCTCTAGAGGATGAGCATGAGACTTTGCTCCGGGCCTTCTCTGAACCAATCGGTTTTCCCGAAGTTAGTGATCTTCGTTGGGACCATCGGTGGCTCGAAGACTCATTTATCGCCGGCCAGACCGAGTGGATAGAACTCGTCTATGCAGGCGGGCTGCAAGTAGCGAACCAATACGCAAACGTTCTATCTGATGCGTGGAGCTCGGAAGATCGCCTAGAGAGTCAGCCGAATTACGCAGATCACCTCGTGCTGCAGTGTGAGTTTTTGGAGATAGAGGCGATTGAAGAATTGTGTTCCAGCGAGCGTGATTCTCTGGCGCGAGACCGGGCTTGTCGGGACTTGGAGAAGATTCCGGATCGGGACCTTGCCGTGATTGCGCAGGCGTGCGAGGACCTGCCGTACCTGATGGTGTGCGAGCCCGAGAATCCCCCCACGTGGTTCCATCCCGACGCCGATGTGGGCGAGTAGTTCGACTGCAGGCAGACCACGAACGATCTGCGCCAGACTCGTGACATGAGCTTCGACCTCTCCAGCCTCCCCGACGTTCCTGCCGCCACTCGCTGGACCACAGCCGACGTTTCACCCATGGACACCATTGCGATCAGCGTCGACTTCAGCGACCTGGCCGCCAGCGCACTCGAGCTCGCTTCGAGCGGCCGCACCGCCGAGAGCATCGAAGCCCACGAGCTCCCGCTCGGTTCCGCGGAACCGGGTCTGGCTGAGCTGCGGGAAGTCCTGCAGAACGGAAGCGGCATCGCCCTCGTTCGTGAGTTCCCCGTCGACCTGCCCAACGACGCCGTGGAGCTCGTGTTCTGGCGATGTGGCCTGGCCTTGGGCACGCCTGTTTCGCAGAGTGTGATGGGCGACCGGTTGGGCCACGTGATCGACGTGACCAAGACCGACCCACACGCACGTGCCTACCGACGCAACGAGGAACTCACCCCGCACACCGATGTGGCCGACTACCTGACCTTCCTCTGTTTGGAGCCGGCACAGACAGGCGGCGAGAGCATCTTCGTCAGCGCGTTGGAGGTGCACGAACGGATGAAGGCCGAGCGGCCGGACCTGCTCGAACGTCTGCATCGTGGCTACCGCTGGTCCCGGTTCGGCGAGCAGGCCGACGACGAGGACCCCATCACCCCGCATCACATCCCCGTCTTCTCCGAGCGCGATGGGTTCATCAGCGCCCGGGTGGTTCGCCAGTACATCGAGATTGCGGCCGACGAGGACTCGTCGGTCGTACTGGACGAGGTCGACGTTGAGGCGCTCGATCACCTGGACGCCACCGTCAGCGACCCCGAGCTCGCATTGCGGTTCACGTTGCAGCGGGGCGAGGCGATCTTCGCCAACAACTACACGGTCTTCCATGCGCGCACCGGATTCGTCGACCCGCCCGAGGGACCGCAGCGACACCTGCTTCGGCTGTGGATCGATGGCGAACCGCGGCGCCCCGTCGTCGATGACGTGCAGATCTACCCCGGCGTTGTCGGCATTCGGCCACAAGCAGGTCGTATGCCGTCCTACGAGACAACCGTCGAGGTGAAGTGAGACGAATGCGTCGAGCGCTCTGCCAATTCATCTTGCTTGCGTTGGCCGTTGGTGCCTGTGCCTCCACAACGGCAACAACCGAAGCTCCGGCTTCGCCAACGACGACCACGGCCGGTGTCGAAACGGAACAGGAGCTCATCGACCCCAACGAAGTCGAGGTTGACCCACCCGAGCTCACCGAGACCGAACCAACGTGTGAAGCGGCGTCCTCCTTTCCTGCGACGCGGACCGATGTTCGCCGGGACGGCAATCGAATTGCCGCTGGGGCAATGAACCTGGCGTCAGCGTCGGCGGTCGACATCGAGCTTCCAGGCGAAGCCCTCTGGGTCGTCCCCGACCCCGCCACCAGCGGCGGCTGGTACGTGTCGTTGGACGACGGACGTGCCGTGCGAGTCGACGCTGCCGGGGCGGTCAGCGATGCGGGCGCTGCACCTGCGGGTCCGCCGGAGCTCAGCGAATCGGGTGAGGCTCTGTCCCCGTACGTCAACCAGGCATTGTTCGAGGACCCGCTGGAGGATTCGCGTGTCGTTCAGGCCGGAGACTTCGCCGCAGCACTTGCGAACCCCACGGACCGATATGGCCATGGAGTGCTCGGCGACGCCATCGAAGCCGCGGCCATCGAGTGGATCAATCTGTGCTCGAACGAGCGTGGGCGAATCGACATACCCGCGCCCGACGTGATCGAAGGAATCTCGCCCATGCTCGCCGACGTGGACGGCGACAGCGAGCTTGAAGTCCTTGCGACGGTGAGCAACGGCGACGAAGGCGCCCGGTTGGTTTCGTGGGAGTTCGACGGAACACCACTGGCGGAGTCAGCACCGATCGGCCGCGGAAATCGCTGGCGCAACCAGCTGGCGGTCGGGCCGTTCGGACCCGAAGGACAGATCGAGGTGATCGACGTCCGCACGCCCCACATTGGCGGAACCCTGCAGGCGTTTCGCGTGACCGGCGGAAACGACGGCGTGATCTTGGAACGCGTCGCCGCCTCGGACGACCGTTACACCACACACGTGATCGGCTCCCGAAACCTGGACATGGGGCTGGCGCTCGACGCCAACGCCGACGGCCGACTCGACGTCGTGGTCGCAACGTCGGACCGCCGCGCACTCGTGGCGCTCACACGTACGAACGAGTCGCAGGGATGGACGTCGGTCGCCGCGCTCGAACTGCCAGCACTGCTCACTTCGAACCTTGCCACTCAGACCACCGACGACGGCACAGCGCTTGCCGCGGCCGCCGGAACGACACTGCGTGTATGGAAATGACGGTGTCGTGTTGGTCGCATGGGTACCCCTATCGGTAGGTCCTTGCGGGCTACCTGACCGATACGCTCGCTTCCAGGAGCCCGGCTCCGACTTGAGCATGCGTTCCTGAGATGGACTTCTCCTGCTAGAACGCAGGAAGCATGAGACTTCTCGCATCCATATTCGGGTTGGTGTGTGTGGTTGTCGGATCCGTGCTTCTCATTGTTGGACTATTCCAGTTGTCAATGGAACAAAGCATGTGGGTCGAGGAGAGGGCAAGGCGGAAAGGCCGGGATGTGTGGACGATGACCAACATGGCTACACGCTTGCGACCAATTCGAACGCGGTGTTTGATGGCTGGGTCTCTGGTGAGCCTTCTCGGGTTCGTTTTGTTCGATATTGGAAAGCGCTAAGCCTCCGTTCAATTCCGGGCAAGCCCGTTGTCGTGCCTTGTGTTGATGCGTTCGGTCTGGAAATGGCGGGTGCTGCCGACCTGGCCTTTGCAGGACGCACAGTGTGTGGGCGTTCGGTGGGTCGCGTTGGGGGGCGGGTTAAGACGTCGGAGCGATGAAGCAAGCGCGTCACACCCCCGTGGGAACATGCACCCATGGCGATGAACGACGACCTCGACCCCAAGATTCTTGACCGTGTGCGGGCCATGCTGGCCAAAGCCGAATCCAGCCAATTTGCCGAGGAGGCCGCTGCCTTCACGGCCAAGGCGCAGGAGCTCATGGCGACATACGCCATCGACCGGGCCCTGTTGGATGCAAAGGACGGAACCGGCCAGGTCATTTCCCGTCGCATCATCGTCGCCAAGCCGTACTCCAAGAACAAAGCCCGGCTCCTTGGTGCCGTCGCCCGGGCAAACCGTTGCCGGGTGATCGTTGGCATCACCGAAGACGCAGTGGACCTGCTCGACACCATCGATCGCAACGACAGCATTTGCACGGTGTTCGGTCACGAAACCGACCTCGACATCGTCGAGCTCCTGTTCACGTCGCTCCTCCTGCAAGCCACGAACGTCATGCTTGCGCACGGCTCCACCCACGACGGGTGGAGCAACACCACCCGGTCTTTCCGGCACTCGTTCCTCATCGGGTTTGCCGATGTGGTTGCCGGCCGGCTTCAAGAGACCCAGGACTTCGCGGTGGCCGAATCCGAGAACAGCGCCGATCTCCTGCCGGTGCTCGTCAGCCGAGCCGAGAAGGTCGACGATGCCGTGGAGGAAGCCTTTCCCCAGCTCGGCACCATGCGGGTCTCGTACTCGAACACCGGCGGCCTCGTGGCGGGAGCCTCGGCCGGACACCGGGCCGACGTGGGTCTGCCATCGGTCGGCGGAAACCGCGGCTCGCTCACCAGCTGACGCTTGGCATCTCAGCCAAGACTCGACACGAGCTCCCGCAGCCGTGACACCTGTGCGACATCACCATCGACGACGACCGCCTCGTCACTTCGACGACCCCAGATCCAAAGGTCCAGCTCGAGCGCCGACGCCGAGACGCGAACATTCGGATCGGGTGCAGTCGTGGGGACGAGCGTCGCCAACGGGAACCCGCCGTCGGCCGGAACAACCTTGCCGAACGCAAACTGCCACTGGTCGCCGCTGTCGGTCGTGCTGAGTTCGATGGTCTCTGGGTGAACCGTGAGCCCGTCGGTGTCGGGCGCGGTGCTGAGCATGACACCCAGGATCTCGTCGACACCGTCGGCGCCCAACCGTGCTGGGGTTTCGGGCAGCTCGGACCCAACAGCCAGGCACCCATCGATGTGATGCACGAGAGCTTCGTGCGTCTGGCGCCGGAGGGTGAACCCGACCGACTGATCTTCCGCCCAGCTCCACGCCACGTCGGCGGGGTCCGCAGCATCCAGCACCCGCAAGAGCTCGTCGCTTGCGGCACGCAGTCCATCGACCAGCCCGGCGTCATCGGGCCGGACAGGTTGCTCGTACCGCTCCGGCCCAGCCGGACGCTCACCAACGATGTACGTCCAGAAATGCTGAACCTCCAGCAGGTGCGCGACCAGATCGGCCATGTTCCAGTCGCCGCAGGTGGGCACGGGCGCGTTCATGTTCCCCGCCGCCAGTTCGGCAAGACCGTACGTATCGCGCCGAATCCGTTCGGTTCCGAGAACATCGAGATGAAGACCGTTCATACCCGAAGCCTTTCACAGTCTCCGGTGATCGGGCTGGGGAACCCGTCCGCGGTAGCCTCGCCGCAGCGGCGAAACCGAGACCCGGTCGGAGGTGGCCAACAACTGAATGGGCCCCCTCTTCCTCGCCCTCGCTGCATCGCTTGTCACCTTGGCAGCCGCGCTCGCCATCGCTGGAAGCGCCTCGGCGACCGTCGTGTTTCGAGCAGGCATGGCGTTTGCGTGGGCCACGCTTGCAGTCATCGTGGCGGCGCTGATCCGCGTGGACACCTCACTCGAGCTCGTGGTTGCCCACACCCGTCCCGGCCTTGGTGTCGCTCGACGGATCATGGGCCTCTGGGGCGGGAGCGAAGGGTCACTGCTGTTCTTCGGCGTCGTCGTGGGTACGACCCTGGCCGCTGTCCCGCTCCGAAGCCGCACCACGGCAATCAGCCCGGCGGTCACAGCGACGGTGCTGTGGGCGTCGGTGACGGTTGCTTCGCCGTTCACCCGTCTGGACGTGCCGGCGATCGCGGGCAGCGGGCTGAGCCCCATCCTTGAGCACTGGGCCATGCTCATCCATCCGCCGCTGCTGTATGTAGGGCTGGCCCTCAGCCTTTTGCCGGCCTTGCTCGACGGTGCGGCATCCTCCGATCGCATCGCCAGAATCAGCCTGGCCGTACTCACGACCGCACTGGCGCTGGGTGGAGGCTGGGCGTACGTGGAGCTCGGTTGGGGCGGATGGTGGGCCTGGGACCCTGTCGAGAACGTGGCACTCATCCCCTGGCTCCTGCTGGTGGTTCATCTGCACCTGCCACGTTCCCATTCGGTCCGACGGTGGGCCGGCCTGCTCGTATGGCCCACCGTGTTCGCGGGCACGGCCATGACCCGCACATCGCTACGCACCAGCGTGCACGCCTTTGCCAACGCCGAAGACCTGGGGTGGTTCCTGTGGCCAATCGCTGCCGTGGTCGGTGTGGGTGCCGTGGTCATCGGACTCCGGCTCCCACGAGCTCAACCCATCTCCACTCGCCGGTTCCTCCCCGTCCTGATCGCGTTCTCTTCAGCCCTCGTCGTTGCGCTTGGCACCTTCCGTCCGTTCCTGCCGGGCGATGGCACCGACGGCACGTTCTACAGTCGCTACCTGTGGCCGGTGGCAATCGTGGGAATGGTTGGCCTGGGCGTGGCTCCACGAGCTCGCAACCTGAGCCGGAGCGAACAGGTTCGACTTGTTGCCGAGGTCGGGGTCGGGGCCCTGATCGGCGTCGTGCTCGGCGCCCTCGCCGGCTGGACCATCTGGTGGCAGCTCGTCCATGCGGCGGCGCTCGGCGCAGGGTTGCTCACCACCCGCGTGCATTGGCGGACGCCGCGACGGACGGCCGCGCACGTCGGCATGCTCTTCGTCATGGCCGGGGCCCTTGGCGGAACCGCATCGGTGGAACGAACCGTGAACCTGGACCTCGGCGAGACCGTGGAGGTCGCCGGGCACATCATCGAAAACCGCGGAGCGGCGCTCGTGGCCCAGACCCCGCCAGTCATCGAAGCCGACCTGCTGCTCGACGGCAGCCACGAGCTCCACCCGCAGCTCACCGTGTACGCCGAGCGTGCACTGCGGCTGCCCGAGATCGCCACACACTCGCGTCCTCACGAAGACGTGCAGGCCGTCCTGCGCTCGGCCGACGACGATGGCTCCATCGTTGTCACCATCAACGTCGAACCGCTCACGCAACTGGTGTGGATGGGCGCGGTGCTTGTGACCGTGGCGATGCTGGCTCCGACCCGAGTCAGGAGTCGTCCTTCTTCCGTCGAGCCTTCAGCAGCTCGTTGACCGTTGCCGCCGAGGCGGCGGGTGGTGGCGGTGGAGAAGGTGGCGCTTGCGGTGGAGGAGCTGCGGCGGGTGGAGATGCTGACGGCGCCGCCGAACCGGTCGGAGCGTTCGTGGACGGCTCCGCCGCGGATCGAGCCGCTGCCCGACGAGATCGTGGAGTGTCCCGTCGCTTGGGGGCAGCCGCTGGCACTTCGCTGAGTGCGACCTGCGTTCGCCGAAGCCAGAGGCGGGAGAACACGACCGCTGCGAGCCAGGCGAGAGTTGCGGCGATCAGGAACCAGTTGGCCAGGTCGATGGAACGGCGCCCGGACACGAGCTCGTCGGCGTCGAACGCCTGCGCGGCGTCGATTGCGCCCCGGCCACCAGAGAGCTCACTCAACCGCTGCAGCAATGCTTCGTCGGCCGGGCCAGGGCGATACTCGGCTGCGTAGGAGACCGAAGCGATCGCCGAACCCAGCGTCTCCTCCCCCGAAGCTCCCGTTCCGCTCACACCAACGGCGTAGGTTCCGGCGCCGTCGGCGCTGACCTCGCCTTCGAACACGCCGGGGGACACCTCACGCAAGCGGACGTCGGTCTGGTCGCCATCGGGTGTGCTCACGATGGCGTCGACCCGCCCCTGGCCAGCGGTCGCTTCGGCGCGAATCCGCAGCGTGTCGCCGTCGACGCTGGTCCGAACCGCACCGGTGGTTTGCACAGGGAAGGTGTCGCGCACCACGCCGCCCCAGAAGTCGACGTAGCCGTCCCAACCGGTCCAGAACTGCGACCAGCGAGGACTCGCATCGCTCGTCCAGGAGGTGGCTCGCCCAAGACCGATACGCCAGGACGCCAACAGCGGATCCTCGTCGGGACCGATTCGAAGCAGCGTGCGTGCGGTGTCTTTCGATGTGGTGGCCACGTACCCGAGCAGCGCTGGTGACTCCGACAGGCCATCGACGACCGGCGAAGTGTCGGTCACGATGGGAAGGAACTCTCCCTCGTTGATGAACTGGCGAGACGCCAGGACCGACTCCTGCACGAGAATTTCTGGGATCCGGGTGAGGTCGCGGCCCGGGTAGAAGCGACCTCCGCCAGCCTCGGCGATTGCGGCCAACTGGTTGGCTGCTCCCTCGCCCGTGGCGACAACCGAGATGGTGACACCCTCGGCTCGAATGTCGGCGGCCTGCTGACGCATGAGCTCCAGATCACCTTCGGACGTGAACCCGTCGGTGAACAAGATGATGTGCTTCAGCGCTGCATTGCTCTCGCGAAGCGCATCGGCCGCGGTCGGCAGGGTGCCCGCCAACTCGGTGTTTCCGGAGGGCACGGCCTGAGCCAGACCGGAGTCGATCACGTCGTCGGACGGGAGCTGCTGCAGATCGATCAGCCATCGTTCCTGGGTGTCGACGGCGAGCACACCGATCTCGTCGTTGGCGTTGAGGTTCGCAATGGCCCGCGCCGCGCCTGCACGAGCGATCGCCGTCTTGTTCACTCCACCGAACTCACCAGTCGGGTTCTCGAAGCCGTCGGCGCAGTGGCACTCACCCATGGACTCGGACGTGTCGAGTGCCATGACCTGGGCGACCTGACGCAACCGCTGCGGATCGAGCACATCGCTGATCACCGGCAGAACCTGCTCCAGCTCGGAGTTGCGGTAGCTGCCCATGCCGTAGGACTGCGGACCGCCGATAGTCACCAGGCCCCGACCAAGCTGCTGGGTCGCGGTGGCGATCGACTGAATCTGATCATCGGACAGCTGACCCAACGAAACGTCGGCCAGGATGACCGAGTCGTAGGCGATCAGCTGATCGAGCGCGGGCACCGCAGCAGCATCGATGACATCCACCTCGAGCCCACTGGACCGCAACGCAAGGTCCAGCGCATCGCCGGCCTCGCTGGTGCCTTCGACCAGCAACACCTGCGCCGGACCGTCGATGTCCACCGTGGTGCGCGCCGTGTCGTTCTGCGGTCGAGCGTCGCCGGCTGTGTCGACGGTTGCCGAATACGACACCACGCCGGTGTCGCCCGGATCATCGGTGAACGTCACCCGATTCGTGCCCACCTGCAGCAGCGTGTCGATGCTTCCAATCGGTTCGCCGTTGCGGCGAAGCGTGACCAGGGCAGGTTGTTCTGCCGTGGACTCGATCGTGATCTCGATGGGGACCTGGGCGCCTTCGTCGACCTGGGACGGAGCGCTCAGCCCAACCACCGCGGCGTCGGCCCCCTCGGCTGGTTCGAGCAGGATGTAGTCGACGGGTATGCCTCGCTCGCCGAGCGCGGCCGCTTCGGACTCGGCGTCACCGGTGGTGACCCGACCATCGGAGACCACGACGACCCGGCGTTTCGTGTCTTCGGGCAACAGCGCTCCCGCCAGGCGCAGGCCGGCCGCAAGGTCGCTGCGATCGCCGTCGATGGTGGCCGTGGACAGACCGGTCGCCTGATCGACCGGCACCAGAAGCTGCTCGATCCGGGCGCCGTCGCCCGAAACGACCACGCCGAGCCGACCATCGTCGGGAGCTGCCACGGCGGACCGCTGCGAAGCGTTCAGCCCCACCGTCGTGCCGAGGCGACCAACCGAATCGCTGCGATCCAGCACGAACACTGTGGAGACATCGTCGCTGCGCAGCGGCAGGGAGGCGCCCAAGAGCGCAAGGATGACCATCGCCGCGGCGGCGATGCGAAGGACCGAAGCCGTCCGCCACTGCCATCGGGGAACTCCCCGGCGCCGTCGGGACTCCAGCCATTCGAACACACCAATCGCCAACGCGATCACTGCGACAAGCCAACGCCACGAGTTCTCGGACTGTGGTGGGTCCTCGCCGGGACGCAACGGCCGCGGATCGGTGGGCGCTACCGGGAGCGGGTCGACCCGGCTCTCCTCGGGGCCCAGAGAAACGGCCACGGTCCGCAAGGCACCATCGGTCGGCTGAATCGTCCAGAAGCCGGGCCGGTCGGCGACGAGCGAACCCGAACCGGCGGCCCGGACCCGCTCGGTTCCGTTGGGAGCCGTGATGGTCACATCGCGGCCGGCCGGCGGAACGATGGGGTCGCCAACTTCGAGTGCGGCGGGAATGATGACGGCGCCGCTCAGCTCTTCGAGCATGCGCTGGCCGAGCACGGGAAACGCCAGCTCCACGGGAAGTGTGGAATCGCCGACGGCGAACGAGAGATACAGGAAGGGCACGCCGCCCCGCTGACCACGGAGGACAAGCGGTGCACCCTCGGCAGCGACCAGCACCTCGGCAGTTGGCGAGCTGACCTGCTGGGCGTTTGCGATACGCAACCGTGAAAGGTCCAGCCCGGTCAGCAACGGGTCGGCGGAGCGAACGAGTGTCACCGCCGGGTTCTCGACGTCGCCCACAACCGTCACCCCGGGCACACCCGCCGGAGGGGCGATGGCGATGAACGGACGGGTGATGTCCTCGGGAACCGCCACACCCGAGTAAATGGAGATCTCGGGGGTGTCCACCTCGGGATCGACCAGCTCGACTCCGGGAACAACCCCGAGCAGGGTCTGCAGGAACGGATCGAGCTCTCCATGCACCGACACGGCAAGGTCGGTTCGGGACCGAGTGACCGCATAGGCGGTGTTGTCGATGGCCAGCAGGTCATCTCCGCCAAGTCGCGCAATGACCCGCTCACCGTCGGGAAGCGGCACCTGCGTGATCGTCGGCGTTCCGGGCTCGATCTCGATGTCGATGACGGCTCGGGTCACGTCGTCGACGTCGAAGCGCAGCGGCACGGCAACCGCCCCTCCGCCCGTGACCTCGGAAATCGCGGTGACCTCCAGCCCGTCCTCGGTTCGGGTGACCTGCAGCGATGTGATCGCATGGTTCACATCGGTCGACCCGACCAGGCGGTGCGTGACCCCGGTCGGCAGGGCCGCCAACTCGGCGGCCGTATGTGCACCATCGGAGATCAGCACGATGCCCAGCTGAGCGTCGGGTGTCTCCAGACCGTCGGCCAACGCCATCGCGGCCCGAAGATCGGCCGGGCCATCGCTCAGACGAACCGCTCGAACAGCACCCTCGAACGTCTCGACATCGCTCGTTGCGCTGACCCGGACACGCGGCGTGGGCCCGGCGGTGACAAGTGAGACGCGACCCCCACGGGGGATTTCCTGGAACAGCGCAATGGCCTGCGTCTGCGCGTCGACGAACCGGTCTGGTTCACCATCGAGCGAGCCCATGGACGCCGACGTATCGAGCACCACGACCGTGTGCTCGGCCAAGCCGGCGTCGCCCCGCACCACGGGGTCGGCCAGCAGTAGCGCACCCAACACGACCAGGAGCAGTTGCAACAGCAGTAGCAACGTTGGCGGCAGGCGCTGCCACGGTGAGGCCGCCGTGGCACCGACGGTCTCGTCTTCCCACAACATCGACGAGCTGACGGTCACTTCGGCCCGGCGGGGCTTCAACAGATGCAGGGCAAGGACCGGCAAGGCCGCAAGCAAGAACAGCAGTCCCATGGGCGAAGCGAACGTCACGCCACAACCTCGGCTCGGCGGAGACCGCCCAACAGCACCTCACGCAGCGGCGCCCGACTGTCGACCACCACGTAGCCGGCACCCAGGCGACGCGTCGCGGTTTCGACGTCCTCGAGCCACGCGTCGAGGCGAGCCCGATAGCTGCGGATGTTCCCGCTCGTGAGCGTCATCGCGACCCGCTCGCCCGTCTCGACGTCGATCAGGTCCACGTCGCCCAACTCGGGCGGATCGAGCTCGCCTGCGCCGAGCACGTGCATCACCACCAACTCGGCGCCGCGGGCCGGCAGCCGATTCAGGGCAACATCCCAGTCGGGCTCCAGCAGATCGGAACAGACGACGGTCATGCCCGGCCCGCGTTGGCGGCCCAGCACCTCGGCCGCCGTTCGCGACAACGATCCCTGACCCTGGGCCGTGAGGTTCTCGAGGCGAGCAAACAGCTCGGGCACACCGCTACGACCAGAAAACCTCGCCGGTGGCGCTCCCGGCAGGTGCAGCTCCACCCGGTCGCGTCGGGTCAACGCCACGAAGCCCAACGCTCCCGCCAGCTCGGCCGCGCGCTGCAACTTCCCATCCGTACTCATCGATGCCGACGTGTCCACGATCAGACGAACCGTCAGGTCGTCCTCGGCGTCGTACAAGCGGACCAACAGCTGATCGAGGCGAGCAAGCGTCAGGTAGTCGATCCGTCGAAAGTCGTCGCCCGGCTGGTACTCACGAAAGTCGGCAAAGTCGAGCGAGCTGCCGTACCGGGGCGAACGATGCCCGCCCACCAGCTGGCCCGCGAGGCGTCGACGCGTGCCAAGCTGCAAACGCTCAAGCGCTCCCAACACCTCGGGGCTCCGAAGCTCATGGAGCACCGCGGACACCACTCCCCTGTGGCGGCACCGCGTCGAGCAGGCCCTGAATGAGCGCAGAGCGCTTCATCCCATCGGCGGCGGCCTCGTAGCCAAGCACGAGCCGGTGCCCCAGCGCTGCTGGAGCGAGCGCCCGCACATCATCGACACTGGCCGACGGCCGGCCGGCCAACAGCGCCATCGCCTTGGCCCCCAGGATCAGCGCCTGTGCTCCACGCGGCGACGCGCCCGCACGCACATATCCCCGAATGCTCTCGGGACTCGTCTCGTTGTCGGGGTGCGTGGCCACCACAAGGTCCACCGCATGGCGAACAACCTCGTCCGCAACCGGCACCTGACGGGTCAGCGCCACCATCGCCCGCAGCGTGGCAGCGTCGGCCACCACCCGCGGCGTCGCCTCGGCACCACCTGTCGTGCGGCCCACAATGTCGGCCAGATCATCGGCCGAGGGGAACGGCACCTCGGCCTTGAAAATGAACCGGTCGAGCTGCGCCTCGGGCAGCGGGTACGTGCCCTCCTGTTCAATCGGATTCTGCGTTGCCATCACCAGGAACGGCCGCGGCAACACCCGCGTGGTTCCAGCCACCGTGACCGACCGCTCGGCCATGGCCTCGAGCAAGGACGACTGCGTCTTGGGTGTGGCGCGGTTGATTTCGTCGGCCAGCACCAGACCGTTGAACACCGGTCCCGGGCGAAAGACGAACTTGCGGCTGCCGCTGTCGTCGGCCTCCAGTACCTGCGTGCCGGTCACATCGGCCGGCATGAGATCGGGGGTGAACTGGATGCGACCAAAGTCGAGCGAAACGACGTGCGCCAGCGTGGTCAGCAGCCGCGTCTTGCCCAGACCCGGCACACCTTCGAGCAGCACATGCCCTTCGCACAACAGCGACAGCAAGACGGTGCGCACCACGCCGGCCTGGCCAACGATGACCCGACCCACCTCGGCCTCGATCGTCGCCGCAATCTGCGCATACTGCTCGGGTGTCAGCTGCGCCTGCTGTGGCGGTGACTGTGGTTGCGGAACCGGAGGAACCGCGGTGGGGTCGGTCATGGAGAACCTGCCTGGTTGATGGAGTTGAAGTAGCCCTCGACCGTGACGGCCTCGCTACCGGAGATGTTGGTGCCGTCGAGGGCATCGGTGGCCCGGTCGGCAAATTCGTTCGCGATCGATTCGAGCGTGACGGTTGCGGTGCCTGAACCGGTGGGCCCGGTCACCCGCTGGTCGGTCTGGGTGGTGCCATCGCCCGTGACGTCGACCTGGGCCGAGCCGGTGTCCTCGTCGATTCCGCTCGGAATGAGCACGGGGGTATCGGGCGGCGGCGCGGCCACGCCCTCACCCATCTCGCCCGAGCCACTGACGCCAGGATTCGAATTGGCATTTCCGCTGGGGTTCTCACCCGTCGCTTCCATTCCGCCTCCACCACCACCGCCAGTGCCCTGACCCTGGCCCTGACCTTCGCCCTCGCCCTGGCCCGCCCCCGAACCTTCACCCTCGCCCTGGCCTTCGCCTTGACCCTCGCCCTCGCCCTGGCCTTCGCCTTCGCCCTGGCCCTCGCCCGCTTCCGAACCTTCACCCGGCTCGGCCAGCGCATCGGCCGCCTGTCCGGCAGCGGCGGCGGCGGCGCTGACCTCGGCTCCGGCGGCTGCTGCAGATGCAGACGCAGACGCGGATTCCCCTGCCTCAGCCAAGGCTGCGGCAGCAGCGGCAGCATCGCCGGCCTCCAATGCCTCGGCGGCCTCGGCCAAGGCGTCGGCCGTTTCCGGATCGCCGGCTTCCTGGGTTGCGGCAAGCTGCTCCAGCCGTTCGGCGAGCTCCGCCTGCTCCTCAGCGCTCATCGCCGCAACCGACGCCGCCAGTTGCTCCAACTGCGCGGCCGCCGACTCACCCGCCGCCAACGGGTTGGCGTCGAGCGTGCGCTCCAGGCCCTGTGCAGCCGCACGCTGCGCCAGGTCATCGGCATCGATGGAACGCAGCAGATCGTCCTGCGCTCCCTCGAGCGACTCGACGGCCGAGTCCAGATCTTCGGACGAACGAAGCGTCTCCGCCAACGCCCGGAGCTCCTCTGCCAGTGCGTCGGCTTCCTCGGATCCGGCCTCTTCCAACACCTCGGCCCGCTCATCGAACTCGTCGGCAACCTCGGCGATTCGTTCCTGATCGGCAGCAAGCTGCTCCCGCACATCGTCCTGAGGACTGCGCACGAGCACCAGCACGATCGCAGCCACCACCAGCCCGATGAGAAGCGCCCATGCCCGCGGCCTGCGCGGCAGGGGCAGCGCTTCGGACACATCGGCCTCGGCGAACGAGGCGGCACGGGCGTGCAGCCGCGGACCAAACGGATCGGTGGGCGCGAATTGCAGCGCGGTCACGAAGGCGTCGTCGGTCTCGAGCCCTCGATCGAGCGCCCGGGCCACGACAGGATCGGGTAACCGCATGGTGAGCGCCCAGACAATGACCGCCACCACACCAGCAAGCAACAGTCCAAGCGCCACAGGATCGGGCCACGACCACGGCCGCAACCAACCAAGCAGGGCAATCGCCACGGCACCACCGGCGAGCCACGGGCCCACATCGGTGGCCGTGGCCGTGAGCCACACCGCTCGCAACCGTCGACGTCCGCGCCCAAACACACCGTCGAGCGCGTTCGGCGGCGCGGACTGCCTGCTCAACGTTCGGTCTCCGAGGGCGTTCGAACATTGTTGGAGGCTCGCCACACACTGATGGCCATCACGATCAGTCCGATTCCCAGGTACATCAACCAAATGAACTGGTCCCCATCATCCACACGGAAGCCGTTCTCGTCGAAATTGTCGCTGCCATCCAGCTCACCGATTGCGCCACGCATGCCGCCAAACGGGGTGATGGTGTCGCCCACGAAGCCATTGCCCACGCTCGGCAGCGCATCAGCAATTCCAGCCACAGGGTTGAACGCCAGCAGCTCCACGGGAGCCGTCACCTCGTCGTTGCCACTGGAGGCGTCGATGATCGCAACCGTGGCCAGCGAGACAAAGCTCCCGAACGAGAAGATTGCGGCGACGGCGTAGGTGACCACGGTCGCTGCCGTCGTGCGCTTGAAGCGTGACGAGATCCAGACCCCCACCGATCCGAGCACCGTTCCGGTGAACAGCAGCATCCCGATGCCGCGCACCATGTCGAGGATTCGCACCCCGCCAACAAGCAGGCTCACCGCCAACAAGGGCATGGCTGCGAGGACGAGGAACACGAGGAATGCAAGTGCGGCGGCCAGCTTGCCCACCACGATGTCGCGGGGTCGCATGAGCGTCATCTGCAGCGGCACGAGTGTCTGGCGTTCGCGCTCGCCGGTGATCGACCCTGCGGTCAGGCCCGGCACCAGAAACATGACCAGCACGACCATGCCAAACAGCACCCACTCAAACAGTTCCCGGCCGACCCGGCCCAACGACCCGACGTCGCCGCCGAACCCCTGGTTCACGGCCACCGAGCCCTGATATGCGAGCACCAGAATGCCGGTGAGCAGCACAAGCCAGATCGTCAGAAAGACCACGGCTCGGGCACCCTGCACCCGTTCGATCAGCTCGTGGCGAAGCACGGGGTTGTCGCGCAGCCGTACGCCGACGGTGGACGTCGGAGCCGCAGGAACCGGTGCCGGCTGATCGGTCGGAGCCTGCGGCACCGGAGGTGGCATGTCGATGGTCATTGCACGATCCCCTGCGTCACGTTCATGAACACGTCCTCCAGGCCGGCGCCGATCTCGCGGAACTCGAGCACGCCTCGGGGGTCCTCGTTGACCAGTCGCCGAAGCAGCAACACCTGCTCGGACCGGTCCGCCACCGAGAACTCTTCGCGGGACCCGTCGGCGAATCGGACCGCCAGCCGCAGCGCAGCCCCCGACCGACTCGAGATCTCATCGGGGGAGCCCTCGGCCAGCAATCGCCCGGCCTCCATGATCCCCACGTGCGTGCAGATCTCCTGCAGCTCGGTGAGGATGTGCGAACTCACGATGATGGTCTTGCCCATCGACTGCAGCTGCCAGAGCAACTCCCGCAGTTCCACCCGCGCACGCGGGTCCAGACCCGACGCAGGCTCGTCCAAAATGAGCAGGTCGGGGTCGTGTACAAGCGCTCGGGCGAGCGACAGTCGCTGCTTCATTCCCCGGCTCAACGAGTTGACCGGTGCGTCCCGCTTCACCTCCAGATCCACGAGCTCCAACAGCCCGTCGATCAGGTCGCCCCACTCGGCCCTCGGAATTCGGTAGCCGGCGGCGAAGAACTCGAGGTAGCCGCCAACATCGAGCCCTTCGTACACCCCGAGTCCGTCGGGCATGTACCCCGTCCGCTGGCGGACCGCGCCCGGATCGGTCGCCGGGTCAGCGCCATCGATCGACACGGTTCCGGCGGTTGGCGAGAGCAGCGAGCACACCATCGTCATCAACGTGGTTTTGCCCGCGCCGTTGGGTCCGATCAGGCCGTAGATGGAGCCCCGGGGCACGGCCAGGTTCACGTCGCCCACAGCCACGAGCGGGCCGTATCGCTTGGTGAGATTGTGGGTGCGAACGATTGCGTCTTCCACCGGTGACGCTGCGGTGAGCTGCGCTGCCATGGCGGCTGCGCTCACCTGTGGCGCCGGCGGCTGCATCATCGGCGCGGGCTGCCCGGCCATCCCTGGGTAGCCGGGGTAGGGGCCGGCCGGACCCGGGTTCGGCCCTGGCGGCGGCGGTGGAGGAGGCGGTGGGGGAAGGCTGCTCATGATTCCTCCTCCGGTTCAGCCGCCGGTTCGGGTTCGGTCTCATCGGGATCTGGTGGATCCGTCTCCACCGTCACCAGGTATGCGCCACTGCCAAAACTGCCCCCGAGCGGTCGGGTCTCGATTCGGTACGTGCCCGCGGACTCGGCTGCGAAGGTGAGCCGACTGTCGAGGCCGTTGAAATCATCGTTGTCGGCCACCTGGCGGCCGTCCGCATTGCGCACGACCAGGTAGGGGTCGAGCTGCGGACCATTGAAGCCGCCACCTCCAGCGTTCATGGACACCGTCACCGACTGGCCCTCCGAGAGGTCGATCTCCCACACATC
>CAZFBD010000011.1:21270-24502 GCA_964517125.1 uncultured Acidimicrobiales bacterium
CGGATGTACTGCGCCACCATGAGGTTGCCGCGCACCTCGCCGTCGAAACCGAACCGGCCAAAGGCCGCGTCAGGAGCCAACGACAACAGCGATCGAACCTGTTCGCTTCGCAATGGTGCGTCGGACGTCGGCACCGGAGTGCGTGCCACGAACGCGGTCCGGCCCGTGCCGCCGAGCACCTGACCGTCGACGTCGCGGGTCCAGCCAACCACGGTCACCAGACCATCGGGAGCCGCGGTTCCCAGTCGTGACGCCCGCCAGTCGATCCACGCCGACCCGTTGGCCGGTCCGTCGGACACCTCGTCGGTCTCGACCGGACGGCCATCGAACCCGAACTCGAAACCGAACCGGCGATCGACACCCCAGGTCCGCAGCTCTGGCAGACCTTGTGGTCGTACCCCGCCGACGGTCGCCGAGAACCCGGCCTCACCGCCGCTTGGGACATCGTCCACCTCGACGATGCGACCGCCGACGAAAACGGTGACGTTGCGCAGATCTTCGCCGGTGCCGTTGCGGATCGTTCCGGTGAGGTCGTCTCCGTCCAGCGCCACGCTGTCGACAACCAACCCAGAATCCAGATCGGGCGCGGGGCCGGTGAGCACCGCCGACCCGCCACCGCCTGGATCGATGTCGAAGATGAGTTGCGTCGCCCCGATCGTGGGGCGAACGGTGAGCGGCGCACCAACCGACCGGTTCGTTGTGCTGAGGCCGCTGGACAGCACCGTCCATCCGGCGGGCAGCTCCAGCTCCTGACGGCCATCGTCAGCAAGCAGGACCGACTCGGTCACCGTGGCTCCCGCCGAGGTCATCTCGGCGATGGTGGCGTGCCCGTTTCCGCGCCCGCTCGTGAGAAACAACCCGAGGACAAAGACCGCAGCCGTGCACACAACTGCGAGCCCCGGAACGACGACCCACGCCAGGGTGGGCCGCTTCATGCGGTTCAGGACCACGAAGGCGATGGGCCCGGCGACGAACAGGTAGGCAAGGAGAAGAAGCGCGAGCAGGCCGATTCCTGGAACCCGGAACCCGGCGTCATTGAGCAGCTCCGGATGGTCTTCCTCGAAGAACCCCACGACGGCCTGGCTGTTGGTGGCGATCGAGACCCCGGGCGCCAGGTTCGACTCCCACTGGTCGCCGAGGTACCTGATGACCCCGGCATCGGCGAGCACGACCCGCTCGTCGCCGAGCCAATCGGCGGGGAGTTGTGCGTCGATCGAGCCGGGCCGATCGGCCACGAGCAGCTGATGGCCTGTTGCCACCCACTGCTGCAGCCGCCGGAGCTCGTCGGGTGTCAGGGTCCGGAGTCCGGCCGGCGAAGCAACGACACTGTCGAGCGCCACCAGCATGTTCAGGTCGGCGAGGTCGATCAGCGATGCACGACCCACCTGCGGTACCAACTGCGCCTCGTCGACCAGCGGGTCCAGCCCCAGGACGCCAATGGCGTTCACCGGCGCGGCTCGTTCGAAGTCCCGAATCTCAGCGTCCGCCACGACGTCGCCATTCACGACCAGCTCAGCCTGCAACTCAATCCCGCCGCTCCCCGACGGGACCAGGATGATCTGTTCGATTTCGCTGTTGGCCGCCAGTGCGTAGGGAATCTCCCACGCGGTGTTCGTGTCCTGATATTCGAGCGACAACGTTGCCTCGATCGCCCGAGACGATGAGACCTCCACCTTCACCGGCACAACCGACGCATTCGTGGCGGCTCGCAGCATGGTGAGCTCCAGCTCCGCGATCGCTGGTGCGTTCTGTGCGGAAGCCTCGCCGCCAGCCCCCACCGTCAGGGCGAGCAGCACAACGAGGAACACACGGAGTCCGCCGAGCATCCGGGCTGGGTTCATGGTCGCCAATGGTACGGCACGGGCGCGAGGCGGACGATGCATCGGTACATACACGTCCACGGCGGCGAAAAGGTTCCGAAAGACGCGCAGCCATGGCGATTTCAAGCGAGAGCGAGTAGACCTGCGACCGTGATCGGCAGCGCGGAACCTCTCCCTTCCCCAGCCGACCTCGAACGAAATCTCCGACTCATCTCGCTGCACGAGCTTCTGGTCAGGACCAGCCCGTGGATTGCCGTGTTCGTGCTCTTCACCCGCTCCCGATTCGACCTCGAAGGGGCGATCCAGTTGGCAGGCATCTACTACCTGTCCGTCGTCGTCTTCGAGGTTCCATCCGGATGGGCCAGCGATCGGTTGGGCCGCGTCGTCACGCTTCGCGCCGTCGGGTTGATCTGGATCGGCTGCTTCACCTGCTACCTGGTTGGCGACGACGTGTTCTGGGTCATCGCCGCGGGACAGGTACTGCTGGCCCTGGGCTACGCATCGCTGTCAGGCACCGACGTCTCCTTCCACTACGACACACTCGAAGCACTTGGCCGCGAGGACGAATACAGCGTGCGACAGGCCCGGGTATCGTCTCGGGGCCTCTTCGTGGGTGCATCGGGCGTGCTCGCCGGAGGAGCCCTGGGCCTCATCGACCTCCGTCTGGCATTTGCGCTCTCGCTGATTCTTGCGATCATGCAATTCCTGGTCACGCTGCGGTTCGTGGAACCGTCCGGTGCCAGCGAGGCACCCGATCTGCTCCGTCAGGTTGGCACCTGCCTCTCGTACCTCCGCACGGTGCCCCTCGGTTGGGTGTTCGGCTACGGCGTCGCCATGGTCGTGCTGGAACATGTGGCCTTCACGCTGCTGCAGCCGTGGATGACGCAGACGCTCGGGCAGACCGCCGACGACCTCGGATCCACCCCGCTGCTCGTCGGTGTGACCATGGCCGTCGTCGCCGTTGTCGGATCGGTCTTCGCCGCGTCGACGGTGCCGCTGAGCGAGCGGTTCGGGGTGAGCGGGACGTTGGTGGGACTGGGCGCGCTGTCTGCGATCATCGTCACCGCAATGGCCGTGTGGCAGCACCCGGCAGTCCTCCCGCTCGTTGCCCTTCGCTCCGCCCAGGGCGCAGCAGCTCCCATTCTGATCAGTGCCGTTGTCTCTCCCCGCGTCCAACAGCACCACCGAGCCACCGTGCTCAGCCTGAACTCGCTGGGCGGTCGCATGCTCTGGGGCAGCCTCTTGTTGGTGGTGTCGGTCGACGCCGGCGACGACGTTGCGGGAACACTCACGACCTTGGCCGCCATCAGTTGGGTCCTCGTCCTGACCGTCGCAATCTGGGCCCGCCAAACCGAACGAAACCACGGCCCCATCACCCCCTAACCCCCTTAGGGTCTGACCCCAATGTGAGC
>CAZFBD010000011.1:24602-83310 GCA_964517125.1 uncultured Acidimicrobiales bacterium
GAAACCACGGCCCCATCACCCCCTAACCCCCTTAGGGTCTGACCCCAATGTGAGCAGTTGACCGCGAAGGGTGAGGGGTTGGGCCAACACTGGCGGGGATTGCGGGCAAAACCAGGCACACTCACGCCCGCAACGCCGAATGGGGTCTGACCCCAATGTGAGCTGGTGGACGCGGAGCGTGAGGTGTTGCGCTGGTCGTGGCGACGGTGGCAGAGTGGCGATATGGATGACTTGAACAAGTGTTCAACTTCGGCGGCGTTGACTGCCGTTGCAACGGGGTACGACGAGAACCCGGCTGCGTCGATGTCGTTGCGGGCCGAGGCGTACACCGAGCAGGCGTGGTTCGACCACGAACAGCGCACCATCTTCAGACGCTCATGGCAGTGGGTCGGACACGTGGAGGCCGTTCGTGAACCGGGCAGGTTCACCACCACGACGGTCGCCGACATGCCCATCGCCGTCGTTCGAGATCGGTCCGGCGTGCTTCGGGCGTTCTACAACGTGTGCAAACACCGGGCCCACGAACTGCTCTCGGGGAGCGGCACGACCAACGCAATCACCTGCCCGTACCACGCCTGGGTCTACGACCTCGGCGGCCAGCTCAAGGGCGCCCGGCACAGCCAGCACCTGGTCGACTTCGACCTTGGTGACATCTGCCTGGATCAGGTGCAGGTGGAAGAGCTCGGTGGCTTCGTCTGGGTCAACCTGGACCCCGCAGCTGCACCACTCAGCGAACAGTCGGGAGCCCTCGGCACGGAAATTGCCGACTGGGCGCCCGACCTGCACGAGCTGACCTTCGCCAAACGACTGACGTACGAGATCGACTCCAACTGGAAGAACGTCGTCGACAACTTCCTCGAGTGCTATCACTGCCACGTCGCCCACGAGGACTTCGTTGACCTGGTCGACATGGACAGCTACACGGTCACCACACACGGCATCTACTCGAGCCACATGGCTGAAGCCGGCAAGAGCGAGAACACCGCCTACGACGTGAGCGAGGCAACCGTGACCGACCATGCAGTCTGGTGGCTGTGGCCCAACACCGCCCTGCTGCGATACCCGGGCCGCGGCAACTTCATCATTCTCCACATCATCCCTGTGGGCCCCAACAAAACCCGCGAAACCTACGACTTCTTTCTCGAGACGGCCGAACCAACCGAAGCCGAACTCGAATCCATTCGGTACATCGACGATGTGCTGCAGCCCGAGGACATCGCACTCGTGGAAAGCGTGCAGCGAGGCATGCAGACGCCGGCGTTCGATCAGGGCCGCATCGTCCACGACCCGGCCGGATCCGGCCTGTCGGAACACGCACTCCACCACTTCCATGGACTTGTCCTGGATGCCTACCGAAACGGAGCGGACGCATGACTGGTGCACTCGACGGAAAGATCGCGCTGGTCACTGGCGGACGCGGCGGTGTGGGCCGTGCGGTGTGTGAACGCTTCGAACGAGAAGGGGCCACGGTCTACGCCGCCGACCTCTCCGAACACGGAAGCCTCGACTCCGAACCCGCCGCAGGCGCATTCGTTGAATGGGACGTCACGAATGAGGACCACGCAATCGCAGCAATGACGCGTGTCGCCGACGAGCACGACCGCCTCGACGTGCTCGTGAACGCAGCAGGAATCGAGATCGAGCACACGATCGAGGACACCACGCTCGATGCGTGGAACCGCATCTTCGCCATCAACGTGACCGGCACCTTCCTGGCCAGCAAACACGCGCTCCCCCTCCTGCGACACAGCGCTGGTGGATCCATCATCAACTTCGGCTCGTACGACGGTTTCATCGCCGACCCTCAGCTGGCCGCCTACTGCGCCACCAAAGGTGCCGTCCATGCGCTCACGAAGGCGATGGCGTGCGATCACGGCCCCGAAGGCATTCGGGTGAACGCCGTGTGCCCTGGTTACGTCGACACCCCAATGCTGCAGAGCTTCTTTCAGGAGAGCGGCGACATCGACACGTTGCAGCAAGCCGTTCGCGACGTCCATCCGCTGCGCACCTACGGAACACCTACCGACATCGCAAACCTCGTGAACTGGCTCGCCTCCGACGAAGCCCGGTA
This sequence comes from uncultured Acidimicrobiales bacterium, assembly GCA_964517125.1. GTDB lineage: Bacteria > Actinomycetota > Acidimicrobiia > Acidimicrobiales > SHLQ01 > SHLQ01. The sequence goes on from CAZFBD010000011.1 coordinate 26,674, forward strand.
CGCGACCGGCCAGCTCTGGGTGATCGACGGTGGCCTGTCGGCACAAGTCCAACAGATGAGGCTCTGAACATGGCAACACAGGTCACGTCAATCGGTGGCGGCGTCATCGGCGCCAGCTGGACCGCTCTGTTCCTGGCGGCCGGTCTCGAGGTCGTCGTCAGCGACCCGGACCCCGACATCGAACGCAAGGTTCGCCGTTACGTGGCAGCCGCTTGGCCCACCCTCGAAACACTCGGGCTCACGGCCCATGGCGACGCCGACCGCCTGCAGTTCGTGGCCGACCCAGCCGAAGCCGTGGTGGGTTCGACCTTCGTGCAAGAGAGCGTTCCCGAAGAACTCGACATCAAACACGAGCTGTATCGGGCAATCGAGGATTCGCTGGATCCCGCGGCCATCGTCGCCTCGTCAGCGTCTGGACTGACGCTCACGGAGATGCAAGGAGGCTGGAGAAGCCCCGGTCGTTTCGTACTCGGTCACCCCTTCAACCCACCGCACCTCATTCCTCTCGTCGAAGTGCTCGGCAATGAGCACACGGCCGCAGGCGTCGTCGACGAGGCTCGGCTGTTCTACGAATCCGTGGGCAAGGTCACCATCGAGGTCCGGCGCGAAGTCCCCGGCCACGTCGCAAATCGGCTGCAGGCTGCGTTGTGGCGCGAGGCCATCCATCTTGTGAACGAGGGCGTCGCCTCGGTGGAAGCTGTCGACACTGCCGTCTGGGCCGGGCCCGGTCTGCGGTGGGCGGCCATGGGCCCGAACATGCTGTTTCACCTGGGAGCTGGCGAAGGCGGCCTGCGATCCTTCGTCGATCGCTACACCGTCTCGTTCAATCGCTGGTGGGACGACCTCGGCGAGCTGCATCTGACTCCCGAAATCGCAGGGGCGCTCGTGTCGGGCGTTGCCGATGAAGCCGGCGGCCAGACCACCGAAGAGTTGGCCGCCCAACGCGACGCTCTCCTGGTCGCCATGTTGCGCTCGATGCAGCCGCTCAGAAACCCATCGTGACCGAGTCCGACACCCGGTCGGTGATCCTGGAGGGTGTCACCAGAATCCTGGCAACCCGCGGCCTGTCGGGCGTGACCATGCGTGCAGTCGCGCAGGAAGCGGACGTGGCGCTCGGGCTCATGAACTACCACTTCGACGACAAGGCCTCGCTCATCGCTGCGGCCCTGGAACGTGTTGGGGAACAGGACGCGGACCTGGTCAGACCTGCACCGCCCGGCATCGACCCCACCACGCACCTCCGTGCCGCGTTGCGACGCGTCGTCGATGCGCCGTTTCTGGAGCCCGGCTACCTCGGCCTCCGCCTGCAGCTGTGGTCGCTGGCACCTGTCGATGGCCGCTACTCGCAGATCAACCGCGCCGCCCAGCTCCGGTATCGAGACGGCCTGCGCGCACTCATCGCGGCCGCCCGCCCCGACCTCGACAAGACCGAGTTGGACAACCGCGCCGCCGACGTCCTGGTCATCCAGAACGGCATGTGGTTGACCTCGATCCTGATACCCGACACTCCGACGATCGAGCGGGGGATCGCACAATGCGAACGAGTGATATTCGCCGAGTGAAGCTCGGTACGCTCAAGCCCATGGCAGCCACCACCAGCACCGTCACGACCACCGACGACTTCCTCATCCTGGAGCTCCAAGGCGCCACGCTCACGCTGCCGTGGAAGTGGGTTCGCGATCACAGTCGCGACCCGTCGGCGTTCGACGCGCACACGTCCCAACGCGAGGTCGATACCTTCATGATTGCCAGCGATCTGCGCGGCGAAACCGCTGCCATCGTCGGCGAGGACGTCATCGTCGGTTGGAACGATGAGACCCCCGATTCGATCCTGCCGCTTGCCCTCATGGCTGAGCTTGCCGGCGTGTCCGCGCAGGCGGAGACGACCTTGTGGCACAAAGCCTCTGGCGCGCAACCAACAATCCTCGACTACGACGACCTCATCGCCGACGGCGACGGACTGGCCAGGTGGGCGGGAGACATCGAGCGGTATGGGTTCGGTCTGCTGCGAAACGTGCCCGGTGGCCGGAAAGCCACCGCTGCAATCGCGGGCCGCCTCGGCTACATCCGCCGCACGATCTTCGGTGACCAGTGGACTCTCTCTTCGGAGAACCTCGCTGACCACGCAGACTCGGCGTACGGCCAGGAGACGCTCGAACCCCACACCGACGGCAGCTACAGCCACGACGGCCCCGGACTGCAGCTCTTCGTCTGCCAGGAGCGTTCCGGCACCGGCGGCGAATCTGTGCTGGTCGATGGATTCGCTGCCGTGGAGCACCTGCGTGCCACCAACCCCGCCGATTTCGAACTGCTGTCCACCGTGTCGGTTCCCGCGCACTATCTGGAGGACGGCGTCCACCTGAAGGCGAGCCGACCGACGATCAGGCTCGATGAACATGGCCGCCTCGTCCAGCTCACCTTCAACAACTACGACCGGGCACCGTTCGTCCTGCCCGCAGACCAGATGCAGCAGTGGTACGACGCCTACGGTCGGCTCCACGACCTGCTGGTCGACCAGACGCGCTGGTGGTCCATGCGTCTTGAACCGGGCGATGCGCTCATGTTCGACAACTGGCGCTGCCTGCACGGTCGCATGGGGTTCACCGGCCGCCGCGTCTTCGAAGGCTGCTACCTGAACCACGAAGACCTGGAAAGCCGACTTCGAGTCAGCTGCTGACACTGGCTGAACAGACCCGGCCTACTCGGGAGGAAGCTCCCGCGGATCGGGAGTGATGTCGGTGATGTCCGCCTCGGCGCTGGCTGCGGACGAGTCCACGTCGTACACGTTTCCGCCAAAGCCCGGACGCCGACCCGGCCCGGCGCCACCGCCTCTGAACATGCCTCCGCCGAACCCTGCGGTCCGAACCTCGACCCGCTTCTTGAAGAAGGAGATCACGGGTGGCCGCAGAATCGCACGAATCGGCGGAATCAGCAGTGCCAGTCCGACGAAGTCGGTGAGAAAGCCCGGCGTCAGCATGAGCGCCGAGGCGAAGAAGATCATGGCCCCGTCGGCCAGATCGTTGGTGGGCAGGCGAGCGCCCCGAAAGCTGTCCTGAATGCGCCGGATCACGCCCGTTCCCTCGCGCTTGACCAACCAGGCTCCAACTGCGCTGACGGCGACGACGAGGAAGATCGTCTCGAACCAGCCGAGCTGACTGGCCACCTGAGTGATCAGGAAGATCTCAACGACGGGAACAACGATGAATGCGATGAAGAGCCAGGCCACAGCTCAAGGCTATGCCGATCAGGCCGCCTGCTGCTCAGCGCCTTCGGTCGTGACCGCTGCATGTGCTCGTGCCAGAGCGTCACTGAGCTCCTCGCTTCGCACCGGCTTCGACAGATAGTCGTCCATCCCGGCCGTGAAGCAGGCGTCGCGATCAGCCTGCTGAGCGTTCGCCGTGAGCGCCACGATCCAGGGCTGCCGGATGTGTGTCATGGCCCGAATCTGCCTCGTCGCCTGTACGCCATCGAGCTCGGGCATGTGCATGTCCATCAAGACGACATCGAACGCTTCATCCATGAGCCGATCCACGGCCTGCGCTCCGTCGGAGACGATCGAGATCTCGTAGCCGAGCTTCGACAACATTGCCGAGCCGACCTTCTGGTTCACGACGTTGTCCTCAGCCATCAGAATCCGGAGTGGCGGTGGTGTGGAGGCCGGGTTCGGAACGGTCGTAAGTTCGTCTCGCGACGAGTCCCCCGTCGAGTGCCCACCGGCTGTCGGCCTTTTGCCACCAGCGAGCTTCGCGAGCACACCATGCAGTCGCCAAGACCGTGTGGGCTTCATGAGCGCAGCGTTGAAGAGCGAGCGATCACTCGAGCTGAGCACCATGCCAGAGGACAGCAGAGCGAGTGGGAAGGCCTCGACGCCATCGTCGAAGCGACTGTGCAGTCCCTTGGCCAGGTCGACCCCATCCATTTCTGGCATGTGCATGTCGATCACTGCGACGTCGAAGCGGTTTCCCGAGTCGACGATGGACAGCGCTTCCTCGCCGGAGGACGCGGCCACAGCCTCCACTCCCCACTGCGCGGCCTTCACTTCGAGGATCCGACGGTTGGTGTAGTTGTCGTCGACGACGAGCATCCGCATGCCATCCAGGCCCTGCTGCTCGTCGGCAATCACGGACCCCGAGGGCTCATCGAGCGCTTCAAGGATGACGGAGAACGTGAACGTCGACCCGTGGCCCAGACCCTCGCTGTGGACCGAGATCTTCCCGCCCATCAGTTCGGTGAGGGATCTGGAGATCGCCAGTCCCAGGCCTGTTCCACCGAAGTGACGTGTGGTGGACTCGTCGGCCTGGGTGAACGGCTCGAAGAGGCGTGCTGCGTCGTCGGGCGCAATTCCGATACCCGTGTCCGCCACCTCGATCTCGATGCGTCGGGACGTTCCCTCGTCGAGCACGTCCGAGCGACAGGTGACGGTGACTTCTGACTTCACCCTCGCCCGTGAACTTCACGGCGTTGCTCACGAGGTTCGCCACGATCTGACGAATTCGGGTGGAGTCTCCGACAACGAGGTGGTTCAGCAATGGGTCGGCGTTGTAGACGAGTTCGAGCCCGCCGGCGACCGAGCGGGCGGAGAACCATTCGAGTGCCGACAACATGCACTCATCGAAATCGAATGGCTCGTTTTCAATCTGCATGTGCTCAGCGTCGATCTTCGAGAAGTCGAGAATGTCGTTGAGCACGGTGAGGAGCGACTCGCCACTGCTCCGGAGCGTGTTGGCGAAGTCGTACTGCTCGCCATCGAGGCCACTGTCCAGCAGCACGTCGGCCATGCCGATCACGCCATTCAGCGGCGTACGAATCTCGTGGCTCATGTTCGCCAGAAACTCGCCCTTCGCCCGTTCGGCCGAACGTGCTTCAGCCAGCGCCAGACGCAGCTCCGATGTCTGTCGGTCGATGACATCATCCTGCTCTTCAAGGATTCGCAGAACCTGGTCCTGTTTTGCCCCGGCAAGCCGGGCGAGCAACCCAAGAACGATGGGCGCGGTCATGATGATCCACTGCACCGGATGGCTGCTGACAACGTGCCATATGCTCTCGGAAGTCACCGATCCGGCCGTATCGGCCGCACCCAAAGGGATCGCGACCAGGGGGAAGAAGAGCCCGCCCACAATGCCGCGAATCGTGTATTGCCGTTCCAGCCGCCCGCTGTTCATGCAGAAGTCTTCGGCGGGCAACGGGCCCACATTGAGCGAGGACTGATTCCCGTCGCAGATTTCGCAGCTGGAGGTGGCAGGCTGGAGGGGTGACGACTTCCAGCGAGCAGCACGCCCGTCCGCCATCCGTTGACACCCTCGCCCGGTCACTCGCCGACACCGGCCTGCCGCACCCCATGCTCGTTGCGGCTGCCCGCGAGGCGATTGCAGCCGCAGACCCAGATTCCGCACGTGCCATCACCGAGCGGATGCAGCGCTCCATGCTGCAGCGGGTCATCAACGCCACCGGCACGCTCCTGCACACCAACCTCGGGCGCGCCCCCTTCGGGGTGGAACAGGAAGCCGGCTATCGGAACCTGGAACTGGACCTGGGCACCGGCCAGCGGGGCTCACGGCAGTCACACGCCCCAATGCTGTTGGCACAGGCGTGTGGCGCCGAAGCGGCCATGGTGGTCAACAACTGCGCCTCGGCCGTCATGCTGATTCTCGCTGCGCTCGTCGAGCGCCGTGGTGTGGCTGTTTCCCGCGGCGAACTGGTGGAGATCGGCGGCGGATTCCGCGTCCCCGAAGTGATGGAACAGTCCGGGGCAACCCTGGTCGAGGTCGGCACCACGAACCGCACCCGCCGGGCCGACTACGAACGCCGCATCGCCGACCCAGCCACCGACATCGCCATGGTCATGCAGATCCACCAGTCGAACTACAAGATCACCGGTTTCACCGAAATGCCGACCACGGCCGAATTGTCCACGCTTGGTGTTCCGCTCGTATCCGACATTGGTTCCGGCCTGCTCGACGCTGCGTGCCCGTGGCTTCCCAGCGGTCCGCCCTCGTGGCTCGCCGACGAACCAGCCGCAAAACAAACACTCGAGGCCGGCGCCCGCCTCGTGGCGTTCTCGGGCGACAAACTTCTTGGCGGTCCGCAGGCCGGCATCATCGCCGGAGATCGCGAGCTGGTGGAACGATGTGGCCGGCACCCTCTCGCTCGGGCACTCCGACCCGGAGGCCTGGTTCTGGGCGCACTTCAGGACCTGGCGCTGACGTACCTTCGACGCGACGGAGCGTCCATCCCGTTCTGGCGCATGGCCTCATTGACCACCGACGAACTGCGCGTCCGTGCCGAAGCCTGGAAGGTCGGCACGGTCATCGACACCAAGGCCGTCCCCGGCGGCGGAACGCTTCCCACGGTCGAGATCCCGTCGGTCGGCATCGCCATCGACGGCGACCACAGCGCCATTCTCCGCAATGCACCCACGGCGATCATGGCGCGTGTCGAGAACAACCGAACCATCTGCGACCTCCGCACCATCGACCCCTCTGACGACCCGGCCGTCATCGCTGCCCTTCGGGAGATCGGCGCATGAGCCATGTGGTCTCCACGGCCGGGCACGTCGATCACGGCAAGTCCACGCTGGTCCGCACGCTGACCGGCGTTGACCCCGACCGGTTCGCCGAGGAAAAGGAACGAGGGCTCACCATCGACCTCGGTTTCGCCTCGACCAAGCTTCCCTCGGGGCGGGTCCTCTCGCTCATCGACGTTCCCGGCCACGTTCGGTTTCTCCGCAACATGCTCGCCGGAGTGGGAGCCGTCGACGCATGCGTCTTCGTGGTCGATGCCAACGAGGGATGGAAGCCGCAGACCGAGGAACACCTCCGAATCCTCGAGCTCCTCGGCGTTCGTCATGCCGTGGTTGCGCTCACCAAGGTGGGCCTGGCCGATGAGGACCTGGTGGAGCTGGCGACCCTCGACATCGAGGAGCGGGCCGAAGGCACGTTCCTGGAATCGGCACCGATTGTTCCCGTCGACTCTCTGGACGGCACCGGGATCGAGGAACTCCGGCTTGCGATCGACGCAATGCTCGACGAAACCCCCGATGCAGCCGACCGTGGCGCCCCCCGCATGTGGGTCGACCGGGCATTCTCGGCCAAGGGGTCTGGCACCGTCATCACCGGCACGCTCACCGGCGGCCGTGTGCGGCTCGACGATGAACTCGTCCTTCACCCCCAGGGGACCAATGTTCGAGTTCGGGCATTACAGAGCCTGCACGCCACCCGCACCAAGGTCAGCCCGGGCAACCGCACCGCGATCAATCTGTCAGGCGTTTCCCACGATCAGGTCGCACGCGGCGACGTACTGATCCGCGAGGGCGACTGGCACCTGACCCGAGTCTTCGACGGCACCCTCTCGGTGTTGTCCAGCCTGGACCACGAGGTCTCGCGACGAGGCGCCCACCTGCTGTACATCGGCGCTGGGGAGCAACCGGTCCGCATGCGCATCCTGGGCCCCGACGCAATCGCTCCCGGCTCAACCGGCAAGATCCGGATCCACCTTCCCGTCGACCTTCCCCTCCTCCCCGGGGATCGGTACGTGCTCCGTGAGTCGGGCCGTTCCGAGACGGTCGGTGGCGGCGAAGTGCTCGACGTCGATCCTCAGCTCCGAGCGAACGTGGCCAACCCCGACCGCTCCATCGACCGGGTCGTGGCCGAACGCGGGTGGGTCACCGCAACCGAGCTCACGCTCCTCACCGGCGAGACGCGCGAAGCCGATGTCGGTTCATGGGTCGTGGACCCCGAAGCTCTGCAGGCCACCATTGCGTCGGTCCGCGAGCGGGTGGAGGCGGCGGGCGGGCTCGGGCTCGACATCGCAACACTCGAGGAACGCGAGCGGGCCACCTTGGATCTCCTGACCGATGTGGTCGTGTCGGGCGGCCGAGCAACACAGGCTGCCGCTGCGGACCCGCTGGCCGAACATCCCTTCGTTGCCGAGCTTCGTGTCGGTGGCTTCGCTCCGCCGGATCCCGACGGCATCGACCGAGCCGAACTTCGGGAACTCGTGCGCCGAGGCGACGTCATCGAGGAAGACGGTGTCTACTATGCGCCGAGCACCATCAACGACGCCGCCTTGCTCCTCGCGAACATGCTCCGCGACCAGCCCGACGGCGTGACGGTGTCCGAGGTTCGACAGGCCATGGGCAATACCCGAAAGCATGCGATGCCGCTTCTGTCGATGCTGGATGCATCCGGAATGACGCGCCGGCGCGAAAATCTACGAATCGCCGGACCACGGCTTCCTGACCCTGGCTGAGATGCCGTTGTGCTGACCTGATGGTCAGGTGACGAGGAGTGACCTGCGCTCGTTCTCGCTGAGTCCACCCCAGACACCGTGCGGCTCACGGATCTGCAGTGCGTACTCGCGACACTCGCCCAGGACCGGACAACTTTGGCAGATGTCCTTGGCGCGCCGTTCGCGCGCCAGCTTCTCTTTCTTGCGTTCCGTCGTGGGTGGTGGAAAGAACACTGCCCCCAACGGACCCCTGCAGGCTGCTTTGTCCTGCCACAAATATTCGGTATTGACTGCCGCCACGTATCTCTTGCCTCCTGCAACCGAACCTAGGCGCGGTGTGACGGGCAACACAAGAGAAAATGTGGTGGCCGGCGGATGAATGGACCGCAAACGAACGCTTGCGGCCGAGAACCCGCCGATTGGGTTCAGGAACGGCGCTCCCGGTAGTCGGCGGCGCCGCCGGCTTCGGGCTCAACCTCGAGCAGCAGTCCGTCGACCTCGACCACGCGGGCCCGGTCTCCGGCAGTCAACGGTGTGGCTCGGTTGGTACGGGCTCGCCAGGGAGCTCCACGAAGAGTGACGACACCCTCGGGGTCGACATCTTCGAGCACATCGCCAACCTCGCCGATCATCCACTCACGCCCAATTGTGGGAGTGGAGAACCGGGTGCGGACCATGGCCGGCATTCCGCCGAGCATGGCGAACAGCACACCGATGATTCCCACCAGCAGCGGGAGCCAGCCGATGGAGTGATCGGGGTACAAGAAGATGGAGCCGATGATCAGGCCGAGCGAGCCGACCGTGCTCCAGAACTGTTGGATCCCGGACTGGACGTCGATCGCAAAGCCGATGAAGGCGATGACCAGCAGAGCCACCGCCCACCAGCGAGCATTCAAGACGTCGAGACCGTAGCCACCAGCGAGCAGCGTTCCGGCACCGATGACTCCGGCCACGCCCACACCTGCGGTGAAAAGTTCGAACACCAGCAACCCAAGCCCGATCACAAAGAGCAGGTAAGCGACCGGCGGTGAAGCGAACGTGTGGAACTGCTGTTGGGTCAGCGGCAGTGTCACGAAGCGGGTGGCGGATTCGGGCACACGGATCGGGGCATCGCCATCGACCAATGCACCGTTCGGCAACGTTTCACCCGGCTGGTACACGGTCTGCTGGAATCCATCGAGCTCGAGGAGATGCAGCAGAACGGTTGGGGCATCCTGCACTTCGAAGTCGAGCTGGCCGTTCACCGATTCCTGCAACAGCTCGTCGTAGCCAAGCACTTCGCCCGACGCGAGCTCCAGCTCGGATCCTGGTGAGATCCCGACTCGGCTGGCCGCCAACGCCAATTCGCCGGCACCGCCGAGCGCCCGACCCTTGCCCGATGGGCCAAGCCAAACGCTGATGGGAATGTCGGACGATGCGACCTTCTGGACGAGTGCAGCAAGCACGTCGGCATCGACGGCAGCGCCTTCGCTCTCCATCTGTAGAACGATCGACATGGCGCCGAGGCTCTCGGATTCGTCCAGGCTGCGATCGATGAAATCGACCAACACCGGGTCAAGAAGTCCGTTGACCTCGATGACGTCGACGAAGCCGTTCTCGGCGAGCCGATCGGAGATCCCCGTATCATCCTGCGCACCGGCCGGAGCTGCGGCCACAATGAGACCACCGGCCAGGCACAGCAGCGCCAGCAAGACGCGGGGGAACCCGAACGGACCACGACGTGCACGAAGAACAGTTTGCATACCCATTTCCGCTCCTCATCATTGCGGGGAAGGGTGGAGTGGGTAAGACCGTACTGACCGCGAAGCTCGGTCGCGCCTCTGCGGCCGAAGGTCATTCGACACTTCTTGTGGAGCTTGGTGGTCAGCAGCAGCTTCCCATGCACCTCGGCCATGACCCCAACGACCTCCCAGCGGCCGATGACAACGGGCTCGTGCGCCTCGACGAACACCTGGGTTGGATCTCTCTGTCGCCCGAACGCCTGCTTGCCGCATGGCTGTCGGGCCGCTCCATGGGCATGATCGCCGACAAGTTGGAGTCGTCCGGCGCGCTCTCGGTCATTGCCTCCTCGGTGCCGGGAATCAAGGACGTGCTCGTGTTGGGACGGATCCGGGCGATTCTGGAAGACGACGGCTGGGAACGTGTGATCGTCGACGGCCCCGCAAGTGGTCGGGCCCGCGAGCTGCTCCGGTCGCCCAGACTGCTGGCCGACGCTGCAGCCGAGGGTCCGGTGGCATCACAGGGCGAGCGAGCCCACGAGTTGTTGATCGACGCCGAGCGTTCTGCAGTCCTCCTGGTGACGTTGCCCGAAGAGACGCCCGTGAACGAAACCATCGAGACCGCGTACGACCTTGAAGACGACCCGGGCATTCAGCTCGCCGGCGTGGTCGTGAACCGGGCCTTTCCTGTCGATCCGGTGCCCGCCACCCTCAAACGCCACCCCAGCCATGCCCTCCTGGCACGCGGTCACGACGACCTGAAGCGCACGCTTGCGCGTCTCGATGAGGATCTGCCCATTGCCCGCCGCATCGTGGCCGAGGAGCCAGCTCCACCCCCGCCCGACACGACACCGTTCCAGGACACCGCCACCCCCGAAGCGCTCCACTCGCTGCTCGAACGCCAGGTGGTCGTCACGGTCGGGACCGGTGGCGTGGGCAAGACGTCGGTCGGCGCTGCGCTCGCCCTGCGTGCGAGCCACTTGGGCCACCGCGTCGCGCTGGTCACGGTCGACCCCGCTCGCCGCCTCGCTGACGCGCTCGGTCTTGACGATTTGGATGACGACCTCCGGCCCATCGACACCCGCGGTGGCACACAGACGTGGGCGACCATGCTCGACTCACGACGAACGTTCGATCGGGTGATTCGGGCGAACGCCCACAGCGACGAACAGGCCGAAGCCATCCTGGCCTCACCGTTGTCGAACCAACTCGCCGACTCGCTGGCAGGCATGACCGAGTACATGGCCGTCGAACGGGTGTGGGAGTTGGTGAACGATCCCGAGGTCGACCTGGTGATCGTCGACACTCCCCCGTCGTCGGATGCTCTGGCATTCCTCGATGCGCCCGACCTGATCGCCCGGCTGCTCGACAACCGCATCTACCGGCTGCTCGTTCACGAGGGGAAACGGTCGATCGTGGAGCGGGCGCTCGGCGGTCTGGTGAGTCAGCTCATCTCCATCGTGGGCGGCGCCGTCATTCGGGATGCGCAGGACTTCTTCCGCAAGTTCGGCGGCATGGAGGAGGGCTTCCGCGAGCGCAGCTCGGCAATCAAAGAGCTGCTGCGCGGGGACGACGCCGCCTTTGTGGTCGTCGCCTCGCCGTCGGCCATCTCGTTGCAGAACGCCGCCGATTTCACCGAACAGCTTCGTGCCTCAGGGGTCGAACCCGAGATGATGGTGGCCAACCGGTGCACGGCCCACCCCGGCGAGCCCATTGGCAAACCAAAAGCCGACGCCCTGCTCGACGTCTTGCGCCTCCGTCACCAATCGGAGCAGCACGCTCTCGGCGAACAGGTCCATAAGATCGGACTTCCGGTGCAATCGATCCCCGAATTGGGCGAACCCGTCACCAGTCTGGACGGTGTTGTGGAGCTCGCCGAGCAGCTGGACCCGGGCTGGAAGCCGTAGCGGCTCCCGGAAAATCAGGCGTCGTCAAGCGAGGAAACGGCGTCCTCGAGCGATTCACACACAGGAACGATGCGGTCGAAACCAGTGGTGTGCAGCAAGCGGTTCAGGCTTGCCGTGGTGCTGACGACGGCGACGTCGCCATCGGATTCGCGGACCTTGCGGATGCCGCCGATGAGCGCACCCAGGCCGGCCGAGTCCATGAACGGCACTTCGGAGAGATCGATGATGAGGCGGGAGACATCGGTGATGCCAGACAGCGCCTCTCGGAATTCACCGACCGTGTAGGCGTCGACCTCACCTGCCAGGCGGCAGACACTGAAGCCGTCATTGGGTTCGACGTTGATTTCGAGCACGGTGTTTCCTCACTTCACCAACCCCAGATCAATCGCTGGCGGGTCGGGGTAGGCGATGGTCGTAACAGGTTAGCGGCCGGTTTGTTCCCAAGCACTCAAACCCGAACACCGCAACAGTGCGTTTACTCTTGGTAGTCTGGGCTCAATGTCAGCCGTCCTGCTTGCCACCGATGCCGATTGGCTTTTCGACGAAGTCACCGCCTCTTTGGGCGGCCCACACGAGATTCATCGTGTCCGTGAAGGTGCTGCCGTCACCGACGCCATGACCAAGGTCGTCCCCGATCTCGTCATCCTCGATCTGCAGATTGGGAACATGGGTGGGGTCGCCACCTCGCTGCTGATCAAGCAGGAAAGTCGGGCCGGACGTCTCGCCGACACACCCGTCATGTTGCTCCTGGACCGCGAGGCCGACGAGTTCCTCGCCACCACATCCGATGCCGACGCCTGGATCACCAAGCCGCTGAACTCGCTGGCACTTCGACGTGCGGCGCAGAATCTGCTCGATTCCTGACATCGAGTTCGGGATCGGCGCCGGCCACCCGTATACTCAGGTCTCCAACCACGGGTAGTGGCGCAGGTTGGTAGCGCGCCTCGTTCGGGACGAGGAGGTCGTGGGTTCAAATCCCGCCTACCCGACCAAATCCATGTCGCTCGACCTCACCGTCAAACGACAGCTGCAAGGCCCGAACCGCAACGGTTCGGGTTTCTGCCTTTTGCAAACAAGGTGACATCCGGGGTCGCGTCTCACTTGTCACGCTCAAGGTGATGAACGAGACGCGACCCCAGATGTCATGCTCAGGGTGATGAACGAGACGCGACCCCGGGTGTCACTCTTTTGGTAGAACCTCTGGGTGGATGCACGCGCCGTTATTGACCGGTACTACGACCTGCTTGCTGCACGCGATCGGGATGGGTTGATTTCGCTCTTCGCTCCTGACTTTGCCGTGGTGTACCACGCACAGGACGGCGAGTTTCCCTGGAGCGGAACCTTCGACGGAATCGACGGTTTCGATTCCTTCCTTGCGGCGATCGGAACCAACCTGGACGTCGTGCAGGTGGACCGCACAGCCATCACCGCCGACGACGAGCGGGTCGTTGTGCAATGCGTTGGGCATTGGCGCGTGAAAGCGAACGGCGCCGACGTTCGGGGCGGCATGGTCAACGTGTTCACGGTTGCCGACAACCGCATAAGCAAGTACGAGGTCTACGCCGACACGTCGGCGTTCCGCAGGGGGCTGGACGCTTGACGAATCCGGCGGTCGGTTCTCGTCTGTAGCCAGGTCTTCGCACGCATCCACGTCTCCCCATAAAACCTCGTCGCCCGGGAACGCTCAGAAGAGCCGGTTGCCACGGAACGTCTTGGGACTGAAACAAAGAACGCCTCAACACGGGTTCCTCACCACCCGAATCTATGAAAGAGGCGTGGAACGCGAAACGGGACGGCCCTTGGATCCGGAAATATCCAAGGCCAGAACTCGCAGAATGGCAGAGATGCATCATGGCGGAGACGGACACCGAGGACGAGAACTCCAGCGAAGGGCGTCGGCGCATTAGTCCCCTCATAATGCCGGAGGGCGGATGGCGAAGCGATCCAGAGATGATGTCGCGGGCGACGATCGATACGTGGAGTCTCCCCAGCCTCCCGACCGTTTCACACTTCGACGACGACGAGTTTCAGGAACGCCACCGAACGGTGCTCGCCGGCTATTTGGCCGTCGGCCTCATATCGTCGATCCTCACTCTTGGGGCCTATTTCGGCGGCAGGAGCGGGCCGATCTCCCACACGCTGATCGAGTTGAGTCTTCTGTTCGCCCCAGCGTTCCTTCTCCTGTCTGGCAGACTTTCCAGAATCAGCATGGCGAGCGCGACCGTCACCGGAATCCTGATCGGCTGTGGGCTGTTGATCCACTCAACCGGCGGACTCATTGAATCCCACTTCATGTTCTTTGTCGCGATTCCACTCATCGCGCTCTACACCGACTACCGACCCTTTCTACTGGCCATTGGCTATGTCGCTGCGGGGCACGGGTTGGTTGGCGCAATAGATCCCGAGTCGATGTACAACCATCAGGCAGCGATCGACGCGCCCATCGTCTGGGGTCTCATTCACGCCGGCTACGTGCTGGCGTTGAGCGGAGTCATGCTCATCCACTGGCATCACACCGATCGAAAACGAATCGAATTGAAACAACTCGTGGATGACCTGCGATCCACCCAGGAGCGGCTGCAGCAAGCGGAGAAGCTCGAAGCGATCGGCTCACTGGCTGCCGGCGTCGCTCACGAGATCAATACCCCCGTGCAGTTCGTCACCGACAATCTCCAGTTTCTCAAGGAAACAAGCGACGGCCTCACATCATTCAAGGAACAGTGGTCGTCAATGTGCGAGGCAACCCTGGACAACCAGCCGGCGCCGGATCAGTTTGCGAAGGCTGTCTCTGTGTACGAAACAAGCGACATCGAATTCGGCCTCGAAGAGATGCCGCCGGCAATCGACCAGTGCCTCGAGGGCATGCAACGTGTGGCCGAGATCGTGCGATCGATGAAGAACTTCTCTCATCCATCCGACGAGATCGTCGGATCCAACCTCAACGAATTGATCCTCAGCACCATCACTGTCTCGAGAGCCGAATGGAAGTACGTGGCAGACGTCGTCACCGAACTCGACAGCGATCTTGCGCCCGTTCCCGTCCCTCCCGGGAGTTTCAACCAGGCCATTCTCAACATGATCGTGAATGCAGCCCATGCGATTGAGGAACGACAGGAGACAGCGCCCGGGCCCGGCACGATAACAATCCGCACGGAGACCGTTGGCACCAATGCTCAGGTTTCGATCTCGGACAACGGCGGAGGCATACCTGAAGAGATCCGACGTCGCGTGTTCGAACAGTTCTTCACCACGAAGACGATCGGCAAAGGCACAGGTCAGGGCCTCGCAATCGCACATTCGGTCGTCACCCAACTCGGTGGGAACATCGAACTCTCGAGCGAGGTCGGAGCAGGAACGACCTTCGTGCTCACGATCCCCTTCGAATCTGAGCTTGCCACCGAGCCAGAAGCCGAAACAGAAATCGCCCACGCGGCATAACCGCCGCGCAGGTCGTTGAAGGAGGCGCCCTCGTGATCACAATTCTTTTCGTCGACGACGAACCGAGCATCCTGCAGGGCATTCGGCGGACCAGCCGTTCGATGCGGGCCGAATGGTCCATGCATTTTTGTGAGAGCGGTCCGGCAGCGCTCGCTTTCGTTCGGGAGAACCCCGTCGACGTGATCGTTTCCGATATGCGAATGCCGGGAATGGATGGCGCCGAACTCCTCACTGAGGTGCGGCGCATCCAACCCGGATGTGCGCGCATCGTTCTCTCGGGTTACGCAGAGGAGCAGGCGGTATTCCGGTCCACGCGGGTCGCCCACCAGTTCCTTTCCAAGCCCTGCAAACTCGAGGAGCTGGCGGATACGATCCAACGCATCCAGCGGGTCCGAGCGAGGGTTGAGCCCGAGGTGGTCCGGGATCTCGTCGGCAAGATCGATCAATTGCCAGCCCTCGGCAACGTGTATTCGGAACTCATGATGGAGATCGAGTCCGATTCATCGAGCAGCAATACGCTCAGCGCCATCGTCTCGAAAGATGTTGCTCTCACAGCGCAGCTCCTACGGCTCGTCAACTCGACCTTCTTCGGCTTGTCACGAGACATCGGCTCTGTTGCTCAGGCGATTGGATTTCTCGGCGTTGACGTCGTCCGAGCGATCGTTGCCGGACACTCACTCTTCGACAACAGTGCGGATTCGACCATCGACGTCGACGCGGTGGCACATCGGGCACATGTTACGGCAGGCCTCGCACGCCAAATCGCGAAGCTCAATGACGGTTCCCCGACCGATTGCGCCGAATCGTACCTTGCGGGCATGCTTCATGAAATTGGGGCATTGGCCCTGGCCGGATCATCCGAAGTTGACACTGAGGTCATCCGTGGTGTTCTCGAAAGCAGGGACGGGACAAACGAACGGCTCGAGTTTGGCGTAGACCGGTTCATCGTCGGCTCGTACCTGCTTGGACTGTGGGGTTTCTCACCCACGGTCACCGACGCCATTTCCGCTCTCTCCGAAACCAGTCCCGAGGCCACCTCCGTGGTCGGAGTGGCGCTCTCCAAGAGCCTTGAAATCACCAGCTCTCGAGCTGAACTTCCAACCGAGCTGACGGAAGAGCTGGTGACAGCGCTATTGGACGATCCCGAGGCCGACGTGGTTTCGGAGCCAAACAATCAAAGTAGGGCAGCATGACCGATCGGATCTTGTTCGTCGATGACGAACCAAACGTTCTCAGTGGATTCACGAGACTCCTCCGCAGGGAGTTCTCTTTCGACACGGCGCTCGGCGGGGCCGAGGGCCTGTCGTTGATGCAGGACCAGCAGTACGCCGTGGTCGTATCCGACATGCGGATGCCAGAGATGGGCGGCGAGGAGTTCCTCGCGAAGGCCCACGTCGAGCAGCCCGACGCCGTACAGATGATTCTCAGTGGTCAGGCCAACCTGGAATCCACCGTTGCTGCAGTCAACAACGGAAACATTTTCCGGTTCCTCGTCAAGCCGGTCGAGAAGGAAACGCTCACAGCCAACCTCAGCAAAGCTCTTCATCAGTACCGCATGGTCAACGCCGAGCGAGAGCTGTTGGAAAACACCCTCTCGGGAGCAGTCGGCGCCCTCACCGAGGTGTTGTCGATGGTGAGTCCCGTTGCGAACCGTCGCACCACTCACGTCGTCGATGTTGTCCGGCACGTCTCGAAACACATTGGGCTGGGAAGCGACTGGCAGCTACGGCTCGCAGCCATGCTGAGCGGTGTGGGCTTTGCCGCCATGCCAGCCGACGTCGTTGCGAAGGTCACGTTGGGGCAGCCGCTCACTGATCTGGAACGTTCCATGGCCGCCCGGTACCCCGATGTGACCGCGCAGCTCCTCGGGCGAATCCCCAGACTCGAGGCTGTCTCCGGGATCATCTGTGCTCAAGCCGGGGTTCAGCAGGCGCCTCCTGGTCTCGAACAACATGTCCTCCTACTCGATCTCGCCGTGCGAGTATCCGAAGGTCTGGCAAGGCAGAGGAGTGTGGCCGAGATCATCGCTGACGCGCAGCAGCAATCCATCTATGGACCCCAAATGCTCTCCGCGCTCGAAACACTTCCCGGCGCAGAAGGCGTGGTGGTGGAATCGATTCCGCTTGGCGATCTCCGGGTGGACATGACCCTGCGAGAAGACGTGACAACCACCAGCGGGGTCATGCTTGCGAGCTCGGGCACGGTCATCACCTCGTCGTTGCTGGAACGAATCCAGAACTTCTCCGCCTCCGTGGGTGTGGTCGATCCGATTCTCGTGGCAAAGCCAGGGGTGAGCGCCACTCCGGTCAATTGACGGGCGAACACAGTTCAGCGCCGACACCGCATTTTTGCTCGGGGCTGGACGACTGACGAATTACGCGGCCGGCTTCTGGCCTGCCGTCACATCCTCTCCCCCAGCTCGGCTCCCGACCGATGCTGCTCGGCCAGGCCCAGGCCAACCAGTTCCTCTTCGGGCCGAATTCGCAGCAGTCCGGTGACCCTGAGCAAACCGAACAGCGCTGTGCCGGCGACAATCGCCCATGAACACACGATGAGGATGCCCAACGCCTGAGCCGCCAGCTGATCGGTCCCGCCGCCGAACAACAGTCCGGCATCTGGTTCGGGTATCCACCGACCTGAACGCTCGGCGAACAACCCAACAGCCACGACACTCCACACTCCACAGACGCCAAACATCGCCACGACGCCGAGCGGATCATCGACACGTGCACGTTCGATCATGACAGCCGCCGAGATGACGACCACTCCAGCGATGGCCCCGATTGCCAGCGCCGAGGCCGGCGAGACCACGTCGACGCCGGCAGAAACTGCGACGAGGCCAGCCACCAGCCCCCTTGCGGCGCTCAGCGAGCCGGCCCGGCCGGACCGACGCCAGGAGATCGCCATTGCGGAGAGCGATGCGGCCGCAGCCGACACCAACATGGAGACCGCCGCTGAGGGAAGATCGTCGGACCACGCACCCGGAAGCCCTCCGATGAAGCCAATCCAACCGACCGAAACGATCAGTGACCCGAGAACCATCAGCGGAATCGAACGGCCGGGAATGACACGAGCCTGGCCGGTGGACCCGAACCTCCCCAGTCGCGGGCCGACCAGCATTGCGCCGGTCAGGCCCAACCACCCTGCAAGCGCTGAAACGACTCCACCGCCGCCGGCGTCGGCAAACCGGGCGCCGCCGATGTCGATGTCGGACAGGAGCCCCTGTCCCCACGCCGCACGGGCAGCGAGCGGGTACACGACCCCTGCGATGAGGGCAGCAGCCACGACATGACCAACGATCGTTGTTCGTTCGGCCAGAGCTCCGAGGGCGACCGACGCTACAAACACTGCCACCCCAAGATGCAGAAACAACCACGTGCCCGCCGAACCGCCGTCGAAGGCAATGATGCGGTCGGACAAGGGTGGATCGACCAGTCCGAACCAGTCGGTACCCACCCACGCAGATCCGGGGCCGAACCCCAGCGCGAACCCAACCATGGAGAACGCCAGCACGGCGGCAGCGAACTGCGCCACATGACGTGCTGCGCTCGTGGACACGCTTCGGTAGCGCGTCACGCCCTGGATCATCACCACAATGCCCACGTGCGCGACCAATGTCAGCACGGCCGCGGCCGCCATCCAGAAGTCGCTGACATCCGTTGAATTCACAGTGATATTTCAGCACTCCAAAGGCCGTTTGGCCCAGACGGCGACGTCAAGGAAACAGCGATTCTGCCGATAGTTGGAGTGTGTTGAAGCGTGCATTTCAGGGGCGACGAGATGCGAAAGCACCTCGCGCCCGCACGGACCTGCTTCGCCGGATCGCAATCGGACCCCGCCTCTGGCTCTTCGTTGCCGCCCCTGCTGCAGTTCTCGTGGCGCTCATTGGCCTGCTCGTGTGGACCGACGTCGAAACCACCGACGAGCTCCGCGGATTCACCGCCAACACGGCCAACGTCACAGCCCTCGTGGACGCCCGAGCCACCGTGCAGGACGAACGCCACGAACTGGTGCATTCCGGCGCGATCCCCGATGACCGGCCGCTGCCCAGCGGCATCGATGGCAAGCGCACCGACGCATCCTTCCCCGATCGGGCCCTCGACACGCTCGACGGAACGAACCTCGCCATCGACCTGAACGAACAGGTTCTGGTGGGCCGTGCACTGCACGCGTCCGGCCAACCTGAAGAAGCGGCAGATCGTTACACCGGCATCATCGAGGCGATCGACCGGGCCATTTCCCGCGAACTCCTCGACTCCCCGATCGGTGAGATCGACCGCAGAAGCGATGCCCTGCTCGCCGTGCTCGTCGCCAGCGAAGCACTCCTGCTCGAGGATCTGGAGATTCGAATCGGCTCGGCCGATCCGCTCACGATCGCACAGCTGCACGCCACCGAACTGGCCAGCCTGGATCGATTCTCGCGCGATGCCAGCCCCACCGGTCATGCCCTGCTCGAAGAGCTCACGCTCACACCCGAGTGGGGAACCTCGGCCGTTCTCCGTTCGCAGCTGCTCGACCCCACCTTTGGTGATTTCGACCTCGGGTCCTGGGTCTTCAACTCCACACTTCGAGCCGACGGAACCCACGAACTCGTCGTCGCCGAAGCCCGTGGCCTTCAGACCACCACGGACTCCCTCGCCGACCGGGGCATCGATCGCCTGGTCTGGCTCGGCACCATCGTCGGTGCGGTCCTGATCATCGGCGCGCTTGCCACCTTCGCCATTCGCCGCAGCATCGTGCAACCGCTCCAGGCCATCGGTCAGTCGGCCAAGCGCCTCGCCAAGGGCGAAGCGGCAGCCATCGACGACACAGCCCCGGACGAGATCGGAACCGTCGCCAAGGGAATCTCGTCGCTGCACGACACGATGAACCGGCTCTGGGCCGATGTGGACAAGGTTTCCCGGGCAACCATCGAAGGCGACTTCGACGCTCGGATCGACACCACCGACCTCGAAGGCGACTGGCTCCGTCTGGCCGAAACCATGAACGCGACTCTCGCCACCGGCGAAGCCCACAACACCGCGGTCGAAGCCGAACTGATTCGCCGCGACGTCCTCACTGAAATCGCCGGAGCCGCACTGCTCGCCGAGAACGCCGGCGAGCTCACCGACGTCGTCCTCCGCAACCTTCCCGGCGCCGTACCCGGCTCCCACGCCCACCTGCATCAGCACCCGAGCGGCCCTCCGCTCTACCACCTGGGCGTGGACCTGGAGCCGACGATCTCCGCCCTGGAACTCCCGACCATCGCCGATCACGCCCAGCACGTGCAGCTGCGTGACGGCTCGGGCGTGGCCAGCCTGGTCGAGTTCGGACAGGGTCCACCGGCCGTCCTGGTGCTCGCGTTCGGCAAGACCGAACCCGAGGACCTCGGTCCATTGATCGGTCTGGTGGAAACCGCCAGCCGGGTGCTTGCTCAGGCGCACCGGCGACAGGCTGCCGAATGGTCCGCCACACATCACTTCGAACATGACGCCCTCACCGGCTTGCAGAACAGCGCCGGCCTGAACCGGTGGTTCGACGACCATTCGGACCGCGCCTCGACCTGGTCGGTCATCGGTGCCCAGCCGCTTCGCCTCGACTCGCTGGACAGCTCGTATGGCCGCGACGCCCGGAACACGCTGCTCACCATCGTCTCTCGACGCCTGCGTCGAACCATTGGTGAGCACCAGGTCATCGCCCGGATCGGCGACCCCGAATTCGTGATCCTTGCTCCGACCGTTCAGGCACCCGAACAGATCGAACGCATCACGCAGGCGTTCGCCCATCCGCTTGCCGTCGGCAGCGAACTCATCTCGGTCGACCTCTCCATCGGTGTCGCCGACGTGGAGGACGACCTGGAGCAGGCGATCGCGAACGCTGCAACGGCATCACGGCAGAACACCGGCCGGACCACCGCCGTCGTGCACTTCGAACAGAAGCACCGCGAGACCGCGGTACGCCGAAACGATCTGCTTCGCTGGCTCGAGACCGCCATCGACGAACGCAGCCTGGAGGTCCACTTCCAGCCGGTCGTCAACGCCGTGAGCACCGTGGCCGAAGGCTACGAGTGCCTGATCCGCGGCAGCCGCAACGGAACCCCCATCTCTCCGGCCGAGTTCATCCCGCTCGCCGAGGAATCCAACCTCATCCTCGAGATCGGCGAATTCACTCTTCGGGAGGCCTGCGCCGCACTGCCGTTCCTGCCGGGCGACTCCCCGTACGTGGCCGTCAACCTGTCACCGATCGAACTCGGCGACGCCGGTCTGATCCGACGCATCGATGCCATCCTCAAGGAAACCGGCGTCCCCCGCGAACGCATCGTGTTCGAAGTCACCGAGGGCTCGGCCACGAACGAATCCGACATCGACCTGCTCCACCGCATCCGGGAACTTGGCGTGAAGATCGCCATCGACGACTTTGGCACCGGTCACTCCAGCCTGTCGTACCTGACCACGCTGCCCGCGCAGATCGTCAAGCTCGACCGTAGTCTGGTGACCCCGATCGTCAACGACCGTCTGTCCCGGACCGTGGTCGAGGGTGCCATCCGCATGGCGCACGACATCGGCATGAGCGTGATTGCCGAAGGTGTCGAGACCAACGACGAACTCAATGCGCTCCGACGCTTCCGCTGCGACCGGATCCAGGGCTGGCTGACCGGACGACCGGCTCCGCTCAAGGACCTCATCGAGGTCACGAACCATCCGCGGACCACGATCACCATGCCCACAGACCCGGCATCGCACGCAACGGTGGAGCACGGCTGATGCGCGTCCGCCTGATGTCGCTCCTTCTGCTGTTCGGCCTGCTTGCCGGATCGTGCGGTGCCGTACGTCCCGAACCTCTTGCGTTCGTGGACCAGGACGCCCGACCCGGCCAGTCGGTCATTCGCGTCGTGACCTGGGATGCAACCGCCCTGGCACCGGCCATCGAGCAATGGGAAACCGAACACCCGACAGCGCGCGTCGTGGTCGAAGTACGCCCTTCCGAAGTCCATCACGCCGATGTTCTCGACGACTCGACCGCAGCCGCCGACATCGTCGCTCTGGACTCCGGGTACATCGAGGACTTCCGCAACCGAACCGACCTGTTCGTGGACCTGGCCCCGCTCGCAGAAGCGACGGACGACGGGCTGGACTGGCGCACCGACCAGGGAATCGCCGACGACGGCACCATCACCTCGGTCGCGGTCAACACCGGCGGCCTCCTCCTGGCAGTGCGCTCCGACCTTCTCGGCGACATCAATGACCCCAACGCTGCCGGGACGCTCCTCGGAGCGCTCGGCAACGCCAACACCTGGTGCGATCTCATCGCTGTGGGCGACGCCTATGCCGACGAGGCTCAGGAAGCCTTCCTCCCCTCGGCCGCCGACCTGTTCGAAGCCGTTCTGAACCAGGGAGACGTCCGATTCGTCGACGCGGACGGCAACCGGGTCCACACCGAAAGCGAAGCCGTCCACACCGCGTGGGAGACCGCCATGCTGGCGATCGGCACCGATCGGGACGATCTGCAGTTCGCCGAGCCCTGCGAAGACCAGAACTCGGGCATCCAGCGCATCACGGCGTTCAACCAGGCCTCGTTCACACCCGGATGGTCCGAGGGACTGCAGGACGGGGCATTCGCAGCGACATTCGCTCCGTCGTGGATGCTCGACCGTATTCGCACCACCGCCCCAGAGACCTCCGGAAACTGGGAGCTCCTGTCGGTTCCGGGCACGTTGGGGACCAACGGCGGCGCCTCGCTCGCCGTGAGCCGCAGCAGTGAACACACCGACCTTGCGATCGACCTGATCGGGCACCTCACTCGCTCCACGGTGCAGAGCGCCACCTTCCGCGATTTCGGCAACCTGCCCGCAGCGTCATCGCAATACACCGCCGACGCCGTGCTCGACCATCGCGAGCCATTCTTCGGCTCAACACCCATTGGCGAGCTGTTCGTGGAGAGCGTCGAGGGCTACGAACCGGCACCCACCGCAGAGCACGATCAGGTGATCCTGCGGGAATTCCGGGCAGCCGTCGCACGGGTCGACGCAGGCACACAGACCCCCCAGCAGGCCTGGGACGAGGCCATCTGGCGCATCGACCTGTTCATCTCCGAGAACTGAACACACCCAATCCCACTTTTTGCTGGCTGCGTTGCGGTCGTTGGGAGCGGAAACAACTACGCTTTCGCCATGAACTTCAAGCGTCTGACCCCGCAGCAGGTCGTGCTCGGCATCGGCATCGGCGTCGCCCTCATCACCGTCCTCTCCGGCATTGCGGCCGAGGTGTTCGCCTTCAAGAACGAGAACGAGGTCCACCGGACGGTGTTTGCGAACATCCCCGATGTGATCCGCCTGATCTTCTACACCGTCATCCCCATCATGATCGTGTACGGAGCCTGGATGTTCTCGCTCCGCATCAAGAACTGGCGACGAGGCGGACCCGACAACCGAGCCACCACGAAAGAGAACGCCGGCCGACGCCTGGCCGACTTCCGATCCGGCGTCTACATGCGCACCCTGCTGCGTGAACCCGCCGCCGGCATCATGCACTCGATGATGTACTTCGGGTTCGTCATCCTGTTGGGTGTCACAACGGTCCTCGAGATCGACCATCAGCTTCCCGAAGCCGCAAAGTTCCTCCATGGCGGCACGTACAAGGCCTACTCCTTCATCGGCGACGCCGCCGGCCTCATGTTCACGATCTCCATCGTGTGGGCCATCGCCCGCCGGTACGGACCCCGCGCCATGCGCCCGTACCGCATTCGCATCAAGAGCAAGCCCGAACACGCCATCATCCTCGGCACGTTCCTGGCCCTCGGCGTCACCGGCTTCCTCGCCGAAGGCTGGCGCATCGCCCTCGAGGGCGAACTCGCAGGCGGCGTGCTTCCCGAGTACGAAAAGTGGTCGTTCGTGGGCTACCCAATCGCCCAACTCGTCGAAGGAAGCGGATCACTTTCCGGCTGGCACCAGTTCTGGTGGATCTTCCACGTCCTGTCGTTCGTGACGTTCCTCCTCCTGCTCCCCATCACCATGCTCCGCCACATCTTCACCTCACCGCTGAACATGTACCTGAAGGACAAGGATCGGCCCAAGGGCGCAATGAAGCCCATGCCGAACCTCATGGAGACCGAGCTCGAATCCTTCGGTGCCTCCACCATCGAGGACTTCACCTGGAAGCAGCTCCTCGACACCGACTCGTGCACCATGTGTGGCCGCTGCACCAGCGTCTGCCCGGCTCACGCAACCGGCAAGCCCTTGGACCCCCGCGAGATCGTGCTCAAGACCGGCGAAGTCATGGCCCGCACCGGCGATCCCGCCGTGTCCCCTCCCATCGGCGTCGACGCCGAGATCACCGTTCCCAGCAACTGGATGTTCGACCGGGTGTCCTCCGAAGAGCTCTGGGCATGTACCTCATGTCGCGCTTGTGACGACATCTGTCCGGTGAACATCGAGATCCTCGACAAGATCCTCGACATGCGTCGCTACCTGTCGCTGATGGAGTCCGATTTCCCGACCGAGCTCGGCAACGCCTACCGGGGCATGGAAAACCAGATGAACCCCTGGGCCATGAGCCAGGGCGAGCGCGCCGACTGGGTCGACGACGGCTCCGTCGAGATTCTCGCCGGCGACGAAATCCTCGAAGCCGAATACCTGTACTGGGTCGGTTGCGCCGGCTCATTCGACGACAAGAACAAGAAGGTCAGCCAGGCCCTGTCGAAGCTGCTGAACCGGGCCAACGTGTCGTTCGCCATCCTGGGCCCGAACGAGAACTGCACCGGCGACTCCGCTCGCCGAACCGGCAACGAGTACATCTTCCAGATGCTCGCCATGCAGAACATCGAAGTGCTCAACGGCATGGGCGTGAAGAAGATCATCACCCAGTGCCCGCACTGCTTCAACACGCTGCAGAACGAATACCCGCAGCTCGGTGGTCACTACGAGGTCATCCACCACAGCGAGTTCCTGTCGCAGCTGGTCGACGACGGCAGCCTGGACATGACCAACGCCGAGCTCGACGAGCGCATCGTGTACCACGACGCCTGCTACCTGGGCCGCCACAACGACATCTACGTGGCGCCCCGCAAGGTCATCGGCTCCCTCGGCGGCGTCGAGGTTCTGGAAGCCGAACGCAACGGCAACAAGAGCATGTGCTGTGGTGCTGGTGGCGGCCGCTTCTGGATGGAAGAGACCGTTGGCAAGGACGTGAACGTGGAACGTTCACAACAGCTCCTCGAAACCGGCGCATCGCGCATCGCGACCGCCTGCCCGTTCTGTTACGTCATGATCGATGACGGCGTGAAGGGCCAAGGAGTCGACGAGGACGAGGTCCAGGTCGCAGACATCGCCATCCACATGCTCGATGCTCTGGAGCGCGGCGATCAGCTCGCAACCGCTCGGGCCCTGTCGCCGGTCATGTTCGAATCGTCCGTGACCCTCGGTGGGTCTTCCGACGGGGGCGGCGGCACCGCAACCCTCGCGCCGATCGCTGAGCCAGGCATTGCCACCGGCGGCGGCGATGCTGGTGACGACGGTTCCGACGATGACCCCGACGACGGAATCACGGTCGTCGCCGACAGCGATGGCGACGATGACGACGACGGCACCGATGCCATCGAAGCGTCAGCCGACGACAGTGATGCTGCATCTGCGGCCGATGATGCCGCAGCAGTCGCTGCCGCGGCACAGGCTGCCGCCGAGGCG
Source organism: uncultured Acidimicrobiales bacterium (assembly GCA_964517125.1). GTDB lineage: Bacteria > Actinomycetota > Acidimicrobiia > Acidimicrobiales > SHLQ01 > SHLQ01. The sequence goes on from CAZFBD010000011.1 coordinate 52,623, forward strand.
GAGGCAGCTGAAGCAGAGGCAAAGGCCGCGGCAGCTGCCAAAGCCGCCGCCGAAGCAGAGGCCGAGGCGCAGGCGCAGGCGCAGGCGGCAACCGAAGCCGCTGCGGCGGCAGAGGCTGAAGCTGCCGAAGCCAAGGCTGCGGCCCATGCTGAAGCTGCCGAAGCCGAAGCCCGGGCCGCCGAGCAGGCGCTCGCCGAGGCACGCGCCAAGCAGGAGGCCGAGGAGGAAGCTGCACGAGCTGCCGCCGAGGCTGAGGCTGCCACCCTGGCCGAACTCCCCACCGACGACCTCACGCAGATTCGTGGCATCGGTTCGTCCCTCGACGGAATTCTCGGCGACCTCGGTATCCGGAACTTCGATCAGGTGGCGTCCATGTCACCCGAGTACCGCCAGGGTCTCGACGACTACCTGCAGTTCGAAGGACGTATCGAACGCGACGACTGGATTGGCCAGGCGGCCCGCCTTCGCGGCGACCGCACACCTGTCGCAGCAACGCTTCCGACGCTTCCATCGGCTCCGCCCGCAACCGACGCGTCGGCCCGCGCTGCCCGTGCAGCCGAGTCCACGGCCGCCGACTTTGCGCTGGGCATCGACAAGGGCGACGACGCCGAATGGCGTTCGGTCGAACCCGACGACCTGAAGGTCATCAAGGGCATCGGTCCCAAGCTCGAGGGAACACTGCACGAAAACGGCATTCGCACGTACGAGCAGATTGCCGCCTTCCAGCCCGAGTACATCGATCGGCTCGAGCACTTCATGAGCTTCAGCGGCCGCATCACCCGCGACGAGTGGATGTCGCAGGCGCAGGAGCTGGCGAACACCCGTGAGCCCAAGACCGCGGCGCTTCCCCCGCTGCCTGCGATCCCGGCTCCCGAGGACACACCGAACGCTCCGAAGCGTGGCAGTGGCTCGGTCGACGCCTCCCCCACCGCCGATTGGCGGATCGCCGATCCCGATGACCTGAAGGTCATCAAGGGCATCGGCCCGAAGCTCGAATCGCTGCTGCACGAGATTGGTGTCCGCACCTACGAGCAGATCGCTGCGTTCCCACGCGACTACATCGAGGAGCTCAACGGCTTCCTGTCGTTCTCGGGCCGCATCGAGCGCGACGAATGGGTCAAGCAGGCTGCCTCGTTGTGCAAGACCCGCGGTCCCAAGACCTCGGCCCTTCCGCCGATTCCTGCGAGCCGGCCCGCCAACGCCACCAACTGACGCCAGCTCGGGTCAGGTCTCGAAGGCGCGGCCAACAGTCTCGCCGCGGTCGATTCCCCGAGTTGCCGAAAGGGCTGACGCCGCGAAGAACCCGGCGCCCACAACGAGCGTGAGTCGGATGGACGTGGCTTCGGCAAGCAGGCCCAGACCGATGCCGCCAATGAGCTCTCCAACACTCGTCGCCTGACCCATGAGTGAGTGGACGGTGGCACGAACTTCCGACGGAGCGTCCCGGTTCGCCCATCCTTCGAGGACCGGCCACAGCGCTTCTCGAACGCTGTCCTGAAACATGTAGCCGAGGGCGATGACAAGCACGATGTTGGTGACTGCGGCGAGCAGACCGCCGAGGGCGGCCACCACGAGCAAGGCGAACGCCAGCCGGGCCACTCCCTTGCCGGTGCGCAACCAGTGTGCGGAGGCCGCGTTGACCAACAGGCCGGCCAGCGCCAGGGCAATGAACAGGAGCCCAAGGACCGCCAACGAACCGTCATCGACATCGGCGACGTCGAGGAGGTGTTTGTAGCCCAGCCGGTCGAAGGCTTCAGCACCCATGTCGAGCAACAGAATCACCACGACGAGCACCCGAAGTCGTGAGGTCGCGCGGACCACGGCCAGCCCGTTCCTCAACGTATCGAAGAAGCCCTGATCGTTCTCTCGGCCGGGAGTGAAGTGGTCTTCCCGCATCGCCACGGCGAAGTACACGCCAAGGCTCATCTGGAGCACACCCATGAGAACCCCGGCCCAGCGAACCGAAGTGAGCGTGCCGAACGCCATGGCAACGATGACCATGACAATCGAGACCGCAATGCCGAAGCGGTGCTTCCGCAACAGCAGCCGCTCGATGTCGTCGTCGGTGACTTCGCCGCGGCCCTTCAGCTCGTCGGTCACCCAGGCGACGTCGGCGCCCGAACGGAACGTCCAACCCACGCCAAAGATGACCTGTGCGGGCAACAGCACCAGGTAGTTCGTGCTGGCCACGGCCCAGATGAATCCGATCCCCATGACGATCTGGGCGATGATGATGGACCGCTTCCGCGACATGAGGTCGGCGACCACACCCGTGGGCGTTTCGGCAAGCAACACCGACAGCTCGAGCACCGTGCCCATGAGCACGAGCTCGATTGGGCTCAGGCCGAGCTCGACCACCCACCACACGGTCGCGACGAGCCAGAACCCCCACTCGACGCCATCGGTCAATCCAAGTCCGCGGACGAAGACCCTCGCCGGGTCGTATGTCCGCTCGGTCACTCGAAGTTCTTCCAGTACCTGCTTGGGCGCGGACCAACCTGGCCCTGGTACTTGGAACCAATGACACCCGAGCCGTACGGAGTGTCGGCCTCGGTGGTCATCTGCATGAAGCTCACCTGACCCACGCGCATTCCCGGGTACAAGGTGATGGGCAGGCTGGCCACGTTCGACAGTTCGAGGGTGATCTGACCGTCCCAGCCAGCATCGATGAACCCCGCAGTCGAGTGAATGAGCAGTCCGAGGCGGCCCAGGCTGGACTTGCCTTCGAGACGAGCAACGAGATCGTTGGGCAAGGCAATGCGCTCAAGGGTGGAACCCAGGACGAACTCTCCGGGATGCAGGATGAACGGGTTCCCGTCGGACGCCTCGACCGGCTCGGTGAGGTCGCTGAGATCGGTCTTCACGTCGATGATGCCGCGGGTGTGGTTCCGAAACACGAGAAAGCGATGGTCCAGGCGCACGTCGACAGACGAAGGCTGCACGGCCTTGTCGTCCAGGGGATCGATGGCGATGCGCCCGTCGGCCAGGTTCTCGCGGATGGTGCGGTCGGAGAGAATCACCCGGCCGAGACTATCGCCGGTCTCGACCATGAACATTCTCGGAACACGGCTGCCCTGCACCCGTTGGGCCGACCACCCTCACCTACTCTGCTTTTCGTGGCCACTCGACTCGTTGCAGCACTCGTCCTCTTCGGCGCAATCGGCGCAATCGCGTTCGTCGCCCTGCAGTCCGATGACTCCGACGTCGAGTCGGTGGCGGCGGCCGCAACGACCGAAGCATCGTCAACGGCCGCCGCAGTCGCCGATGACAGCTCCGCCACCTCCGCTGCGCCCACGACAACCACCCCAGCGATCGACCCCCCGGAGAACTACGGCCCCCGACGGGACCTGGTCAACCTCGATGGCTGGCTGAACACCGACATCACCTCGCTCGACGATCTGGATGGTCAGGTCGTGATGGTGGAGATGTGGACCTTCGGCTGCCACAACTGCAAGGCCCGCATCCCGCACACCCAGGATCTGTACGCCACGTACGCCGACGCAGGCTTCGAAATCGTCGGCGTCCATGCGCCCGAGTTCTCCTACGAAGCCGAAATCCCCAACATCGAAAAGGCCGTCGTCGACCTCGGGGTCACCTGGCCCGTCGCCCTCGACACCGAGAAGACCAACTTCCGGGCTTGGCAGGACGGGGGCCGACGTTTCTGGCCCCGCACCTACGTGATCGACCAGAACGGCGACGTTCGCTACGACCACATCGGCGAGGGCAGGTACGACGAACTCGAAGCCACGGTCGCCTGGCTGCTCGACAACCCACCCACCTGATGTTCAACCTGCTGGCGGAGGGCATCGAGAGCCTCCGACTTCCCTGCAGCTGGGTCCTGCTGATCCCGGCGATCGGGCTTGCAATCTACGGACGCCGGCGATCTGCATTGATCCTCGGCTCGTATGTGCTTGCCGCGGCAGTCATTGCATTTCTGCGGTTCGGGGGCTGGTGGTTTGCAACACCATCGTCGGCGGTACAGATACCGCTGGGACTGGCGCTGCTGGGCATCCTCTACGTCGGCTGGCGCGCCGACCGGGCACCGACGGACGTGGCGATGGGTGCGGCCTCGGGAGTCGTGGCCGCCTGGTCCTGGATTCCGTGCGTCGGACCCCGACTGGGCGACCTGTTGAACGCCGCACGCAGCGAGCCCTGGGGCCAGTTGGGCGGCACCTTCGCCTACCTGGCCGGCCTGCTCATCCCCTTCTTCATCATTGCTGCACTCGATTCGCTGTTTCCCGAATTTCGGGAACGGCTGGACCGACCCGCAATCGTGGGCGTCGGCATGGTGCTGCTCGCCATCTTCGGCGCTGCTGTCGCAACGACCATCTTCGATGACATCGCCTCGGAACTTGCTCGTCGCAGCACATTCTGAGCGGCGTGACCCCGCTGGCCGCCTGGTTCGAATGATCCATATCGCAGCTGGCTCTCAAGCCACCTGACGAAACACACGAAGACTGTAGGAACCTCGCCCGCAAAATGGGAGTTTCCACATGATGCGTTTCTTCAACCCCGGCCACCCCGCTGGCCGGCTCGAGTTCTTCGTCGTCAGCTTCGTGATCGCTGCGTCGCTCGTTGCGTTCAACATCTTGTTCCTGTCGTTCACGATCGTGTTCGAGACTGCCGTCATCGAATACGACGCCACGATGGTCACGGCGTTCTTCGCTGCGTACATCGTCGCTTCCGGACTGCAATGGATCAACGTGATTCGACGGTTGAAGGACCTGCACATGAATGGTGCCTGGTCGCTCATGCTCATCGCCCCGATCCTGTCGATTCCGGCCCTTCCGTTTCTCGTGGTGGCGCTGCCCGTCGACTGGGTCGAAGCCGTGATCCTCAGCATCCCTGCTGCACAGATCTTCTTCATCATGTTCCTCACGTTCAGCCGTGGCATGAGCCGGCAGACGTACACGCCGTACGGCGACAACCCGTACAATCCCGACTCCTGGGTTCCGAAGGGTGTCTCGGTCAACGGCGGGCCTGCTGGCAAGGCCGTCACCTTCAATGGCCAGGAGCTTCGCCTTCCCGGCGAAGGCTCGCAAGAGGCCGCCTGACGCTGAGCTCGACGCCTGAAAGACTGGCGGGGTGTTCACCACCCCACCAACGCTCTCACGTCGAACCGTCATCGCTGCCGGCTTCGGCCTGATCGCCGCAGCTTGTACGTCGCCCAGCGAGCCGGCGAACCAGACCGAAGCAGTACCGTCGACAACCGACGGCGGCCCGGAGTCGACGACAGCGCCCACGTCGACGCCAGAAACGACAACCACCACAGAGCCCCAACTGGCGGCGGTGGAACCACCGCCGTTCGACGGTGCCTTCCCCTTCGCCCTCGGTGTTGCCTCTGGCGACCCCGACGCCACCTCGGTACTCCTCTGGACCCGACTCATCGACGCTGGCCTCGAAGACACGCAACCCATCGCCGTCGACATCGCAACCGACGAGGCATTCACCGACCTCCTGCACAGCTCGCTCCAAACCACGGTGGCCGAGCACGCGCACACGCTCCATCACGAGGTCGGCGATCTGCCGTCGGACTCGTGGTTCTGGTACCGATTCCGCGTCGGCGAACACACCTCGGCCGCCGGGCGTGCCCGAACCGCTCCAGCAGCCGACTCGGACACCAACCTGCGTTTCGCATTCTCCTCGTGTCAGAACTGGGAGAGCGGAGCGTACGGAGCCCACCGCCTGCTCGCCGAGACCGACCATGACCTGTTCGTGTGGCTCGGCGACTACATCTACGAATACGGACCGAGCGACACCCCCGACGTCGTCACCTCGGCAGGCCTGCGAGTCCATGACAGCCCCGAGGTCACCGACCTCGATGCCTATCGGAAGCGGTACGAGCTCTATCGCTCCGACCCACATCTGCAGGCGCATCACGCAGCCCGCCCGTGGGTCGTGGTCTGGGACGATCACGAGGTGGACAACAACCACGCCGGCCCCACGTCGGCCGACGAGCAAGCAGACTTCGATGCGCGTCGACAGGCCGCCTACAAGGCGTGGTGGGAGCACATGCCGGTCCGGTTCGCCCCGCCAACCGGGGGCGACTTCCAGATCCACCGAACGATGCAGTGGGGCCAGCTCCTCAACCTGCACATGCTCGACGGCCGACAGTATCGGGATCCGCAACCCACCGACGGCGAACCGGTCGTGCTGCCGGGCGTCGCCGACTTCGGCCTGAGGACGATGGGGCCAACAGCGCTGAGTCCCGATCAGTCCATGCTCGGCCCGGGCCAGGAGGTGTGGCTTCAGGACCAGCTCGCCACAAGCTCCGCCCGATGGAACGCGCTGGGCAACCAGGTGTACATGCATGGCCTCAACGCCCTCCCCGGCAGCACGCCGTCGACCAACACCGACACCTGGGACGGCTATTCGGGCGCCCGGCGAACCCTGCTCGAAGGGGCCCTCGACAGCGGTGTCCGGAACCTCGTCGTCCTCACCGGCGATTTCCATTCGACATCGGTTGGCGACGTGCGGACCGACCCGTACGACCCCTCCACACCCATCGTCGCCACCGAGTTGATGGCTCCGGCGATCAGCTCGAGGTTCCCGGAACAACTCCGATCGTTCGCACCCATCGTCCTTGCCCTCAACCCGCAGGTGCGCTGGTTCGACCCGGACAACGGCTGGATGTCGTGCGAAGTGACGCCCGAAACCTGGACCACCGACGTCATGCTTCTGGCCGATGTCACCAACGAAATGACCACCGCCCGTTCTGCGGCCACCATCGTTGTCAACGACGGAATCGCGGGTGCTGGGGAGATCACCGAGCGTTCGGCATGAGTGGCATTCGTCACCTAGTATCGGCCTTGTGCTCAACCCTCGTCGCCGTCCTGCCGTCCTCTGCATGGTTCTTGCGGGAGGTGAGGGAAAACGCCTCATGCCCCTCACGGCCCAACGAGCGAAACCCGCTGTGCCGTTCGGTGGCCGCTACCGGCTGATCGACTTCGCAATTTCCAACCTCGTGAACTCCGGCTATCGCAAGGTCGTCGTGCTCACGCAGTACAAGTCGCACAGCCTCGACGTCCACATCTCCAAGACGTGGAACCTGTCGAGCGAACTCGGCAACTACATCACGACCGTGCCGGCCCAGATGCGCCGCGGCCCCCAGTGGTTCACCGGATCACTCGATGCCATCTACCAGAACTTCAACCTGATCGATGATGAACGCCCCGAACACATCATCGTGTTCGGCGCCGATCACATCTACCGCATGGACGCCCGGCAGATGCTCGACTCCCACATCTCCAGTGGTGCGGGCGCCACCGTCGCCGGCATTCGGGTCCCCCGATCCGATGCCTCGCAGTTCGGCGTCATCGAGGTCGGAGCTGGGTCGAACAAGATCCAGCAGTTTCGCGAAAAGCCCACCGATGCGGTGGGCCTGCCCGACTCGCCCGATGAAGTCCTCGCCTCCATGGGCAACTACATCTTCTCGACCGAACTGCTCATGGAGATGGCCGCCGAGGACGCCGACGACTCGGCGTCCAACCACGACATTGGGGGCGATCTCATCCCGCGCCTCGTCGACCGTGGCGACGCCCACGTGTACGACTACACCCAGAATGTGGTGCCAGGCGACACCGATCACAACCGGCACTACTGGCGCGATGTCGGAACCATCGACTCCTACTTCGACGCCAACCTCGACCTCGTCGTGCCGCAACCCATCTTCACGCTGTACAACCCCGACTGGCCCATCTACTCCTACAGCCGGAATCTGCCTCCTGCGAAGTTCATCGCCGACCCCGACGCCGGAGACCCGCATGTGGTCAATGCACTCGTCCACAGTGGCGTCATCGTGAAGGGTGCTCGGGTCGATACTGCAGTGCTCTCCACCGGGGCCCACGTTGGTGGGGGCGCCGATCTGGAGCGAGTGGTGCTGCTCGACGACGTTCGTATCGGCGAAGGCTCCGTGCTGCGCAACTGTGTGGTCGACAAGAACGTTCACATTCCGCCCGGCACCACCATCGGGGTCGATCACGAGGCCGACGTCGAGCGCTTCAGCGTCAGCGCTGGTGGCGTAGTCGTCATCCCGAAGAACAGCGTCCTCGAGGCCTGACTCGTCTCAGCCTTTCGGTCGACTGATGTCCTTGTAGAGCGTCACATGCTGGTCGGCCGGCCCTTCCCAGGACCAGTCCTCGACCATGCCCGTGCGCTGAATCGTGCGGCGGCGAGCCAGGTCGCGCCACCCGGCGACGGCACGGTGCAGGGCATCAAGCACGCCAACTCCGTCGACGGTCAGGGCCATGAATCCATTGCCCGCGCCCGCCGATTCGGGATCGTCGGCATCGACCACGGTATCCACCAGGCCACCAACCGGCGTCACGACCGGAATCGACCCGTAGGCCATGGCCTGCATCTGGGCGAGACCGCAGGGCTCAAACCGACTCGGCATCAGGAACAGGTCGCTACCGGCAAAGATCTGATGTGCCAGCCGCACGTCGTACCCATCGGTGAAATGGAGCTGGTCAGGAAAACGGCCAGCCAGGTCCCGAGCCCACAGCGCCAGCCGCTCATCGCCGGAACCGAGCAGCACAAGGCGGGCACCCATGCGTTCCAGGTACGGCACAAGACCCAGCGCGATGTCCAGGCCCTTCTGGTCGACGAGCCGGGTCACCATCCCGACCACGGCCCGGTCATCGGATTCCCATCCGACTGCATCGAGCAGCGCATCCCGAGCCACCGTCTTGGCCGACGGATCTCCTGAGCTGTACCCAACGGACAGCATGGGGTCCGATTCCGGACTCCAGATGCTCGAGTCGATGCCGTTGCGGATGCCCAGCAGCTCGGATCCCCGAGCCTCCAAGAGTGCGTGCAGCCCAGCGCTGCGAGCCGGGTCAAGAATCTCGTCGGCATAGTTGGGGCTGACAGCCACGACCCGATCCGCCAACTTGATCGCACCCGCTGCCGGGTTGAGCGTTCCGTAGCGATCGAACGCCGCAGCCCGATCTCCCGGAATGTCACGCAGCCAACCAATGTCGGTCTCGCCCTGATACCCAAGCGTGTGGATGGTGTAGACCGACGGAATCTCGGTCCACGCAAGTGCCAGCGCCGTGTGCCAGTCGTTGAGGTGAAGAACGTCGGGTTCGCAGATGTCCACCAGCGCAGCCACAGCGGCCGAGAACCCGAAGAATCGCTCGGTGTTGTCGGCCCAGCCTGTGCCCGCCGCGTCGACGTAGGGATTCGGTTTGGCCATCCCCGGCACACTCACCAGGTGCACCTCACCAAGCTGAGGCGCGGTACCGCTTCGAAGGCTGGCCGGGCTGGCCCAGTCGGGCAGATGCAGCTCTCGAACCGACTCCCCCTCAAGGGGAAAGCCGTCGTAGTCGGGCAGCACGACGATGGGCTCCACGTCCTCGCGAACCCGTAGCGCACGAATCAACCCGGCCGACGCTTCGGCCAGGCCGCCGACGCGGGCAATCGGCGACGCTTCGGCCGATGCGAACAGCACCTTGATCTGGTTCACCGACGAAGCCTCCTCCCTGCTGTGGCCAGTGTCCACCCCGTGGTCTGGTTTCGCAAAACCGGCCGATGGCTCCATACTCGGACCATGGCCGCGACCCTGCTTCCGAGCATCTTCAACGACGTGATCGGACCCGTCATGCGGGGGCCTTCCAGCTCACATTCCGCGGCGTCGGTCCGGATTGGGCTGTTGTTGCACGACCTGTGCGGTGGAACCCCGGACGTCGTCGAACTCGACTACGACACGATGGGTTCCCTCGCAACCACGCACGAGAGCCAGGGAACCGACATGGGGCTCTACGGCGGCTTGCTCGGTTGGGCGGCCGATGACGAGCGCCTGGCCGAATCGCCGGCGACACTGCGGGATCTCGGGACGAGAATCGAAGTTCGCAAACCCGAACTCCACGACCCGCATCCGAACACCTATCGGATCCATGTGGAGCGCAACGGCATCGGGCACGATGTGATCGCCCTGTCGACCGGGGGCGGCATGATCCGGGTCCTTGCCATCGATGGCTTCGACGTGCGCCTTCACGGCGACTACTTCGTCACCCTCGTCTTCACGAGCACCGACGGACGCTCCTGCGCCGAACGACTCCGAGCAATCGACGGCGTCGACGACGTTTCCGTGTCCGGCCCGGGTCCGGCGCTGATCGTTGCGTCCTCGCCGGCAGCCCTGACCGAACACGACCTCGACGGTCTGTGCGATGAGGCCGACGTGCTCCACCATCTGCAGAGCGTGCTTCCCGTCGGGTCCAGGTCCGACATGCGGGTGCCCTTCTCCCACGCGTCGGAGCTCACCGAGCCCGAGCTGCTCGACAGTCGCCCGCTGTCCGACTGGGCGATCGACTACGAGTCGGCACGCGGCGGAATCTCCGCTGACGATGTCCGGGCCCAAGCGCGACACATCCTGGGCATCATGCGTCGTGGCGTGGTCACCGGCCTGGCCGGCACGGAGTACGACGATCGGATCCTGGGCTGGCAGAGCGGCCGATTCACCACCATGGCAGCCGCCGGACAGCTCCTCGACGGCGGTCTGCTGAACGACATGATCTCGTACGTCACGGCACTCATGGAGGCGAAGTCGGCCATGGAGGTCATCGTGGCTGCCCCGACCGCCGGATCCTGCGCGACGTTTCCGGGCGCATTGCTCGCCACGATCGACAACATCTCGGCCACCGACGAACAGGCCGAGCGGGCGCTGCTCACCGGCGGACTCATTGGCGTGTTCGTTGCGAACCGTTCGAGCTTCGCCGCCGAAGAGGGCGGCTGCCAGGCCGAAACCGGCGCCGGGGCCGCCATGGCTGCCGCCGCACTTGTGGAGCTGGCTGGTGGTTCCGCGGCGCAGTCGTTGTCAGCCGCCAGCCAGGCGCTCCAGAACGTGCTCGGACTCATCTGTGATCCCGTCGGCAACCGTGTGGAAGCACCATGCCTCGGCCGCAACGTGACCGGCGCAGCCAACGCACTCAGCTGCGCCAACATGGCGCTGGCTGGGTACGAGCACCTCATCCCATTCGACGAGGTTCTCGACGCCCACAAACAGGTGAGCGACCTGATGGCACGCGAGCTCAAATGCACCGGGCTCGCTGGCCTGGCCGTCACGCCCACGGCGCAGCGCATCGAACTGGGACTCACTCGGCGAGCCGTCGGGTAGGCTCTCCGTCGACAACACAGAACCGGGGAGCTTGGGAGATCCAGGCTGAGAGGGCGACCAAACCGTCGCCGACCCGTACAAACCTGAACTGGGTAATTCCAGCGGAGGAAGCACATGTTTCATTCATCAGCTCTGCGTCTGATCGGCGTATTGTTCACTCTCACGCTCGTGGCCACGGCCTGCGGCGATGACACGGTCACCACCGGGGCGGCTCCCGCCGAGGATGCACAGGAACCAACCTGCTTCAGTGATCCCGGGCTCGACGAGGTCGACACCGACGCCACCAGCGATGGCGACGTCACCCTGACCCTCGCCACCCACGACTCGTTCTTCCTTTCTGAAGGCACGCTCGCTGCGTTCACGGCGGAGACCGGCATCGAGGTCGAGCAGGTGGCAGGTGGCGACGCCGGCACGCTCGTCAGCCAGGCCATCCTCACCCAGTCAAACCCCACCGCTGACGTGCTGTTCGGTATCGACAACGCGTTCTTGTGCCGTGGCCTTGAAGCCGGCCTGTTCCTTCCCTACGCCTCGCCTGCCCTCGCCGACGTCGATGACGCGCTCGAGCTCGATCCTCACAACCGAGTCACACCCATCGACTACGGCGATGTGTGCGTCAACTACTGGACCAGCGAACTGCCGGGCGATGTTCCCACCTCGCTCGATGACCTCATCGATCCGGTGAACATGGGCGAATTCGTGACCGAAAACCCCGAGACCTCGTCACCGGGATTCGCCTTTCTGCTCGCCACGATCGCCACCTACGGCGAGGACGGCTGGGAGGACTATTGGACCTCACTCGTCGAGAATGACATTGCCGTCCAGGCCGGATGGAACGAGGCGTACTACGGCGACTACACCGCTGGTGGCGGCGATCGCTCCATTGTCACCTCCTACGCCTCCAGCCCACCGGCAGAGTTCCTGTTCGCCGATCCGCCGGTGGACGCAGCACCCAGCGGATCCCTGTCCGAGGGCTGCTTCCGACAGATCGAGTTCGCCGGTATTCTCGACGGGACCGACCACCCAGCCGAGGCCGCGATGCTCATCGACTTCATGTTGAGCACCACATACCAGGAAGACGTGCCGCTCAACATGTTCGTGTACCCGGCGAACGGCACAGCTGCCCTTCCCGCCGAGTTCGTCGAATACGGACCGCTCGTCGATGCTCCACTCACCCTCGACCCTGAACTGATCGAGGCGAACCGCGACGACTGGACCTCGCGGTGGAATGAGATCGTGCTCGGCTGATCGCCGGACACACAGCGCATGCACGCATGGCGGCCCCGCAACGCAGTCCAGTTCGGACTCGTCGCGGGGCCGTTGGTGTTTCTGGGTCTCTTCTTCGTTTGGCCTGTGGCCGAACTGCTCGTACGAGGTCTGGGAGATGCCGATGTCGCGGGCGTGTTCGCGTCGGCCTCCATTCGGTCCGCACTGTGGTTCACGTTCTGGCAGGCCGCCTTGTCCACGGTGCTGACAGTCCTGGTGGCATTCCCGCTCACCTGGGCTGTTGCGAACATCCGGTTTCCCGGACGCCGCGCCGTACGCGCCTTCGTGACGGTTCCCTTCGTGCTTCCAACCGTGGTGGTGGCCGGAGCGTTCATCGCCACCGCCGACCGCCTCGGGCTCACCGACGGACCGTTCGCCCTGAACGGTGGCGTCTTCGCCATCCTGGTTGCGCACGTCTTCTTCAACGTTGCCGTCGTCGTACGGACGGTTGGTTCCTACTGGAGCCAGTTGTCGGCCGACGACGAATTCGCCGCCCGGATGCTCGGCGCGTCGCCGATACGCACCTTCGCCACGATCACGCTTGCCCGACTGCGCCCGGCAATCGCTGCTGCGGTCGCCATCGTGTTCCTGTTCACGTTCACGTCGTTTGGCGTGGTCCTGATCCTCGGGTCATCCAGAGAACGAACCATCGAGACCGAGATCTACCGGTACGCAATCAGCCGCACCGACTTTGGAACGGCAGCCGTCCTGTCGGTTGTCCAGCTCGTCACCGTGCTCGTTCTCGTGGTCGTGAACCAACGCCTGCGGGGTCGTATTGCGGGCTCGGATCGACTGACCCTGGACCGGGCGCGCCCGGTCAGCGGCGTCGGACAGCGCATGGTCGTCGCCCTCGTCCTGGGGTTCACGCTCGCAGCCTTGGCGGTGCCGGTCGTTTCGTTGATCGATCAGTCCCTGCGTTCAGGCGGCGGTCTTTCGTTCACCCACTATCGGGCGCTCGATGATCGTCCACCGTTCCTCACCGTGAGCCCATTGCGGGCCATCGGCAATTCCCTGGCGTTCGGGGCCGTCGCCGCATTGCTCGCAACGGTCGTCGGTGGATGGGCGGCCGTGGCGGTCGCCTTCAGCCGCCGGACCATTGGGCGCCTGGTCGACCTCGCCTTCCTGTTGCCCCTTGGCACCTCGGCAGTCACGCTCGGCTTCGGCGTCTTGCTGGCATTCGATTCCGGGGTCTTTGATCTTCGTCAGTCGTGGTTCATCATTCCGCTGGTCCAGTCGCTGATCGGCGTTCCGTTTGTGACGCGTGCGGTTGCCCCCGTGTTGTTGGCGATTGATCCGCACCTGCGCGAGGCGGCGAGCTCTCTGGGGGCCGATCCGCGGCGAGTACTTCGGGACATCGACCTGCCGATCGCTCGTCGTGCGCTCACGGTGGGCGCCGGCTTCGCGTTCGCCATCTCGCTCGGCGAGTTCGGGGCAACGTCGTTCGTGGGCCGCCGGCCCGACTTCATGACCGTGCCGCTGGCGATCGCCCGTCTGCTGAGTCAGCCAGGACAACAGATCCGCGGCCAGGCCATGGCGCTGTCGGTCATCCTCATGCTCCTCACCACCGCAGTACTCCTGGCCCTCGACCGAGCCGACCGCACCGTCCTCTAACCACCCACCCCACAATCAGCCGCCCACCCCATATCCACTCGCCCACCCCAACGCACGCCCTTCGCGCGCAGCGCGGCCAAGGCACCACACCAGGGGCCAGGCCCCACCTGTAGCGAACCACGCGCCGACGGTGACGAGCGCATCCCCACAACGCCGAAGAATCAACCATTTCCGACTAGCCAAGCGTCGACAATGTGAACGATTCGCCGCGTAGCGCGGCGGGCTGACCACAACAGGGGCCAGGCCCCGGGTGTGGTGTGGTGACCGCGGTTGGTGTTGGGTTCTTGGTTGCTGGGGTCAGGGTTGGATCAGGTTGGACCAGGTTGGGAAGGTGCGTGTCGGGGAGGCCGGCCACGTGGGGAGGGGGACGTCGAATCGTTGGTGCAGCCATTCGGCAAGGTCGACTCCCGCCTGGGACACACCCGCTTCCGTGATCTCCAGAATTGGGTTCGCCATGTTGGTCTCAAGACCGTCGGCGACGGTGAGCGGTACAGCGCAACCTTCGAACAGCGGAAGTACTGGCGGAGCGCCGCGAAGGACATCCTCACCAACCATCGACCGCAGCTGACCCTGCCACCGCTCCCAGCTCACTGCGGGATCTTCGTTCCAACGCCACCAACCGTCTCCCGCCGGAACACCGAGCACCAGGAACAGCCCGATCTCCCAGGGAAGGCTCTCCCCCACCACGCCTTCGAGCGTGGTCACGTCCGTGGCCGACAGGCCGAGCGAGTCATCGCCACCAGCGATTGGTTGCGCGAAGTCGAGGTACGCCTCCCAGGCCTCCTCATCCGGCGTCGGGTCCAACGCCGACATTCCCATGATCTCGAAATCGTCGTAGCCCATCGCTCGACCTCCTGTCGTTTCCGGCACCCCACCGTAGGGGCCCGTTCGCGTTGACAGCGCCGTCGCAGTCCTCCATTCTGCAGCGATGGAGCACGTGAGCTGGACCAGCATGGAAGACGGCACGCCGGAGGACTACGAGTTCCTGGGTCGCCACTACAACGAGCACTCGAAGAGTGAACAGGTCGAGAACCTCGTGAAACTCCTCAAGGTCATGGAGGGCCCCAAGCTCGGCTATCAGATCGACCGATACCAGCACTCACTGCAGTCAGCAACCCGAGCCCTTCGCAACGACGAAAGCCTCGACCTGGTCGTCGGTGCCCTGCTGCACGACGTCGGCGATCCCATCGCACCGGAGAATCACAGCGCCATGGCGGCGAGCCTTCTTCGTCCCTACGTCGACGACGAGACCCACTGGGTGGTCAAACATCACGGTCTGTTCCAGGGCTACTACTACTTCCATCACATGGGCGGCGATCGCAACGGTCGCAACGTCCACGCCGATCACGAGTACTTCGACGCCTGCGTCCGCTTCTGTGCCCAATACGACCAGAACTGCTTCGATCCGGACTACCCGACGCTGCCCATCGAGGACTTCATCCCGATGATGGAGGAGCTCTTCAGCCGGCCGTCGAGCATTCCAGGGGTTGCACCGATCGGCATGACGAACGAAGTCCACATCAACTGAACCCGTACGCTCAACGGATGCCGCTTCGCCCCATCGTTGGAACCCTCGCCTACCTGCTCGACCCGAGCACCGATCAGGTGTTGATGATCCAGCGCGACGCCCGACCGGACGACGACCACTTCGGAAAGGTCAACGGACTGGGCGGCAAGGTCGAACCAGACGAGGGAATCGTCGAGAGCCTCCGCCGCGAGCTCGACGAAGAGACCGGCCTGGAGCTGACCGAGATTGCGCTTCGCGGCACGATCACCTGGACCAACTTCGGGCCCAAGCGCGAAGAATGGCTCGGCTTCATCTTTCTGGTGACCGGCTGGGAGGGCGAGCCTCCCGCAAGCAACGAGGAAGGCAGCCTCGTGTGGATTCCACGCAGCCGACTTCTGCAGGCGTGTTCAGATGACGACGCAGAGCGAACTGCAGCGGACCTGCCCATGTGGGCCGGCGACCGTCACTTTGTCCCGCTCGTCTTCGACGACGATCCTGCCGCCTTCCACGGCACGATGCCCTACGACGGCGACGCGCCGAAGTCCTGGACCTTCGAGCGGATCTGAATCGAGGGCTAGTTCGCCCACTCCTTGATCTGTGACACGACGGCCAGTGGGTCTGCACCAACGGGGTTGAGTGTGAGGCTCGTGACACCGGCTTCAGCGAAAGCGGCGATGCGTTCCTGAACGAAACCGGCCGGACCGACAAGGGTGGTCTGCGCGATGAACTCGTCCGGGATGAGCGCAGCCGCTTCATCCTTCTTGCCGTCGAGGTAGAGGTCCTGGATTTGCTCGGCCTCCTGCTCGTAGCCGTAGCGGCGGAACAGTGTGTTGTAGAAGTTCTTGGACTTCGCACCCATGCCACCGATGTAGAGCGCCAGGCTCGGACGTGCGAGGTTCCGAAGTTCAGCCGCCTGCTCTTCCGTCTCGGTGATGGCTGCGAGGCCACCGGCGATGATCTCGAGCTCGCCGAGGGATGGGTCACGCTTGGCCAGGCCCGCTTCGAGAGCAGCACCCCAGGCGTCGCGGGACTTCTCCGGATGGAAGAACACGGGGAGCCAACCGTTGGCGACCTCGGCTGTGAGTTCGACGTTCTTCTCACCGATCGATGCGATGACAATAGGGATGTCCTCGCGAAGCGGCGTGTTGATGAGCTTGAGGGGCTTGCCCAGACCGCTGCCACCATGCTCGGGCGTGAGTGGCATCTGGTAGTTGCGACCTTCGTGCACGAGCCGCTCGCGGCTCCACACCTTGCGGCAGACCTCGACGACCTCGCGGGTGCGGCCGAGCGGACGGTTGTAGGGCACGCCGTGCCATCCTTCGATGACCTGCGGGCCGGATGCACCAAGGCCGAGCGTGAAACGCCCCTCGGAGAGCGAGTCGAGGGTGGCTGCCGTCATGGCGATCAGCGTCGGCGTACGGCTGTAGACCGGAAGAATGCCCGACACGAGCTCCATGGTGTTGGTGTGTGCGGCCAGGAACCCGAGCGTCGACACGGCGTCGAAGCTGTATGCCTCGGCGACCCAAGCGAGGTCGACACCTGCGGCCTCCATGGCCTGGGCCCTTTCCACGGCTTTGCGGGGGTTGTCGCTGTAGTCAATCGTCATCGAGATCTTCATGATCCCGATGTTACCCAACGGTAGCTTCCGGCGCCTTCTCGCACTCCACCTTCTCTCGCGAACGATTCGAGCCAAATGACCCACTCGCTTCGCTCACCACGTTGGTCTCTGCGGCCGATCGGAGCACGAGCGGGCAGAGGAGGCACCGTCGATGCGAGCACCATGGTCACGCGAAGCACTGCAGCAGGCAGAGACTGCTCCCGACCCGAACGCTCCCGTGTTTCTTCACCTGGCTGACGATGGCCGATTGTGGATCGAACCCTCACAGCACCCGGCCGACGAGCGCCAGCTCGACGCGAGGCCGGACCACTCCCCATAGCCCTGCACCCGGTAACATCGCGCCGGAACAACGGTGCCTTGGAGGGTTTCGATGCAGACACAGCTGGTCATTGGTGGAGAACGTCGCGACGGCTCCGATGGCGACACGGTCGACGTTCTGAATCCTGCCGACGGCAGCGTTGTGGCAAGGGTCGCCGCTGGCTCTGTCGATGACATGGTCGCTGCATGTGATGCCGCTGCAGCAGCACAGAAGTCGTGGGCGGCAACTGCGCCCCGGACCCGGGCCGAACTGCTTCGGTCCTGCTACCAGGTGATGGTCGACAACGCCGAAATGCTGGCCGACATCATCGTGGCCGAACACGGGAAGCCCAAGGCCGACGCACTTGGCGAAATTGCGTACGCCGCAGAATTCTTCCGCTGGAACAGCGAAGAGACGGTCCGGCTGCACGGCAGCCTCGGATCGAACCCCACCGGCACCGCCCGCATGATCGTGCATCATCCGCCGATCGGGGTTGTCCTGATGGTGACGCCGTGGAACTTCCCCGCAGCCATGATCACCCGGAAGATGGCGCCAGCTCTCGGAGCGGGCAACGCGGTCGTCATCAAGCCGCCGAAGGAAACGCCCCTCACGGCACTTGCGCTGGCCGACCTGTTCGAAAAGGAAGTCGGGCTGCCCCCTGGTCTGATCAACATGGTCACGACGAAGTCGGCGTCGAAGCCGGTGCAGGCGGCAATGAGCCATGACGCCGTGCGGATGGTGTCGTTCACCGGATCCACGGAAGTTGGTCGGGTCCTGCTGCATCAGGCTGCCGACCGGGTTCTGAAGGTTGCGATGGAGCTCGGCGGAAATGCACCGTTCGTCGTGTTCGCCGACGCCGATCTGGACCTTGCCGTCGAAGGCGCAATCGCTGCGAAGATGCGGCACTCTGCCGAGACATGCACCGCGGCCAACCGCTTCTTCGTTGAAGAGCCGGTCATGGAAGAGTTCGGTCAGAAACTGGCGGCAGCGATGGCGGCCATGAAGGTCGACCAGGGCCATGTCGACGGCGCCCAGGTCGGTCCGCTCATCAACCAGGACGCAGTCGACAACGTCGACCGGTTGGTTACGGCCGCTGTGGCCGACGGTGCCACGGCCATCACCGGTGGCAGCCCCATCGAAGGTCCCGGGTTCTTCTACCCACCCACGGTCCTGACCGGCGTGCACGCCGAAGCCGACGTCGCCCGCGAGGAGATCTTCGGTCCGGTTGCGCCGCTCATCGGGTTCACCGACGAGACAGCCGTGATCGACATGGCGAACGACACCGAGATGGGCCTCATGGGATATGTCTTCACCCAGGACCTCGCGAAGGGCCTGCGGGTCAGCGAACAGATCCAGGCCGGCATGATCGGGCTGAATCGAGGCGTCGTGTCCGACCCTGCCGCCCCCTTCGGTGGCATGAAGCAGTCGGGTCTTGGCCGCGAAGGCGCCAGCGAAGGCATCTACGAGTTCTGCGAGACGCAGTACATCGCCACCAACTGGTAGCTACGCGGAACCGCTCACAACCTGGTAGCGATCGCCGCCTTGTCGTTTCGCCTCGTACATGGCTCCGTCAGCGCGCCGCAGCATGTCCTTCACGTCGATGCCCGACCGACCAGGACGACTGCTGACCCCAACCGAACACGTGACCCGCTCGTCGAGCGCTGAGATGTTCTTGGTGATCCGCTCCGAGGCCATCTTCATGAACTCGTCCGGCGCCGAGCGGCGTGCGAAGACCACAAACTCATCGCCACCAATGCGGCAGACGAGGTCCTCGGACCGGAAGATGGCGCGAAGTGCGTTCGCTACCGCACGCAAGAGTTGGTCGCCACGCTCGTGGCCTTCGGAGTCGTTCACGGCCTTGAAGCCGTCGAGGTCGATGAAGAACAGGGTGGCTGGCGTCGAGCTGTCCTCGGTTCGAGCGGAGTCCACCAAGCCGTTCCTGTTCAGCAGACCGGTGAGGGCGTCGGTCGACGCGAGCGTGCGGGCATGTTCCAGTTCGAAGTGGGCCGAGTCGAGCCGTAGGCGAACGAGTTGTCGGCGCCATGCCAGCAGCAACGCGGCGACGATGATGCCGAAGCCGGCGAACCAGACCCGCAGTTGCGAGCCAATGCCGGTGCCGTCCAGGTAGGAAGCCGGTGCCCAGACATCGATCCGCCACGTCAGAGCGGCGGTCTCCAGGGTCCGTTCGTCCACCAACGCTGCCGCCTCGATCGGCTGTGCGTTGCGATTGACCGATCCACCGATGGTCTGTTCGTCCGCTCCAGCCCGGAGCGCGAACTCGAGCCCGTTGAGGTTGCCGGTATCGGCGCCGTCGACGAGCCCGCTGACCGTGTCGATCTTCACGAGGATCCCCAACTGCTCGCCCTGTTCGTCGGTGGCAACACCGAGCAGCATCGCCGTCAGATCCTCGAACCCGGCGCGTTCTTCGTCGACTTCGACAAAGTTCGTGAGCGCAGTCGAATCCAGAATGTAGAGCTCGACCTCATCCACCCCGTAGTCAACAGGGAGAAGCTGTGCGCTGAGCGACGTGATGTCGAGCCCCATCAGCGAAACGTCGTACAGGTCAGAGTCGCGTGCAAACCTGGTCAGGATGACGCGCTCGTCGGTCTGAGCCGGAAAGAGCGTGATCTGGAAGCCCTCATTGCCCAACTGGGCTTCGCGTTCTGTCAGCGCATCCATTTCGTCGAGGGCCACCGACTCGAAGAACAGCACGCCCGGGTCACCGACTGCCACCTCTTCGGACTCGTCCTTCATGAACGCCTGGTAGTCATCCAGAGGACCGGGGTGGGTTGCCTCAACGAAACGGACCGACGCGTCGAACCGCTGGATCCGAGCTCACCCACTTGAATTCGGCACATTCGAGAAGTCCGTTGAGCAGACGTCACGTGACAATTGTGTTGCGGTTGTTCAGGTGTCTCGGAGAGCGGCAGCAACAGCTGCCTTTGCATGCAGTGCTGTGGTCGGGAAGTAGGGAATGAACACGTCATCTGCGGTGATGAGCAGCTCAATTTCGGTACACCCGGCAATGACACCCTGTGCTCCCGCAGAGCCCAGCCGGTCGATGATGTCCAGGTACTCCTCGCGCGACGACCGATTGAGTTCGCCCTTGACCAGCTCGTCGTAGATGATGTCGTGAACGCGCTGTCGTTCGGGCTCCGACGGCACAACAACGGTCAGACCGTGGCTCTGAAGCCGATCCCGGTAGAAGTCCTGCTCCATCGTGAACTTCGTACCGAGCAGGCCGACTGTATCGAGCCCCTCAGCCTTCACCGCGGCCGCGGTGGCATCAGCCAGGTGGAGAAAGGGGACCGTGATTGCAGCCTCAATTGCGTCGGCAACCTTGTGCATGGTGTTGGTGCACAACACGATGACTCCCGCACCGGCAGCCTCGAGGCGAGCGGCGTCGGCAGCGAGCAGCTCTCCGGACGCTGCCCAGTCGCCAGCGGCCTGCAGGGCTTCGATCTGCGCGAAGTCGTAGCTACGAACGATCAGGTCGGCCGAGTGCACACCCCCCAGCCGAGCTCTGACTTCGGTATTGATCAGCTCCTCGTAGAGGACGGACGATTCCCAGCTCATGCCTCCCAGGAGGCCGATCATCAACATTGCAACAGTCTGGTCCGGCGGCGGCATCGAATCGGGTTGCGGTATGTAAAAATGTCCGGCCATGGACTTCCTGTTGGAGATGACACCCGGGGCTGGCTGGCTGGCACGGGAGAATGATCGAATCGTCTTTCTGCCCGGCGAGGAGACCGTCGACGTCGCACACGACGTGATCGAGCCCCTGCTCGTCCCCCGCGACATCGATGCTGCATTCCGCACGTTCCGCTCCTGGCTCGAAACTGGCCGCCCCCTACCCGCCATGTTGCTGATCGGCCTGGAGCGGTCGGCGCAGGCGATGGCCCACGGCATTGCCTCGTTGGAGATCAACGAGCCGGACTCGAACGCGGGGCGCATCGTGGACCTCAGCGACGGCGCAGCGGGAGCAAGCAACCTGGGCAAGGTGAAGTCGCTCGGGTTGCACGACGAGATCTCCGAGCCGTCGGGCATGCTCATCGAGGGCGTGATCCGGGCGGGTGGGTTCCGGCTCCACATCCACAACAGCGCCAATGCCCGCACCAGTCCCGACGTCGTGCAGTTGGACCCAACTCCGACCGTCCTGCAGCTTCATCTCGATGACTACTCGGTCGAAATTGGCCGTGGCATCGTTCTGGGCCGCTGGCCGTACAAACACGCCGACTTCGACGCCGAGCTCGAGCCGCTCATTCTGGCAGATCCGGCCATTTCCCGGCTCCACGCAGAAATTCGTCCACAGGACCCCGGCGCAGTTGTGATCGACAAGGCCTCACACAACGGCACGTGGGTGAAGCGCAAGGGCAGCCCCGATCGCGTTCCCGTTCAGCCGAACATTCCCTTTCCGATCACCGACGGCGATGCCGTGATCATGGGTGACACCACGGTCACACTCGGAGGCGGGCAGCCAGACTGACGAGAGCCACCGACCGGAGCCATGCCGTTCGGGGTTGTGACACGCCGTGGTGACGGCTTGGCCTTTGACGGCTAGCCAAGGGCTCCGCGTGACAGACTTGCGGCATGTATGGAGAGTCGGTGGACAACGTGGCGAACGAACTGAATGCGTCACGCGGAATCCACATCACCCCCGGGTCCGGAATCGTTGCTCATCTCGGCCAGTTCATGGCCTACGCGGAAGGCGACGATGATGGCCTGAACCAGCTGGTGGTCCGGTTGAACGCTCTTGCCGGAGCCCCCTGGTCCGAGGTGGTCCGGACCCTCACGTCGGACATCGCTGCGGCCGGGTACGACAACCATCCGGCAATGGCCTGCGCGGCGATTGAGGACGATCGCATCGGCGTGCTGGTGTTCGGCGACCTGAGCCTGTCGGTCACGACCGATGTCGAGCGTCGTACGCTCGACGGCCGTCATTCCAGTACGTGGATCGATCTTGCGGTGCCGGGTTCAACCGCTCGTGTCCGCTGTGGCGAACAGTCTCCCTCCACGGTGGTCGGGGTGCTGCGCGACGGAGTGGTCTCCGGTGGCGGCTTTGTCTTTGACCTGCATGGCCCCATCCCTGCGGCGACTCGCTGGGACGCCGACGAAACGGCGGAGCCCGCCGCTGAGGCTCCAGCGCCCGAAGCCCCGATCGTTGCAGAGGTTGCCGACGAGCCAACCGACGCCGACGAACCAGCTGCCGACGCGGTTGCCACCGCCGACGCCGAAGCCGAAGCCACAGACGTGGAGCAGGTCGAGACCGACAGCGAAATCGCCGAGGCCGTCGCCGAAGCGCCCGAGGTTGACGAGGCTCAGGAGACCGAGGCCGACGTTGAAGCCGATGACGTACCCGTGAGCGCAGAGAGCGACGCCGACGACGAGCCCGAGGACGTCGTCGACACCGAAACGCTCAACGGCAGCATTTTCGGTGTGCCGCTACAGGACGAATCCGAAGGAGGCGCCAACGGCGACGCCTCCGATGCGCTCCTGGCCGACACGTCGCTCGACGATGCCGCCAACGCTCCATCCTTGGGCGCCGAGGCAGCAGACTCCGGCAACGACTTCCCGGCCGTTTCCGGGATTTTCAGCCGAAGCGAGTCGAACGACATCGAGGATGCCGAAGTCGTCGTCGAGTCCGATCCCGCGCCCCGATCTGCCGATGAGGTGTTCGCAACCGTGGGCGTCGACGAACCGACCGAGACAGGCGACGCAGAACTTGGCGTGCCCGTCACCGAGGAGGAGCTTCCTCCTCCGCCGGTTCCGGGCCCCAATGGTCTGGAACCCGCCCCGCAGGGGTCGGTCGCCGTGGCCACCGTTCCTGAACTCCGTGGCGTCCTGTGTCCGAACGGCCACCTCACGAGCATCCAGGACAGCCATTGCCGGACCTGTGGGCTGCCCATCGATCCCACCGGCGACATCGTCGTTGGGTCCCGACCGTCGTTGGGAACACTCACGTTCGACGACGGAGCGCAGCTGCAACTGACCCGCCCCGTGGTCATCGGCCGAGGCGTGCCCGAGCGCTACGCCATCGACGCTGAACCAGCAACCACCGTTCTGCTCGACGATGTGCAGGGCACCATTTCTCGAGTACACCTCGAGGTGCATCTGAACGGGTGGGACGTCGAGATCATCGACATGAACTCCAGCAGCGGCACCTTCACACGATCAGGCGACGAACGTGCTCGCCTTCGGGCCGAAGATCCCACCGCCATTCTCCCGGGCACCATTGTCGAGGTTGGCCAACGGTCCTTCACCTTCAGCGCAGGGCCACTTCCAGCCGAGTAGGGCCCGTCGGCGTCAGCCGGCGTATTCGAGCAGCAGAGGCACGAGCATCGCCTGGA
Organism: uncultured Acidimicrobiales bacterium; assembly: GCA_964517125.1. Classification (GTDB taxonomy): domain Bacteria; phylum Actinomycetota; class Acidimicrobiia; order Acidimicrobiales; family SHLQ01; genus SHLQ01. The sequence continues at coordinate 76,383 of CAZFBD010000011.1, forward strand.
GCTCTCCAACTCCGCCGCCTTCGGGCAGCGGAATGAGCGATGACGACACCGCGTACGAAATGTCGTGGTCGGCCAGATACCCGGCCTGGCTTCTGAAGCCGGGAACGCCACCACCGTGTGAGTAGACGATCGTGCCGTCGACGTCGTCTCGGCTGATGCCGAGGCCGTAGGTGACATCGGGCAGGGCTGGCGCGGTCATTTCGGCGATCTGCGCATCGCTCAGGATCGTGCCATCGAACATGGCCGCGAAGATCGATGCGACGCTTTCGGGTTGGGCCTCGTTCCCGCCGCCAGTCCAACCCGCCGACTGCAATACGTCCTGCGGAAGCGTGTACATACCCACAACCGGTTCGTCGTTGATCGTGAGCCCCACCTCATCTGTCCGTCCAATAAGAGTCGTGCCGGCGAAGTACATGAGATCTCGGCCGTAACCGGTCACCACTGGCTCGGGCGGAAACTCCTGCGGGGTGAGGAAGATGTTGTCGGCGCCAGCCGGATCGAAGATGCGGCTGCGCATCTCGGCGGCAGCCGAGTTGCCGGTGACTCCCTCGATGATGGTTCCAAGCGTCAGGAACCCGCCGGTTTCGTAGCTGTACTGCTCGCCCGGAGCGAACAGCGGCTCCTGCTCAGCCAGCCACGCCCAGATTTCTTCGGGCTCCATCGCCTGGTCGATTCGCTGGCCGGCCATTTGGAAGAACAACGGATCGAGCGCGTATTCGACGAGACCGTTCGTGTGGTCCATGAGCTGACGGATCGTGATGTCGTCGGCGTACTGGTATCCGTCGAGCCAGTCTGGGATGTAGGTGCGCACCGGCTCGTCGAGGCCGATCAGACCTTCGTCAATCAGCTGCAGCACGAGCGCTGCGGTCATGGGCTTGGTGATGCTTGCGATACGGAAGTAGTCGCGGGTGGTCACTGGCGTCTGATCGACGAGGTCGGTGACCCCCGTGGCCACGCTGATGCTCTCGTCCGTGGACAGCTGCACGCTCAACGAAACGGCTGGTGCACCGTTGGTCTCCTGCCAGGTCTCGATCAGGGACAAGAGCTCGACTTCGAGCGCACCGAGGTCGGTTCCCGGATCCTCCATGGGCTCATCTGCGGGCTCGTCAACGACCACAGCCTCGGTCGTCTCCGTGGGTGCCATGCTCTCGTCCGGTGCTTCAGCAACCGTCGTTTCAGTGGCAACGGTCGTCGTGGCGTCATCGACCGATGAAGCATCGACATCAGTCCCCGACGAACTGCACGCCGCGCTCAGAAGCACGGCAACCGCGATGGGCGCTGTTGTCCGAAGAAGGCGAAGGATCATCCTCTGACCGTATCCCAAGCAGTGCGTTCGCCTGTGACCGCCGCCCGTACAGACACTAGATTGGGCACCTCTGCGGGTGTAGTTCAATGGCAGAACATCAGCTTCCCAAGCTGAATACGCGAGTTCGATTCTCGTCACCCGCTCCAAGCGAAAGCCCTGGTAATCAGAGGTTTCGGGCCTGATTCACTGGATCGTCAACGGGCTCCGTGCCTACAATGTGCCTAGAACAACGGCGAACAGTAGGCACGAGTGGCGAGTAGCAGGCCCTTCGGCAACATCCGAAAGCTCCCGTCCGGGCGCTATCAGGCGCGCTACTGGCACCTCGGTAAACAGGTCCCCGCCGACACGACGTTCGCCACGAAGGCCGACGCGCGGGCGTGGCTGGCGACGATGGAGACCGACCTGGTGTCGGGTCGCCACGTCGACCCGTCGAGCGGCCGTGAGCGATTCGGGGCGTTCGCTGAGCGCTGGCTCGAGGCTCGCGACCTTCGTCCACGGACGCGGGACACCTATGCCTCGCAGCTCGCCCACATCCTCGACGAGTTCGAGACCGTGGAGCTGCGCAAGATCACCCCGTCGGCGGTCCGGGCCTGGCATGGCCGCCTGTCGAAGTCGGCCCTGCACGCCAACACCGTCGCCAAGGTCTACCGGCTCTTCCGGACCATGCTTGACACGGCGGTCGACGACGGACTCCTCCGGACCAATCCCGTCCACATCAAGGGCGCTGCTGTCGAGAGATCGATCGAGCGACCAATGCTCGACTGGGACGACATCGAGCGCATCGCTGACGCCATCCACCCGAGGTTCCGGGCGCTCGTGTGGGTCGGCGCCACGTCCGGCCTCCGCTACGGCGAGCTCACTGGCTTGACCCGAAGGCACGTCGACCTCGACGACCGTTCGCTCCGGGTCGACCGGGCCCTGTCGTTCGTGAAGGGCCAGGGGCCGACCCTCGGCCCTCCGAAGTCGGCGGCTGCTCACCGGACGGTGGTCATCCCGAGTGGTGTGGTCGAGATGCTCGCCGCACACATCGAAGAGCACGTCGTCGAAGACCCCGACGCGCTCGTGTTCACATCAGTGAAGGACAGCCCACTCGTCAACCGGTACTTCGCTCCGTACTGGAAGAAGGCGCTCAAGGCGGCCGGCCTCGAAGAGTCGATCCGCTTCCACGACCTCCGCCACCACGCGGGCACATCGGCGGCGACGGCAGGTGCTTCGCTCCGCGAGATCATGGCCCGAATGGGCCACGCCTCCTCCGACGCGTCGCTCCGCTACCTCAAGGCCTCCGCCCGCCGCGACGAGGAGATCGCTGACGCTATAGAGCGCCGCATGAACGGCGAGCTGGACGGGCGAGATTGAGTTGCATGATGTCCGAGACACAAAGTCCGGCTCGATGTGCCGAAGTCGACTTCACTGGATCCATGGCTTTCGACGTTTGCTGTGAGGTGATGGCGGGACAGCTCGCCCTGACGTGTTCGGATCATCCGGATATCGCCGACTGTCCGGACGCTGTGGTCATACGCTCGCCCAGCGGAGAGTTTCAGTTCCCTATCCGGGACGGTGGAACGTCCTTCATCCGTGCCAGCTTCTGCCCTTGGTGCGGGAGTCGCCTTCTGCCTCCTGAGGACGGCCAAGATCGGGCGCAGTGGGAAGCCGATGCGGTTGTTCTCGCGCAGATCGGAGCCCAACTCTTCAGAGAGCGTCTCTCCGTGGAGGTCGAGATTCCCCTCGACCTCGCGACGAGCGCTACTGCGGCCTGGGAACGAGACGACTCCGACACAGTTGGGACCGAGACTCGTGCCCAGGCCGTCGAACGTCATCGCGCTGCCGCTCTGGCGCTGATTGGTCTTGCTATCTCCGAGCGTGGGACGGCGACCGAAGACGCTATCTCAGTCTCACTGGACCCTTGGCTCATCGGCCCGGCCCTCGACACCGCCGACGAGATGGGGCTGATCACACCAGAGAGTGAGTCCAATGACTAGTTCACTCGATGCCGGCCAATGGGCATCGATCCTCGTGCAGTACCTCGAAGACCGCAATGGGCGCGCTCTCGTGAGGCTGCCCAACGGGTCCAAGACGTCCGTCAGCCACAGCGCTCTCCACCCGATGCTCGTCGAGTACGCCACTCGTGAAGACCTCCCGTTAGACGACATCGCTCCGGGCGACATCTACGAGGACTGCAGCTACCACCCTGTTCTGTGCACTTCCAGGGATGGAGACGAAGTGCAGGGAATCTCCCTCATTGATGGATCTCGACCACGAGCGTGCTCGCTCACGCACTGCGGCGTGGTCAAGCTTGAGATCGCCGAGGTGACAGATGCGGTCGAGCGGGCCCGTGACGAACAAGGCCGGCCGAGACAGTGAGATTCGTCCCACCGGTCGTCGTGGATCGCATGCCGGTCGACTGGTGGCGTCCGGGCAACCTGCACCGGCTCGGCCCGTTGGAGATTCACTTCTGCGACGACGACCACGTGCGGACGATCGAGGTCAATCACAAGGTGATCGGGCAAGGGCGAACCCTCTTCCCGTACGGCCGGTGGGACGCATGACAGCGGCTGACTTCCTCGACAGCGAGAACTGGCACGGCTCCTACTACGAACTCGCCGTGGCCCTCGGGTCCCCCACCGATCCCGACGCTGGCGTCCGCATCCAGAGAGCCCGAACGGCGATCTGGCAGGACCCGCGACTGGATGGCTGCTACTTGGACCGGTGGGCGCGGCCCGAGGAACAAGCTCGACTAAGCCCAGATCTGAGCAACGTCGAGCTCACCTCCCCAATCTACGGTCGTGCGCTGCTCCCGAACGGAGCGACAGTCGTCTGTGCGATGCACGTAGTCCGCGAAGAAGGCGACGACGCCCTGGACTGGATCGCCATCTGCCTACCAACCGGAGCGCTCGAGCGGGCTATCCCAGAGCTTGACCATCCGCTTCACCAGGACGGGAGTAGGAGCTGGCGCGAGCCGATCGACGATTGGCTCCACCGAGTAGCCGATCGCATCGGTCAAGCTGCGTCGCTCGCCTTCGGACTGGTCGGCGAAGAAGTATCCGGCCTCTCGGCGATCAATCGGAACGGCGATCCCCTCCCCGAGGTGCAGTCGCGAACGAGCATCCTCATTCCGTCCGGCGACACTGTCACCTGGCTCCGCCCACATAGCTGGTAGCGCCGAGCGCGCACCTCTCATGCAACTCCACATACAACTTGATAGTTACAATCAGACAAGTTGGATGAGGAGTGAGCTTGCCTGAACTCGATGCCACCAATGTGAGCGAGATTGTCTCGACGCTGCGAGCCGTCGGGTCCGATCTCACGACCATCGAGGTCAAGGCTGCCGCTGGTGGCCTGCCGAAGTCGATCATCGAGACCGTCTCCGCCTTCGCGAACACCGACGGTGGGCTCATCCTGCTGGGGCTCGACGAGAGCTCAGAGTTCTCGGTGCTCCAAGTCGGCAGCGGCAAGCTCGCGTCGGACCTTGCCTCGGCGTGCGCCGACCAACTCGAGCCGCCGATCCGGCCCGAGATCGAGATCGTCGAGTTCGAAGGGAACCATCTCGTCGCCGCACTCGTGGACGAGCTCCCACAGACTCAGAAGCCCTGCTTTGTGAAGTCTCGCGGAATCGAGCGCGGCTCCTTCGTCCGCACGTTCGATGGTGACCGTTCGCTGTCGACATACGAAGTCCACGTCCTGCAGTCCTCACGGGGTCAGCCAGACGACGACGGGGCGATCGTCGCCGGCGCGACGACGGACGATCTCGATTCGTCACTCACGTCAACCCTCCTCGCTCGACTCCGATCAACACGGGGCCACACATTCTCGTCCGCGAGCGATGACGAGATTCTCGACATGATGGGTGTCACCGTTACTCGCGACGGAGCACGAGCCGTCACGCTCGCGGGATTGCTCGCCCTCGGCAGATTCCCTCAGCAGTTCGTGCCGCAACTCGACGTCACGTTCGTCGCCTTGCCAACTGCATCCGGAGAGCCGCTCCAGGATGGCACTCGATTTCTGGACAACCAGTCCATCGATGGCCCCATACCCCGAATGGTCTCGGAAACGCTCGCTGCGCTGCGACGGAACATGAAGCGCCGCTCCATTGTCGTCGGGGTCGGGCGAGAGGATCGGTGGGAGTATCCCGAGGAGGCGATTCGGGAACTCGTCGCCAACGCCCTCATGCACCGTGACTACAACCAACTCGCCCACGGCACCCAGGTACGCGTGTCGCTCTATCCCGACAGACTCGAGGTCTCGAGTCCAGGCGGCCTTCACGGTCCGGTTTCGCACGTCGACCTCCTCGCGGAGGCCGTTTCGTCTTCCAGAAACGCGCGACTCGCCAAGCTACTGGAGGACGTCGAGGTCGAGTCGACCGGCCGAACTGTTTGCGAGAACCGAGGCTCCGGCCTCCTCGCAACAGCCGCAGCGCTCCGCGATGCCGGCATGGAGCCGCCCCGAGTCGTGGACAACATCCGCGAGTTCCGGATGATCATTCGCAACCACGGGCTCCTCGACGACGACGCAGTCTCCTGGCTCTCGACGCTCGACACCGCACGACTCAACGACCGTCAGCGGCTCGGGCTTGCATTTCTCCACCGCAACGGTCAAATCACCAACCAGCAGTACCGCACTGTTACCGGAACCGACTCGCTCACGGCCACACGGGAGCTCACCGGCCTCGCAGGCGAAGGACTCATCGACAAGACAAGTGACCGTCGATGGACAATCTGGAAACTCGCCGGAGCGAAGCCGTCCGACACACAACGCCGCTTGGAGTTCACGCCGCAGAATCCCCAGGTCACTCGCGGCGACCGACGGCCAGCGATCAAATCGCTGCTGAGACCAGGACCACAGTCAGCCCAGTATCTCGCTGACGAGATCGGCCTGACCAAGGAGGCGATACTCCGGTGGCTTCGCCGGATGGAGAAAGCGGGCGAGGTTGAGGCCACCAGCGAGAAGCGCCGAAGCAGACAGAACAAGTGGCGGCTCAGTGATCCGGCGCCGCCGCCCTCAACCATCGGCGATGCCGAGTAGGCGCAAACGACCGGTCTGCTCAACCATGCGGAAGCCCCGGCTCCCGTCCTAGTCGACCCCCTTTGGGGCCCTCGGCCTGGCACTCCGGGACTCTCGGCTTCACCACGACATAGCACCGTGGCGCCATCACGCAGGACCCGGCCGCTCACCGTCCGGAGAGGAGCCGGGCCTGCTTCCTGCGGCTACTGCCGTCGGTCCCTCCAGTGTCGACGGAAGTGGCGATCGGGGCAACCCGATTCACTTCACCTTGCTCAGGTCGCGGAGGCCGGGGCCACGAAACTTGGAATTGCACCGGTGGAATCCAAGTTTCAGCCCAGATGACCCCGCGAACTGGCCGTGGGAGACGAATGGGAGGTGAAAGAGGAGGTCACCTACCTCACCTCCCACGGATTTCTTGCGAATGGGAGGTGGAATGTGAGGTGAAACGGTAGGTGGCGGAGGAGGTGGGTTTCGCACGATCGGCCGCATGCCGACGACTAAGACCTCCCAGGTCGACCCGGCCAGTCCCTCGCTGCTCAGCATCGAGCAGCTCGCTGACTGGCTCGGCGTCACCGATCGCTTCATCCGCCGCCTCGTCGCCGAGCGACGCATCCCGTTCCTCAA
>CAZFBD010000012.1:0-39454 GCA_964517125.1 uncultured Acidimicrobiales bacterium
TACAGCGAGTCTCGCCATTCGACGAAGCGGGTGAGCCAGCTGAGGTCATAGTCGGGGCCACCGCGGCCGATCGTGACCTCGTGCACGTTCGCTGCGGCGAGGCCGGCGAAGAGCGCATCCCAGTCCTCGACGCCGTCGGTATCCACGCCGACGGATCGCTCGATCTCGCCCGGGTCGCGGCCGTTCTTCGCGCACCATTCGTTGAGCACGTTGTTCTTGTGTTCCCACTGTTCGTTCCACCAGGAGTGCCACACGTTTGCGTGCTGCGACGTGTAGTTCAGCGTCTTCTTCTCGCCGCTGCCACCGATGAGAATGGGGATGGTGCGGTTCGGCGCCGGATTGCCGACCGCCATGCGGTTGATGAGCCGCGGCAGGTCATCGCGAAGGGCGTGCAGCCGTGAACCGGCGGTGCCGAACTCGTAGCCGAACTCGTCATAGTCCCGCTCGAACCAGCCGGCGCCAATGCCCATGATGAGGCGGCCGTCGGAGATGTGATCGATCGTGCGGGCCATGTCTGCCAGGAGCTCCGGGTTGCGGTAGCTGTTGCAGGTGACGAGGCAGCCGATCTCGACCCGGCTCGTGACTTCAGCCCAGCTCGCGAGCATCGTCCACGCCTCGAAGTGCTCGCCGTCGGCCTCCCCATAGAGCGGGTAGAAGTGGTCCCAGTTGTAGATGATGTCCGCGCCCATCTCCTCGGCACGAATGGCCGCCTCCCGAATCTGTGCGTAGCTGGCGTGCTGGGGGTGGAGGTGCGCTGCGATCTTCATGAAGGCTCCGTGTTTGGGTGGCGGTGTGTTGCGAACCTAGTCTCTGCCCGCACCCGAGTTGGGGCCGTTCAGACAGGGTTCACATGGAGCAGGGGAATCGGCAGAAGGGCATCTGGTTCGCTTTCCTGGGCATGCTTGGCGTGAGCACGGACTCGTTCTTCATCCGGCTGGCCGACATCGACGGATTCGACGTCACGTTCTGGACCGGAACGTTCACCGCGGTGGTGCTCGGTCTCCTGCTGAAGTTTCGCGAGCGGGAGCGTCCGCTGCAGCTTGTACGTACCGGCGGCTGGACGCTGTGGTTGGCGGCATTGCTGCAGGCCGGGAGCACGTCGGCCTTTGTGCTTGCGGTGACCAAGACGTCGGTGTCCAACGTGGTTGTCATCATCGCCGCCGCTCCACTCTTTGCGGCAGTGCTGGGCTGGTTGTTCCTTCGCGAATTCAACACTCGCCGGGTCTGGGCTGCCGTTGTTGTTGTCATGGCCGGGGTGCTGATCGTCGTGAGCGGCTCGATCGGAGGCGGCTCCCTCGATGGCGACCTCTTCGCCGTCGCTGCAATCACTCAGTTCGGCATCAGCCTGGTGCTCCTGCGGCGGTTCCCCGACATCCACCGCATGACGATGGTGGCGTTGGCTGGGGTGGGGATGGCCCTCATTGCCGTGGTGCCCGCGACGCTGACCGGACACGACATGACGGCGTGGCTGGCGGTGGTGCTCATGGGCGCAATCTTCGGACCGCTGTCCCGTGTGCTGATTGCCGAGGCGCCCAAGTATCTCAACGCCGCCGAGGTGGGACTGTTCGTTCCCGTCGAGACGGTTGCGGCGTCGTTGTGGGCCTGGCTCTTCTTCTCGGAAGTGCCACCAGGAACCACGGTGGTTGGCGGAATCGTGGTGGTGCTCGGCGTACTCTGGGGGACGTGGCAACCACGAGCGACCTGAGCGTCGAACACCAGGCGCGAGACCGGCGTGCGCTGCAGGCAGTCGCCGTCCAGTTCTTCATCAACGGTGTGGTCGTTGCCTCGTATGTTCCACGGCTTCCGGGCATCCGCGACCGGCTCGGAATCAACCTCAGCACCATCGGCCTCGTCATCGCCGTTGCCACCGCAGGAGGCGTTCTGGGGAGCGCCGTCGTCGGCTCGGCCATCGATCGATTCGGCACCAAGCGGGCGATGATGGCTGGCTCGCTTGGGCTCGTTGGGATGCTCCCCGTCGTCGGGTTTGTGAACACCTGGTACCAGCTGCTGCTTGTCCTGGCGTTCATTGCTGCGTCGGATGTGCTGACCGACGTCGCCATGAACCTTCAGGGTTCCGCGCTCAGTGCCCGCCGACCCACCCCGATCATGAATCGGCTGCATGGAATGTGGAGCCTCGGCACGGTGGTCGGCGGCATCGTTGCAGCGGCAATGGCCGGCCTCGAGGTGAGCCTCCGGGTGCACCTGCTGTGCGCGTCGGGTGTGCTGCTTGCAGCGTTGCTGTACGTCGTCCCCGGACTGCTCACCGAGGACGACGTGCCCGAGGAGGACGACTCTGTGGTCGGGGAACGACGCGGTGCACGGCTCGTCTGGCTCTTTGGGCTCCTGGGAGCGGCGGCGATCGTACCCGAGATGATCAACAGCGATTGGGCGGCCTTCCGCCTGACCGACGATCTCGACGCCTCAGATGGCGTCGCCGGGCTGGCCTATGTGTCGTTCACGAGCGGCATGGTGACCGGGCGGATGTTCGGCGATGGCATCGTGGAGCGCCTCGGCAGCAACACCATGCTTCGCGTTGCCACCGTCGTGGCCGCGGTCGGTGTCGCCATCGCCACCCTCATTCCCGCGGTGGCCACCGTGTTCATCGGCCTGTTCATCGCCGGTCTTGGCGTGTCGGTGATGTTCCCCCAGCTCTACGACGCAGCCGCGAAGAGCCCGCAGTCGGCAGCGGCCCTTGGCGGATTGACCGCTGGCAGCCGAATCGCGCTGCTGGGAGCGCCTGCACTTGTTGGCGCACTTGCGAACACGACCACGTTCACCGTGGGCTCCGCAATTGCGCTCGTGACGATTCCCGCTGCCGTTGCAGTACTGGTCTTGACGCCGTCGTCCTGACCCCAACTCGGGACAGGCACAACTAGGCCCGGGGGTTCGGCGTTCCCGGGTTGATGTAGACCGAGCGGGTACGCGTGAAGAAGTCGTGCGCGGTGTCGCCCTGCTCACGAGGCGCATGGCCCGACGACGCCTTCTCGCCACCGAATGGCACGTGCAGCTCGCTGCCCGTTGTCGGGGCGTTGATCTTCACGAGGCCGGCCTCGAGCTCGTGGACGGCACGGTCCACCCGCCACATGTCGGTCGTGAACACCGAAGCGCTCAGGCCGAACTCCGTGGCGTTGGCGAGCGCGAATGCCTCGTCTTCGGACTCGACACGAACGACGGTGGCGATGGGGCCAAAGACCTCTTCGGTCCAGATGTCGAGCTCCGTCGAGCCGGAAAGCAGTGTGGGGGCGAAGTAGCACGAGCTCGTATCGGGAGCGTCGGCGGTGGCGATGACCTCGGCACCCTGGCTGATGGCCTTGTCCAAGCCGGCGGCGACTTCGTCACGGGCTCCCTGAGCCACGATTGGGCCGATGGCCGTGTCAGGGTCCTGGCCGTCGCCGATGCTCAGGCTGGTGACAGCGCTGGCCATCCGCTCGACGAGTTCGTCGTGCACGTCGCCGACGGCGATGATCCGACGTGTGGCGGTGCACTTCTGGCCGGTCGAACCCATGGCACCTCCAACGACGAGCGGTACAGCAATGTCGAGGTCGGCGTCATCGAACACGATGGCGGGGTTGTGGCCGCCGAGTTCCAGCTGCACGCGCCCATTTCGGGCGGTGACGGCATCGCGGATGCCGAAGCCCACGGGGACCGAACCGGTGAAGGTGACGCCGTCGACGCGAGCGTCTTCGATCATCGCCCCGCCCATCGAACCGGGGCCGAGGATGAGGTTGAGGGCACCTGCCGGGACCCCGGCGTCTTCGAACACCTTTGCGATGGCGACAGAGGTGAGGGGGGTGTTGCTGGCGGTCTTCCAGACCACCGTGTTGCCGGCGGCCAACGCTGGGGCGATCTTCCACACCGGAATGAGGATGGGGAAGTTCCATGGCGTGACGATGCCGACGACGCCGAGAGGTGCGCGGAGCGTACGGATGGTCTCGCCGGGCTTGGCGGTGGGGTAGATGCGCTCGGTCGGCATCTTGATGACGGCTGCCTGGTAGCGGCAGGTCTCTGCAGAGAGGACGGCTTCTCCACGGCTCTCGCCGAGGGTCTTGCCCTCCTCCATCGTGGCCAACATGGCCAACTCGTCGGCGCGTTGGTCGAACAGAATCGCCGCCGCCTCCAGGATCTCGGCGCGGCGCTTGAAGCCGATGTTGCGCCACATGTCCTTCGCGTCAACAGCAGCTGACACGGCATCGGAAGCGGTTGAAGCATCGCCCACAGGGTGCTCGCCCACCGGTTCGTCCGGTCGTGCCGGGTTTGCGCTTGTGGTGCTCGGTCCGGAGCTGATCCACTCGCCACCAATGAGGTGTGCGCCGATGGGAGAAGAGGTCATGGTCATCGCCTCAGCGTAGGCGAGAGCGGCTGTTGCGGGGGCCACCGCAACGGCGCAACAAGGACGATTTCGGTATCGCCCACAGGTGTCGGGATACCAGCCGTGCCGCCGGCCGAACGGGAAATGTTCCCAAGCACGCGACAAATCACCCGTGTCGGAGCGTCGTACAGGAGCGTGGGCGGTCCCGCCTCACGGTCAACTACGGGGAGAGAACATGAATACTCGAGAGCTTGGTGCCGAATTCATCGGCACACTCGGCTTGGTACTGGGCGGCTGCGGTGCAGCCGTTCTCGCAGCAGACTTCGGCACCGGAGGCAACGGCACGAGCCTCGGCCTTGGCTTCGTCGGTGTCAGTTTGGCATTCGGCCTCACGGTCGTCACGGGTGCCTACGCACTCGGACACATTTCGGGCGGACACTTCAACCCCGCCGTCACCGCAGGCCTCGTCGCCGGCGGACGTTTCCCCATGGCGAAGGCCCCGCTGTACATCGTCTCGCAGGTTGCAGGCGCCATCGTCGGCGCAGTCCTGATCTACCTGATGGCCGGTTCGCCCGACATTGACAACAGCGCTGCAGGCGCCTTCGCCGCGAACGGCTACGGCGATCTCTCGCCCAATGGTTCTGCGCTCGGAACTGCGTTCATCACCGAGGTCGTCATGACGGCCATGTTCCTCATCGTGATTCTCGGCGCAACCGCCAAGAAGGCTGCGGCAGGCATGGGCGGTCTCGCCATTGGCCTCATGCTCGTGCTCATCCACCTGATCTCGATCCCGGTCACGAACACGTCGGTCAACCCCGCTCGGTCGACTTCACAGGCGATCTTCGCTGGCGGCGACTACATCCCGCAGCTGTGGCTCTTCTGGGTCGCCCCGGTCATCGGTGGCGTGCTCGGCGCACTGATCTACCGCGGACTCCTCGGCGAAGCCGAAGACGTCGAATTTGCCTGAGTGAACGGCCACACGTTGGCCAACACCCACGTACAACAGAACGGCCCCGCTCCAAGGAGCGGGGCCGACTCGCGTCATGTGGTCGGAACCTCACATTGGGGTCTGACCCCATTGTGAGCGGTTGGCCACGTTAGGTGGTGGCGTGGACGCCGAATTCGTTGCATGCATCGATGAGCGCATCGAACAGGTACTGGCCGAACGAACGATCACACAGCACCAGATAGCTGGGCGTGCCGTCGACATCGTTGCGGACCAGGTCGCAGGAGACCACGGCGACCGATGCCGACACGACCGAGCCGTCGGGGGTCATGTCGTCGGACCAGTCCAGGCCACAAACCTTCTCCAGCGCCGATGCAGCGACATCGCCGGTCAGCCGGAACAGGGCGCGGCCGTGTGTCCAGTCGACCACGGATACGTGCCCCTCGGTCGGAAGCCCATCAACGGCCGACTTCACCGCTGCGTGGGGGCCGAGCAGCATCCATTCATCGGGTCGAGACCCGGTGATCAGGACCTCGCCGTCGGAGCGGCTCCGACCGTACGACACGGCGAGGGCCTTGCGCGCTGCGGTGCCGCTGGCTGCCCGAACCACAACCTTGGCCTGGTCGGTCTGATCGGTCAGCGACAGAGGTGCGCCTTCGTTGGGGGCGTACGTGCTCGTGACCGGGGAAGCAAGATTGAGTTCAGGCACGGAGACGTGCTCCTTCCGGATCGAAGTGGGCGTGGTGTTCGATGACGGTCGCCGTCGTGCGGTCGCCCGAGGTCAACACGATGGTCAGTTCGGTTCCCGACGAAGCGTGCGACGGCGGCACCTGGGCCAGGCCGATGGATTTCTCCAGCGTGGGCGAGTACCTCGATGAGGTGATTCGCCCGAGGATCTCGTTGGTGCCCGGGCGAACGATCTGCGACGCCTCAGGCGGCACGATCGAGGGGTCGGTCATCTGCACCGACACGAGCACAGGAAGATCCTGCTCCATGGACCAACCGAGTTCCGGCTTTCCGACGAAGTCGTCCTTGTCCATCTTGATCAGGGCATTCATGCCGGTGGTGGGGGCCTTGGTGAGGCCGTCGGTGTCCTGCCCCACGATGAAGTGACCCTTTTCGAGCCGCATGATGCGCTGGGCCTCGAGCCCGAATGGCTGGATGCCGAGCTCGGCTCCTGCTTCGAGCAACGCCTCCCATACATGCAGGCCGTGGCCCGCCGGGACGTGCAGCTCGAAGGACAGTTCACCGGTGAAGCCGATCCGCCACATGACGCAGTTGTCGACTCCGGCGACGGAGCCCGTTCGCAGTTGCATGTATTCGAAGATCTCTGGGTGGAGATCGACGTCGGTCAACTTCGCAAGCAGCTCACGAGACTTCGGCCCGGCCACGTTGATGGACGTGTAGGCCGTGGTCACCGGGGTGACATGCACATCCCAGTCAGGGTGTTCGGTCTGCAGCCAGTTCTCGCACCATTCCCAAACGGTTCCGGCACCGGAACTGGTGGTGGTCATGAGGTAGTGATCCTCGCCCAGGCGTCCCGTGACACCGTCGTCCATGACCACGCCATCCTCGGCGCACATCATGCCGTAGCGGACGCCGTTGACGGGGAGCTTCGACCACTTGTTCGTGTACAACAGGTTGAGCAGCTTGGGAACGTCGGCGCCCTGCAGATCGAGCTTTCCGAGCGGCGTGACATCGATGATGCCAACGTTCGCTCGGACGTTGCGGACCTCGGCGGCAGGATCGCCATAGTGCTCTGGGCGAATCCACTGACCGGCAAGAATGGGCGTCATGCCATTGGCGGTGTGCCAGGGCTGAATCGACGACACCCGCTCGGGTTCGAAGATGCGACCACCGAGCGCTCCAAGGCTGATGGGGGCGTAGGGCGGGCGCCAGATTGTGGTGCCGACCTCGGCGATGGTTTCGCCTCGGGCTTCGGCGAGCACGGCAACCGTGTTGACCGTCTCGAGCTTGCCCTGCGCCGGACCCATGGTGGCGGTCGTGTATCGCTTGAGGAGCTCGACCGAGTCGTACCCCTCCTTGGTGGCGGACACGAGGTCCTTGGATGCCACGTCTTCGGAGTAGTCGACGATGCCGTGCGTGGTCGACCGGTACAGCTCCGGGTGCGGGTCGCGACGCAGCGGCGTGCGGTCGTCGACTGGCATGGCGGGCTCGTCGCCGGTTGCGTCGACTGAGCGGGCCGTGAGCGCCTGCAGGCGATGTCGGACCGCTGCGGCCCGGCCCGCGGCGAGTGTGCCCGTGCTGCGAGCGTGCTCGACGAGTTGGTCGAGCGAGCCGTCGCCGGCGAGTCCTCCCGTGACCAACACATTGTCGGGCGTGTTGTTCGGGAAGAACCGTGCGGCGGCCGGGTCATAGACCGGCCGATCACCCGACATGTTGAGCAGCGACGTCGGGGCGGTCCAGCCCACGGCCGTGATGCAGAGATCGGCGTCGACGTAGCTGTCGCCCGGGCCCACCTTGACCTGCTCGATCTTCTTCTGCGACCCCTTGGTCGAGTGGATGGTGCCACCGGTACGAGCATCGACGACCTCGGCGATCTCCACGCCGACCCGTTCCAGATCGGCGACCGTGGCGTCGCCCTCGTCGTTCGCAGTGAACACGACGGCGCGGTTACCCGGCTTCACGCCGTACATGTTGATGAGCCGGCGAGCAGCTCCCGAGAGCATGACGCCGGGACGGTCGTTTCCGTAGAAGACGTACGGGCGCTCGATGAGCCCGGCCGCAACGATGAGCGTCTTGGCCCGAGCCTTGATCAGTCGTTCGACGGCAACCGGATGGCTCCGCTGCAGGATGCCCAACCAGTTGTCTTCGTAGCGGCCGGTGACGGTGGAGTTCGTGAGCACCTCGACACCTGCGGCACGAACCGCGACCTCGAGGCCCGCAGCAAGAGCCCGGTCCTCGTCGGAACCCCAGAGAAGATGCCCTCCGAGATGGTGCCCGTGCTCGACGAGCAGCACACGCGCTCCGGCTTCAGCTGCGGCTGCTGCCGCCGCCATACCCGCAGGTCCGCCACCCGCGACGACGACGTCGGGGTGGGTGTACCGCTTGTCGTAGTAGCCGTGCGGGGTTTCGGGGTCGACGGTTCCGCCGGGGGCGAACTTCGACAGCACCTTCTCGTACGCCGGCCACAACTTCTGCGGATGGATGAACGTCTTGTAGTAGAAGCCGGGGGAGAGGAATCGGCCGACGAGCTGGTTTGCGGCCTTGGCGTCGTAGTCGAGCGACGGCCACACGTTCTGTGGGTCGACGACCATGCCGTCGTCCACGAGGCGGTGCCCGGAGCGCACGTTTGGTTCGTCACCGACCTGCACGAAGGCGTTGGGGTCCCAGTAGTCGGCCGTGAGCAGTCCTCGGGGCCGGTGGTACTTCATGGACCGGGAGAAGATGGTGTTGCCGCTGGCGGCGATGGCTGAGGCAATCGTGTCGCCCTGATAGCCGGTTGCCGGCTTGCCGTTCCAGGTGAAGGAGACCGGCTGGGAGCGATCGATGACCTCGCCCGATTGTTTCGGAAGTCGATTCACGAGTCTCGTTCTCCTTCGTTGGCGCCAGCGGTGTTGCCCGAACTGCCAACGTCGATGGTCGTGTAGGGGGCAATGCCGACCTTGTCACCTGGCATCGGCGGGTTCCGGAACTCGTTGGTGGAGGTGTTGCGCTCCAGCTTGAAGAACTGGCGGCAGCCGGCCCGGCAGTACCAGGTTTCGGTGAGCCAGTCGGCCGGGTTGTCGCGCAGGTACAGGTAGGAACCCCATTCCTCGCGGGTTGCCGTGTTGGGGTCGGGGCGGGAGTGCGATTCGCCGACGAGTCGAAGATCGCTCTGGTTGCGGGGTCCGCAGTGGGGGCAGGGTACGAGCAGCATCAGTGACCCACCGCCGCTGCGCCCTTTTCGCCCACCAGGGTGCCGTCGTTGAACCGCTCGAGCTT
Source organism: uncultured Acidimicrobiales bacterium (assembly GCA_964517125.1). Classification (GTDB taxonomy): domain Bacteria; phylum Actinomycetota; class Acidimicrobiia; order Acidimicrobiales; family SHLQ01; genus SHLQ01. The sequence continues at coordinate 9,201 of CAZFBD010000012.1, forward strand.
GAATGGCTCGATCAGTTTCGGCGTGGTGTTCGTGGCAATGCATTCGGCCATGGTTTCTCCTGCCACGGGGCCGGCCTTGAAGCCGTAGGTTCCCCAGCCCACATCGGTCAGGTGTCCCTCGACCGGCGTGAAGCCCATGATTGGCGAATAGTCGGGAGTCATGTCGCACAGCCCGGCCCACTGTCGGAGCAGGCGCATCTTTGACACGCTCGGCATGAGTTCGAGGATGTGGCCCGCCAGTTCCTCCGTGAAGCTCAACGAGCCCCGCATGGAGTAGGTGTTGAGCGGGTCAACGGATGCGCCGAAGACGAGTTCGCCCCGGTCGGTCTGGCTCACGTAGACGTGGAGCGAACCGCTCACGACCACCGTCGGAAGGAACACCTTCACCGGTTCGGTTACGGCGGCTTCGAGCGGGTGGGTGGTGATGGGCAGACGCACGCCGGCCATGGCCGAGATCAGCGAGCCCCAACCCGCGGTACAGTTCACGACGATCGGGGCGCTGATGTCGCCGCGGTTGGTGCGCACACCCGTGACCTTGCCGCCGGCACCCTTGCCGTCGGCGAGCTCTCCACCCTCGACGAGGATGTCGTAGACCTCGGTCTTCTGGTGGATCTGGACGCCGAGGTGATCGGCGCCGCGGGCGTATCCCCAGTTGACCGCGTCGTGGCGGATGATGCCGCCGGGCGGGTGGTAGAGCGCTCCGAGAATCGGGTAGCGAGGGTGCGACGAGGTGTCGAGGCTCGGGGCCAGGCCCTTGACATCGCTTGGGTCAATGACGGAGCTGTTGATGCCCTGCAGCTTGTTGACCTCGGCCCGCCAGTGCATGGTGCGAAGTGCGCCGTCGGTGTGAGCGAGGGTCATGTGGCCCCGCTCGCTGAACATGACGTTGATGTTCAGGTCGGCGGCCATGGAGTTGTAGAGGTCGAGCGAACGGTCGTAGAACGCCACACCTTCGGGCGTGAGGTAGTTCGAGCGCACGATGGCGGTGTTGCGGCCGGAACCGCCGCCACCCACATAGCCCTTGTCGAGAACGGCGACGTTGGTGATGCCGTGGTTGGTGGCCAGGTAGTAGGCGGTTGCGAGGCCGTGGACTCCGGCGCCAATGATGATGACGTCGTAGGTGGAGTTGAGGTCATGGTCGTGCCAGACCCGAGGCCAGGTCTCGCCGGTCAGGCCCTTCTTTGCCAGTGATCCTGCCGAATAGCGTTGCGGCTTGTCGCCACCGCGTCCGACAAGCCCACTGAGGCGGGCGCGGGCGCCCTGTGCGTTGGCTGCTGTCATGGCAGCAAGTGTAGGAACGCGTCGGCTCTCAGTCACGTCATCCCGGTATCAATGAAGGGTTGATTGGTATTCAAGCCCTCTTTATGCTGAGGTGATGAACCTGCAGCGCGTGCGCTACTTCATCGCCGTCGCCGAAGAACTGCATTTCGGACGGGCCGCTGAGCGGCTCCACATGGCGCAGCCACCCCTCAGCCAGCAGATCCGACTGCTTGAGACCGAGCTCGGTGTGCGGCTGTTCGACCGCACCACTCGGAGGGTCGCTTTGACCCCCGCTGGCGAGGTCTTCCTGGTGGAAGCACTGCGTCTGGCCGCAGCGGCAGATTCGGCTGAACGAGTCATGGATGAGTTCCGCACCGGCGACGGCGGGTTGCTTCGCCTGGGGTTCGTCGACAGTGCAGCGTTCGAGGTGATGCCCCGGTACCTGCGGGCCTACCGGCAGCGCTGGCCCAAGGTGCAACACGACCTGCAGATCATGTCGAGCCGCAAGCAGGCCGACGCACTTCGGTCCGGCGTCATCGATGTGGGCATCAGCCGTACCCCGGGTGTCGGTGACGATGTCGTGAGTACCGAGTTCCGGGTGGAGCGGCTGTTTCTTGCGGTTGGCCCGGACCACCCCGAGATCACCGAGACCGAGGTTCCCGTTTCGGCCATTGGGCACTTGTCGTTCATCGGCTTCGACCGGCGCTTGTCGCCAACCCTTCACGAACAGCTGCGCCAGCTGTTCGAGGCGGCCGGGCAGCTCTACGAACCCGAGATCGAAGCGACCGAGTACACCACCATTCTCGGCCTGGTGGCCTCAGGTGAAGGTGTCGCCATCGTGCCCGACGGGGTCCGTACCTTCTGTCCTCAGGATGTCCGCTACGTGCAACTGATCGATGACGACGCCCACATGTCGATGTTCCTGAACCACCGGCCCGACGAACATCTGCGCGTCGTGGCCCAGGCCCGGGAACTCATCCTGCAGCTCTTCGCCGACGCCTGAGCCACCGAGCGTGCAGCGGAACTAGGACACGATGTTCTGCTCGGGCCCGTACGGGAAGCCGGTGATGTTGTCGACCGAACCGTCGTCGTTGATGACGAGCACGTCGTGTTCCCGATATCCGCCAGCGCCCGGCTGACCTTCGGGAATCATGATCATCGGCTCCATGGAAACGACCATGCCCGGCTCCAACACGGTCTCGATGTCTTCGCGCAACTCCACTCCGGCCTCTCGGCCGTAGTAGTGGCAGAGCACCCCGAAGCTGTGGCCGTAGCCGAAGGACCGGTACTGCAGCAGGTCGTACCCGCGGTAGATGTCGTTCAGCGTTGACGCGATGTCGCTGCACTTCGCCCCGGGCTTGATCAGCTCCAGTCCGGCCTCGTGGACCTCGACGTTGATGTTCCAGAGCCGCAGGTGCTCGTCGGACACGGTTTCGGCGAACAGGGTTCGTTCGAGCGCCACGTAGTAGCCGAAGAGCATGGGGAAGCAATTGATCGACAGGATGTCGCCGGACTCGATCACGCGGTTGGTGACCGGGTTGTGGGCGCCGTCGGTGTTCACGCCGCTCTGGAACCAGGTCCACGTGTCCATGAGCTCGGAGTACTCGTAGCTCTTGGCCAGCTCGCGCACCATTGCCTGGGTCGATGCCAGGGCAACCTCGTGCTCGGGGACACCGACGCCGATGGCGTCCCGGCATGCTTCGCCGCCGATGTCGGCCACGGCGGTCAGCTTCTTGATGTGGGCGATCTCCTCTGCGGACTTGATGGTTCGCATCCACATGGTTGGCGTGCCGACATCGACGAATTCGACGTTGGGCATTGCGGCCTTCAGGTTGTTCAACAGATCCAGGCTGACCTCGTCGAACTCGATGCCGATTCGCTTCGCCCCCGGAGTGAGCGTCTGGACGGCGTGGAAGAAGTTGTCCTTGCGCCAGTCGGTGTAGGTGATGTTGTCACCATGGGTCAGACGCCAGGGTTGGCCGCCATCGATACCGGCGGAGACGGTTGTGGCGTTGTCTGCTGTGAGGACGAAACCGTACTTGCGGCCGAAGGCGCAGTACATGAAGCCCGAGAAGTAGCAGATGTTGTGGTAGCTGGTCAGCAGCGCAGCATCGATGTCTTCGGCTGCGAGATGGTCCCGAAGTTTGCGTTGCCGCGACTCCATCTCGGCGGACGAAAACGGACCGAGGGTCTTGTCCCCGTTGTGCCACGTCACCAGACGATCCATGTCAGCGCTCATGATGTTCCTTCGTTGCGATCGGGGCTGCACTGTGCAAGCTGAGGCGACCATACTGATATTTCAGTTCGAATGCTAGAGTTTTCTGATGGACGACAAACCGTTGGCCGTCGTGGCGTACGAGCGACTCCGAGACATGATGGTCACGCTCGAGCTTGCCCCCGGGTCGCTTCTCAGCCAGGAGGATCTGCAAACGCGCACCGGGCTCGGCCGGACCCCGATTCACCAGGCGCTCCAGCGGCTGGAACATGAGGAATTTGTCGTCATCGCTCCACGGCGCGGGATCGTCGTCACGAACGTCGAGGTCACCGAGCTTCCCGTCCTGTATGAGTCACGGGCCCTGCTTGAGCCCTACATGGCCCGCCAGGCAGCGATCTCGGGCACGACCGAGCAGTGGGACCGGATGGAAGCCGTCGTCGACGCCGTTGGCGGGTCAGCAACCACCGCCGAACTCGTTGCCGCGGACCGGCGATGCCATGAACTCATTTGGGCGGCGTCGGGGAATCGATTTCTGACTCGCACACTCGACATGTTGTACGCCCAGAGCGACCGTCTCTGGCACATGTACCTCATCGACGTCACGGAGATGGACGCAACACTCGAGGAACACCGGCTGGTTCTCGAACTGCTGCGTCGCAGCGATGGCGATGGTGCCGCTCGGGCGATGGCCCAACACATCCGAGGTCTGCACGATCAGATCAACGAGGTGATTGGGGCGAACCTCCACACCTCGCTGACTGCGCCGCTGGGTCAGATCTAGCGTCGCTGCTTCTTGGCGGGACGAATACGACCAATTGCGGTGGCGAGCGGCGAGCTCCGGGCCGGGAAGGCCTGGTATTCGGATTGCTCGTCGATTGGCACGGCGTCCTTCACCACGATGCGGAAGAGAAGGTACGCCGACAGCGCAGCGTGCGGTACCACCAGCGACCACCAGTACGCGTTCGCGGAGAACGTACTCATCAGCGCCGATGCGACCAACGGTCCGAGAATTGCGCCGACCCCGTTGACCATGACGAGCAGGCCGGACGCCCCGACCCGTTGATGCCCTTCGATCCAGTCGTTCGTGTACGCAATGGCGAGTGAGTAGAGGGGGAAGGATGTGGCGCCGATGACAAACATGACCACCGATGCGCCGAAGCCGGTTCCCGTCGACAAACCGGCGAACGATGCTGCCGTCGCGATGATTGCGACAACGACCATGACACCACGCCGGGGCGCCTTGTCAGAGATGTACCCAATGGGCATCTGCAGCGCCGCCGACCCGACGAGGGCGCCCGAAAGGAACACGGAGATCTGCGCAGTGGTCATGCCGATCTGCGCGCCGTACACGGGAGCGATGGCGAACAAGGCGCCAGCGACGAACCCGCTGCAGAACATGGTGAGGATGCCGGTTGGCACGATCGACCACAGCTCACGGAAGGTCATGGCGCCAATGGAGATGAGCGGCGGTGCGCTCGCCTCGGATAGTGCGACGGGAACCAGAGACATCGAGACCAGCACCGACGCAATGATGAACAGCTCGAAGCCACCCGGGTCCGCCACGTTCAACAGGAACTGGCCGCCCGTCACACCGCCCATGGTGACCACCATGTACAACGAAAGAGTGCGGCCCCGCGTTTCTGGCGTGGCCTGGTCGTTGAGCCAGCTTTCGACCACCACGTACAGGCCGGCCATACAAAAGCCCGTGATGAATCGCATGACGAACCACGTGGGCGGGTTGACGAACACTGCGTGGACGAGCGCGGCCGTGGATGCACTCGAGGCGAGCGCAGCAAACACCCGAACGTGTCCGACCTTGCCCAGCGCCCGCATCGTGAACCGGGACCCGAGAAGGAAGCCGGCGTAGTAGGCGGCGAGGATCACACCGATCACCAGCGTGTCGAACGCCTCGAGCGAGGAGCGGACGCCCAGCAGCGTTCCCTGGAGCCCGTTGCCGAGCATCATGAGGAGCACGCCGAGGAACAGTGCCCACATGGACAGAATCGGCGAAGTGATCGCCGGGCGGGACGTTGTCCCCGTCTCGCTGACGGCCGTGTTCATCGCGGTACGTTACCGTGGCCCAATGGGGGAAACGCACAGAAATACCGAGCCGGAACGCGGCTCCGTCGGTGCCGCTGAGCCCCAATGGATCGACGACTTGACCGACACCGGAGAACCGCGGCTGTCGTCGGTCGGTCGTCCGCCGCGTCAGCCGGTTGTCATCGCTGCGGTGGCGGGGATCATCGCCCTTGCGGCGCTGCTCCTTGCACTGACCGGTTCGGTCGACATCGAGGCTGCGGAACCTCCCACCAGCGACGCTGCCCCGACGATCCGAAGAACCGCTCCGCCGGTGTCCGGCACCACGACATCGGTCACCACGACCACAACCATTCCGGCTGCCCCGGTCCTGGCCGCAAGCCCGGTTGCATGGCGACAAGGACTGGCGATCGCGTTCGTGGACCAGGAAAATGTGCTCCAGCTGATCGACATGGCAGACGGACGCTCGATCGTGGGCAACCAATGGGCGACCTTCGCATGGCCGCCACTTCCTGATGAGCTTCAGTTGATCGGCGCTCCGAACCGGAGCTTCGCGATCGATCCACGGGCCCCGGGCGACAGCGGCCGGATCTCCACCACCGTGCACACCGTTCGGCTGGCCGAGGACGCCGACAGCTTTGGATTCTTCTCGACAACCGAACAGGGCTACGAATTCTTCATCGGGTCGCAGTGGGGCCCGGCACAAAATGGGCTGGCCGTCGCACCGGACCATGCATCCGTCTTTCCCGTTCACAAACGGGGGATCGTCGTGTCGCAGCAGGACGGTTCCAGCCAGATCCTCACGCTGGAGGGCCTGGTGGATCTGCCGACCCGGCTCGGTCGAATCGTGAGCGCCTCGGCAGACCAGCTGCTCGGTGTGCACTGCGACGATCTGGGCCGTTGTCTCGGCCGCTTGACCAACTGGGACGTCGAAGATGAGCTCCGTGTTCCAATCGAGGTCGCGGCGAACAACCTGGTGAGTCTCTCGCCCGACGGTGGATACATCCTCTCTGCATCGACGACGACCTGGGGTGTCTACGACATCGCCGCCGGCACCTTCGCCGCCGGCGACCCGCGAGTGCAACCGCGAGACGCCGTTGCCTGGACCCCGGACGGAAGCCACGTAGCGTGGGTCGAGCGTGGTGTCATCGTCACCGTCGAGGCCACCGAGCCCGTCGCCTTCGAGGTGCCGCTGGCCGAATTGGATGAGGACCGTGTGGTCGGCGCCGGAGCCGAGTTGAGAATCGTGTCGCTGTTTTGATCGGCTGGGACCTTTCATGATCGTGGAGTTCGAGTCCTTCGTCGAAATGGTTGGTCCCCGGTTGCGCGCCGCTCTGGTCGCGGCGTACGGAGAAGACACGGGACTCGACGCTGCGGCCGAGGCTTTGGCCTACGCATGGGAGCACTGGGAGCGACTTCGGCCGATGCAGAATCCGGCCGGCTACCTGTATCGGGTTGGGCAGAGCGCAGCGAAGCGGCTCCACCAGCGCCCCACCCTGCTTCCCGTGCCGCCGGCGTCGCGGCTACCGGATTTCGAACCCGGGCTGCTGCCCGCACTCGACGAACTGTCCGAGTCACAACGCGTGTGTGTGGTGCTCGTTCACGCCTTTGCGTGGCGGCAGGTGGATGTTGCCGAACTTCTCGAGATCGAGTCGGCGACGGTACGAACGCACTTGAGCCGCGGAATTCGAAAGCTGCAGTACGCACTGGAAGGAGAGGCACATGTCCAGTCCTGATTCCCCGGACATTCCGGGGACACCTCGCGAGTACGACGGGACGTCGGTATCGGCCGTCGACCAACTTGCGGGCTACGGCTCCTGGCTCGGTGAACACCTGGAGCAGCGTGCGTCCGAGCGAGCCGATGACACCGAGATCTCCGAGCGAGCCGATGACACCGAGATCTCCGAGCGAGCCGATGACACTGAGATCTCGGCCAGCAGCGCATCCAATGGCGACGGCATCCGCGAGCGCGGTTCCGCATCGTGGAACAGTTCCATTGCACATTTCGAGGATGTGACGACTGACCACGCCGATTCTTCCTTCCGAGGAAGTGGTGCTACCGTCAGCCGCACGCAAGGGTCGGGGGAGGGCTCGTCGATGACAGAAGCCGGTGAAGACATCATCCAACTGGACAGGGTGTTCAAGATTTTTGGGCCACAGCCCAGAGGTCGTGCACTGACACTCGCCAAGAGTGGCATGCGCAAGAACGAGGTCCAGAAGGCCACGGAACACGTGGTTGGTATGAGCGATGTGTCGTTCGGAGTCAAGAAGGGCGAGATCTTCGTGATCATGGGCTTGTCCGGATCGGGCAAGTCCACGGCCATCCGTACGGTCAACAAACTCCACGACATCACCGACGGTCATGTGTACGTCGACGGTGTCGACGTGCAGGCGCTCGAAGGCCAGGCCCTCCAGCAGTTCCGCCGCGAGAAGATGGGAATGGTGTTCCAGCACTTTGCGCTCTTCCCGCATCGTTCGGTCATCGACAACACCGGCTACGGCCTCAAAGTGCAGGGTGTCGAGCGTGAGCAGCGCAACGCCCAATCCCTCGATGCACTTCGCCTCGTCGGTCTCGATGCGTTCGCCGACCACAGCCCCCGGCAGCTGTCCGGTGGTATGCAGCAGCGCGTGGGCCTCGCTCGGGCGCTCGCAGCCGACCCCGACATCCTCCTCATGGACGAGGCCTTCTCGGCACTCGATCCACTGATTCGCCGTCAGATGCAGGACGAGATGCTGGCCATTCAGGACCAGCTGCACAAGACGATTCTCTTCATCACCCACGATCTCAACGAAGCACTCCGCATTGGCGACCGTGTCTGCATCATGAAGGACGGCGCCGTCGTCCAGATCGGTACACCCGACGAGATCCTCACGAAGCCGGCCACCGGCTACGTGGCCGAATTCGTCCAGGACGTCGACCAGGGCCGCGTCATCGATGTCAAGACCATCATGAGCGATCCGATCATCATCGACGCAACCATGACGGTGCAGGCAGCACTCGAGAAGATGAACGGCAACCGGGCTGGGTTCGTCGTCGACGAGGCCGGGCATCCCACAGGTGTGCTCACGCTCGACGACGCAAACAGCGCCCTCGTGGCCGGCACGACTGACGTTGGCTCGGTCGTCCGCAACGATTTCGACACCACGACGCCACGGGCAACGTTCAACGAAATCTACGCCGAGGCCGGACGTGGCCTCGGAATTGCCGTGGTCGACGACGCCGGCGTTCTCGTCGGCAGCGTGCATCTGCGTGACATGATGAGGGAAATGGGACGAGTCGAACGATTGATCGACGGCTTCGAGCGAGAGGTGTTCATGTAATGAGGTCCGTATTCGCACAAGCAGAGACAAGCTTCTTCGACAACGGCTGGCCGGAGACGTTCCGCTTCCCCTTTGGTGAGTGGATCAAGCAACTCATCTTCTGGGCCGTGAACAACCCGGTCACGTCCACAATCGGCGAAATCGTCGAATGGCCGTTCCGCACACTGTTCGAGCTCATCATGAGCGACCAGGTGGGCCGTGACTCCATCGAGACCGTTCCCTGGGTGTGGTTGGTCGTCGCCGTGTTCGTGGTGGCCTCGTTCACCCGTAACACCCGCGTGGGGCTCGCCTGCGCCGCAATGTTGGCCGTCTGTGGCTTCCTGGGCGCTGAGTACTGGGCCGAGACCGCCAAGACCATCGGCATGATCCTCGTGTCTGTGACCCTGTGCGCAATCGTCGGTATTCCGCTCGGAATCCTGTCCGGTCGTTTCGACGCCGTGTGGAATGTCGTTCGCCCCACGCTCGATGCCATGCAGGTTGTGCACTCGTTCGTGTTCATGCTGCCATTCATCTTCTTCTTCGGCATCGGCGAGGTCTCGGCGACCATGGTGACCATGGTGTTCGCGCTTCCGCCCCTCGTCCGCCTCACCAACCTCGGTATCCGTCAGGTTCCCGAGGATGTGGTTGAAGCATCGCGAGCGTACGGAGCGACCGAGTTGCGTGTCCTCACCGACGTGCAGCTTCCGCTGGCACGTCCGGCCATCATGACCGGTCTCAACCAGACGCTCCTTCTGGCGATCTCCATGCTTGGTATCGCAGCGCTCATGGGGGCCGGTGGTCTTGGACGTCTGTTGTTCCGAGCCATCAACAACCTGAACCTGGGTCTCGCTGCGTCAGGCGGCCTGGCGTTCTTCCTCGTTGCAGTCATTCTCGACCGCATCTCGCAGACCGAGGAGCAGGACGGCGTGAGCCTGTTCGTGAAGGTTCGTCAGGCGTGGACCTTCCGGGCCGAGCCCGAGCTGCTTCTTGAAGCGCAGGCAGCGCAGGCGGTGGCTCCGGTCGAAGAAGAAGAACCCGACGAGCGCCCATCGCCGGTCGAGGCATCCGAACGTCTTGGCCTCACCATCGGCGCTGTCGGCGGCCTGCTGGCCATTGTCTCCGTGTTCCTCACGTGGGGCTCGAATGCTGGAAAGATCGCGGCCTGGGCACGATTCGCCGACGAGAACGTGAACGGCGAACTGCAGGGAATGAGCTTCAACGGCTTCCAGGCATCGGGCGGCTCCATCTTCGGCGTGATCGTTGCGATCTTCGGTCTCCTGGCCGTGCTTGCGGCGGTTCGACCGATGCTGAGCTTCGGCCCAGGGATTCCCGCTCTGCTGGTGAAGGCCCAGGGTGCGCTGTTGGCTGCCATCGGCGCCATCATCGTGGTGATCTGGTTGTTGAACATTTTCGGAGTCGACAGCGGTCCGCTCTCAGGGATTGGCCTGTCGCTGTTTGCTCTCACCGTGGCGTTGATTGCGGTCGAGACCTTCATGGTTGGCACCCCCCGGCTCGGTGCCGACGGTGTGATGATGGCCGGTTTCGCCGTCTTTGTGAGCGCTCTGGCGTACCTGACCATGAACGGGTCGGAGTTCCTGACCGGATACAGCGACGGTATTGGCCTCTACCTTGCCGTCATCGCCGGATTGGTCATCCTTGCGGGTGGTGCCATCGCAGTGTTCGCTGCTCCGTACGGCCCCCGTCGACCACTTCCGGTGGACGCGTCGTGGGGCAAAGTCATTGGATCCGTCTTTGCGCTGCTGCTGATCGTCGGATCGGCGTTTGGCGTCGGTGATGCCGAGAAGAAGACCGAGTACGGATGGCTGTTCGACCAGCGCATCGAAGCGATCGAGCGAAGCTCTGGCGAGGTGCCGGCCGATATCCAGGCCGAGATCGACAGGCTCCGCGAGGAAGCTGGCGATGACATCAACAAGCAGATCGCCAACGCACAGGCAATCACCAACCTCATCAACAGCGTCCAGACCGGCGACAAGATCGTTCACAGCGGCGTCAACGGTGAGGGCCCCGCACTCGGCTGGCTGGCCATGATCATGGCAGCGCTCGCTGTTGCAGTGTCCTTCGCTGCGGCCGGAGCCGGCGGAATCGGTGAGAACCAGCGGTGGCAGGCTTCGGTGCTGCTGGCCGGACTCGGCCTGGGCATCATGGCCTACACGGCGGCGTTCATCGTGTCGCTGGTACGGGTTGCCGAAGGTGTCGGGGTGTTGGCCGGAATCGGCGCATTCGTGACCTTCGTCGCTGGATTCATCATCTTCTCGAGTGGTCGCTCCGTGGTCGGCGAGTTCCGCCGCCGCAAGGTGTACGCCGAGTACGTGCACGATCATTCCACAGACACCGTCATTCGTGACGGAGTCGGAGACCAGGTCGATGTGGCCATGGCAGGAGACAGCGCATAGCAGTTCTGGGGCAAGGCAAGGCCAGACGACGCAGGGTGACCAGACACGCCCCGGATTGTCCTGTATCGTCAACAATCGTAAAAACATCCCAAGGAGGGGATCAACCAAATGAAGACAGGAAACAAGAGCCTTTGGCTCGCCCTGCTCACGCTGCTTGCGCTTGTCGCTGCTGCGTGTGGATCGACCGCAAGTGACGTGGTCGACACCGCTACCGACGCTGCAGATGATGCAACGGACGCAGTCGAACAGGTCGTTGACGACGCCGGAGAGGTCGTCGAAGACGCAATGGAAGACGACGCGATGGAAGACGACGCAATGGCAGACCTGCCTGGCGACGGCAAGTCCGTGAACATGGGCCGTGCAAACTGGTCCTCGGGCTACGTGCAGGCACAGATCCTTCACGACCTGATGGAAGAAATCGGTTACGAGGTCTCCAGCCCCGATGGTCTCGAGTTCGCTCCTGACCTCGGATACCAGACCATGGCATCCGGCGAGATGGACTTCTGGGCCAACTCCTGGTACCCAGGCCACCTCTCCTGGTTCGAAGGCGAGCTCACTGACGGCACCCGCATCGGCGACAACCTCGCCCGCATCGAGGGCTCCCTCATGCCAGGCGGCGGTCTTCAGGGCCTGCTCGTCACCAAGGCATGGGCCGACGCCGAAGGTTTCACCACCCTCGACGAGATCAACGCCGACGAGGCTCTCTGGAGCCAGCTCGACACCGACGGTAACGGCAAGGGCGAGTTCTACGGCTGCCCCGAAGACTGGACCTGTGATGACATCATGGCTTCGCAGATCGTGTTCGCTGGTTGGGACAACCTCGAGCAGACCCAGGCTGGCTACGACGCCATGTTCGCCGAGTTCCTGACGCTTGCTCAGGCTGGCGAGCCCGCAATCATCTACACCTGGACCCCCACCTCGTACCTTGCCCAGGCAATTCCTGGCGAGACGACGATGTGGCTGTCGATGAACGACTCCAGCGTCCTCGACGACTCCAACCCACTCGACCGTGAAGGTGGAGAGGCCTACGACCAGGGCGAGGGCTACAAGGGCCTTGGCGAAGACACCTGCCTCATCGGCCCCGACGGCTGCCAGGTCGGTTGGGAAGCTGCGGACATCGAGATCACGGCAAACGCTGCGTGGCTCGCTGACAACCCAGCTGCTGAAGCACTCTTCAACGAGTTCCGTCCGCCACTCATCGACCTCGCAATCGCTGGTGTTGCGCTCAACGACACCGACGGGGCACAGGCCGACGTGGAGAAGATTGCTGCCGACTGGCTCACGGCCAACCGTGACCTCGCTGACAGCTGGGTCGACGCCGCACTTGCTGCTGGCTGATCCATACATGATCTGATCCGCAGCCCAGCTGCAGGTCAACCATCGTGAGAAGAGGCCCGGCCCCCCGGGCCGGCCGCGTTCGCGGTTTCCGTTTGGCCGCCCCCCCTGGGGGTCGAATCTAGACTCGGTGGGTGATCCTCGCCTTTGCCGACGCCGAGTCGGACTCGAACTTCGTAGACATTGCCGTACCGACCTGGGCGTGGGTGGCCCTGTTGGTTTCGGTGTTGGCACTCCTGGCCCTGGACCTGTGGCGACACCGCGAGGCCCATGCCCCCACCTTCAGAGAAGCCGGACAGGAATCGCTGTTCTGGGTTGGCTGCGCAATGGTCTTTGCGGTGTTCATGTTCGTCCAGTTCGGCTCGCAGGCCGGCGGCGAGTACCTGGGCGTCTATCTGACAGAGAAGTCGCTCAGCGTTGACAACGTGTTCGTGTGGGCGTTGCTGTTCTCGACGATGAAGATCCCGTTGCAGTACCAACATCGGGTGTTGTTCTGGGGAATCTTCGGTGCCCTGACCATGCGGGCCTTCTTCATCCTCGTCGGCTCAGAACTCGTCGAACGTTTCGATTGGATCCTGATCTTCTTCGGTGTCTTCCTGATCTGGACGGGAGCCCGAATCATCCGCCATCGCGAGGACGAGGGCGAAGATTCCTCCACCGCCGGGCTCAAGCTGCTGAAGCGCTTCATGCCCGTCTCCGAGGAGCTCGACGGGCAGAAGTTCTTCACGCAGATGAACGGTGCTCGGGCCGCAACACCGCTGTTCGCAGCGCTCGTCGTGGTCGAGGCCACCGATGTGGTCTTCGCTGTGGACTCAGTTCCGGCGTCGTTCGGTGTTGCCAACGATCCGTACATCCTGATTGCCGCAAATGCCTTCGCAATCATGGGGCTTCGTGCGATGTACTTCCTTCTGGCCGACGCGCGGGAACGCTTCCACTACCTCTCACATGCGCTGGGAGCGATCCTGTTGTTCGTGGGCATCAAACTTGTCATCACGCCGTGGACCCACATCGACATCGCGCTGTCCCTTGGAATCATCGTGGTCATCCTGATTCTTGCGATCGTGTTCAGCCTGTGGAAGGCCAAGCAGATCGAAGAGACGCACTCACATTCCGAGTAGCGCAAGCATCGACGGCGGGGGACTGGGGTCACCGGTCGCAAGCATGTGGGCCCGTTCCACGTTGACTGCGTGGAATTCGGGATTGCTCCACGACTGCCACGGTCCGTTCGCCAGCCCTGCACGGGAGCCCTTGGCGTCGATGCACGCTTGCAGGTACTCCTGCAGCACGGTGACCTCTTCGTGGCCACCGATGGGGCCGTGGCCGGGCACGAAGAGTTCGCCCCAGCCCTTGCACTGTTCCAACGACTGAATCCACGAGGGCAGGTCGGCCTCGAAGCCCAGCGGCGTCACCCCGAACGAGGCGAGCGCTCCAAGGAACACCACATTTGCTCCGGGAACCTGGACCACCAGGTTCTCGAATTGTTGCCCGCTGACTGGTACCGCAATTGAGGCGGCACACAGGTGCGCGGGTTCGGCCACGGTATGGCTCACCGGGCGGGTGGTGAGGTCGGCAAAAGCATGCGCGTGTGGTCGATGGAGCTGTTCCCAGACCGCCGGGTTGGCCGGCTGGTCAAGCAGGTGAGACGTCTGTCCGCTCCCGTAGACCGCGGCGAGGGGAAAGGCGCTTGAGCCGCCCACGTGCCCGATGTGTGATGTGGACAATGCCAGCCGGCGAATGGGGAGCGGACTGAGCTCTGCGAGGGCCTGGATGAACGGAGCGGCCTGGTCCGGCGTGGTTGCCGAGTCGACCACGGTGATGCCGTCGTCGGCGACGATTGCACCCATGTTGGGCTCGTCGTGATCGGGGGCGTCGGCAAGCCATGCGACGACACCCGTGGCCAGCGGCTGAAGGGTTCCTGACATGCCCGCAGGATACTTCGGCCGCTCACGCCTTCTGGTGGTGTGGAGCCGCGTGGCGGATTTTCGCCCGAGACCAGTAAGGCGCGGTCGTGTAGCTGCCGAATGAATCGTGTGCACGACTTCGCTGAACACACCACGCCCGAATGTCATCGGGGATTCCGAGCGATCGGGGCGTTCCTTGCCCTTGTCCTGGTTGCCGGCGCTTGTGGTGGGGCCACAACGACAACTGCGTCAGAGGCTCCTGCTGAGCTGGCCCTGGCCGACGCCGGCAACGACATGACAACCACGGCGGCACCGGTGCAGACCACGGCGGCACCGACGACAACGAGTACGACAACCACCACGGTTGCACCGGATCCACATCTGACCTGGATTGCGACCGCGCACGACTCGATCACCTCCCTGACGGCGTATTCGGAGCCGGACGGGCAGGCGATTGCGCTTCCGTTCCTCGTGCCGAATCCGCACCAGTTCGGAACACCGCTCACCCTCATGATCACCGAGGGCGAACCGGGTGACGAATGGGTCCGCGTGCAGCTGCCGATCCGCCCGAATGCGCAGGAGGGCTGGATACGGACCGCCGACTACGACATCACGTCGACGCGGGTGCACGCCGAGATTGACCTGACGAACACCAAGGTGTCGGTCTGGGACGGTGAGGAACTCATTGCGGAGACCCCTGCGGTTGTGGGCGCCGACGTGAGCCCGACACCCATTGGAACGTTTGCCGTTGCGGCAATCCTCGATGACTATCGGGGCGAGCCGGCACTGGCGCTCACAGCATTCTCCGAGGCCTTCGACACCTTCAGCGGTGGCCTTCCAGTCATCGCCATTCACGTGACGCTCACCCCGGGTCAGGAGCTCGACCCTTCGGTGCAGTCGAACGGGTGCATCCGGATCTCGAACGAAGCCGTGCAATTTCTGGCCGAGCACGTTCCGATCGGGGCGCCGGTGACCGTCATCGGCTGAGTCTTGGCCGGGCAGATCGTTCGCTCATAGAGTGACCCGATGCGCCCGTATCGCCAGCGACCTCTTGCGGTTGCACTCGTTGTCGCGTTGACGATCTCGGCGTGCGGCTCGGCCGAGCCCACAGGAGCCGACATCGGTATCGGGTTGGCAACGGTTCCAACGGAGCCGCCGCCATCCACCAGCGCGGCGCCGCGTTCCACGACAACAACCGAAGCGGTCGCAAGCACCACGACCGTCGCTGCGGATCCGTATCGAACCCTTGTCGCCACGGCACGTCCGGAGATCACCCAACTCGAGGCCTTCGACGCGCCCGACGGCGAACGGCTGCCGTTGCCATTCACCGTGCCGAACCCCCATCAGTTCGGTGGTCCGCTCACGCTGATGGTGACCGAAGGAGAGCACGGGGACGAGTGGCTGAAGGTGCAGATTCCGCTGCGCCCGAACGGCAGCGAGGGGTGGATTCGGGCCAGCGGCTACGCGACATCCGAAACGAGGGTGCACGCCGACGTGGTGCTGTCGGAGCAACGGGTGGTCGTCTACGACGGCGACGAGGTGATTGCGGAGTCGACCGCCGTCATCGGAGCCGAGGAATCACCAACGCCGCTCGGCACGTTCTACGTCGCCGCCCGCCGTCGGAATCCCGAGACCGAACCGTGGCTGGGGCCATGGGCGCTCGTGCTCTCGGGGTATTCCGAGGCCTTCGAGACGTTCAGTGGCGGCCTGCCGGTGATTGCGATCCATGGGACGAACCGGCCCGACGACGTTGGGGAGGCGACCACGAATGGGTGCATCAGGGTGCCGAACGACGTGATCAACTTCCTTGCAGAACACGTTCCACTCGGCGCCCCCGTAACAGTACTGACATAGTGTGACGAGATGTGTTACGGTGGGGTCTCAGCCCTTCGACCCCCCGACCGGGCCCATGGCGGACTTCCTTGGAACCAGCGAGATGAACCTGCAACACGTGCACCCCGGCGGGTATTTCCAGCGAGTGGCCCGCGGTCAACGCGAAACCGTCATTCTTCAGGCTGCGCTTTCCGTCGGCCAGTTGGTGGTCATTGCGCGCTCAGACGCCACTGCACGTGAAATTGCCGAGCGTCTCTCGCTGTCGGGTATGCCCACCATCGTGGGGCAGGCCGATGACCGAGGCGAGGCCGTGCGTTCGTTCGCCACCGATGGTGTGAGCACGCTGGTGGCTTCACATGACTACCTGGCCGATCACGGCCCGGTGAACGCACCCATGGTCATTCATTCCCGCATGGCCACCTCCACGCGCCAGTACGGCCGACGGTTGGTGACGGCGAAGGCGCCCGTGCACCTCACCTTCGTTGTGCCCGAGGACGAACGCTCCGCCACCTCGCTCGTGGTTCAGCTGTCCGATGATGCTGTTCTGGACCTGAATGGCGAACTCGACCTCACCGATGCGCTCATGGGCGTCGACACCGAGGAACCGGCAAACGTCAACGGTTCCCGCCGCCGCTTCCCGCTGGTCTTCTAACCAATCGGCCCGAGGCCGCCTCAGAATCTGCGAGAGGTGCGCCGCTCCGGCCGGCCCAGCGGTCATGCTGGATTGTTCATGAGTACCGAAACACCTCCGTCAGACGTGGAGCACGCTCCGCTGACGCTGTGGGGACTCATCCACTATCTGTACCGCCAGTGGCACGACGACCGCGTGAGCGGCCTCGCCGCCGAAATCGGCTTCTTTGCCCTGCTCAGTCTGTTCCCGTTGCTCCTTGTGCTTTCGGCGCTCCTTGGCGGGCTCAGCAGCATTCTTGGCAACGACCTGGCAACCGACGTCGAGAACCAGCTGACCGAATGGGCCGGTGAGGTGTTCGGAGCAGATGGCTCCGTCGTCGATGCCGTTGGTTCGCTCTTCTCGCAGCCATCGACCTCGGCGCTGACCGTTGGTGTTCTTGCCACCCTGTACACGGCCAGTCGTGGATTTGCTGCCGTGATCCGAGCGCTCGATGTTGCCTACGGACACGACAACACCCGCGGCTGGGTCGGCACGCAGGTGGTCGGCCTGCTGATCGCGACGGGGTCCATCATCGTTGGTGCGCTGACCCTGGCCGGACTCGTGATCGGTCCACTGCTGGGCCGCGAGGACGTGGGTGGGGGAGCGTTCGAAGGATTCCTCACCGTTCTGTGGGACTGGTTCCGCTATCCGACGGCCTTCGTGATTCTTGTGCTCTGGGCCGCCACGATCTTCCACGTGGCGCCGAATCGGCGGGCGTCGTGGCGCTGGGAGCTCCCCGGTGCACTGTTCTCGGCGCTGCTGTGGATCATCGCCACGTACTTCTTCTCGCTGTATCTGGCGACCCTCAGCTCCACCTCGAATGCGGTCTTTGGTGTCATCGGCACGGCAATCACGATCGAGCTGTGGCTCTACCTGTTGGCGATCGGTCTGATCCTTGGTGCCGAACTCAACAGCGCGTTCGCCATCCGTCGGGGTCCGGCAGCGAACTGGACAGAACCTGAACTTTTCACCCGCGCGTACCGATGGGTCAAGCGTGTGGTTCGGTCTGCCGACGACGGATGAACCCGCATATAGTAGGACATCCAACTATCTGACGTCCAAGGATTGGAAGCAGCATGGCCGAGTACACCCCACCTGTCTTCGACATTGCCTTTGCGCTCACCGAAATCGCCGGTCTGGGTTCGGTCGCGGACTTTCCGGGGTTCAGCGACTTCGACATGGAGATGCTTGAACCTGTTCTCGAAGAGTGCGGCCGGTTCATCGCCGACACGGTCGCACCTCTCAATCGCAACAGTGACCTGCAGGGCAGCGTCCACGGCGCCAACGACGCCGTCGTGACCCCCGATGGATTCACCGACGCCTATGCGGCCTGGGTGGAGTCCGGATGGGGCTCCATCCCCTTCGACCCTGCGTACGGAGGTGGCGGCTTCCCGTCGTCCGTTGCCACGGCTGTCGGCGAGATGCTGAACAGCGCCTGCATGGCATTTGCCCTCTGTCCACTTCTGACCCAGGGCGGAATCGATCTGCTGGCGCACCATGGCACCGAGGAACAGAAGGAACTCTGGCTGTCGAAGCTGGTGGCAGGCAGCTGGACGGCCACCATGAACCTGACCGAGCCCGACGCTGGGTCCGACGTCGGAGCACTCCGCACCCGAGCCGAACGCGCCGATGACGGCACATACCGGATCAGCGGGCAGAAGATCTTCATCACGTACGGCGAACACGACATGGTCGACAACATCGTGCACCTCGTCCTGGCCCGTACCGCAGATGCCCCGCCGGGAACCAAGGGCATCTCCACGTTCATCGTCCCCAAGTTCCTGCTGGACGACGACGGAAATCCAACCATCGCCAACGACCTTCGGTGCACCTCGATCGAACACAAGCTGGGGATTCATGGAAGTCCCACCTGCGTCATGCAGTTCGGGGAGAACGACGGCGCGATCGGCTACCTCATCGGCGAGGAAAACCGTGGCATGGAATACATGTTCACGATGATGAACAACGCCCGCCTCGCCGTTGGCGCGCAGGGCCTCGCCATCTCCGAACGCGCCTACCAGGACGCCGTGGACTACGCCCGTGAACGAACGCAGGGTCGTGCCGTGGGAGCAGCTCCCGGTACGGCATCGCCGATCATCGAACACCCCGACGTTCGCCGAAACCTCATGACGATGCGGGCCTACATCGAAGCCATGCGAGGACTCTGTTACCTCGACGCCGCTGCGGTCGATCAGCAGAGTCACCACCCCGACGAGGACGGTCGGGCGGCCGGAGCGGAGCGAGCTGCGCTGCTCACCCCGATCGTGAAGTCCTGGTGCACCGATCTTGGCTGTGAGCTCACCTCGATCGCCGTGCAGATCCATGGTGGCATGGGCTTCGTCGAGGAGACGGGCGTCGCCCAGCACATGCGCGATGCCCGAATCAACCCGATCTACGAGGGAACGAACGGCATCCAGGCGCTCGATCTCGTGGCTCGAAAGCTGCCACTCCGCGGTGGCGAAGCCATCGCTGAACTGGTTGCCGAGATGCGGACCACGGCTTCTGAGGCCACTGGGTCTCTCGAACCGCTTGGTGTTGCACTGACCGCAGCCGTGGATTCGGCCGAGGCCACCACCAAGGCGGTCGCCGAGCGATTGGGCAGCTCGCCGCTCGAAGCATTCGCTGGAGCCACCCCGTATCTGAACATGTTGGGTCACGTCGTGGGCGGCTGGGTCATGGTACGCCAGGCGCAAGCGGCGCAGCGCCGAATCGATGCCGGCGCCACCGACCCCCGGTTGGCGGCAAAGGTCACCACCGCAAGCTTCTACTGCGAGCAACTCCTGCCCAAGGCGCAGGGATTCCAGCCCGCAGCGTTGGCCGGATCTGCCGACCTCATGGCGCTCGGCGCCGAGCAATTCTGACCATCTTCTTACCGGCGACCACCGGAATTCTGGGGCCTCGCTGAGGGGTTGGCGCTAGCGTGCCATTCGTGATCGCTGCCATTCCTTCGCCATCGTTCAACTCGATCGGCCCGTTCACGCTGTACGGGTTGTGCATTGCGCTTGGCGTGCTTGCTGCGGTGTCGCTGAGCCAGCGGCGGTGGACGGCAATGGGCGGTGATCCCGAAGACATTTCGACCCTGGCCCTGTGGGGAGTGCCAGCCGGCGTCGTGGGCGCTCGGCTCTACCACGTGCTCACCGATTGGCACCGGTTCTCCGGGGAACCAATCACGGAGATTGTCAACATCCGCGCCGGCGGTCTCGGCATTCCCGGGGGCATGTTCCTCGGTGTGGTCACGGGCATCGCCGTCGCGAGACGCCGGGGTATTTCGTTGAAGCCCGTGCTCGATGCCGTCGTGCCCGGCCTGCCGCTGGCACAAGCCATTGGGCGCTGGGGAAACTGGTTCAACCAGGAGGTCTACGGCAGCCCGACCGATCTGCCGTGGGGCCTCGAGATCGACGCGGCCCACCGCATCGCCGGCTACGAGAACGACACGACCTTCCACCCAACGTTTCTCTACGAAAGCCTGTGGAACCTGGCCCTCGTTGGTGTGCTGCTCATCGCCGACAAGCGACGTCTGGTGAAGCGAGGCCGTCTGATTTCGCTCTACCTGATTGGCTACGGCGTTGGTCGGCTGTGGATCGAGAGCGTTCGGATCGATGAAGCCACCGACGTGCTTGGCCTCCGGGTGAACATCTGGATGAGCCTGGCGTTGATCCTTGGCGGACTCGTGATCGTTGGCTGGCCTGGCCGCAAGGAGCGGGATGGCGACGACGATTCCGATGTTGACGATCCCGCCGAGGACACCGACGGCGCCGACGTCAGCGCCTGACCAGCACCGCATCGCTCAGCGCCGGCCACAGTGGCTTTGCCCACGCCCCGAATGGCAGGTTGGTGAGCACGACAAGTGTGGCGCCAGCCAGCGGGTCGACCCAGAGAAACGTTCCGGCCTGACCGAAGTGCCCCCACGTGAACGGTGAGTTGGCTGCCCCAGTCCAATGCGGGGACTTGCTGGAGCGAATCTCGGGACCCAACCCGAATGGGTTCGGCGTCTGACGGCCATACCCCGGCAGAATGCCGGCGAGCTCCGGCAGATGTGGGGTGGTCATTCGCGAGAACGTTTCGGGCGCGAGCAGCGACGACACACCGCGGGCAAACGCAAGGAGGTCCTGCACACTCGACACTCCGCCATGGGCCGGACTTCCTTCCAGCGTCGAGGCGGTCATCTTCAGCGGCTGGAAGACGGCTTCATGCAGGTAGGTGGCAAACGGCATGCCGGCGGACTCGCTCAGACGCTCCGCCACCCGTTCGTATCCGGCGTTGCTGTACAGCCGGCGGCGCCCCGGTGCATCGGCGACTCCGCCGCCGGCATCGAGGCCTGATGCATGCGACAGCAGGTCGGCGATCGTGATCCCGTCGTCGTCGGGCACGTCCAACGACAAGGTGCCCTCTTCGACCGCAACCAGTGCGGCTGTTGCGGTGAACAGCTTGGTGATCGACGCCAGCGCGAATCGCTGCGCAACCGGGCCATGGGTCTGCACAGTCCCATCGGGGAGTACAAGACCGGCGGCAGCCTGTTCGCTGGGCCATTGGTCGATCTGTTCCAGAACGTGCACGCCCCCAGAGTAGAACTCGTTGGCCGACGTGCCACCGGAACCGACACCCGCACTAGGTTCGTCCTGTGCTTGGCGACGTGGTCAGAATCGAGGGCGTGACTCGTGTGCAACGGACGTTCGCGTTCGTTGA
Source organism: uncultured Acidimicrobiales bacterium (assembly GCA_964517125.1). Taxonomy (GTDB): domain Bacteria; phylum Actinomycetota; class Acidimicrobiia; order Acidimicrobiales; family SHLQ01; genus SHLQ01. The sequence goes on from CAZFBD010000012.1 coordinate 30,852, forward strand.
TGTGTGCGGCTTCACCGAATACACCGACATCAACGGCGATGCGGCCGCCGTCCATCTGCTCGAAACGGTACGTGGAAACCTTCGCCGGCTTGCGTCGGTCCACGGTGTCCGAGTGGCCAAGTGGCTCGGCGATGGCGCCATGCTCGTCAGCGTCGATCCCGAGCCGGCAATCGAGGCGGTCGTGGCGATCGTCGAAGCGAACCGGTCCCGCAACGGCCTCCCGCTGCGGGGCGGAGTGGCCTCGGGCGACGTGATTCTGTTCGAAGGCGACGATCACATTGGGCAGGCCGTGAATCTTGCCGCCCGCCTCAGCGACCTCGCTGGCCCCGACGAGATCCTTGCGCCAGCTGTCATGCAGACCTCGCTGCTCGTCAATACGCGTGCAGTCCCACACGGCGAGCACCATGTGAAGGGGATCACCACACCGGTGGAGATCGTGCGCTTCGAGTCCCGATGAACGCCCGCAACGCACTCGATCTCGACGACGACGGCGAGGACAAGCTCGACTTCGAGACCGCCGTCACGGCCGTGATCCGCGGCCTGAAGCCCGGCGAACTGATTGCCTACGGCGAGGTCGCAGCCGAGGCCGGATTCCCGGGCGCTGCCCGAGCGGTTGGACGCGTGTTGGCCACATCCGAGGACCTGCCGTGGTGGCGTGTCGTGACCTCGAACGGTCGGCTGGTTCCGGGACACGAACAAGAACACACCCGTCGGCTCGAGGCTGAGAACGTGATCGTCCGCAACGGGCGGGTGGCACGCTGAGCGGCGGCAGCCCAACCATGACGGGGGTGTCGGTGCGTGACCGGTACCCTGTGACGAAACCACACAAGTGAAAAGAACTGTATGACAACCACCTTCGCTGACCTTGGGGTCTCCGATGATCTCTGCGACGCACTCTCTTCCCGCGGCATCAACGAACCCTTTGCGATTCAGACCATTGCCATCCCCGACGCTCTCGCCGGTCGGGATGTCTGCGGCAAAGCCAAGACGGGTTCCGGAAAGACCCTGGCGTTCGGCTTGCCCGTGCTCGAAAACATCGGCACTGCCGAACCCAAACGCCCCCTGGCCCTTGCCCTGGTCCCCACCCGGGAGCTCGCCGTGCAGGTGTCCGACGAGCTGGCACCGCTCGCCAAGTCACGCAACGTCCGGGTCACCCCGGTTTACGGCGGAGCGAACATCGAACGCCAGATCACCAAGCTCGAAAAGGGCGTCGACTTCGTTGTCGCAACCCCCGGGCGAATGATCGATCTCGTCGAGCGCAAGGCCGTGGATCTCTCCGACCTCACCCACGTGATCGTCGATGAAGCCGACCGCATGGCCGACATGGGGTTCCTGCCACAGGTCGAGTGGCTTCTTCGTCAGGTCAAGGGCACCCACCAGACCCTCCTGTTCTCTGCCACGCTCGACGGCGTCGTCGACAGCCTGGTGCGGCGGTACCAGACCGATCCGGTCTTCCACGAGGTCGAGTCGCCACAGGTGACGGTCGAGGACATGACGCACCGATTCGTCCAGGTCCATCAGATGGACAAGGTGAAGGTCGCAGCGAGCATCGCCTCGACCGTCGACCGAACCATCATGTTCACGGCGACCAAGCACATGGCCGATCGACTCGCCAAGAACCTGCAGGAGCTTGGTGTGAAAGCAGCGGCAATTCACGGCGATCTTCGCCAGAACCACCGCGAGAAGGCACTGAACGACTTCGGTGACGACAAGTTGTCGGTACTCGTGGCCACCGATGTCGCCGCCCGCGGAATCCACGTCGACGACGTCGAGGTCGTCATCCACTACGACCCACCAGCCGAGCACAAGACCTACCTCCACCGGTCCGGCCGTACGGCACGCGCCGGTGGCAAGGGACTCGTGGTCACCCTCGTGCTGTGGAACGAAGAACTCGAAGTTCGGCGGATGCAACGCCGGGTCGGGCTCGACCTTCCCGTCGTCGAGATGTTCTCCAACGACGATCGGCTGCAGAATCTCACGGCGTGGGACCCGACCGCCTGAGAAAGGCAGATCCCGTCGTGGATCGGGATCAGCTTCGCCAGTGGCTGACCCTGCTCCCGACCACAGCGTCATCCACTGAAGCCATCGACCTGCTCGGAGCACTGGCGTCCCGCATCGCAGAATCCCTGCGCACGAGGCATCCGGACGCTCTTCCTGCGACGAGCCATCCACTTGCGCGGACACTGCCCGACGAGCTGGCGGTGCCCGACATCCTCGGACCTGCATGGGAGACCCTCATGGCCTCCGACGACCGGCGGCAACTGGGTGCCCACTTCACCCCGCAGCGCGTGGCGGATGACATCGTTGGAATCGCCTGCCAGCTCCTGCCCACCGCTGTTCGGGACGGGTCGCAGGTTCCGGTGGTCTGGGACCCGACATGTGGCGGCGGCGCCTTTCTCCTGAGCGCAGCCAGAGCCCTCGCTGCTCGGGGGCATGACCCAGCGGCCGTCATTGGATCGATGTACGGAACCGACATCGATCCGGTGGCCCTGCAGGTTGCCGGCGCCACGTTGCAGCTCTGGGCGCCACACGGGGAACGTCCCGTCCTTGCATCGACCGACGTGCTCGTCGACGTGCCGGCAAGCCTCCCTGCATCGGGCGTCGACCTCGTTGTCGGAAACCCGCCTTTCCTCAGCCAACTCACGACCGACACGGCGCGCTCGGTTGAGCGGCGGGCGAAACTCCTCGAGCGATTCGGCCCGGCCGCACGCGGGTACGTCGACGATGCTGGTCTCGTGCTGTTGGCGGCGCTCGAACACGTGTCGGAACACGGCGTCGTGGCACTTGTGCTGCCGCAGTCGATCCTGGGCGCTTCCGATGCGCAGGCGCTGCGCAGCCAGGTCGATTCGATCGCCCACCTGCAAGCACTTTGGATCGAGTCGGGCGGAGCGTTCGAGGCCGCGGTGGACGTCGTGGCTCCGGTGTTTTCCCACAGCACCTCAACTGCGATGACCATGGTCCATCACGATGGTCGAGAACTCGTCCTCCCCGAGTCAGCACACGGCTGGGCGGCGGGACTGGCACTGGCGCAGGGGGTGCCCCAGGTTCCGCTCGGTTCTGGTGCGGGCACAATCCGTCAGCTCGCCGACATCACGGCCGGTTTCCGGCAACACTTCTATGGCATCGCCGACGCGGTGCGGGAGGCTGAGGACGACGACGATCCGAACCGGTTGGTGACGTCCGGAGCGATCGAACCGCTCTGGAACCGATGGGGCATGGCTCACATCAAGTTTGCGGGCAACCGCTGGCATCGACCCGTCGTCGATCTGGATCGGGTGGAAGACGCCGATGTTGCTGGCTGGTTCCGCGACCGGCGTGTGCCGAAACTGCTGATTGCGTCCCAGACACCGGTTCCGGAGGTTGTGGTCGATCCCGGTGGTGTTCTCCTACCGTCGGTGCCGGTGATCAGCGTGGAACCCCACGATCCACACGATCTGTGGCGACTGGCGGCAATACTCAGCTCTCCTGTCGTTGCTGCAATGCTGGCGACGCAGAGCGCGGGGACCGGATTGAGCACCAGAGCAATCCGCGTCCGGGCCAGCGATCTCGCAGCGGTTCCACTTCCGGCCGACGAACAGGCCTGGAACGACGGAGCGGTTGCCGCAGAGCAGGCCCATGCTGCCGCACACGCGGGTCATCACGGCGAACGTCAGCAGCATCTTCGAGCGCTCGCAGCGGCGATGGCGACGGCGTTTGGGTGCACGGCACATGCAGACGAGCTCATGGCATGGTGGTGGGAACGAATTCGGTTTCCCGCAGAGGCGAGCTGACGCAATACTGTGAGGGGGCGGAGTTGGCACAAGGCCACGCCCATATGATCGAAGGAGGCCCCCATGCATGAAGACCCTCCATCGATCAACGCCCGAAGAGGGTGGCCCGAGACGTTTCCCGTCACGGGTGCGTGGATGCCGGGTGATGACCCCGGAGACCGCAAGTTCTTCACCCTGCCGCGCCCGTTGGCACTCGAAGGCGGGGGAGTGTTGCCAGAGGTCACCGTCGCCTTTCAAACGTGGGGGGAACTGAACGAGGCTGCGGACAACGCCGTACTGATCTGCCACGCGCTGACCGGCGACGCACACGTCACCGGCGGTGGCGGCGGAACGTACACGGCGGAAGGCTGGTGGTCCCGCATCGTGGGGCCCGGCGCAGCGGTCGACACCAACGAACTCTTTGTCGTGTGCGCCAACGTCATCGGCGGATGTCAGGGCAGCACAGGCCCCGCATCGACCAACCCCGAGACGGGTCGACCGTATGGGTCGTCGTTTCCTCAGGTGAGCACCCGAGACATGGTGCGGACGCAGGCCGGACTTGCTGACCATCTGGGCATCGGCAGTTGGTTCAGCGTCGTCGGTGGTTCCATGGGCGGCATGGCGGTGCTGGAATGGGCGGCCATGTACCCGCACCGGGTTCGTTCGATCGCCCCGATCGCGACAGCCCTGGCAGCGAGCGCACAACAAATCGGTTGGTCGGCGGTGGGCAGGCTGTCCATCGCCAACGACCAGTACTTCAATGACGGCGACTACTACGACCAACAGGAAGGCCCGGGCCGCGGCCTGGCCATCGCCCGCGAGATCGCGCTCATCCACTACCGCAGCGACGAGGAGTGGACCCCACGATTCAAGCGCGACACCATCAATCGGCTGTCGCAGTTCGACTGGTGGGGTCGGTTTCAGGTCGAGGGGTACCTGGATCACCACGGTCAGAAGTTCCCTCATCGATTCGACGCAAACTCCTACATCGTGCTGAACCGGGCCATGGACCTGCACGACGTCGCCCGTGGCAGGGGCGACTACAGCGCCGCCCTGGCTCGCTACACGGGCCCAGCGCTCACCGCATCGGTCTCCAGCGACTTTCTGTATCCACCGAGCCAACAGACCGAGCTTGCTGCCGTCTTGAACAGCGGCTCGCGGTGGTGCACCCACCACATGATCGACTCGGTCTTCGGACACGACGGGTTCCTGGTCGAGCATGACAAGCTCGGGCCGATGCTCTCCGACTTCTTCGACAAAGTCCGAGTCGAGACCTCCTGACACATGCCGGAGTGCATCGAGATCGAGATGTACCGCAGGCCGCTCCAGGACATCGTCGGACGAACCCTGACGTCCGCAGAATTGCCTGACCTCGACTATCTGCGCCCCGCGGGCCTTCCGGCCGACGCACTCCTGGAACGTACGGAATCGCCGTTGCTGGCAGTCCGTCGCATCGGGAAGCTTCTCCTTCTCGACCACGGGAGCGGCACCCTGGGCCTGCGCTTCGGCATGACGGGACGCCTGCTCATCGATGAGGTGAGCCCGATCGACAAGCTGGAGTACTCCAGTGGCCGCAACGACCCGGCGTGGGATCGTGTGGCTCTCCAATACGGACCGCACCGAGTGGCGGTCCGCGACCCCCGCCGGCTGGGATCCATCGAACTCGACCCTGACGAGACGCAGCTGGGCCCCGACGCATGGACGCTCACAACGGCACAGCTCGACACGGCGTTCGCCGGTCGAACCGCTGCGGTCAAGACACTGTTGCTGAACCAGAAGGTGGTTGCCGGTCTGGGAAATCTGCTCGCCGACGAAACCCTGTGGCGAGTGGGGCTACGCCCAGACAGAAGTGTCCAGACGCTCAGCGCCGGAGACATCGACCGCCTCGCCGAAGCGATCAGGGAGACGGTGGAAGCGCTTGACGCTCGCGGCGGCTCCCACACGGGCGATGCCTTCACGCTGCGGGCGGCCGAAGCTCGCTGCACCCGCGATGGTGAATCCATGCGACACGCGACGGTCGGTGGCAGATCCACGTGGTGGTGTCCGGCCCACCAGCGCTGAAGCCGATACATTCGTCGCTGTGCGAGCACCCCGCCCCCGCAGCCACCACGCGGCACGCCTGGCCACGGCCCTCACCACAGGAGCCCTGATGCTGTCCATGGCTCCCCTGGCGGCGCAGGACGTGATCGAGGGCGAAACCACCGTGGTGAACCTTCGCGAGACCGACAGCCGCCTGGGGCCGCTGGTGGCGAGCCTGGTGGGATTGGGTGTGGCCGCACTGCTGGCAACCATCATCTTCTGGTGGCTGACACGACCTCGCCGAACCCCTGAAAGGACCCAACATGGATGAATTCGATCCACACGCAATGATCGAGCGTTTCAAGGAGCGCGCCGCCGCTGTCAAGAAGCGAAATCTGCCGCCCGTCGGTGGCGACGAGCGCACCATGTTCATCGAGCAGGCCCAGACCGATTTCCGTGATTTCGCCATCCTCGGCGACGCCACCGTGGAAATGCACGAGGGAATCCTGACCCTCACCGTGGATCTTCGTCCGGCAAGTGGGGGATAGCGATCTTCGCTGCTACGATGTCGGCTCGATGCGGACGTAGCTCAGTTGGTAGAGCATCACCTTGCCAAGGTGAGGGTCGCCAGTTCGAATCTGGTCGTCCGCTCCATCCGAAATCGGATCGTTTCCCACGGAAGCGATCCGATTTCGTCGTTTTCGCCCGCTCCGCGCGTGAACATGTCGAAATCATTGCGGACGCATGACGAAGTCCGGGGGGCGCGGAGACAATTGGGAAATGGCCCCCTACGGTGTCGGCCGAGTGGAAACAGCTGGTCAAACCAGCACGTTTCCCGTCGCACCAGCGTGTGCGTCCGACTCGCGGAGGGGCGACCGGACGCACACGCGGTGTTGGACGGGAATTTGTTTGCTCCGGTGGCACGGTGGGTAAGCGGCCCCGATATCCTTTTCAACTCACGCGTCGGTGCCCGAGAGGCCCAAGGGAACGGCCTGCAAAGCCGTAAAGCCGCGGGTTCAAATCCCGCCCGGCGCTCAAGATTTCACGCAATGGGGTTGGCTCTGCCAATATGAGATACATGAATCGGCGGAAGTCGCCCAGTGAGTGACGTTTTCGAAGGCCCAGGGTGGTGGATGGCCTCGGACGGTAAGTGGTACGCACCACACCTTCACTCAGACGCGTCCTACCGCGCCCGGTGGGTGAACGCGGACATCGCGGTCGCGCAACCATCCGCTGCACCCGACGTGCTGCAGACACCACCCGAGCCGGCAACCACCATCAGCGAGCCGGTGGCCGAGTCGAGCTGGGTGCCAGAACAGCAGCAGGCGGCAACAAACGGCCAGCGACCGGTGGCCGACGTCCCGCCGCACACTGCGGTGCCTCAACAGGCCGCCGTCCCGGCCCCGGCAGCAGCGCCGTTTGTCGCATCGGAACAGGTGGCCGAACGTGCCGCAGCGTTGTCCGAGACAAGCACGGCGAGCCGCCCGGACACGATCGCTCAACCCGTCGCACCTCCCATCGCACCTGCCAAGCCCGTCGCTCCGCTGGTTGCGGAGCCCCCCGTCGTCGCAGAGCCGCCACCGGTTGATTCAGTCATGGCGGCCCCGGTTGTCGCTGAAGCCCTGGTCGAAGCCCCTGTTGTTTCTGAGCCCACAACGATGCCCGAGCCCATCGTTGCTCCCTTGGATGCACCCGCACCGATACCGACGAGCGAACCGGTTGCCCCACTCGGGTTCGGCGCTCCGAGCTCCACGCCTGTCTCAGAGATCCTGAGTCGGCTGGGCAGCGAACCGATGCTCGGACGCAATGGTGCCGTGAACGGCCCTGCGGCTGCGCCAACGACGAGCCCCACGCCCTCATTCCGAACGCCCGCGGCTCCGCAGACGGCTCCGGCGCCCGCTCCAACACCGGCGCCGGAACCGATCTCGGACCCGACTCCGGAGCCCGTGATCGAGTTCGAGCGTCCAGCCGAGCCGGCGCAACCCGAGCCGACGGTGGAGCCACCAACGGCCCCTCTGGCCGACGTTGCCGACCTCACGGTTGTGGCCCCCGACATCGTCGATGAGGCCCCCACCGTCGCCGAGGTGAGCGCTCCGGTCGATCCCGTGGTCGATCCGGTTCGTGTTGGGCCCGCCGAGGTTGCGGAGTCCGTCGTGGCCGAGGCACCGAGTGTGTCCGCCCCGGAGCAGTCGGACGAGGCCGTCACACCGAGCCGGGCCCGACTCGAGGTTGGTAGCCCCGACCGTGGAGAGGAGCGCTTTGGCCTGCTGACGCCGACTCGTCCCACCGAGCAGCGCATTCAGCTTCAAGAAGCTCCGGTGATGTCCACTTCCACCGACCTGGTCCCGGTCCCGCAGACCGAGATTGCGGTCTACGACGATGGTGCATCCATCCACGATCGGCTTGTCGCCGCCGTGCTGTTCTTGTCGGGTGTGGCAATGATCGTCGGCACGTTCCTGGTGTGGACGGTCTCACCAGTAGGAGACGTCACCGGTTGGGACATGTCCGATGGCATCGGGACGATCGTTGCCGGTGTCATTGGTTCGGCAGCTGCCGGGCCGATCTTCGTCGGGTTCCGCCACATCATCCCGAAAAGTCTTGCGATTGTTGCCGGTCTCGCTGGTTTGGTCATCGTTGGCCTTCGAGGTCTCGAAGTGCTTTCCGATTCGGCCGTGGCCGAGACCACGGTCGGGTTCGGCTTCTGGCTCGTGCTCGGAGCAAGCATCACCATGCTGCTAGGAGCAGTAGCCGACCAATCCCGCTTCGGCGACTAAAACACAACCAGATAGGGAAGCCGCTCCAGCTGTGGCGACCGGTGTGCGACGTTTCGAGCCC
>CAZFBD010000012.1:39554-76914 GCA_964517125.1 uncultured Acidimicrobiales bacterium
GAGCGAAGCGAGATACCGTGGGCCGTACAGGACTTGAACCTGTGACTTCCACCATGTCGAGGTGGCACTCTAGCCAACTGAGTTAACGGCCCGGGATCCAAGAGACTAGCAGCACCGATCGTAGTTGCGACCAGCTTGTCGCCGACTTTGGATTTCGATTTCGGGCCGGCATGAGGCGCATCTGGAGTTTCGACCGGCGGCTGCCGTGTATGAGTCCGTCGACCGGGATCCCAGCGGACGTTGCAAGCGGCGTGATCTGTGAGGGGTTGCGAGTACGCCGTTCGAAGGGGATGCTTGCGGCATGCCAATGATCCTCTCGGGAGATGTGCCCCTCTTTGTTCGTACCGACGGCGACGACAGACGCCCAGCGGTGCTGCTGATCAACCCGCTTGGAACAACGCTCGAAATGTGGGATCCGTATGTGGAAGCACTCGTTGCCCACAACTGGGTGGTGCGGTTCGATCTTCGGGGCCACGGCCGATCCGTGGAGGAGGTCGGTGCATACGACGTTGCCGATCTCGGCGCCGATGCGATCGCCGTTCTCGATGCACTCGACATCCCGAGGGCGCACGTGGTTGGTGCTTCGCTTGGCGGGCTGGCCGCAACATGGATGGCGTCCGAACACCCGGATCGTGTCGATCGCCTCGTCCTGGCTGGGACGTCCTGCAGACTGGGGCCAGACCGATGGTGGGAGCGGACCATCGAGAACATCAATGCGGGTGGTCTGCGGTCGGTCTGCGAGCACCTCGAGTCGGTGTTCTTCTCTCCGGAGTGGGTGGCGGCCATGCCGGAAGAGGCTGAAGCTGCGCGAGACATGCTCCTGGCCACTCCCACCGATGCGTACCTTGCGGGTGCGGGCTGCATCATGCGGGCGGACGTGACCGAGAACCTCGCCGGTATCCGTGCAGCGACTCTGGTGGTTGTGGGGGAGAACGATCCCGTGCTTCACCATCATCCAGCCACCGATCTGCTGGATGGAATTCGGGACTCTGAGGCCGTGCAGGTCGGCGGCGCCCGGCATCGGGTGCTTCTGGAACAGCCCGAAGCGATCGCTGGTGTTGTGACGGAGTTCCTCACTGACATCGACGGTCGGTGAGCCCATTCGCTAAAGATTTCACAAGAAGTGGCCGAATACCCTGGGGGTGTTTTGCTTCGACGAGCGATCGGTGCTTGTCTTGAGGCGTGCCACTTCTTGATCGACGCTCGCGCGCCTTCGTCGCGCTCGCCGTTCTCTTCACCATCCTCGGTCTCGCCTCAATGCCGGCCTTCGCCCAGGAGGAAGAGGAACGCCTCGAGGAGCTGAAGGCCGAACGCGAAAAGGTGCAGGAAGAGCGAGCAGCAAAGGCCTTGCAGGTCAACGCCGCTGAAGCAGACTTCGACGAACTGATCGAGGCGCTCGACGCCATCAACGCGCTGGTCGACTTGCAGGAAGCCCGACTTGCCGATGCGCAGCAGGCGGTGTTGTCCGCCGAGGAGCAGGTCGATGCCGCCAAGGCCCGCAACGAAGAGATCACCATCGAGATCGAGGGCTTGCAGGAGATCGTCGGCGATCTGGCCGTCGCCGCGTTCACCGGCGAGGGCGGAGCCAACGGCGAGGACCTCACGTCGTTCCTCCTGAACGACGACCCCACCGAAGCGGCCCGTCGTCGGAGCCTCGTGGAGTTCCAGACCGGAAACCTCAGCGACACCCTCGACCGCATGCGCGCACTCGTCACCGAAGCCGAATTGGTCGAGGCGCAACGCGTCCGGGCCGTGGAGTCCGCCCTGGCGAACCGCATCGAGGTGGAAGCCCGACGGGCCGAACTCGACGATGCCGTCGACGCCCAGGTCGAGATCGTGATCGCCGCCGAGACCCGCCTTGAAGCACGTCTTGCCGAGGCCGCGTTCATTGGCGAGCTCGACGAAGAACTCGCTGCCGAGATTCGTACCCAGGAAGAGGCAATCGCCCGACGAATCCGTGAAGAGGCGGCGCGCAAGGCGGCGGCCGAAGCTGCTGCCCGCCGCGCCAACCTGCAGCCACCGGCTGGCGAGGACGACCTCGTCAACGCCGAAGGCTTCCTGGTGCACCGGGATGTCGGCGACAACGTGACCCGAATGATCCAGGCCGCTGCCGCCGATGGCGTCAACCTGTCGGGCTACGGCTGGCGATCGCCGCAACGGACCGCCGAGCTTCGGGTCATCAACGGCTGCCCCGACGTGTACGACTCGCCGCCGAGCAGTTGTCGCATCCCGACGGCCAGGCCGGGTCAGTCCATGCACGAACGTGGTCTGGCCATCGACTTCTCCAGCTGTTGGCGGGGCTCCCCATGCTTTGTGTGGCTCTCGAACAACGCCGCCACCTACGGGTTCCGAAACCTGCCGAGCGAGTCCTGGCACTGGAGTACGAACGGCAGCTGATTCGGCCCACGTTCCGAACCGCTGAAGCCCCAGAACAACAAACCTGAAGCGCGCGACCGCACGGTCTGCCAGCCCGACTAGGTTGCCCGGATGGTCGGAGAGCAACCGCGACGTCATCGCGGGCACACGGTGGTGTTCGGGCTGCTGTTGGCGGCTCTGAGCGCGATCCTGAGCCCCGCTGGGGCCCAGGATGATGTCGAGGCGCTGGACGACCTCAAGGCCGAGCGAGAGGCCATTCAGGAGGAGCTCGCAGAACAGGCGCTGCGTGTCGACGCAGCGACCGCAGACTTCGATGTGCTGGCCAAGGCGCTCGACGACATCAACGCGTTGGTCGATCTGCAGGAGGCGCGTCTGCTGACCGCAGAACAGGCAATCCGCTCCGCTGAGGAGCAGGTTGCTGCTGCCGAGACTCGCGAAGCGGAAATTGCTGCCCGGGTCGAGGTGATTTCAGCGGGGTTGGCGGACCTGGCTGTTGCATCATTCACCGGCGAAACGGGCGCAAACGGCGAGGACCTGACTGCGTTGCTGCTCAGCGATGATCCGTCGGAGGCTGCTCGCCGACGGAGCTTGGTGGAGTTCCAAACCGGTTCGCTGTCCGACGGAATCGACGAGCTTCGTTCGCTCATCGCCGAGGCCGAGACCGTCAGCAATCGTCGGCGTGCCGCGGTCGAGGCGGCTGAGGCCGGTCGGGCCGACGTCCTGGAACGCGAGGCCGAAGTCGATCTGGCACGGGCAGCGCAACTCGAGATCGTCCTCGCCGCGGAGACCCGGCTCGAGGCCCGTCTGTCGGAGGCGGCGTTCATCGAGGAGCGCGATGAAGGCAAGGCGGCCGAGATTCGGGCGCAGGAAGAAGCGATCGCTCGTCGAATTCGGGCCGAGGCAGCGGCCGCCGCAGCGGCTGCAGCCGCGGAAGAGGCGAAGAACCGGCCGCCGGCAATTCCCCCGGCCCCTCCAGAGGACATGCGGCGGGTCCAGGGCATCGAGGTGCACAAAGACATTGCTGACCGCGTCGATCAGATGCTGACGGCGGCACGCAACGATGGCATCGACCTGGGCGGCTGGGGATACCGAAGCAATCTCAAGCAGATCGAGCTTCGCCAGAAGCACTGCGGAACGTCCGAGTACGACGTGTGGGAGAAGCCGGCGTCGGCGTGCAGCCCACCCACCGCACGGCCGGGCCAGTCCAACCATGAACGAGGCCTCGCCATCGACTTCACGTACAACGGCGGATCCATGACGAGCAGGTCGAATCCCGGATTCGTCTGGCTCGCAGAGAACGCGGCAACCTACGGATTCGTCAACCTGCCGAGCGAGCCGTGGCATTGGAGCACCGACGGCAACTGACCGTTCACTTGGTGGGCCGAACGGCTCACTTCGGTGGTGCTGCGGGCGATAGAAAACCATGCGTTCGCCAGCCGATGATGATCGATCCCTGCCCAAGCGTGCCCTGGCGACCGGTCTGGTGGCCGTGGTGCTCTGTGGACTCCTCCTGCCTGCTGCATCGGCTCAGGACGACGTGGACGTCCTGGAGGAGCTCAAGGAGGAAAAGACCGACATTCTTGAGCAGTCAGAGGAGACGATCGAACTCATCGATGTCGCCACTGCAAGCGTCGACGAGGTGACGCAGGCTCTCGATGAGCTCACGGCAATCGTTCGGGTCCAGGAGGGTCGCCTGGAAGACGCCGAACGGACGGTGCAGTCGGCGCTCGACGCGGTCGACGACGCCGAAGTTCGGCGTGCTGACGTGATGCTCGAAATGGAGGCGATTCGGGTGCACATCGCCGATCTTGCCGTCTCAAGCTTCACCGGAGAGCGCGCAATCGACGGCGACGACATGACCGAACTGGCGCTGTCGGAGGACCCCGGCGAGGCCGCCCGATTCCGTCACCTGCTGCAGTTGCAAACCGGCTCGCTCGCAGACGGCCTCGACCGGCTCCGTTCGCTGGAGGTCGAAGCTGACCTGTTGATTGCTGTCCAGGAGTCAGCGGCCGAGGACGCAGCAGACGGTCTGGTCGTGGTCGAAGCCCGTGCCGCCGAGCTGGAGGCCGCCCGATCGCGTCAGTCCGTGCTTGTTCTTGCGGCCGAGACCCAGCTGGAAGCTCGATTGGCAGAAGCCGCCTTCCTCGAGGAACGCGATCTGGAGCTGGCGACCGCCATTCGCGATCAGCAGCATTCGATCAACCAGCGCATTGCCGCAGTCGCCCAGACGAACGGTGTCGAGATTCCTCCACCGGTCGATCTGGAGGACATCGTTGTTCTGACCTTCCTCGAGGAGTTCGAGAGCGAGTTCATCATCGAGGTGCACGCCGACATCGCCGAGGAGACCCATGCGCTCTTCAGCGAGGCCTTCGAAGCGGGCCTGGATCTCGCCGGCTGGGGATACCGGCCGATTCAACGACAGATCGAGCTCCGTGCAGCCCATTGCGGCGGCTCCGAGTACGACATCTGGCACAAGCCGGTCTTCGAATGTGCGCCGCCTACCGCCCGACCGGGATTCTCGAAACACGAGCAGGGTCGCGCCATTGACTTCACCTGGGGCGGAGCGTCGATCAGCACGCAGAACAACCCGGGATTCGCGTGGCTGGCCCAGCACGCACCCAAATACGGCTTCGTGAACCTCGAGAGTGAGCCCTGGCACTGGAGCATCACCGAAGAACAGTGAGCGAGGTTGCTCAGCTCTGGTCTGGTCGGAGCCCGAGCCCGGGTTGGGTTGGTAGCGAGACCTCGCCGCCAACCGGCTCGAGGAGCTCAGGCATGTTCCGCACGAGTGCGGCGGTTCCGAGACCATGAGCTTCCGCCGCAGGAAGTGCGGCCGCAGCATGCAGGCCCGCAAGGAGCCCAACGGAGCCATCGATCGACGATGACACGATGAGCCGCTGACCGTCGTCGAGGGAGCGAGCGGTATCGAGGATGCGGTCGATGCCACCGACAGCCGCGGGCTTCACCACCAGGACCGTGGCTCCGGTTCGTTCCAGAATCCCTTCGAGATTCGTCGATTCCTCCACCGGAACGTCGTACGCAATGGAGACACCGGTTTCGGCGGCGATCGTTCCGAACCCGTGCGGGTCAGACGTGGGGTCCTCGAGATAGGAGATTCGGTGACGGCCCACCCGGCCGATGACCCGGAGGGTGTCGTCGTAGGTCCAGCTGCCGTTGGCATCGAGACGAAGTTCCACCGTGGGGCCGCAGGCTTCACTTGCGGCGATGATGCGGGTGGCATCGATGGATGTGTCGGCGGCGGCCACTTTGAGTTTGATGGCCCGAACACCGCTGGCGACCTCGTCGGAGATGATGCCATGGACCTCTTTGGGTGACTCTGCCGACACGAGTGTGCTGGTTTGCACCGCCGACGGACTCGCCGAGCGAAGCCACTCGTGCAACGGAGCATCCGCCGCCTGGCTCGACAGGTCTGCAAGCGCCGTGTGCGCAGCAAAGCGCGCCAACGGGCCCAGCTGCGCGTCGTCGAGCCCGCCAAGCAACTCTTCGACTGGAGTGCCTGCGGCCGCATCTGACCACTGCTGGAGCTCCGTGGCCAGAGACTCGAGCGCGCCCTGTTGGGCCGTTCCGGGGATGGGAGCGGACTCGCCGAAACCCACGCCATCTGCGGTTTCCAGGCGCACCCGAATGCCACTGCGGTCACCGAGGGATCCCATCGCAGTCGAGATCGTACGAGTGAGACGAATATCGATTGTCTCGATGGAACTGGAGGTGATGTTCACGGCGAATCCGGCGCGAGAAGAGTCAGGGTCAGTCGCGCTCGGAACAGCCTTTCAGAAATTCCCGCACGAGTGTTGCAACGGCGTCCGGATTTTCGGTCGGGAGGGCATGCCCGGCTTCGGCAACAACCGCCGCTTGCCCGAACGGGCAGGTCTCGGCCAGCTCGTGGGCGAGGCGTACGTACTTCGCGTCGAGCTCGCCGGCGATGGCAAGGAGCGGGCTCCGGAGGCTGGCGAGGGCGTCCCACACGGGCGGCATGGAACCGGTTCCCGTCCGACGAAGACTGTTGGCCAAGCCCAAGGCGGAGCTCTGCCGACGCTGGGCTATCGTGGCGGCGCGTGCCTCGGTGTCGAGCCCCGCCATGAGCGGGGCAAAAAGCGGCATCGCCAGCCACTCGTCGATGAACGAGTCGAGCCCGATGTCGAGGAGGTGATCGGCGAGCGCCTGATCCTGGTCGTAGCGTGCCTGCCGCTCGACGGGTGACGCAAGACCAGCTGTTGCACTGACCGTGGTCACCGACGCGAAGTACCAGGGAGCACGTGCAGCCATGGAGAGCGCAACCCGGCCACCCATGGAGTACCCGAGCAGGTGCACGGTGCCGTGCTCGCGCGTGCCCACGATGGACAGAACCTGGTCAACGACGGAGGCCATGTCGTAGGGCTCCGCTCGGTCGGGAGCGTCGGCGAGGCCATGCCCGATGAGGTCGATGACGACCGCTGGACGGCCATCTCGTGCGCTGTCGGCCAGATCGAGCATCGTGGTGCCGTCGCCGGTGAAACCATGCAGCAGCACGAGCGGGGCGCCCACGCCGGCGATGTTCCGCAGCGCAAGGGTTGTGCCGTCCGGGGTCGGATAGCGGACGGGTTCGGAGACGTTCATGCGAGGCGTTCCTTCACCGCGGCGGTGATCGCACGGTGCACGGCGACGGAGTCTGGGGTGTCCATGGCCGCTTCGAGAATGGTCACGCCGGTGCGTTCGACAGCAGAGCGGAGTGCGTCGGCGAACGAGTTCGAATCGACGTCCTGGTGGCTGATGCCAGGATGCCCCGCCAGAAAGCTGAAGGTGGTCCCGTGTGGAGTGTGAAAGACCTCGTCGTATGCGGCGTCGGGAAGTGCGTCACGGATGGGCAGGAAGGAGAAGATGCCGCCGCCATCGTTGTTCGGCACCACGATGGTCATGTTGGTCTGGCTGCGGGCCGCGCCGAGTACCGAACCCACGTCGTGGAGCAGGGCAACATCGCCAATGAGGACGATCGTGGAGGTGTCCGGGTGCGATTGGGACACCCCAGTCGCCGTGGCGATGATGCCGTCGATGCCATTGACACCCCGGTTTCCGTGGACCGTCACGGACGACCGCGCCGAGCCGAAGCTGTCGAGGTCACGAACTGGCATGGAGCTTGAGACGACGATCGTTGCATGTTCGGGAGCGTGCCGGCCGAGATCCCGGGCCAGGTGAGCTTCGGTCCACGTGGGCCAGGCATCGAGAACGGTGTCCGATTCGTGGCGTGCTGCGGACCCGAGAGCCTGCCACCGTTCGCCCCATGCCGGATCGGCGCTGGAACCGTCGATCGCGCTGGACAACAGCTCATGGATCTGGTTTCGGAACACCGCCGTGGACTGGTGGGACGGGTCCTGCCACCGTTCCAGCGGGTCGATGAGCACGTGGCCGGCGTGGGTGCGTTCCCACCAGAGTCGCACCGACTTGGCTGTGGGCGTGTCGCCCAGGCGCACGACGACGCTCGGCGCTGGGAGGTTCTCGCAGGTGAGAACGCTGTCGGCGGCATCGACGAGAACCACGTCGGCGGGCGCGTCCCGTAGGCCAGACAACACGTCGGCAACGATTGGCCAACCGGTCCGACGCGCCAGCTCGTGAACGGCGTCGCGTTCCTGCGGCCATTGTGGGCGGACGCTGAACGGGCCGGCCACGATGATGCCGTTGGGTTGACCGCAGAGGTCGGCGAACTGACCGAGCACCTGAGGCGCTGGAACGGCGGTGGGAGTGCTGCTGCTGCCCAAGACGGGAATCGGCTCCCGTGGAGCCCCCGTGGGCTCCAACGGCAGTCGGAACGGCCAGTTGACATGGACGGGGCCCGGGTGTGTGGCGGCACGTTCAGTGGCTCGCCAGCCTGCACGGATTGCATGATCGAGCCCGGCATCGGCCCCGACAGGCATGGCGAAGAACCCGGCGACCTGTGAGCCGAACAGGTGCGTCTGATCGAACGTCTGCCCGGCCCCCCAATCCTGTAGCTCCGGCGGTCGATCGGCCGTCATGACAACGATCGGGACCCGAGCCTGCCCTGCTTCTGCGATCGCCGGGAGATGGTTCGCAGCAGCGGTGCCGGAGGTGCAAATGAGCCCCACCGGCGTTCCCGTGGCCTTGGCTCGGCCCAGGGCAACGAAGGCCGCAGTGCGCTCATCGAGATGCACCGAGTGGGTGAGTCCGCCCACGTCGAGCGCGGCGACCGTCAGCGGCGTGGACCGCGAACCAGGGGAGAGGACCACATGGTGCATCCCGGCCTGGACACAGCCAGCGAGAAAGTGCCGAGCGGCAGCGGTGGGGTCGGTCGGTGACGTCGACATTCGACCCCGATTGTACGTCAGTCGCGTGCGTTGGGAGGACCGTATGCAAAGACGGGTACCGGCTCCGAGCGGTCGTACAGGGCCACGAGAAGTGGGTACGGGTTCTGCCAGTTGGAGTCACCGGTGGGCGACCACTGCAAATGCAGATGCGGGGCGCCTCGAGCGTTGCCGCTGTCGCCAACGGTCCCGACCTGCTCACCGGCGAAGATGGTGTCCCCGACGATCAACGGCTCGACCTCGTCAAGGTGGGCGTAGTAATACCGGGCACCGCTCTCTCCGAGCAGGTACACGGTGCGTCCACCGAGCGACGATGTGGTGAGGCGCTGCACGGTTCCGTCTTCGATGGCCCGAAGCGGTACGCCGATCTGGGCGAGCGTGTCGTTCCCCTGATGCCGCCGGCCACCGGATCGAGGTTCGCCCCAGTCGTTTCGGAGCGGCTTGCGGAGTTCGTCAACCGGGAAGATGCCGACCGTGATGCCCCAGTCTGCGGTTTCGGGTTCGAGGTGGCCGACATCGATCCCGTCGATGCGTCGGCCGAGCGATGCCGCCTCGGCGAGGAGCGCGCTTCGGGTGAACTCCGGTGTGGTCGGCGAAAGCTGTGCGAGCGCCTCGGTGACCGTGAGCTCCCGTCGCAAAAGCTCCGCCCGGTCGAGTACTGCCTGCGTACGGAGCTGGTTCGCGATGAACGGCGCTCCGGCCGCCTCGGGAGCCGTCGACGAGGGCACGGCTGCGTTGGCAGCCGGGACCTGCAAGGTGGCGCCGATGACCGCGGCAAGACAGATGGCGACGAGGGAGAGACGGCCCGCCGACCGATCGATGATCTTCACAACCGAAGAAGGCTACGTGCAAGAACACGTTTGACCAAACGGTCTGGGATGCACAGCGTTTCGTCACCGGACGGCATGACGGTCAGCGGAACTGTGCCAGTACGTCTTCGGACCCGGCTCCAAGAATGAGAACAGCAGCGCTTCCCATGGTTGTTGGCGTGGTCGGAAGCTCGACCGATTCCGGCAGCCCGGTGCGGATCTGGTTCGCAAGCGCGAGTGCATCGGTCAGCGATGTCTGATCATCGATACGGATGGCGTCAGCCACCGACGCCATGGTCCCGTTGAGGGCCAGAGGGTTTCGCTCATCGCTGACCTTGGTGAACAAGGCTCGAAGGAACTCCTGTTGTCGCTTCACCCGACCCAGATCCGAGGTTGGGTCCGTGACCTCGACGCCGTCGATGATCTCGGTGTAGCGGCGGCTTCGGACGTACGCGAGGGCCTGGGCCGAATCGAGTGTGACGTCGCCAGCCTGTGGAAGGTCGAGCCCTGATGCCCGGTCGAATGCCGGGTGTTCGAGCGTGATCGTGACACCGCCGACCGCATCGACGAGGTCGATGAACCCGGCCAGGTCCACCTCGGCATAGTTGGTGATCGGAATTCCCAACTCGCTCTGAATGGTGTTGATGACGGCTGCTGGGCCCTTGGCGATTGCGGTATTGATGCGCTGCGGGTCTCCGCCATCGATCGGGAGCCACAGGTCGCGGGGGAGGCTCAAAACTCGTGAGGTGCCGTCGTCTGCGATCCGCAGGATCATGATGGTGTCGGACCGCTCACCGCTCGTACCGCCCTCCAGGATGAAGCCAGCGTTCTCGACATCGGCATCGATGCCGTCGCGAGAGTCGGTGCCGACGAGGAGCACGTTGGTGCCCGGCGCGTTCGGGGTGAGCGCTTCGGCCACCGGAATGCGCTCGATCGAGTTGAACGTTCGCAGGGCCAGCAGCGACGGGATGGCCACAAGCAGGCCGCCGACGAGGAGAAGGAACACGATCACCCACGGCCAACGGCGACGGCGGCGCGCTCCAATGGGCTCGATCGGATCGGCATAACCATCGGGACTGGAGGCGGGAGCAGGCTCGTGAACGGCAACGGGTGCGGCCTGAACGGGGTTGGGTCGGGCCACGGGTGCCTGCCGGGCCGGCGGCGTCACCACTGGACGCTGCGGCGATGCGGTTGGACGGTCGTTGCGGTCCTGCAGCCAGTCGGTGTCCAGCGGGGCGTCTTCGAGGCTCGGAATGCCGGAAAGACGCGATCGAAGGCGGGGCTCTTCACCCGGAGGTTCACTCGTCACCCCGTCAGTTCAGCACGTCTCGGAAGCGAAACGGCGGCAAGGTGACGACCGCCACGGATTGCCCACAAGAAAACTCCTCCGTCGTTTTTACGTTTTTCCGTCGGTGTCGTACGATCGGCATCGGTAGTCGGGTGGAGTTCGGCGCCGACGAAGGCCTGTGAGGACAGCAAATGGCAATAAATGAACGTCGTTTGACCGGCAGAGACGTGCTGGCAAAGACATTCCAAGCGAAAACCAAGCGGGGCTTCGATCCCGTCGAGGTCGACGCATATCTGGAACTCGTGGCAGCCCAGATCGACATGTTGCACGGCGACGTCGCCCGTGCCGGCGAGGGCGCCGTTGCGCCTGCACCCGTTGTCGAGGCTGCGGACACGAGCGAGATCTCGACCGCCCGCGATGCAGCGATTGCTGAGCGCGACGCAGCGCAGGCACAGCTGGCATCGCTTCAGGCCGAGCGCGACGCACTGGCAGCCCAGGCTGCGGATCTCGTATCGGCGAACGAGGCACTCGTCACGCAGCAGCAGACGCTTTCCGCCGAGAACGCTCAGCTCAAGACGCAGCTGACCTCGGTCGCTCCGCCTCCTCCTGGTGTTCCCACCGACGCAACGGTCACACTGCCCGCACCTCCTGTCGAGGCAGCGGCACCTCCCGTCGTCGTCACCGAGGCAGCGGAGACCACCGAAGCGCCCGACGATCGCGCCAGCGAGGAGAGCTACGAGCTCGTCCTGCGCATGGCCCGCCGGTCCGCCGAGGAAACGATCGCCGAAGCACACTCCCGTGCCGACGAGATCGTCGCCGACGCGAACTTCACCGCTGCTCAGATCTCCCGGGAGAGCGACCGCAAGGCGTTCGAAGCTGCAAACAAGGTCCAGGCCGAACTTGCTGCAGTCAGCGAGCAGGTCGAGTCCCGCAAGGCGGAGCTTCGTCACCTCGATGTGCGCTCCGACGAGCGTCGTACCGAGATGCGCGACCTCGCCAACCGGATCCTGCTGCTTGCCGACGACACGCCCCGTCGTCTCGAGGGTGTCGAGGTCGTCGACCTTCGGTCCTCAACGACGGAAAACGCCTGATCCCACCTTCACCTCACTCGCCCTCCAGTGTTCCTGACCATTGGTGACCTCGTCACCGATGTCGTTGTCTGGACCGGAGAGCAGCTCCATCGGGGTTCCGACACCCCAGCACGTATCACGCATGCCCGAGGCGGCAGCGCGGCAAATGTTGCCGTCGCTGTCGCCCATTCGGGTTTTGCGAGCACGTTCGTCGGGCAGGTGGGTGACGATGCACGGGGACACACACTCGTCAGCGAGCTCGAAGCCGAGGGAGTGACCACCCGGGTCCGTCACCTCGGCACGACCGGAACGATTGTTGTCCTCGTGGATGCCGACGGCGAGCGGTCCTTTCTGAGTGACAGGGGAGCCAGCACCGACCTCTCGATCGTCGACGACGATCTGCTCGACGGCGTCGACTGGCTCCACATCCCCGGATACTCCTTCACGGCTGGTGCACTCTCCGAGACCTGCCACACGCTCATTGGCGAGGCGGTCGAACGGTCGATCCCCATCTCGATGTCGACGTCGTCCGAGTCCGCGCTCATCGAGTTTGGCCGCCACGAGTTCCTTGAACTGATCCGGGCCGTACAGCCGACGTTGGTCGTGGCGAACCGCGACGAAGCTCGGTTCCTGCTGCGGGACCACCAGCAGTTCCCGGCCACGACTTGGACGGTCGTGACCAGCGGTCACCGCCCAACGGTCATCACCCACAGCAACGGCGAACAGCGCCGGATCACACCACCTCCCGTGGACGCCACAGACTCCACCGGAGCCGGCGACGCGTTCACCGGCGGATTCATCACGAGCATGTTGCTCGGGGAAACCGCCATCGAGGCGGTCGAGGCCGGCCATAGACTAGCCGCGCTCACGTTGCAGGAGCCGGGCGCCCGGCTCCTGTCCTCTTCCACGCCTCAGGATCCGCAGTGACCATTTCCATCGAACTCAGCGCAGCCGTCAGCGACGCCCTTGCCTCCGGCACCGCAGTGGTGGCGTTGGAGTCCACCGTCTATTCCAACCTGGGGCTCCCGTCTCCCGACAACGCTGCCGCCCTCCAGCGAAGCGTCGACGCAGTCACGGCCGCTGGAGCGGTGCCCGCTGTGACGGCCGTTGTGAACGGTCGAGCCCGAGCCGGAATCGAGTCCGACGAGTGGGAGAGCATTCTCACCGCCACCCGCAAGACCGCCGAACGGGACCTGCCGGTGGCAATCGGGCAGCGTTGGCCCGTTGGTGTCACCACGGTCTCGGCCTCGCTGGCGATTGCGGCAGCGGCTGGGATTCGCGTGTTTGCCACGGGCGGAATCGGGGGCGTTCACCGGGAATCTTCGCTCACCGGCGACATTTCGGCGGACCTGGGAGCCATCGCCCGGCATCCGGTCGCTACTGTCTCGGCCGGAGCCAAGAGCTTCCTGGACCTGCCCATGACGCTCGAAGCACTCGAGACGCTCGGTGCGCCGGTTATTGGCTGGGAAACCAACGAGTTCCCAGCCTTCACCGCCCGAACCTCAGGGATTGCGCTGTCTCACCGTTGTGCTGACATCGCCGAGCTCGGCCGGATTCTCGATGCGCAGTGTTCGCTCGGTCGCGGCATGCTCGTTGTCACTCCGGTTCCGGCAGTCGACGCCCTGGAGCAGGAGCTGCACGACACCGCACTCGCCGATGCGCTTCTCGCCGCAGCCGCAGAAGGAGTGGTCGGAGCAGCGGTCACTCCGTTCGTGCTGGGACGAATCGCTGCAGCCACCGATGGCGCGTCAATCCCCGCAAACCTGGCGCTTGTCGAGAACAATGCCCGACTCGCCGCGCGGTTGGCGGTTGAGCAGGCAGCCTGACCAAACCCCAGGGTTGGTCAGCTCGGTGCAGTGCCGGTGCGTGGGATCGGCGGAACTGCGGGAGGAGCTTCGACGACGTTTGAGCGCTCCAGCTGGTTGCGAAGGACACGTTCCAGCTGCGGTGCGGTCAGTGGCTTGGAGAACAGGTACCCCTGCATGTAGCGACAGCCGTGGCTCTTCAGGAAGTCGACCTGCGCTTTGGTCTCGACGCCTTCGGCAATCACGTCCAGGTTCAGTCCTCGGGCGAGCGAGATCACTGCGGTCACCAACGGTGCGCCGCTCTCGCCGATTCGGTTGATGAACGACCGGTCGATCTTGAGCGTGTCGACCGAGATCCGGTCCAGATAGTCCAACCCGGTGTGGCCGACCCCGAAGTCGTCGATCGCCGTGCGGATGCCCATCTCACGGAACTGCGAGAGCGTGGCGTTCACCTCTTCAGGTTTCTCCAACGCAAGGGACTCGGTGAGTTCCAGCTCCAGACGGCTTGGTTCCAGACCGGAGTCCCGCAACGCCCGGGCCACGTCATTGGTCAGGTGCACGGACTTCTGGAACTGGCGAGGCGACAGGTTCACGGCGACATTGATCTCGGGAAGGCCCATACGAGCCCAGCGAGCTGCGGTTCGGCACGCCTCATTCAGCGTCCACTGTCCGATGCTGTCGATCAGGCTGGACTCTTCGGCGACCGGCACGAACTTGTCGGGACCGATCTGTCCCAGCGTTGGGTGCAGCCAGCGAAGGAGGGCTTCAACCGCAAAGATCCGACCCGTCGTGATGTCGACCTGTGGTTGGTAGAAGAGCTGAAGCTCTCCGTTCTCAATCGCACGGTGAAGGGCAGCCTCGATTTCGAGACGGTGCGCTCCGGGGACACGCTGCTCGGGGGAGTAGCTGACCACCATGTTTCGGCCGCGTTCTTTGGCCTCGAACATTGCGGTGTCGGCGTTCTCGATGAGTTCCTCGACCGTGTCGCCATCCTGTGGGAACTGGGCGATACCGATGGACGGCGTCACGTAGATGTCGCGCAGACCAACATCGAACGGCTCCAGGAACTGGTCCAGGAACAGGCGTCCAATGGCGTGTGAGTGGCGCTCGTCTTTGACCTGCGGGATCAGAATTGCGAACTCGTCGCCACCGAGGCGAGACACCGTCAGGTCATCGCCAACCCGAAGCGATGCATCATGCAGACGGTTTGCGACCTGTCGAAGGAGCTCATCACCCGCATCGTGGCCAAGGGTGTCGTTCACGGCCTTGAACCGGTCGAGGTCCAGGAACATCGTCGCGAAGCGGACCTCACGCATTCGGGCGCTGTCGATCGCCAACTCCAGACGGTCGAAGAACAGCGGACGATTCGGAAGGTTGGTGAGTGGATCGTGCTGGCCCTGGTGCTCAACGGCAACCCAATGGCGAACCAACTGCAGCAGGTGGCCGGCGACGAGGAGCGAAATCATGCTCGAGCCAACGGTCAGGACCGGCAGCGAAAGGTCCAGATCGGTGACGAGGTTGACACCAACAAGGATCGGGCCCACCAGGACAACCAGGAAGGACACCAGACTGCGGCGAGCGTCGACCTCGGAGTTGCGAATCACGGTGGGAGCGAATGTCTCTGCGAGCTGGTGGTGCAGCACGGCGGCCGCTGCGAAACCGAACCCGATCAGGTGGATCACAGCCGACGCTTCGGTGAACAGCCCGTCGATGGCATTGCCCATGGCGCTGGCAAACAGTGCGGTCTGCGCCGCGGCGATCAGAACGAACGGGACCGAGACGGTCGCCGGGTCATGACCAGCGACCCACATCAGGAACATGGCACTGAACAGCGCCGCACACATGGCGATCGTGGCGATTGCTCCCACGGCGAAACCCTGGGTGCCCTCGAGGCCGGGCTCCACGAACAGCACGAAGAAGGTCAGACCAAGACCGCTCGTCAGAATCGCGGTTTCCCGCTCGGTGATGGTCGGACGGCTGCCGAGCCGATGTTTGATGAGGATGACCGTTCCCACCGCAGTGGCGATGGAAGAAATCAGGATGGCAACAGCTTCTGGGACTCCGTCGGTGAGGAGTGCCACAAGGCCAATGGCGTGGCCGGCGGCGATGACGACAGCTCCGTCGGGCCGCTGCTCATCGGCCGAGCCGATCACTCCGGACGTCAGAATCACGGTCATACCGAAGACGAGTGCCGACACGAGGACGGCCGGAACCGGTGCCAGACGGTCGGTCACCACCATGGCGCCGAGGGCGGCGGTGATGGCTACCGGAGCCACCCATCTGAATTGCTGGAAAATCACACGCTGCTCCACACCATCCAATACGGCAGATCGGAGGCGGTTTCGAATGGGACTGACGGCCCATTACAGAATTGTTACGACAGGAAGATCTCGCCGTCGTCGCCAACCTGCAGGCGGAAATTGGCACGGTCTGCCTGGGCGTCGGAGCGAGCCCAGGTATCCAGAAGCGACTCGTCTTCGCGACGGTGGGCAAACCCGATCGATGCGGCCAAACCGGCCGCAGCCAGCTTCTCGTCGATGTTGCGAACGCAACCATCGAGCTCCGCAAGCGACTGCAATGGAGCCTGCAGCACGGCCACCGACGTCTCCGAGGTGATCCCGATCCAATCGGTGGGCCGAAGCATGCGCCGAAGCAGACGAACGGCGCGGTCACGGGTGATGGGCGCTGGCCCGTCGGTGAAATCAATGGAGATCAGACCGGAACGGATACCCAACTTCTCCAGTCGGATCTCTTCGTTCTGAAGAAGGGGTGCCCAACGATTCGCGTCGACGACCGACGTATCGGTGGTTTGGCTGTTGGTGGGTTCGATGATGCTCATGTGCCGCCACTCCTGCAGTGGTTGGTTCGTTTGATCCGCCAATGGGCTGATCGGCCCATTGGGCACGAACTAAAGGAGTCGACCACCAGATTTTGGCATCTGAAGGTGCCGACGGGTGCGGCCGCAAGCGGTCAGCGGGCCCCCAGCGCTCCCAGCGTGGAGAACAGCGTCCGAGGACCATCGCTGCCGGGACGAAGCTGGTCGAGCCGCACAGCGGCTGCCAGAAGCGCATGCAGGGCGGCCGGACAGCCGGACGGGACGTCGATGCCCAGCTCCTCGCAGAAATGCTCCACACCAAACCACAGGAGCTCCTCCAGGCCCGACGCTGTGAACAGCAACGGGTCGTCGCTCTGCTCATCGAGCGCAGACAGGACCACGGTGAGTGCAGGGGAGGAGACGGGAACCCCGTTGGCCAACGTCTCCCGCATGACGGCAACCCGCAATTCCCGCAGCTCACGGGGAAGTTCGCGGGCAAGAGCCCGGCAGGCGGTTCGTTCGTCGACAGCGGTGAGAGACGTGAGGGTGGAAGCCATACGCACAACCTAGAGATGGGGTGTGACAGTCGTTCCTCGGCCCCGGGGGCCTCGTCACTTACGCCCTTTCGGCCCCAGGGGGCCGAAACGGCCCCTTTGAACGCTTTCCCTCCGGCCTCGTCACTTACGCCCTTTCGGCCCCTTTGAACGCTTTCCCACGGGCCTTGTCGCTTTCGGCTCTCTCGAACCGCAAAACGGGAATGGGGCCCCGGTTGGGGCCCCATTCTTTTCGGATTTTTGGTCTGGTTAGACGAAGGCGCTGGCGAAGACCAGGGAGACGATCGTCATGACCTTCAGCAGGATGTTCATGGCGGGGCCGGAGGTGTCCTTGAAGGGGTCACCGACCGTGTCGCCGACGACCGCTGCCTTGTGGGGGTCGGAGCCCTTGCCGCCGTGGGCGCCGGCCTCGATGTACTTCTTGGCGTTGTCCCATGCGCCGCCTGCGTTCGCCATGAAGATGGCGAGGGCGAAGCCGGTCACGAGGGCACCGGCCAGGAGGCCGCCGAGGGCGTCGACGTCGATGAAGCCGACGACGAGGGGCACGATCACGGCGAGGGCGCCGGGAATGACCATTTCCTTGAGGGAAGCGGTGGTGGAGATGGCGACACAACGAGCGGAGTCAGGAATGACGCCTTCCTTGCCTTCACGCAGGCCCGGGATCTCACGGAACTGGCGACGGACTTCCTCGATCATCTCCTGGGCAGCACGGCCGACGGCGTCGATCGTGAGTGCGGCGAAGAGGAAGGGGAGTGCGGCACCGATGAAGAGGCCGGAGAAGACGTCGACGCTGCCGACGTCAAGGCTGAGCGATCCACCAGCCTGGATGACGGCGAACTCGAAGCTCTTGAACAGTGCGAGAGCGGTGAGTGCGGCGGAACCGACGGCGAAGCCCTTGGCGACCGCAGCCGTGGTGTTGCCGAGCGAGTCGAGCGCATCGGTGACTTCACGCACCGATGGGTCGAGCTCGGCCATTTCGGCGATACCGCCGGCGTTGTCGGCGATGGGACCGTAGGCGTCGACCGACACGACCACACCGGTGGTTGCCAGCATGCCAATGGCGGCCACGGCGATGCCGTAGATGCCGCCGTCGAGTTCACCGATGCTGTCGAATGCCATCTCGCCGCCCCAGAACGCAACGCCGATGCCGACGAGGATGAGGGCCACGGACGCAGCGACCGAGACCATGCCGGCGCTGATGCCGCCGAGGATCGTGGTCGCTGGGCCGGTTTCGGACTGCTGAGCGATCTTCTTGACGGGGCCGAAGTGATCGGAGGTGTAGTACTCGGCGGTCTTGCCGAGCGCCCAACCAACGATGAGGCCGCCGATGACGGCAATGGCGAGGCCGATCGGGCTGTCGAAGGCGTCGTTGTCGCCGAACATCCAGAACGCAACACCGATGGTGGCGATGATCGTGAGGCCCATGGCCACGTTCGTGCCGAGGTGCAGGGCCTTGCTGAGGGCCTTGGAGTCGGTGGAGTCGCCACCCTTGATGAGGAACGAGCCGATGATCGAGGCGATCATGCCGACGAAGGCGATGGCCACGGGGAACATCAGCAGGGAGATGTTGGTGGTGGCGGTTGCTTCCTCGGCGCTGACGGCGAGGGCGAAGGCAACGAGGGAGATCGGGGCGATGATCGAGCCGGCGTAGGACTCGAAGAGGTCGGCGCCCATGCCGGCGACGTCGCCGACGTTGTCGCCCACGTTGTCGGCGATGGTGGCCGGGTTGCGGGGGTCGTCCTCGGGGATACCGGCTTCGACCTTGCCGACGAGGTCGGCGCCGACGTCGGCTGCCTTGGTGTAGATACCGCCGCCAACACGGCTGAACAGTGCGATCGTGGATGCGCCGAGGCCGTACGCCGTGACGATCTCGAACGCGTCGTCAGACTCGAGGACGAGCACGAAGATCACGTACACGGCCATGAGGCCGAGGAGTGCGAGGCCGGCCACGGAGAAGCCCATGACGGCGCCACCGCGGAACGCGATGGGGAGCGCCTTGCCGGGGCCTTCCTTGGCTGCTTCGGTCGTACGGGCGTTGGCCATCGTGGCGACGGTCATGCCGACGTAGCCGGCGCTGGCCGACAGGATGGCGCCCAGCAGGTACGCGATTGCAGCTGGGGCCGCAATCACGATGGCGATGAGGACTGCCATGACGACAGCGAAACCAGAGACCCAGGTGTATTCCTGCTTCAGGAACGCCCTGGCGCCCTTCTGAATCTCGGTCATGAGGAAGACCATGCGGTCGTTGCCAGGGCTTGCCGCCTTGACACTGTTGAAATAGAAACCGGCGAGCAGAAGTGCGGCTATGGCCGACACGATCGCCAGATACGGGATTGCTTCCAAGGTTCTCTCCGTGGTGTGTAGCGTGCCTGTTCCAGCACGCGATTCCAGATCTTCCCAAACGCTGGGTGAGAATCCCCAATCGGAGTGATGTGACCAAGGTCAGAACCCGATGAGGACGAATGCACGATAGCCGACACAACCTTCGTTCCCGCCTGATGGGCGATCGTCGTGAACTCTCGGAGGCACAACAGGATGCGGCGTCCCAGATGGTTGCTGGGCGGGTGACCGAGTTGCTCGGGGCAGCAACGTCCGGCACCGTCGCCGGATATGTGGCCCACGGCGGCGAACTCGACCCCCTTCCCGCCCTCATGATGCTGCACTCGCAAGGGTGGAGCATTGTGCTTCCGGTCTGCGGAGCTGATGCCCAGATGGACTTCTGTCCCTGGTCGCCCGGCGACCAGCTGGCTCCGAACCGGTATGGCATCGGTGAACCGACGACCGCTCCGGTCCCCGTCAGTGACATCACCGTCGTTCTCGTGCCGGGCGTCGGCTTCGATGCCCGCGGCGCGCGCATCGGTCACGGAGTCGGGTACTACGATCGGTTCTTCGCCAAAGCGGCAGACCTCGGCGCTACGCCGCAACGTGTCGCACTGGCCCACGACCTGCAGCTCGTCGAGCTGCCAGAACCCGAGGAATGGGACGTTCCGATGCAACTCATCCTGACCCCGTCTCGGGTCATCTCTGTCGATTCACCGCCGACGGAACACCGTTGATCGCTTTTCATTTGGTCAATCGACCGCCGGAAGGGTAGTTGTAGATCGTGCGTGTCATCGTTGTTGGAGCCGGAGAAGTCGGCTCGTATGTCGCCGAACGGCTGAGCCGGCAGGGCGTCGACGTCTTCGTCATCGAACGTGACGCCAAGCGGGCCAATCACCTGGCCGAATCCATCGACGTCGAGGTCATCACCGGCAGCGGCACGCACCCAACGACGCTCGCCGAGGCCGGCATCGAATCTGCAGACCTGTTGGTGGCGGTCACGAAGAGCGACGAGGTCAACCTTGTTGCGTCCATTCTTGCAAAGCAGGCCGATGTGCCCCGCACGGTCGTGCGTATCGAAGCGCCGGAACTCCGCGGCCACGACGCGGCGGGGCTGCGCCGGGCGTCCGGTGCCGACCTCATCATCGACCCCGACGAAGAGACAGCGCAGGAGGTCCTGGCACTCATCGAGATGCCGGGAGCGTCCGAGGTCGCCAAGCTCGGCAACGGCGAGGTCTTCGCCATCGGTGCTCGTATCCCGGCCGACGCTCCAATCGTGGGCAAATCCCTCATCGAGCTCGGTGTGGAGAACGAACCCGACTGGGACTTCATCGTCTCGTCGATCAAACGCGACGGCGAAACGATCATTCCGCGTGGCGACTATGTGATCCAGGCCAATGACGTCGTCAGAATCGTCTGCGTCCGACAGGCCCGCCGACGCGTGGCCAAGCTGATTGGCCTGGCCCGCGATGTCCCGCGTGAGATCCTGCTGCTCGGCGGGGGTCGAACGGCTCGCCTGATCGCTCAGAAGCTCCGCGGCACGGGTGCACGAGTGCAGATCATCGAACGCGATCCCGATCGGGCGCGGCTCATTGCCGAGAAGCTCGACGGGGTGCGCGTGCTCCAGGGCGATATCACCGACTCCGACGTGCTCGACGAGGCCGACCTGCCGCGAATCGAACTCGTTGCTGCGCTCACTGGCGAGGACGACGCGAACATCCTCGCATCCATCTACGCCAAGTCAGCCGGCGTCCCCGAGACGATTGCGGTGGTCCACCGACTGAACTTCCTCGACCTGCTCGATCAGGTGGGCGTCGATGCGGCGCTCTCTCCCAGAACAGCGACTGCAAACGGTGTGCTGCGTTTCGTACGCGGCGATGTTGCCCAGGTCACCACCTTCCTCCAGGGCGAGGTTGAGCTGCTCGAGTTCGAGATTCACAGCGGGTCCCAGGCCGACGGCACCACGATTGCCGGTCTGGGCCTTCCCCGCGACGTCCTCATTTCTGCCGTCGTCCGGGACGGACGTGCACAGATCGCGCGTGGACGTACCGAGCTCCGCAAGGGCGATCACGTCATCGTCATGGCACAGCCCGAATCCGTCGACACGGTCGCCAAGACCCTCGACTGATGGCCCAGACCCGTTCGGCCCCCGCCGTGCGGGTCGGCACGATCCACGTCCTGCCGAGGCCGTTCGGCATCGGTATGGCGCTCGGGGGTGTCGCCTCGGTGGCGGCGTCGTTTGTGGGGCTGCTCCTCGATCGCAGCGTGGCGCTGGACGAAATGGTCGTCCTGTTTGTCGTTGGCGCGGTGTGTGTTGTTGGTGGACTGGCGTTGGGACGGGTGCAGTCAGCGTCCTCGCGAATCACCGCGCCCATGGCGATGTCCATGCTTGTGGCTGGCTGGTCTGGGGCAACGCTTGTTGCGCTCTTGGCGTTCGCGCTGTCTGGTGAGTTCGAGTCCATTCCGTCGGCGTTCTTTGAAGCGGTCAGCGCCACGACCACCACCGGGTTCACCACCGTCGTGGATCCCCAGGAACTCACGCATGCCATGCGGTTTCTCCGAGTGATCCTGCCGTGGCTCTGCGGGCTGGGCGTCCTCGTGGCAGGTATGGGGGTGCTGCCGGTGGCCATCGCTGGAATCGAGCTCTCACCCTCTCGCGGACTCGCCCGTAGTGAGCAGCTGGTCACCAACACTTCGGCCGCAATCCGGAATATCTCGGGGATGTACCTGCTGCTCACGTCGCTGCTGCTGGTCGGCTACCTGCTCGGCGGTATGGGGCTGTTCGATGCGCTCTCGTACAGCCTCTCCACCGCGTCCACCGGTGGCATGTCGAACCATGCGGCGTCGCTCGGCCACTTCGAGAGCGACTTCATCGACTGGGTTGCGACGTTCGGGATGGTCGCGGCAGGCGGAAGTCTTGTGATTGTCTGGGCTGCGCTGCGGGGCGCCTGGAGTTCGGTCCTGCATTCCACCGAGCTGCGCCTCTATGCCAGCCTGCTGCTCCTTGGCTTTCTCGGCGTCTGGCTGATCGGCGACGAGCTCTCCATCACCGATGCTGCCTTCTCGGTCAGCTCCATGCTGTCGACCACAGGGCTTCGTTCCGGCAATTGGGCCGCCGGCGGATCGTTCACCCAGGCGCTGCTCTTGATTGGCGCCGGCGTGGGGGCCATGACCGGCTCGGTCGGGAGCGGATTCCGATTGGCTCGTGCAGCCCGGGTCGCGCTCGAGGTGCGACGGGCGTTGCGGGGCCTTCTGTATCCGCACCGCGTCGGCGTCATTCGCATCGACGGCGTGGCTGCGGATGAGGTCTCGCTTGAGCGCACCTACGGCTATCTGTGGGCGCACCTGCTGACCCTCACGACCATTGCGGTGCTGGTGAACGTGTCCTCCCTGAATCTCATGGGGACACTCACATTCTCGCTTTCACTGATCTCGAACGTTGGCATCGTCATCAGCGGTGACGGCATCGCGGCGGCCGTGGTGCTCGACAGGTGGTCGCAGGCGGTCGCGATCATCGCCATGGTGCTGGGCCGCTTGTCCATCTATCCGGTGCTGGTGACGATCGCCGGATTCACCCGGTGGCTTGGGCGGTTCCGTCCGCACCGTGCGATCGGAGGCAGCTGATGTTGCGTCTTGAACGTCGGTCCGAGCACCGTTCCGACGGCTTCAGCGAGCCGTCCAAACGGATTCCGTCAACCGTCGCCCACATCTGCGGGCTGGCGCTGGCGGTCATTTCGCCGGGCCTGTTCATCTCCGGCATCGTGGAGCTCGTCGGGTTTGGCGACGGCGGAATCACGCTGCTCGTCTGCAGCCTCATCTTTGCGCTCGTCGGAGGGTCACTGTGGTACACCACGCGACTCGGTGATCTGGCGCCTCGCACCGTCTTCGCCGCCGTTGCCTGGTCCTGGTTCCTGGTCTCCGTCATGGGAGCGCTGCCGTTCATCCTGACCCGAACGTTCCAATCCGGAGCGGCCACCATCTGGATCGAAATTGCCGACGCGATCTTCGAGTCTGCGTCGGGGTACACGTGCACGGGCTCGACGGTGCTGACAACCCTGCCGGACCTGAACGACCCGAATCCCAAGGTGGGCCAGGGTGTGCTTTTCTATCGGCAGCTGACCCAGTGGTACGGGGGTATGGGCTTCGTGCAGCTCGTCGTCACCGTGCTCCCGGCGTTGGGTACCCGAGCCATGGGTTTCATGGGCGCCGAGGCGCCGGGGCCAACCGCCGATCGTCTCGCACCCCGGGCGAAGGACACAGCGAAGCTCCTCTGGCAGGTCTACATCGGGGCGACGGTCCTCATGGCCGCCGGCTACGTCGCCGCCGGTATGTCGATCTTCGACGGCATTGCGCACGGGTTGACGACCGCAGCGACGGGTGGGTACTCGACCTACAACGACTCACTCGGCGAGTTCGACAGTGTCGCCATCGAGTCGGTCGCCATCGTGGCGATGCTCATCGGTGGCAGCAACTTTGCTCTGCACTGGATCTTCCTCACCCGCGATCGGGGGGTCTACGCCAAGGACCACGAGTTCCGCGCCTACACGGCCATGGTTGTTGCGGCCACCGTTGCCGTGACCGCGATGCTCATGATCGGTGGCGAGGTGGGCGGAGACTTCGCCGCGTCGTTCCGGACGGCCGTGTTCAACGTGGTCAGCCTGGGAACAAGCACGGGCTTTGGCAATGCCCAAGGTGCAGGTACCGCTGGCGACTTCGTGGTGTGGGGCGCAGGCCCGCTCATCGTGATCCTGGTGCTCATGACCATCGGCGGCATGTCGGGCTCCACCGCCGGAGGTGTGAAGGTCATTCGAATCCGGGTGATCGGCGCTCAGGTCCACCGGTTGGTCGCCAGGTCACGGCAGCCCCGCGCCGTGATTCCGCTCCGACTCGGATCCGACATCGTCTCCGAGAAGATCGCCCACAAGGTGGCGGTCTACGGCATGGCGTGGCTGGCGATGATGGTTGGCGGGCTGCTCGCAGTGACCGCACTAGGCGCCGAACTTGAAGAAGCGCTTTCGGCGGTTGTTGGTTCGTTGGGCAACATGGGGCCTGCCTTTGGCTCGTCCGGACCAACCGCAACGTTCCAAGCCGGATTCTCCACCCCAGCCCGCCTCGTCCTGGCGTTCCTGATGATCGCCGGCCGTCTGGAACTGATTGCCGTGCTCCTCATGTTCGCAGCGCCACGCCGCAGCCTGCGCAAGATCCGCCCGCACAAGCACACGTTCTAGCCGGCGGCGGCCGAACCTCAGCCCAGAAGGTCGGCGAGAATGAGGGTCATGTCCCAGGGGTCGTTGGTACCAGCCATTTCCCGAGCAGAATGCATGGCCAGCTGTGCACACCCGACATCGAGGGCACGAACGGCGAGACTCGCCGCAACGGTCGGGCCAATCGTGGAACCACACGGCATGTCGCCCCGGCTCACGAAACTCTGCGTTTCGACACCGGCACGTTCGGCCGCCAGCCGGAAGACCCCGGCGGAGACGGCATCGGTGGTGTAGCGCTGGTTGGCGTTGAACTTCAGCACCGGGCCACCGTTCATGAAGATCGGGTGTGCGGGATCGTGGCGTTCCGGATGGTTCGGATGCGTGGCATGCGCATTGTCTGCAGACACAAACAGCGAACCATCCAACGCACGAGCGAGATCGTCGGAGTTGCCCCCGAGCGCATCGGAAATCCCTCGGAGCAGACGGGGGAGCGCGTCGGACGCGGCTCCGGTGACACTCACCGAGCCGACCTCCTCATGATCGAACAACGCAACAACAGGGATCGATTCGTTCGGCGTCGTGCCCGAGAGGGCGGTGATCGCTGCATGGCACGAAAGCTGATTGTCGAGACGCGGTGCGCTGATGAATGCGGAATCCACGCCAATCAGCTGTGACGGCTGCGTGTCGTGGAACATGAGGTCGAAGCCAATGATCTCCTGTTCGCTCACGCCGAGCTCGGCCGCCACCAGTGCAAGCACGCTCGGTGCCGAGCCGTCGCCGTACACGGGCGAGACATGCAACTGCTTGTTCAGCTGCGGACCCTTGTCGTTGACGTCGCGGTCGAGATGGATGGCAAGCTGCGGGAGACGGAACAGTGGCTGGTCGATGTTCACGAGCCTGACGTCGGGGTTCCGATCCGAGCCTCGCACGCTCACCCGGCCAGACAGACCCAGGTCACGGTCGAGCCAGGAGTTCAGCAGGACTCCGCCATAGACCTCGACTGCGGTGCGTCGAAACCCGGGAACGTCGGCATTCGGGTGGGGCTTCAGGCGAAGGTTCGGACTGTCGGTGTGCGCTCCGACGATGTGGAACGGTGTGCCGGGGCCGACCCCTTCGGGCACGATCCACGCGAGCACGGCACCTTCACGCGGCGCAACCCACCGACCCGGTGTCGTCGGAAGGGCTTCGTCGGGGGCGACCGAGGTGAAGCCGGCGTCGACCAACAACTCGGTGGCTGACGCAACCACGTGGTAGGGCGAGGGGGAGCGGTCGATGAATCGGAGCAACGACTGTGCGTGAGCGACGTGCGGAGAGGCCATGTCCCCATCTTGGCCGATCGGCGCCGATCCCACGCAGCGCTGACGACGAATCCAACGACGTCACACCCCCGTGGGGTTGGAGGCCGGACCCCTCCTGCGCTAGGTTCGGACCACCGGCACTGGGCCAATGTCGTCCCGGCGTGCCTCCCACAACACGCCCAGAGGATGACAATGCACAACGATCTGCCAGCTCGGCAGGGTTTGTACGACCCTGCGAACGAGCACGATGCCTGCGGACTCAACTTCGTCTGCGACATGTTGGGTCGCGCCTCCCACAAGATCGTCGAACACGGACTCGGAGCGCTCTGTGCGCTCGAACATCGTGGTGCCGCTGGTGCCGACCCCACCGTGGGCGACGGATCCGGAATCCTGACCCAGATCCCCGATCGCTTTCTGCGCAGCGTCGTCGACTTTGACCTGCCCCCGGCGGGCTCGTACGCCACCGGCGTGGCGTTCCTGCCCCAGAGCTCGGTGCCGGCCGCCGAGGCCAAGGCCGAAATTCAGCGCATTGCGGTGGAGCAGGGACTTGTCGTGCTTGGATGGCGCGATGTTCCCGTGGACCCCGCCGGCGTGGGAGCCGACGCGATCTTCACGATGCCCACCTTCGCCCAGCCCTTCTTCGCCGACGCTGCCGGAGAAGCCACGGGAATCGAGCTCGACCGGCTCATGTACATCGCCCGCAAGCGCTTCGAGCACGAAATCTCGGTCGTTGCCGGCCCCGATGAGCTGAACGAGGCCATGGGCGGAGCGTCGTCGCGTCACGATGGCGTGTACTTCCCATCACTGTCGGCTCGGACGATCGTCTACAAGGGCATGCTCACGACTCCACAGTTGGGGTCCTTCTTTGTCGACCTGCGCGACGAACGCTTCGAATCGGCACTGGCGCTCGTCCACAGCCGCTTCAGCACGAACACCTTCCCGTCGTGGCCTCTTGCGCACCCCTACCGTTTCGTTGCACACAACGGCGAAATCAACACCATCAAGGGAAACCGCAACTGGATGAAGGCGCGCGAGAGCGCACTGCGATCCGAAGCCTTCGGCGAAGAACTGCAGAAGGCGTTCCCCATCTGTACTCC
The DNA here is from genome assembly GCA_964517125.1 of uncultured Acidimicrobiales bacterium. Classification (GTDB taxonomy): domain Bacteria; phylum Actinomycetota; class Acidimicrobiia; order Acidimicrobiales; family SHLQ01; genus SHLQ01. The sequence goes on from CAZFBD010000012.1 coordinate 66,504, forward strand.
GGGCGCCAGCGATACCGCTGGCTTCGACGAGACGTTGGAGCTGCTCACCCTGTCGGGCTACTCACTGCCCGAGGCAATGCTCATGATGATCCCGGAGCCGTGGGAGAACCATCAGTCGATGGACGAGGACCGTCGTGCGTACTACGAGTACACGGCCACCCTCATGGAGCCCTGGGACGGTCCGGCGTCGGTCAGCTTCACCGACGGGAGCGTGGTGGGGGCCGTGCTCGATCGCAACGGCCTGCGGCCGTCCCGATACTGGGTCACCGACGACCACCTGGTGGTCATGGCGTCCGAGGTGGGTGTGGTCGACATCGACCAGTCGACGATCGTGGAAAAGGGACGGTTGGAGCCGGGCCGAATCTTCCTGATCGACACCGAACAGGGGCGAATCGTCCGAGACACCGAGATCAAGGCCGACCTCGCGGCCAAGCACGACTTCGCGGGCCTCGTCGACAGTTCGCTCGTTTCCCTCGAGGACCTGCCGGTCGTCGTCGACGAGCGCCAGCTCGAAGGCACGCTGCAGACCCGCCAACTGGCGTTCGGTTACACGCTCGAAGAGCTCAAGGTGCTGCTGACACCCATGGTCGAGACGAGCAAGGAGGCGCTCGGTTCCATGGGAACCGACACCCCAATCGCAGCGCTCTCGTCCCGAAGCCGACTCTTCTACGACTACTTCCAGCAGTTGTTTGCCCAGGTGACGAACCCGCCGCTCGACGCGATCCGTGAGGAGCTGGTCACCGCCGTTGTCTCAACACTCGGGCCACGCGCCAATCTTCTCGAGCCGCTTGCCGATCCGGTGCGCCAGATCCGTCTTGCTCACCCGACGCTGCTCCCCGACGAGCTCGCTCGCCTCTTGCCGTCGGAAGACGCCGAGTTCGCCAGTGTGGTCCTGCCGATGGTCTACCCGGTCGCCGAATCGGGGGCGGGCGTGGCCGCAGCCATCGACCAGCTCCGCATCGCTGCCGATGCCGCTGTGGCCGACGGCGTGAAGATCATCATCTTGTCGGACCGCGACGTTTCGCCGGCGCACGCCCCGATTCCGGCGCTGCTTGCCACCGCGGCCGTTCACCATCACCTGGTGGCCAACGGAACCCGCACAAGTGTCGACCTGGTCGTCGAAAGCGGCGAAGCCAGGGAAGTGCATCACATCGCCTGCCTCATCGGCTTCGGCGCCAGGGCAGTTTGCCCCTACGTGGCCTTCGAGACCATCGCCGACATGGTCGCAACCGGAGCCCACGGGCTCGACAGTGCCATGTCGCTCGACGACGCCTTCTCCAACTACGTCAAGGCCGTCGACAAGGGCATGCTCAAGGTGATGTCCAAGATGGGCATTTCCACGGTCGCCTCGTACACCGGAGCACAGATCTTCGAAACGATCGGCCTGGGCGACGAGATCATGGCCGACTACTTCGGTGGTGGGCAGAGCCGGCTCGGTGGTGTGTCCATCGACGAGATCGCCGAAGAGGTCGCCATTCGTCACCGCCGTGCGTTCCCCAGGAACGCCAACCATCGGGCGCATCGCTCACTCGAGGTCGGCGGCGAATACCAGTGGCGGCGTGAGGGCGAGTACCACCTGTTCAACCCGGACACGGTCTTCAAGCTGCAGCACGCAACCCGGGATGGTCGCTTCGACATCTTCCGCGAATACACGGAGATGGTGAACGACCAGGCCCGCGACCGTGCCACGCTCCGGGGCTTGTTCGAGTTCCGCGCCGACGCACGACCATCGATTCCCCTGGACGAGGTTGAGTCCGTCGCCGACATCGTGCGCCGCTTCTCCACGGGCGCCATGTCCTACGGGTCGATCTCGGCCGAGGCCCACGAAACCCTCGCAATTGCCATGAACCGCATCGGTGCCAAGTCCAACACCGGTGAGGGCGGCGAGGATGCCGAACGCTTCGAGACCATGGAGAATGGCGACTCCAAGCGGTCGGCGATCAAGCAGGTTGCGTCGGGACGGTTCGGTGTCACGTCGAACTACCTCGTGAACGCCGACGATCTCCAGATCAAGATGGCGCAGGGAGCAAAGCCCGGCGAAGGCGGACAGCTTCCCGGCCACAAGGTGTACCCGTGGATCGCAAAGACCCGCAAGAGCACCCCTGGTGTCGGCCTCATCAGCCCGCCGCCTCACCACGACATCTACTCCATCGAGGATCTGGCCCAGCTCATCTACGACCTGAAGAACGCGAACCCGGTGTCACGGGTCCATGTGAAGCTCGTGAGCGAACTGGGCGTGGGCACCGTGGCCGCAGGTGTCTCCAAGGCACACGCCGATGTTGTGCTCATATCGGGTCACGACGGTGGCACAGGAGCGTCGCCGCTCACCTCGGTCAAGCACGCCGGGTCCCCATGGGAACTGGGCCTTGCCGAGACGCAGCAGACGCTGCTCATGAACGGGCTACGGGACCGCATCGTGGTGCAGGTCGACGGCCAGCTCAAGACTGGCCGCGACGTGGTCATGGCGGCCCTGCTCGGTGCCGACGAATACGGATTCGCCACGGCACCGCTGGTGGTCATGGGCTGCGTCATGATGCGGGTGTGCCACCTGAACACCTGTCCCGTCGGTGTGGCCACCCAGGACCCCGAGCTGCGCAAGAAGTTCTCCGGTAGTCCCGACTTCGTGGTCAACTTCTTCGAGTTCATCGCCGAGGAGGTTCGCGAGATCCTGGCCGAGCTTGGATTCCGCTCGCTCGACGAAGCGATCGGGCAGATCGAGTCGCTCGACATGAGCGCCGGGGTCGACCACTGGAAGGCCGACGGCCTCGATGTGTCGCCAATTCTCTACGTGCCGCCGCTCCTCGACGGCGAAGTCCGGCGGAACACGACGGGTCAGAACCATGGGCTCGAACTCGCCCTCGATGAGGAGCTGATCAAGCAGTCGCTTCCCGCGCTCGATGGTGGCACACCAGTCGTCATCCGCACACCGGTCCGAAACGTGAACCGAAGTGTCGGTACACGCCTCGGATACGAACTGACCCGCCGGCACGGCGAAGACGGCCTCGATGACGACACGATCACGATCGACCTCGAAGGATCTGCTGGAAACAGCCTGGGTGCATTCATGCCCCGTGGCATCACCATCAACCTGACCGGCGATGCCAACGACTTCGTGGGCAAGGGACTCTCCGGCGGCCGGGTTGTTGTGCGGCCACCCGATGACCTTGCGTGTGTCGCTGAAGACAACGTCATCGCCGGCAACGTCATCGGCTACGGCGCCACCTCAGGGCAGCTGTTCCTTCGTGGACGGGTGGGGGAGCGCTTCTGCGTCCGGAACTCGGGTGCCACTGCGGTGGTCGAGGGAATCGGTGACCATGGTTGCGAGTACATGACCGGCGGCGTGGCCGTGGTCCTGGGCGGAACCGGTCGCAACTTCGCTGCTGGCATGTCCGGTGGCGTGGCCTACATCCTCGACGAGGCCGAAGTGTTCACCGAGCTGGTGAACACCGAGATGGTCGACATCGACCCCCTCGACGCCGACGACGAGACCCGGCTTCGCGAGATCATCGATCAACATGTTGTCGAGACTGGATCCGATGTCGGCATCCGGGTTCTCGCCGACTGGGATTCCGCAAAGGGCTCGTTCAAGAAGGTCATGCCACGCGACTTCAAGCGGGTCCTGGCAGCAGCAGAGGAAGCCCGCCGAGACGGGACCGACGAACTCGAGGCGATCATGGCCTCGGCAAAGCAGCGAGGAGCCCGTCATGGGTGATCCCACAGGTTTCATGAAGCACGATCGGAACCTGCCCACGCGGCGACCGGTTCCTGTTCGAATCCTGGACTGGAACGAGGTCTACGAACCGTTCCCCGAAGATGAACTCAAGACCCAGGCATCACGATGCATGGATTGTGGGATTCCGTTCTGCAACAGCGGTTGTCCGCTCGGGAACCTGATTCCCGACTGGAATGACCTCGTGTACCGCGACAACTGGTCGGAGGCCATCGAGCGTCTCCACGCAACCAACAACTTTCCCGAGTTCACCGGCCGGCTGTGCCCGGCTCCCTGCGAAGGCTCGTGCGTTCTGGGGATTCATGAACCGCCGGTCACGATCAAGCAGGTCGAGGTCGAGATCATCGAGCGCGCATTCAGTGAAGGCTGGGTTGCTCCCGTCATGCCCCAGGTGCGCACCGGAAAGCGAGTCGCCGTGGTCGGGTCGGGGCCAGCGGGCATGGCAGCTGCGCAGCAACTCACGCGAGCCGGACACGACGTCACCGTGTACGAGCGTGCCGACCGCATCGGCGGCCTCATGCGCTACGGCATCCCCGAGTTCAAGATGGAAAAGAAGTTCCTCGATCGGCGCATGGCCCAGATGGAAGCCGAAGGCACCGTGTTCCGCACGAGCGTCGACATCGGCACCGACATCTCCGCCGACGAACTCAAGGCCGACAACGACATCGTCGTCCTTGCCGGTGGAGCCACCCAGTGGCGCGACCTCCCCATCCCCGGCCGCGAGGGCGGGAACATCCTGCAGGCCATGGAGTTCCTTCCCCCGGCCAACAAGGTCCAGGAAGGCGACCTCGAGGAACATCCGACCTCGGCCGAAGGGCTGGACGTCATCATCATCGGCGGTGGCGACACCGGTGCCGATTGCCTGGGAACCGTGCTTCGCCACGGCGCAAAGTCGGTCCACCAGTTCGAGATCATGCCCGAACCTCCGGGGGAGCGCGCTGCCTCCAACCCCTGGCCGGCCTGGCCAATGATTCTGCGCACGCCATCGGCTCACGAGGAAGCGATTGAGATCGAGGACGGCGATGTTCGTGAATACGGCATCAACACACTCGAGTTCCAGCATGACGCCGAGGGCAACGTGAGCGGCCTGCAGACGGTGCGGGTTTCTCAGGAGATGGTGGACGGACGGCCGTCGTTTGTTCCAGTCGAAGGTTCCGAGGAACACTTCCCCGCTCAGATGGTTCTGCTGGCCATGGGATTCACCGGCCCCGAGAAGTCACCGCTCCTGACCGACATGGGAGTCGACCTCACGAACCGCGGCAACGTGGACCGCGGCGACGACTGGTCCACGAACGTAGACAACGTCTTCGTTTGCGGGGACATGGGACGGGGCCAATCGCTCATCGTGTGGGCGATCGCCGAAGGTCGTTCGTGCGCCGCAGCGGTTGATGCTGCGCTCATGGGTGAGACCAGCCTTCCCTCCCCGGTTGCGCCCACGGATCAGCCGCTGCGCTGAGCCCCGGCGGATCGGGCGTTGAGCCTGCTCTCACAACGGTTCAACACACTCGCGATTCCGCTGGTCCAAGTGGGCCAAATCTCTCAATGTTGAGCAGATGTTTCCGATAGTGGCTGGACGGCGCCCGTCACTGCCGAGGGAATCATGTTCAACAATCTGTCAATCCGAAAGAAGCTGGCGCTCCTACTCGTGGGCCCAATTCTTGCTCTTCTCGCCATTGCTGGCTTGGGGATCGTCTCTGGTCTGTCCGACCTGTCTGACGCCACCGACGCCGATCGGCGCGTGGATCTTGCTCAGCTGAACGGTCGTCTGTTCGACGCAGTTCGCGATGAGGCCGTCCAAAACCAGAACTCGGTCGCCATCGGCAACCTGAACCTCGACGACGTGCGCTCCGCCACGGACGCCGCCGGTGCGGCATGGCTCGCCAAGGCGAGCGCATTCGCAAGCCTCGACGTGAACGATCTCATCGACGACATCCAGAACATCGGCGCACACCGGGATCTCGTCAGCGCCCAGTACGCAACCGATGGCGCCGGCGCCGAAATTGTCTACGAGGCCGACATGGCGCTCCTGCAGAACATCGTCGCCTTCGATTCCCGCCTCAGCGGCCGCTCCGAGGCCGAGGTCGCAGCCGAACTCCTCAAGGCCAACGATCTCAATGCTGCAGCGCTTTCCGCAGCAGACGCCCAGCTCCTCGGACTCTGGGGTGCGCACGCCGGAATTGTCCCCTCGGACACACTCTCGGTGAGCATTTCCCAGGCAGATGATCGTCTCGACGCCTACGCCGGCCGCGCCGAAGCCGGTGAGCAGATCCGGGCAGTGAGCGAAGACTACGCAGCACTCTCCTCGACGTTTGACGGTGCAATCGCCGGTGACCTCACCACGGTTGATGTCGGAGCATGGGAAGCGGCGACTGCCGACCTCGGCACCGCACTTGGTGAAGCGCGCCGAAGTGTCCTCACGGTGGCCGCGAGCAACGCCTCGGATGGCAGCAGCAGCGCACAGGGCTCCACCAGGAACCTTGGCGCCATCGCACTCATTGGCCTCCTCCTCGGCCTCGCCGCACTGATCCTTGTTGGCAACGGCCTGCGCACACGCCTTCGCACCCTCAGCTCCGAAGCCGCCGCCCTCGCCAAACACGATCTTCCAGAACTCGCCGCGACCCTCAGCGGAGCGGAACCCTCGACGGCGGAGAGCCGTCCGGTCGTGGAGCTCGAAGGCAGCGACGAACTCGTCGAGGTCTCCGAAAGCCTGAACGACATCCGCCGTGCGACCGACTCGGTTTCCGATCAGCAGGCGGCATTGCTGCAGAGCGGCATTTCGGACATGTTCGTGAACCTGGCTCGTCGCAACCAGACGCTGGTCGACCGTCAGCTCGAGGTGATCGACCAGCTCGAGTCGAACGAACGCGATTCCGACCGACTGGCGCAGATGTATCGGGTCGACCACCTTGCGACCCGGATGCGTCGGAACGCCGAGAGCCTTCTCGTGCTCGCTGGCCACAACAGCCCGCGCCGCAGGGGTCCAGCCGTCGATCTTCGTGAAGTCGTTCGCGTCGCGATCGGTGAAGTCGAGGACTACCGCCGCATCGTACCTGTATCCCTCGATGAACTGCTCGTCGCCGGCCATGTGGCGCAGGACCTCGCGCACCTGCTCTCCGAACTCATGGAGAATGCGACGCAGAGCTCGGCTCCCGGCACGGTCGCCGATGTGATCGGGCTCCAGGATCCGGCCGGCGGCTACGTGCTGCAGATCATCGACCGCGGCACCGGTCTCAGCGCTGAACGCCTGTCGGAACTGAACCACCTGCTCGCAAACCCGCCGAGCAACAACCTCTCGATGTCTCGCAGTCTTGGTCTCACCGTGGTGGGTCGCCTGGCGAAACGGCTGTCGATCGGCGTTGCCCTCACCGCTGGCGCCGAGAGTGGCACGGTGGCAGCAGTCACGATTCCGGCCGATGTCGTCACCGAATGGCGTTCGGGCGAACCGGCTTCCACGTTCGTCAGTGCCCCGCTCGCCGAGGCACCGGCGTCGATGCCAGAGCCTGTCGCAGAAGCTCCGGCGCCGTTCGTGGCCCCCGACGAGATCTCGTTCGGTGAGCCGGCACCGGTCCCCGAGCCAGCAGCGCCATTCATTGCACCGACGCCGGCCCCGGTGGCTGAAACGACGATTCTGGAGCCCCCAGCACCGGTCTTCCAGGAGCCGGTCCCGGCACCTCCGACCCCGGAACCATCGCCATTCACCACGGTGGGAACCCTTCCATCCACACCGTCCGAGGTCTTCGCAGCGGCCGATGTGCCGCCGCTCCCCGAACCGGCATCGACGATCATCTCGTCGGAACCCGATGCCGTTGCGTTCGCGGCCCCTCCCGCTGCGCCAGCATTCGAAGCTCCGACCATCGAAGCCGCAGCACTTGAGGCTCCGACGATCGAAGCCCCAGCGTTTGAAGCGCCAGCATTCGAAGCCCCAGAAGCGCCAGCATTCGAAGCCCCAGAAGCGCCAGCATTCGAAGCTCCGACCATCGAAGCCGCAGCACTTGAGGCTCCGACGATCGAAGCCCCAGCGTTTGAAGCGCCAGCATTCGAAGCCCCAGCATTCGAAGCCCCAGCATTCGAAGCCCCAGAAGCGCCAGCATTCGAAGCCTCGACGTTTGAGGCACTGGCGATCGACGTTCCAGCAATGGCGCCGCCTGCGACCCCGGCTCCGGTTCCACCGGTCGTGGAGGCACCAGCAGCCCTGGTCACACCTCTGGTCCCACAGGCCCCGGTTGCGGAGACACAGGCGCATTCGACCCCACCGATTCCCGAACCGGGAGCGGTGTTCGACCTCGCCCCCGATACGGCGATGCCACCAGTTCCTGAGCCGACGCCGGCCCCGGCCGCTGCTCCAACTCCAGAACCCGCAACCACGCCAACCGGCTTGGTGCGGCGACGTCGTGGGACCGCCGCTGAGGCGCCCCGGATTGACGACACTCGAACTGCGCCTTCCAAGCGCTCCCCCGATCAAGTCAAGAACATGCTTTCGCGATACAAGACGGGCCTCGAGCGGGGACGAACCGATGGCGGACAGGAGCCCGGACAATGAACAACACCGAAGATGTCAACTGGCTGATCACAAACTTCGTTGAAACAACTCCGGGCGTCGTCGAAGCGATCGTCGTGTCCAGCGACGGACTGCTGATGGCACTGTCGAACGGACTCGATCGAGCCGGCGCAGATCGTTTTGCTGCGGTCGCCTCCGGACTCATTGGACTCGCCTACGGTGCTGCCGGCCGCTTCGGCGGTGGCCGCGTGAACGAGGTCATTGTCGAGATGGACAACGCATTCCTCCTCGTCACCGGAATCGGCGACGGCTCTGCGCTTGGCGTTGTCGCCGATGCCACGTGCGACATTGGCCTCGTCGGCTATGAAATGGCCGTGCTCGTGGACAAGGCCGGCCGGGTGCTCACCCCAGAACTCCGCGCACAGCTTGTGAACTCCTTGCCACAATGATCGACCCGAACATCACCCCGCAACCGAGTGGAGCCCGCCGTGACCGGCTCCGAATACCGCCGTATGCGGTAACCGGTGGCCGAACGCGTGTCGATGTCGACATTCCGTTCGAGGCCCTGGTTCGGACCACACCGAGGGGTCGCGATCACTTGCAACTTGTGGCGTTCGAACGCCGCGACATTCTTCAGATGGCGGAAACCCCGATCGCTGTCGCAGAACTCTCCGCCCGCCTCCGGCTTCCCGTTGGCGCAATACGGGTTCTCGTCGGCGATCTGAGCGTGGAAGGACACGTGCAGACAAAGGCGATGACAGCGGACACGGTGGATACGGCGATTCTTCAGAAGGTGCGCGATGGTCTCCGTCGACTCTGAAACGATGAGCGCGAACGAAACCGGCACGAACTCGGTCCCGCTTCCCGTCAAGATCGTGGTTGCCGGCGGCTACGCCGTGGGCAAGACCACGTTCGTTGGCTCGATCTCCGACATCGATCCGTTGACCACCGAGGCTGCGCTCACGACGGTGAGCAGCGGTGTGGACAACGAGGGCGACGCCACGACGAAGACGTCGACGACGGTCGCCATGGACTTCGGCCGCGTGGGACTGGGCGAGGACCTGGTCCTGTACTTGTTTGGTACACCCGGTCAGGATCGATTCCGGTTCATGTGGGACGAACTGACCCGAGGCGCAATCGGCGCAGTGGTCCTGCTCGATACCCGACGGTTCGAAGACAGCTTTGGCGCCGTGGAGTACTTCGAACAGGCGCAGGTGCCGTTCGTGGTGGCCATCAACGCCTTCAACGGAGAGCTGCATCACTCGATCGAAGAAGTCCGTATGGGCCTCGACCTCGATCCCGACGTGCCCGTTGTGGCCACCGACGCCCGAAGTCGGGAACGGACCAGGACAACACTGCTCGAACTGGTCGAACACGCTCTGGTACGCGCCGCAACCTAAAACAAGATCTGTGCAGCACCATGTGCCACAGCGGCACATGGACGTGCACAGATCCGTCAGGCGGGTGGGTCTTCTTTCCAGCTCATGTCGCCGCGTTCGATCGAGGCGAGCTGTGGGCGGATCTTGAAGACGTACCAACCCGCGAGCGGTAGGCCGAGGGGTACCACGGCGATGCCGACGAGCAGCCCGGCCAACCACACGACCTGCGTCCGGCTCGAGAACGCCCATACCCACTGCGGAACCCGAGCTGCGTGCAGAAACGCAAGCGCAATGCTGACGATGGGAATTGCTGCCACGCAGATCCAGAACGCGGTGACCAGGATGAGCCGCAGATCGGTCATCGGGTGCGAGGGGGAGCGGGCACGATGGGACCGACTGTATCGGGCAGCGATCCTGTGAGCCTGCGTCAGCGGCCGATAGGTTGAGGCCATGAGCGAGTCCGAGACGACCGAAGGCGCAACCGCGGAGGCCATGGAGTTCGAGATCCCGGTCACCTGTCCCCGCTGCGGCGCTGACCGATCGAGCGACGTGTACTACGGGGTCTGCGAGTCGTGTCGCACAGAGTTGCGCACGACGTTCTCTGGCGAGGCTCGCAGCGACGTCGAAGAGGCCGCCTACGAACCCAAGATGAACGTCACCCCAAACGCCGTCGCCCTAAAGGAATAGGCCAACGCTGCCGCGGCGCGTTCAGGGGTTCCGACCGGAAGTGTCGGCGAAAGCAGCAAAACTCAACGCTGCCGCAGCGCGTTCAGGGGTTCCGACCGGAAGTGTCGGCGAAAGCAG
>CAZFBD010000012.1:77014-80286 GCA_964517125.1 uncultured Acidimicrobiales bacterium
TCAACGCTGCCGCAGCGCGTTCAGGGGTTCCGACCGGAAGTGTCGGCGAAAGCAGTAAAACCCAGAAGCGCCAGCAAAACGTTCAGGGGTTCCGACCGGAAGTGTCGGCGAACTACCGCAGGATGGCGTCGGTGGGCAGTGCGACGATGCCGGTGGCGCCCATGGCGCGGAGTTCGCCGAGTTTGGACCACAGGTTGGCCCGTTGCACGACGATGTGGGCGGCGATGATGTCGTCGCGTCCAGCCAGGGGGAGCACGGTTGGTGCGGCCAGGCCGGGGAAGACGGATCCGAGGTCGTCGACCTTGCCGACTGGTAGGTGCAGCATGACGTATTGGGTCGTGCGGGCTTCGAGCGCGGCCTCGAGGCGGAGGAGTAGCCCGTCGACGAGCGGATGAGGTTCGGTGGGCCAGGCAAACTCGGCCTGACAGCTTTGGCCCTCGTGGAGCACCCGGAGGCGGTTCCGCTGCAGGCTTCCGCCCGTCTCACGCAAATCGACGATGGCATCGGCCATACCGACGGCACAGACCCCTTCGAGTGAGCCTCCCATGTGGACGACCTGGGCATCCACGCCCTCGTTGCGCAACCAGCGTTCGGTCCAGTTGGGAAGGTGCGTGGCGACGGTGGCACCGGCAAGGTCAGCGACGGTCTTGTACGGGGCATCTTCCTTGCAGGCGATGATGAGGTCGGACCGGGAGAACCGGAGTTCCAGAGATGGCCAGTCTTCGATGCCGTTCTCGAGCGCCGTGTCGGTGGAGATGAAGGCAGCATCGAGGCGGCCCTGGGAGAGCCATGCAGCGGCGTCGCGTGGACGCATCTCGATGAACTCGATGTCGTCAACGGTCGCCGAGGCGTTCATGCGATCGAATCCGCGCCGGCTGTAGCCAGCGTGGGAGAGCAAATCGAGAACGGCTTCGCGAAGCCGGCCCTTGGAGGGGATGGCAATGCGGGCAATGGCCATGGGACTCAGGCGTCCTCGCCGGCGGCGGACTTGAGGCCCACGAACGCCTGCTGCAGCTGTCCGAGTGCCTGGACGAGTGTTGCCTCGTTCTCGCCGAGGCGACCCTGAAGGGACGTGGTGAGTGCGTTGAGGGCGTCGATGGCCAGGGAGGCCTGGTCGAAGTTTGGTGGGTTCTGACGCAGGTGGATGGCGGCCAGTTCGTACATGCCCATGGCGTGGTTGGCGATCACGACGTCGGCCGGGGTGGTGGCCAGCTGGCGTTCGGTTTCGGCCATCTGGGTGACGGCTTCTTCGAGTTGCGCGCGTTCTTCGTCGCTGAGGTCGTCGAGTGACGGGATGCCCAGCGCAGCGGCGAGGGCTTCGTCGTCCATCGCTGCGGGACTTGGAGCAGGGCCCTGCGGCTGCTGCTGTGGGGCGGGGTTTTCGCGGGGAACTTCGTGTTCTCCACCTGGTGTCCAGAGGCTCATGACGGGTCCTTTCGGGCAACAGGCTCGGCTTTTGCCCCTGTAGAGCCTATGCTTCACATCAACAATTCAGTTCTGGAAAGCGGACCGTTCTTTCGTGCCTTCGTCACAGAAGTGCATCAACGGCCCCGCCCAGCCACTCGAGGGTGCGTCTGGGTCGACACCAAATACGCACGCCGGTTTCCGGCGTGCTGGTCGGCCTGTTCCCCCACGTGTTGCACGGAACACGATGGAAAGGACTGCCAATTGCGCAGTGATCAGTCATAGCTGACAAGCCGGAAGCCCGGATCAACGACCGCATTCGTGCACGCGAAGTGCTCCTCGTTGGACCCGAAGGCGAGAAGATGGGTGTACGACCCACGCCCCAGGCGTTGGGATTGGCCCGGGACCTCGGTCTCGACCTGGTCGAAGTGGCCAGCAAAGCCAACCCTCCTGTGTGTCGAATCATGGACTACGGGAAGTGGAAGTACGAACAGTCTCAGCGAGACAAGGAATCCCGGAAGAAGAGCACCAACATCACGGTCAAGGAAATGAAGTACCGGCCCAAGATCGGGCAGGGCGACTTCGACACCAAGACCAAGAAGGTTGACAAGTTCCTCTCCGAGGGCTCCAAGGTCAAGGTCACGATCATGTTCCGTGGTCGAGAGATGCAGCATCCCGAACTGGGCCGCCGCATTCTCGATGATGTCGCTGAACGTGTCGACCATCTCGCCAACGTCGAGTTCGGCCCCAATCTCGAGGGTCGCAACATGGTGATGGTTCTCGGTCCGGACAAGAAGAAGCTTGCAGCACTGAAGAAGAAGCAGGACGAGGCAGCGGCAGCCGAAGCGGCGGCCCTCACCGAAGTCGATGCAGATTCCACAGATGCCCCGGAGGCATCCGAGGAGGAGTGATCCTCCCGGGTGTCACCCACCCAAACAATCGAAATCCCATTCGAATCCAGATTCGAAGTGAATGAGAGATAGAGGTCTCCCATGCCGAAACAGAAGAGCCACAGCGGAGCCGCGAAGCGGTTCAAGAAGACCGGATCGGGCAAGCTCCGTCGGGGTCAGGCCAACAAGGCCCACATCCTCGAGAAGAAGAGCTCGAAGCGCAAGCGTCGCATCTCCGGCGACGAGGACGTCGCCAAGGCCGACGCCAAGAACATCGACAAGATGCTCAGCAACTGACCACCCCTCTAGAACGAAGTGAGAAAGGACCACTGAAATGGCACGTGTAAAGCGTTCAGTGAATGGCCGTAAGAGCCGCAAGGCCACCCTCAAGAAGGCCAAGGGCTATTACGGAAACAAGAGCCGCTCGTTCCGGGCGGCGAACGAACAGGTCATGCACTCGGGCAACTATGCCTTCCGTGACCGTCGTGCTCGCAAGGGCGAAATGCGTCGTCTCTGGGTGCAGCGGATCAACGCCGCATGCCGCCAGAACGGCACCACCTACAGCAAGTTCATCCACGGCCTGAACCTGGCCGGCATCGAGGTCGACCGCAAGGTTCTTGCCGATCTCGCCATGAACGAGCCAGCAGCGTTCACCTCGCTTGTCGAGGCGGCAAACGCTGCTGCAAACGAGGGAGCTGCGGCCTGATCGCCGAGCTCTCCGACCGCAACCCTCGGGTCGCCGACGTCCGGCGCCCGGAGCCCCCCCCGGCCCCGCGGCGCGGCCCCGGACAGGAAGGTCCCTGGGTTGTGGGGATATAAAAAAGGCCCACCTTGCGGAGGGCCTTTTTGAAAAATGATGTTTTGGGATGGTTTACCAACCGCCTTCATTATCACGTCCACCGCCTCGGCGATCACGTCCACCGCCTCGGCGGTCGTCACGTCCGCGGCCCCCGCCCCCACCGTATCCGCCCCGACCCC
>CAZFBD010000013.1:0-26964 GCA_964517125.1 uncultured Acidimicrobiales bacterium
CCCGCATCGAACGGTTCGTCGACTTCGACGGCGAGTTCGTGGGCAAGGACGCCACAGTCGCCCGACGCGACCAGGCCGACCCGCTGTCCATGGTGCTCGTCTACTGCGAAATCAGCGACGGCGACAGCGACCTGCTCGGCAACGAACCCGCCTATGGCAGCGACGGCGCCGTGATGGGCATCGGCACGTCCGGTGCGTTTGGCCATGCGGTCGGCAAGAGCCTCGGCTTTGTCTACGTCTCGCCCGACTACGAAGCGCCCGGCTCCACGTTCGAGCTCGAAATGCTCGGCGTGATGCGAACCGCCATCGTCCTGGCCGACCCCGCATACGACGCCGCCAACGTCGCCCTGCGCGCATGAGCTTGAGACGAGTCGAACTCGGATCTCGGCCGGAAGCGCCGAGCGAAAGCAGGATACAGATATGAGTGATGACGCACCTCGTCGGCGCACCGGTGGCCGAGCCGGCCGGGTCGCCGCCCGCCGCCAGCCATTGGCGAAGGACGACCGTCCGGTTCGCCCCGGCCTGCCCGGCGGCCGGTTCAAACCGCTGACCGACGCGCAGTTGGAACAGGTGGTCGACACCGCGTTCGAACTGTTGGAGGACGTGGGCATGGGAACCCCCGTGCCCGAGTTCGTCCACGTCGTCACCGAAGCCGGCGGATGGATGGACGAGCACGGCCGGCTGCGGTATCCGCGCGGCGTCGTCGAGCGTGGCATCGAACTCGCCGCGAAGGAGTGGATCTGGCACGGCTTCGACGAGGACAAGTCCATCGAAGTCGGCGGCGACAAGGTGCACTTCGGCACCGGCGGCGCCGCCGTGCTCATGTACGACCCGGTCACGAACTCGTTCCGGCACTCCAGCACGCAGGACTGCTACGACACTGCCCGCGTCGTCGACACCTGCGACAACATCCACTTCTTCGGCCGAACCGTCGTCGCCCGGGACCGCGAGAACAGTCGGGAGCTCGACCTCAACACCGCGTTCGCCACCATGGTCGGCACATCCAAGCCGCAGGGCACGTCGTGGTTCGAACGCCCACACGTGTATGAGACCGTCGAGATGTACGACATGGCTCTGGGCGGTGAAGGCGAGTTTCGCAAGCGTCCGTTCGTCTGCGCGCAGAACACGTTTGTCGTGCCGCCGCTGCGGTTCGCCGAGGAGTCGACCAACTGCATGGTCGCCCAGGTCGAGACCGGCATGCCGATCAATCTGCTGTCGGCCGGTCAGGCCGGAGCAACCTCACCGGCCGCGCTTGCCGGATCATTGGCGCAGGCGCTCGCCGAGTGTCTCGCTGCGCTGACCGCAGTGAACCTCATGAACCCGGGCCACCCGTGCGTGATGGGCCTGTGGCCCTTCGTCTCCGACCTCCGCACCGGCTCCATGAGCGGTGGTTCCGGAGAGGAGGGTGTGCTCAACGCAGCGGCCGGCCAGGTCTCCAACTTCCTCGGGCTGCCCTCGGGCTGTGCCGCCGGCATGACCGATTCCAAGGTCCCCGACGCCCAGGCCGGCTACGAGAAGGGTGTCAACGTCACGCTCGCCGGTCAGGCCGGAACCAACCTGGTGTATGAATCTGCCGGCATGCTCGGCTCGCTGATGTCCTGCTCGCTCGAAGCGCTCGTGATCGACAACGACATGCTCGGCTCCATCAATCGCACCGTCCGCGGCATCGAGGTGAACGAGGAGTCGTTGTCGGTCGACACGATCAAGGAAGTCGTACACGGGGCCGGTCACTTCCTCGGTTCTCAACAGACCCTCGATCTGATGCAGCGTGAGTACATCTATCCGATGATCGGCGACCGCGAGTCGCCCGACAACTGGAAGGATGCCGGCGGCAAGGACCAGCTCGAGGTTGCACAGGAACGGGTGCAGACGGTGCTCGAACGCCACCCAACCCACATCCCTGCCGACCGCGACAAGGCCATCCGAGACAAGCTCCCCATCGTCTTGGAACGCCCCGGCATCGTCTGACCCACCATCGCTAGCCTCAACACCATGGGTGATGCATGGATTGGTGAACATGTCGACGCGGTGATTTTCGATCACGATGGCACACTCGTCGACAGCGAGACCATCACGCTCTCTGTGGTCGCGACCATGGCGATCGAAGCAGGGGCAGAGGTCTACGCCGATGATGCCGATCGCTTCGTTGGCGCCGACCTTCACCTGGTCATCGACGAGATCGCACGCCGCGCCGGCACGGCAATCGACACCGATGCCTTTCTGGAGGAGTTTCGGATTCGTCAGACTGCCGACATCACCAACGGCCTCGACGAGATACCCGGAGCAACCGCCATGCTTGGTGCACTCCATCGAGAGGGGGTTCCTCTGGCGGTTGCCTCGAACGCTCCCGTATCAAAGATGGAACTCTGTCTCGGCGTCACTGATCTGCTTCGCTTCATCCCCGATGGGCACCTGATCAGCGCATACGACATCGAGGCCTGGAAACCTGACCCGGGCGTCTTCCGTCGAGCCGCCGAGGTCCTTGGCGTCGAACCGTCACGATGTGCCGTGGTTGAGGACAGCCTTCCCGGAATCGAAGCCGGACTTGCAGCCGGCATGCGGGTGATCGCCCTCGATCCGAAGCAACGCTTCGAGCGGTCCGGCATCACCACCGTCACCTCGCTCGACCACGCCCACCAACTCCTCCAACGCAAGGGGTCAGACTCCTAAACCCTGCTAGGGGTCTGACCGCTACGTGGAGTTAGGGGTCAGACCCCTGTTGCCGGTTTGGGGTCAGACCCCTCGGCTCAAGGTGGTGAGATCGGGCACGGTCATTCCATCGGACACGATGCCGAAGTCCTCGTCTGGCTTTGGTGGCGGCGGCGGGGTTCCGTCGCCGAATGGACGGCCTCCGAGCTCCTGGCGCCCGTGTGCGGTCAGCAACCCCCGAAGGTCAGGGCCGACGGGCACAACCTGTGTGGGATTGATGGTGGTGTGCACGTGGTAGTAGTGCTCCTTGACCTGATCGAAGTGCACCGTGTCGCCGAAACCGGGAGTCTGGAACAGATCGCGGAGGTAGCCCCACAGCGCTGGCATCTCGCTGATCTTGTTTCGGTTGCACTTGAAGTGCCCGTGGTACACCGCGTCGAATCGGATCAACGTCGTGAACAGGCGAACGTCGGCTTCGGTGATCTGATCGCCGACGAGGTAGCGCCGCGTCGTCAAACGTTCCTCCAGGAGGTCGAGCCTCCGGAACAACGTCAGATAGGCCTCTTCGTAGGCGAGTTGACTGCTGGAGAAGCCGGTTCGGTACACGCCGTTGTTGACGTCGTGGTAGATGCCCTCCGCAACCTCGTCGATCTCGCCCCGCAGGTGATCCGGGTAGAGATCCGGGGCGCCTTCACGATGGTGGGCCGACCACTGCGTCGAGAAATCGATCGTGATCTGCGGGAAGTCGTTCGTGGCAACCTTGCCTGAAGGCACGTCCACGACCGCCGGGACCGTGATTCCCTTCGGGTACTCGGGATCACGTTCGAGGTACGCATCGCGGAGACGCTCGATCTGCAACACGGGATCAAGATGACCAACGTCAAGATCGAACTGCCAGCTGCGCCAGTCGTGTGTCGGTCCGGCGAACCCGAGCGAGATCGCATCCTCGAGGCCGAGCAGTCGGCGAACGATGGTTGTCCGGTTCGCCCACGGACACGCCGCTGCCGCGACCAGTCGGTAGCGGCCCGGCTCGACCGGCCAGTCCGCTGACGGATCGTCGACGATTCGATCGGTGATGTAGCTGGCGTCTCGTTCGAACGCCCCTTCAGTCTTGGCCATGCTGCGTCAACCCCTCCATCCACCTCGGTGCTTCCCACCCTCCCACGCAAAGGCGCACGACCATCAGTCCGCAGGGGTCTGACCCCCAATCGCGTTTAGGGGTCTGACCCCTATGTGGGTTTAGGGGTCAGACCCCTGTGGTTGACGAGGGGTGATGGGTGAACGAACATGTGTTCGTATGGCTGGCTCCCGATCGTCCGGAGGCGCGTGCATCCTGCACGCCGACCTCGACTCCTTCTACGCCTCGGTCGAACAGCGCGACGCTCCTCACCTTCGGGGTCGGCCCGTGCTTGTGGGCGGCGGGGTTGTTCTCGCCGCAAGCTACGAAGCGAAGGCCCACGGCGTTCGAACCCCGATGAACATCCGCGAAGCGCGGCAGCTGTGCCCCAACGCCATCGTCGTCGGTCCGCGCATGGAGGCGTACGCGGAAGCCAGCAAACGAGTCTTCGACGTGTTCGAAGACACGACGCCGTTGGTCGAAGGGATCTCCATCGACGAGGCATTCCTCGACGTCGGCGGGCTTGGCCGAATCGCCGGAACGCCCGAACACATCGGAGCCACCCTTCGCCAACGCGTCCTCAACGAGGTCGGGCTGCCAATCACGGTCGGTGTCGCCCGCACGAAATTCCTGGCCAAGGTCGCCAGCGGAGTCGCCAAACCCGACGGGCTCCTCGTCGTCGAACCCGCAGGAGAACACGAGTTCCTCCGACCATTGTCCGTCGGCAAGTTGTGGGGTGTCGGCGCGAAGACTGAGAAGAAGCTCAATGCCGTCGGCCTTGAGACCGTCGGCGAAGTCGCCGATCTTCCCCTCGAAACGCTGATCGGCCTTGTTGGCGTCGCCGCCGGGCGCAAGCTGCACTCGCTTGCACACAACCAGGACCCCCGCTCTGTCGTCACCCGAAAGCGCCGATCATCCATCGGGTCGCAGCGTGCGCTCGGCCGTCGCAAGAAGGAGTGGAGCGAACTCGACGCAATCCTGCGCGACATCGTCGACCGCGTGACCCGACGAATGCGGCAGTCGGAGCGCGTTGGCCGCACCGTTGTCCTCCGTTTCCGCTTCGACGACTTCAGCCGCGCCACACGTTCGCGCACACTGACAATGGCCACCAACGACACCGAACAGATCCTGCACACCTGCAACGACATTCTCGTATCCATGCGACCGACGATTCGCAGCAGTGGCATCACCCTGCTCGGGCTTTCGGTCACCAACCTGTCCGACGCCAACGCCGTACAGCTCGCACTCCCGTTCGCCGACGGTTCCGCACTGGACACCGCCCTCGACGGCGTGCGCGACAAGTTCGGCTCAGCATCCATAGGTCGAGCCACGAACGTCGGGCGCGATACCGGCATGAGCGTCCCGATGCTGCCTGACTGACTCACCGTTGAAGCATCGAGATGAGTTCGGCAACAACATCGTCCGCGCCAACAACCCAGCCGGTTGCTGCGGTCAGAACTGTGGCTGCGACTCGGCCGACTGAGCGCGGGAAGTCGCACCATGCGCTAAGGGCCCAGCGCAGGTCGTCACCAAGGTTGTGGAGGACCCGAGCCCAGCGTGGCCGAATTCGGACGTTGTCGATTGTCGTCGACAACCTCTTCTTCACGTCATTCATCGTCGTTGCACCTCCTTTCCGGTCGCGTTGGGCGCGTCACACGAAACCAGCCACGGTCGTGCCGTCGGCTGGTGAATGTCGTTGTGTTCATCGCACAATGTGCGACCGGAGGACCGTCGGTGAACAACCTCAACAGGCTGCCCGACCACCTCCGTGGATTCTGTATTCACTCTGCATGTGGTTCCGTTCGGTCCCGGAGTACGCGGTTGTGCGTACGAAGCGACCAACGGTACGAACCTCGACCAGATCCTGCAAGGGCGCGTTGGTCACACCAGCAGAGGTTTCGCCCGATCCATAACCACGGAGGAAGTTGGCGCTACACCGGCAAGACTGACCCAATGCAGGATGCCGTCAACCAATGACCTCGACCGCAGACGTCGAGGAACGGTTGAGTCCCACCCGAATCGGTACCACCGAGTTCGTGATCCTGAACTCACTCATCAGCGCCACGATCGCCATCTCGATCGACACGATCCTTCCCGCGTTCGATGAGCTGGAGACCGAGTTTTCGCTCGACGCGGGCTCGGCATCACTGTCGATCACGGTCTTTCTCGCCTCCCTGGGTATCGGAATGTTGTTCTGGGGACCCATGGCGGACCGCTATGGACGCAAGCCCACGATCTGGGCAGCGCTGTTCATCTTCATGGGAGGCGCGCTCGTCTCCACGCTGTCCACATCGTTCTCCATGTTCCTCATCGGACGAGTGATCTGGGGTCTGGCTGCGGCCGGACCACGAGTGATCGGACTGGCGATCGTGCGGGATTGTTATTCGGGCGATCGGATGGCTCGGATCATGTCGCTGACCTCTGCCGTGTTCCTCGTGATTCCGGCAATCGCCCCCGCCCTCGGCGAAGTTGCGCTGTCGTTCGGCAACTGGAGATGGACGACGGCGATCTCCATCGTCCTGGGTGCAATCGTGGCCATCTGGCTTCTGCGTCTGGATGAGACACTTCGGCCAGAGAACGTGACGCCGCTGAGCGCCAAGCCAATACTTGCGGCAGCCCGCACCGTACTCACCAACCGCACGACCGTGCTGTACACCGCAGCAACCCTGTTCATGTATGCCGCATTCTTTCCGTGGCTCGGGAGTTCGCCGCAGATGTTCGAGACCTACGGGCGGACGGAGAGCTTCGCGTTGTTCTTTGGCGGCAGCGCAGTGCTCATGGCGATAGCAACCCTGATCACCGAACGGCTCGTGAATCGCTTCGGCGCTCGGCCGGTCAGCAGGATCGGGATGATGCTCGGTGTCATCGCGGGCCTGCTGTACGTACTTGTCGCCCTGACTTCAGACGGCGTGCCGTCGTTCTGGTTGTGGTTCGCCCTTGCCAGCCTGCTCATCATGGTGAATGCTGCGGTCAGCCCGCTCACGCAGACGCTGTCGATGGAGCCGATGGGCGCCATTGCGGGCATTGCCTCGTCGGTGACCGGTGCGCTCATCTTCCTCTGCAGCGCCGCGCTCGGCGCAGTGACCGACTCGCTCATCGGTGACACCGTGACACCGTTTGGTGTTGCGTTCACGATCTACGCTGCACTTGCCATGGGTGCCATTCTTCTCGCGAGCAAGACCGGTCCAGCTCACAGCGAAGCAGCGACATGATCACCACGTTCGACGATCGGGTCGTTGCAATCACCGGTGCCGGATCGGGAATTGGGCGGGCATTGGCAATCGAGCTCGCGCGCCGTGGGGCACGCCTGGCGCTGAGCGACATCGACGGTGAACGACTTGAGGAAACGAACCGCCTCGCCGCCGCAACCGTGTCCACGACACACACGATTGACACATCAGATCGACAAGCGGTTGAACAGTGGGCGGCCGACGTTGCCAGTCATCACGGCCAGGTGAACGTCATCGTGAACAACGCTGGCGTGGCCCTCGTGGCGCCGGTTGAGTCCATGGAACTGCGCGACTTCGAATGGCTGATGGGCATCAACTTTTGGGGTGTCGTGCACGGAACACAGGCGTTTCTCCCGCACCTCAAAGCCAGTCGTGAAGGACACGTGGTCAACGTGTCCAGCGTCTTCGGGCTGATGGCCATCCCCTCACAATCTGCCTACAACGCGTCAAAGTTCGCCGTCCGCGGATTCACCGACGCCCTTCGAATCGAACTCGAGGTGGAACCGTGCGGCGTTTCGGCCACCACAATCCATCCCGGAGGTATTCGGACGAACATCGCACGCGACGCACGGGTCGGCGAAGCCACGCCCGAGCTCCGAGAGGAAACCGTTTCCTCCTTCGATGCTGTCGCCCGCACCACACCGGAACGTGCGGCCGAGCAGATCCTGGCCGCCGTTCTCAAGAACCGTCGCCGAGCACTCGTTGGACCAGACGCAATCGCGTTCGATGCAGTGTCACGAATGCCAGCCGTGGTCTCCCAGAAGTTGCTCAGCTGGGGAGCACGCAAGCGACTGGAAGCCAACGAGGGCTGAGCGTTCCGACGACCTGCTAGGCCAGGCGTCCGTAGAACGTCATCAGCGCCGAATCAGAGAGCTTCACGTTTGGCTCGTCGTTGAACGCAAACACGACAAGCAACCGCGTGGTGTCACCCTCGGTTGGTGTCACTCGGTGCATGGCGTCGCGACCCCGAAACAGCACCAGGGCACCTGGCTCGAACGAGAGCGTCTCTACTGGAGTCACCCCATCGAGAATCTGGCCAACCGCCTCGTACGCCTGGTCTCCGGCATCGGCGTTTCGGACCTGCGGAACGTACTCGAACACGCCCCCGCCCTCGGGGGCCTGCAACAGCATGGTCACGGCAAACGCCGAGTTGTCGAAATGCCAGCCGAGTTCCATGCCCTCGGCGGCAAAGTGCACATTGATCGACGACAGGTCGTCGTCATACGGGTGAATGGCAGAAATACCGAGGACTCCGCACAGAAAGCTCCGAAAGTCGTCGTCGTCATAGACGGCGCGTAGTGGAGAGCCAGCAGGTATTGCATCGTCGGCGATCAGACCCTTGCTGCTCACGATCTGGCGGTTGCGGGGGTGGTCGGAAGCGACGTCCGGATCATTGTCGGTGAGATAGACGTTGTGGGTTGAGTTCGCGTAGTAGGCATGCGGCTCGTGGGGTGCCGAGGCCGCAATGATCTCAGCAATCGACTCGGCGGAGAAGAACGCGTCGAGTACCAACGCACCGTCGGCATTGAGCGCGGACCGGCACTCCTCGACGTACTCGGGCCTCGTGATGGGGTGAGCGGAGGCATTGATGTGCTCAACGGTCATGGCTGCTCCGTGGAAGTGGATGATGGTTGCCCAAGTGGGCCGATCGTCTGGCGGATGAGCGGCACACCGGGACGGTACGCCAAGTGGTGGTGCGATGGTGCGTCGAGGATGACCGCGTGTGCTCGCGCACCCGGAGCAAGGTGACCGATATCGGTGCGTCGCAGTGCCCGAGCGCCACCGAGTGTGACAGCGTGCACCGCTTCGTCGATGGTCATGTTCATCTCCCGGACAGCGATGGCAAGACAGAACGAGATGGAGGTGGTGTAGCTGGAACCGGGATTGCAGTTGGAGGCGATCGCGACGGCGACCCCAGCGTCCAGAACTCGTCGCGCATCGATGTACGGCTGCTTCGTCGAGAAGTCGGCGGCCGGCAGGAACGTGGCCACGGTGTCGCTCCCGGCCAAGGCATCGATATCGGCGTCGGTCAGGTGTGTGCAGTGGTCGACCGACGCACATCCACACTCGACCGCCAGTTGCACCCCTCCACTGGTTCCTAGCTGATTGCCATGAAGCCGTAGACCCAGCCCCGCGTTGCGACCAGCTTCGAGAACGGCGCGGCTCTGGTCGACATCGAATGCTCCGACTTCGCAGAACGCGTCAATCCATTTCGCATGTGGGGCCGCAGCAGCCAACATATCGCTGCAGACCAGATCGATGTAGTCATCGGAGCGACCGGCGAATTCGCTCGGCAGTAGGTGGGCTCCGAGGAAGGTGGTTTCGGTCGTGTGGGTTTCGGCGATCTGTAGAGCCCGAGCCTCGTCGGCAACGTTCAGCCCATAGCCCGACTTGATCTCGATCGTGGTGGTGCCGGCTCGGTGGGCTTCGGCCAGGCGAAGGCGCACCAGTCGATCGAGCTCGGCGGTTGACGTGGCCCTGGTTGCATCGGTGGTGACGCGAATTCCGCCGCCGTCGTAGGGCTGCCCGGACATCCGGGCGGTGAACTCCTCGGAACGGTCACCGGCGAAGACCAGGTGTGTATGGGAGTCGACGAAGCCCGGAAGGACGCAGGCGCCCTCGGCATCGATCCGGTCATCGGCCACGGCACCGGCCGGACCGACCTCCAGCACGGCGTCATTGCCCAGTACGAGCGATGCGTTCTCCACGATCCCCAACGGCCCTCGTCC
The DNA here is from genome assembly GCA_964517125.1 of uncultured Acidimicrobiales bacterium. Classification (GTDB taxonomy): domain Bacteria; phylum Actinomycetota; class Acidimicrobiia; order Acidimicrobiales; family SHLQ01; genus SHLQ01. The sequence goes on from CAZFBD010000013.1 coordinate 9,726, forward strand.
AAGGGCAGGGTCGTTCGTGATCAACATGCCAATGTTGTCCACCACCAGCGTTCGTTCGCCTGAGGTCATGTCAACAACTCCTCGATGCATGCGTTGAGCTCGGCCGCCACGTCGACGACATGGTGCAGCCCCCGTGATGCCACAGTCTTTCCGTCAATGATGACCGAGGTGATGTCCGAGACCGTCGAGGCGAAGATCGCTGCCTCGACCAGGAGATCGCCCGGACTACCAGCCAGTCGTGGGGTGTCCAAGTCGATGGTGACAAGGTCGGCGCGCATTCCCTCGGCGATGGACCCGGCGTCGTCCCAACCGAGAGAACGATGGCCGCTGGTGGTCGCCATGGTCATGAGCTCCGGTGCAGAGTGGATTCCGCGTTGTTGTGATCGAAGTCGTTCGTTGAGCTCGACCGCACGGGCCTCGGTCATCTGGTCGACGACAGCGTGTGAGTCACTGCCCAAACAGAGCGACGCGCCCGCGCGGACCAGTTCCGGGGTTGGCCCAATGCCGTCGCCAAGGTCACGTTCGGTTGTGGGGCACATGCAGACAAACGCGTTGTGGATGCCAAGAAGTGCAACGTCGTGCTCCGTGAGGTGAGTCGCATGAACTGCGGTGAATCGGGTCTGTAGAACACCAACCGATTCGAGCAGCTCGAGGGGCGTGCAATGAAGCCATGATTGGAGCTGATCGTTCTCGTTGGTCTGCTCGGAGACGTGTGCGTGGAGGGGCGCGTCGTGTGCGCTCGCCCATTCGGCGACAACAGCCATGCCATCTGGGTCCACGGCCCGAACGGAGTGGATGGCCGCTCCGATTCGTTGGCCGGGGGATGGGTTGAGCCGGCCGACGCGCTCCACCCAACGATCAGGCTCACCATCGGAGAAGCGATGCTGCACCCCGTCGAGTTTCTTGTGACCGCCGCCTTCAATACCGCCATGGAGGTACAGGGCATCGAGGAGCGTGATTCGGACTCCTGCATCGGCGGCTGCCGCAAGGACCGCTTGCCCCATGGCGTTCGGGTCCTGGTACGGAGCGCCGTTTGGCAGGTGGTGGACGTAGTGAAACTCGCCCACGACAGCCATTCCGGCCACCGCCATCTCGGCGAACACCGCACGCGCCAGACGGTGATAGTTGTCGGGATGCAGCTGTTCTGCTGCGCGGTACATGATTCTTCGCCAGGTCCAGAAGCTTCCGCGCTCGGCCTGCACGCGGGAACGCAGCGCCCGATGAAACGCATGACTATGAGCATTGGCGAATCCGGGAACCGTGAAGCCTTGGAGAACTGTCGCACCCGACGGCGTTCGGGTGTCGCTCTGCACCCGAACGAATCGGCCCTCGCGTTCGTCGATGGTGACTCCTCTTTCGACGGTTCCGTCAATGAGTGCGTGTTCGCACCACCAGGTGGTCATGAACCAACCCGTTCCACAAACGCGGTGATCCGTTCGACGAATGCGGCACGGTGGTGCGTGTCGAATTCCTCCCATGTGGCCAAGGTGGTGGGGTCGTGCACCTTGTCGATGAAGAGCAACCCGTCCAGGTGATCGCATTCGTGTTGCCAGGTCCCGGCGGTCAGTCCCCGCTTGATTTCATCGTGGGCCACTCCGTTGCGATCCAGGTACCGAACTCGGACATTGACGTGGCGCAGAACGTTGCCTCGCATGGGAACCGAGAGACAACCCTCGTTGACGTCGACGAGCTCGTCGTCGAGTGGCTCGATGATGGGGTTGATGGCAACGGTGAGCGGTATGCGGGGCTTGTAGGGATAGCGGGGGTTCTCGCCCACTTCCATCACTGCGATCCGCACGTGTGCGCCAACCTGTGTTGCCGCGAGCCCGGCACCATTGGCGTGTCGCATCGTTTCGATCAGATCATCGATCAGTTGCTGGATCGCTTGGGAACTGATATCGATCGGGTCGACGGGTTCGGCCACGATTCGAAGCTCGGGGTTTCCAATGGTGAGGATGGGGCGAACGGTCATACGAGCACCTTTGTCGTTGCGGCATCTGCGAGTGTGGCCTGCGCTTGCTGGAGCTCCCGCAAGCAATCGACAACAGTTTCCAGGTCGAACACCTGCAGCCCTTCTGTTCCCATGGGCAGCAATGGCCCGATTGCGTCGACCACGTGGCGGAGACCAACTCCCAGTTGTTCGGCGGCGATTCCACGACGGAGGATCGCCCAAACCGCAATCGTGGTCTCGATCGCCACAATGAGGTTGCATGCCTCGAGCTGGCGCTCGAGGTCATGGACGGCGTGCAGAGCGTGGCTGGCCGTGTCCTCGACACCGTCTGCGAGCTGGCCGATCGAATGCAGAAGGTGCGGTTGGGCCCAGATCTTGACCGAGGTGATCAGCGAGGCCGCAATGTGTCCCAGGTTCAGGAACTGCACTCCGCCGATTGGATCGTCCTCGGCCGCGAGCCCGATCGGCAGACCGGAAAACGATGGCCACTGGATCTTCTGAATTCGTTCGCCAGCCACGTCGACCACCTTCGCCAACGCCTGACGACAACCATCCAGGGCCAGCGTCATTCTGGTGCTGTCCATGTTCCCGTGGGAGTACACGACCTTCGGGCCCACGTTGACCAACGGATTGACCGTGACCGCATTGAGCTCGACGTTCCACACATCGGTCAACCAGTCCGTGAACTCCCGTGCTGCACCGTGGATCTGTGACACGTTTCGGAAGCTCAGCGGGTCCTGAAGCAGTCGTGCCTCACCGTCGTTCCACAGGGTGCTTCCGGCCAGCAGATCACGAAGTCTCGCTGCGGCAGCCGCTTGGCCGGTTCGTTCGTGGACCGAGTTCACCGGTTCAGAAACGGCGTCAAGATTCGCTCGGAACCCCTCCATTGTGAGGGCGGCCGCCATGTCCATGGTGTCGAGCAGCCGATGTACGGCGTGGATCTGAAAGGCGCCCGTCGCAAGGCTGATGGCATTGGAGTTGATGAGTGCCAGAGCTTCTTTCGGACCCGGGAGCCCTGCGGCAGAGGGAAGGCCAAGTAGCCAGTCGGCGATCTGGCTCAGCGGAACCAGGTCCGAGGCACCGACTGAACCAGCAGCGTCAACGTTGGGCATGTCCTGCAGTGCGATCGCCTCGCAGAGCACGTCGAGCAGATGCGGAGACACTCCGGCGGTCCCCGACGAGAACTGCTGCGCGATGATGATGAGTGCGGCCCGAACCACCTGTGGTTGCACCGAGGGGCCGGGCACCCGGGTGGCATGTCCGCGAATGAGTCGGAGGTTGTACTCGTCGAGTTCGCCGGGTTCGACGGGGTGGCTCTTCTGAGACCCCACCCCGGTGGTCACGCCGTAGGCGGCGATGGCGTTGTCGACCAGGTGGTCAACAGCTGCGCGTCCAGCGCGAACTCGGTCCAGTGCAGCGGCATCGATAGCGATACGACGCCTGTCGCTCGTCGCCAGCTGGACCACGCGTTTGCAGCTGAGCGGCTCCTTGCCGAGCGTGTGGTTCATCGGCGCAACATCAGTCTGCGGAGCCCGACTGCATCGGGATGGCAACTCCGCGTTCGTCGGCGACCTCGATGGCGCGGTCGTAGCCAGCGTCCACATGGCGGATCACTCCCATTGCGGGATCGTTGGTGAGCACTCGTTCCAGCTTCTCGGCGGCAAGGTCGGTGCCGTCGGCGACGCTGACCTGTCCGGCATGGATCGACCTGCCAATGCCAACTCCACCTCCGTGGTGGACACTCACCCATGTGGCGCCCGAGCAGGTGTTGACCAGGCCATTGAGCAACGGCCAATCGGCAATGGCATCGGAACCGTCGATCATGCCCTCGGTCTCCCGGTACGGCGACGCGACCGAACCCGAGTCGAGGTGATCGCGGCCAATCACCACCGGTGCCTTCAGTTCGCCCGACCTGACCATCTCATTGAATCGCAAGCCAAGGAGGTGACGCTCGCCGTACCCGAGCCAACAGATTCGGGCTGGCAGGCCCTGGAATGCGACACGTTCGCCAGCGAGGCGAATCCACTTGGCCAGGCCTTCGTTCTCCGGGAACATCTCGAGGACGACCCGGTCGGTGGCGGCGATGTCGGCGGGATCACCCGACAGCGCAACCCAGCGGAAGGGTCCGAGTCCCTCGCAGAAGAGCGGTCGGATGTACGCCGGGAGGAACCCCGGGTAGTCGAACGCCCGGTCGAAGCCACCAAGCTTGGCCTCGGCACGAAGGCTGTTCCCGTAGTCGAACACCTCGGCACCAGCGTCCATGAACCCGACCATGGCCTGACAGTGTGCAGCCATGGCCGCACGGGACCGGCGAGTGAATTCGGTGGGGTCCGTGATTTTCAGTTCGGCGGCGGCTTCAGGAGCGAGGTCATTGGGAAGGTAGCTGAGTGGGTCATGGGCGCTGGTCTGATCGGTCACGATGTCGGCGTCGACCCCGTCGGCGAGCAACCGGGGAAGAACGTCGGCTGCATTGCCGAGGAGTCCGACGGACAGGGGTGTCTTCGTGCGCTTCGCTTCGGCAACCCGAGCAACGGCAGTGGCGTAGTCCGGCGCAATCTCGTCGAGGTACCGATGAGCGACGCGGCGCTCGAGCATGTGCTGGTCGACGTCGATGACCAGGACGACTCCGTCGTTCATCGTGACAGCAAGCGGCTGTGCGCCACCCATGCCGCCGGCTCCGGCCGTGATCGTGAGTGTTCCGGCAAGCGTTCCACCGAAGCGCTTGCGGGCGATCTCAGCGAAGCACTCATATGTTCCCTGCAGGATCCCTTGCGTGCCGATGTAGATCCATGAGCCTGCGGTCATCTGCCCGTACATGGTCAATCCCTGGTGCTCGAGACGCCGAAACTCATCCCAGTTGGCCCAGTCGGGAACCAGGTTCGAGTTCGCCAACAAGACGCGCGGCGCCCATTCGTGCGTGCGCATCACACCCACCGGCTTGCCCGACTGCACGAGCAGGGTCTCGTCGCGTTCGAGTGTCGTCAGGGTGCGGAGCATCGCCTTGTACGCGGGCCACGACCGAGCTGCACGACCGGTTCCTCCGTACACGACCAACTCATCGGGGTTCTCGGCCACCTCGGGGTCGAGGTTGTTCTGCAACATGCGAAAGGCAGCTTCCTGTTGCCAACCCTTGCAGGTGAGCTCGGTGCCGCGGGGTGCTGCGATGCCGGTGACGGGGGTGCCGATCCGGCCGTTCGTGGGAGCAGTGGTCATGGTTGCAGTGTGCTGACGAGTGACGTAGGTTGTCAACTCATAACAGTTGATGTCACCCAGTGACATCCTAGTGAAGACTCAAGAGACAGTCGAAAGGTTCCATGTCCACCGACGTTCCCGTATCTGAACAGGTCCCGCGGTCCATCGAACGCCTCCTCGATCTCCTCGAGATCGTGCTGGCCGAGCCGGGGTGCACCCTGACCGCGGTTGCGGCAACAGCGGAGTTGACCCCAACAACGGCGCTTCGCTACCTGCGAGCGCTTGAGATCCGCGGCTATCTGGAACGCGACGAGCAGGGTCGTTTTCATTCGGGTGCAACGCTCCAACGAATCGCAGCAGCGCTCCACGACGAGGACCCACTCAGCGGCCTGGTGACAGCAGCGCAGCCCCACCTCCATGCCCTCGCGACGTCCACCGGCGAGTCGGTGTACCTGGTTGTGTCCGATGGTCGCACCGCCACCTATGTGGCCACCGCCGAAAGTGCCCGAGCCATTCGCCACGTCGGATGGGTCGGACAGAATGTTCCCCTCGACGGCACGGCGGCCGGAGCAGCATTCGCCAAGCCGGGCACCGCTGTGGTCAGAACCGGGGCCGTCGAACCCGACATCACTGCGATCTCCCTCGCCCTTGACGGTCATGACACGCTGGACATCGCAATTTCCATCGTCGGCCCCGACCAACGGCTGCGTGCAACCGATCGACAACACGCAATCGTCGAGTTGGTAAGAACAGCGAAGACCTTCTCGGCCGAACTTGGCTTCGACAGCTCATTGGTTTCCACCATCGAACACAACGAGGTTGCTTGATGACATCGCCAACCACCGAACAACCAGCACGTGTTCAGCTCGATGGGCCGGGAGTCTCCATTGCCGAGGTGAGTAGGGTGGCTCGCGAACGCGCCCCAATCGAACTCACGCCCACGGCAATCGAGCGAATGGCCAACTCCCGCGCCGTCGTGGAGCGGCTCGCCGAAGGTGATCCGAAGTACGGCATCTCCACCGGGTTCGGCGCGCTCGCCACGGTCTCCATTCCCCACGACCGGCGACAGGCGTTGCAGACCGCGCTCGTCCGGTCCCACGCAGCCGGAATGGGCGACCCGGTTGAAGATGAAGTGGTGCGTGCAATGGTGTTCCTTCGGGCACGCACTCTGGCGTTGGGCGCAAGCGGAGCACGTCCGATCGTCGCCCAGGCCATGGTGAACCTGCTCAACGCTGGCATCTCCCCAATCGTTCCGGAGTATGGCTCGCTCGGAGCAAGCGGCGATCTCGCACCACTCGCACACGGGGCCATGGCCATCCTTGGCGAAGGCGATGTGATGTACGAGGGCCATCGGGTGCCCGCGGCCGCGGCGCTGACCGCTGCCGGCCTCGAACCAATCTCCCTCATGGAAAAGGAGGGATTGTCGGTCACGAACGGCACCGATGCGATCCTTGGCATGCTTTGTCTCGCCATCGACGACGCCCAACGGCTCCTCGCACAGGCCGACATGATCACGGCCATAACCGTCGAAGGCCTGTTGGCCACCGATGCTCCGTTTGCCGCTGATCTTCAGCGGTTGCGACCCCAACCTGGTCAGGCCGTCAGCGCTGCGAACCTCCGGACGATGTTGGCCAACTCTGCAATCGTGGCCAGTCACAAGACCGACGACAGTCGGGTTCAAGACGCCTACTCCATCCGCTGCACTCCATCAGTCAACGGCGCAGCGCGAGACACGCTCGATCACGTTCGCCGTGTTGCGGAGAACGAGCTTGCGTCGGCGATCGACAACCCCATGGTGCTCGCCGACGGGCGAGTCGAATCATGCGGAAACTTCCACGGTGCACCTCTGGGTTTCGCCGCAGACTTTCTTGCCATCGCCATGTCCGAGGTTGGCGCAATTTCTGAACGAAGGATGGATCGACTTCTGGACCGAACCCGCAATCATGGTCTGCCGCCCTTTCTTGCCGACGAAGTTGGGGTCGACAGCGGCCTCATGATCGGGCACTACACGGCCGCAGCCATGGCTTCGGAAAACAAGCGACTCGCCATGCCGGCTTCCGTCGACTCTCTCCCAACATCGGGGATGCAGGAAGACCATGTGTCAATGGCGTGGGGAGCAGTGCGAAAGCTCCGTCAACTCCTGGACAATGTTCGTCGCATTCTGGCGGTGGAATGGGTCATCGCTGCTCGAGCGGTCGATCTTCGGTCGCCGTTGATCCCGGGAGTTGCAACCGCGGCCGTGATCGATGTCCTCCGAACCGAGGTTGCGGGGCCGGGTCCAGATCGATTCCTCTCGCCCGATCTGGGGCGCGCGGAAACGCTGCTTCGTTCCACCAAAACCGAAGCCGCACTTGAAGCACGAGACCTCCACCTCGACTGACGACTCAAGGCGACACCTTCACGCGTCGATCCAATCGGTGACCATGGGCGGCGGAGCCCCGAGGATGCGGAGGGCGGACCGTGCATCAAAACATCGAAACGATTCTTCTGGCATTCGTTGCGGCCATCGTTGCCCTCGTCGTGACGCAGTGCGGGGCCGACGACCCGGCCGTCGACGATGAACCTGAAGAAGCAATCGCAGCACCGGCAACCACAACCAGCACCACGCTGCCACCAACCACGACAACCACGATCGCTGCCGACACGCTGCCGGTGAGCGTTGCGCCCGTGCTCGCCACCGATGACCCCGATGCAATCGCCTACTGCCTCGCCACGTCGATGGTCAGCAACGTGCTCGTGACCGGTGTACGAGGTGACATCGACGCCGTCCAGCGCTCGATCGATCGTCGTTCCGACGTGATTCGCACTGTCGTGCCTCCAGAGGAGATCGCCACCGACATTGAGACCGTGCTCGTGACGTCCGACATGATCACGACGATGCTCGGCTCCGACGACCTCGCACTCGAGGAAAAGCGGGATCGCCTTGCGGTGATCGTCACCGATGAGACCTTCCGATCGAGCGTGTCGGCAGTCGCGCAGTTCGAGGCCGACACCTGCATGGCAGATCCCGAAGGTGCGCAACCCACCAACTGACGCCCTGCGTTCCCAGCGCATGTCACAGTCAGAAGCGGATGAAACCAGCTGATCGCGGTGGTTGAGTAGCCAACGCAACGGAGCTAAGCGGGCTACCGTCTCGTCCGGGGGAGATCAGTTGATGGCAGAGAACATCGTGCGCGCCATTGTTGGTGTTCTGGGAGTGACTGGTGCCGCATGGTTCCTGATCTCTGCGGTCCGCACCATGGTCATCCCGCGCCCCGAACATGTGTGGATCACCACAAGTGCGTTCAACCTCGCGCGTCGGTTCTCGCACTGGCGGGCCACGAGGACTGACGACGAACATCGGCGCCACCGAATCCTCGGCGCCTTCGCTCCCATCGTCCTCATTTCGCTGCCGCTGATGTGGTCGGTTGGCGTCATCGTCTCGTTCTCTGGCATCTTCTGGGCGTTGCTCGGCGGTTCGGTTCTCGACGCAGTCGAGCTCTCGGGTTCGTCGCTCACCACCCTCGGTTTCACGCAGGCTCCAACGTTTCTGACCCGCATCGTCGCGATTGTCGAGGCGCTGCTCGGCCTGGCGCTCGTTGCGCTCGTGATCAGCTTTCTTCCCACCCTGTACACCACGTTCTCGCACCGAGAGATCGCCGTGGGCAAGCTCACCATTCCTCGTGGCTCTCGGCCTCAGAAACTGCGCTCGACACCGCGTCGTTCGTCACCTGCACCGGCCTCATCTCCAGCACGGACAGGCAGAAACCATGATCCGATCTGACTACTTGGCGTTGCGTATGATCGCCGACTTCTACGACATCGCACCCGAACACGCTCCACATGACGAGTCCACCCTGTCCATCGGACGACACGACTTCGACCGACTGTGGGAGCGCTTGGAGCGTGGCGGAATTCGTATCGACGTGGATCAGGACCAGGCCTGGGCCGACTTCGTTGGCTGGCGCGTCAACTACGAGAGCGCACTTGGCGGTCTGAAGCGGCTCGTTGGCGATGTTCCCAGCCATTGGAGTCGAGACGAGATGCCGAATGTCTGATCTCGCCGTCTTTGCAATTCTGCTCGCCGTCGTTTCCCTCTTCCGGGAACGACTCAAGATGCTCCCGCTCACGCCACCGATGCTCTACGTCGGTGCCGGACTCATTCTCGGACCGAAGGTGCTCGGCGTCGTTGAGCTCGGCCTCGAAGACGAATCCGTCGTGCTCCTCGCCGAGCTCACTCTTGCGCTGCTGCTGTTCTCCGACGCCGCTCGAATCGACACACGTCCCGACCGTCTCTCGTTCGGCTTTCCGGCCCGGCTTCTTGCGATCGGACTGCCGTTGACGATCGGGCTCGGCACGCTCGTGACCCGAGCGCTGCTCCCCGATCTCACCTGGGCGCAGGCCGCGCTGGTCGCCACGATCCTTGCCCCAACCGACGCAGCGCTCGGTGAGGCGGTCGTTACCAACCCGGCGGTGCCAGTCCGCATCCGTCAGGCCCTCAACGTTGAATCCGGCTTGAACGACGGCCTCGTCGTGCCCGTCTTCACACTGCTCCTTGCGATCGTCGCCGGGTCCGAGATCGAAAGCGTCAGCACCCTCGTTGGCGAAGCCGCCGGCGAGATCGCGATCGGCGTGCTTGTCGGCGCCGCCACCGCAATCATCATGTCGTTCATCATCCCCGCCGTGAAACGCCTCGAATGGACCGACGGAGAAGGCCTTCGCCTCGTCGCCCTCGGTTGTGGGCTGGCCGCCTACGCCGGCGCCGAAGTGATCGGTGGCAACGGCTTCCTCGCTGCGTTCGCGGCTGGTCTCATCGCCAGCAAGCGGATCGGCCCCGATGTTGCGAAGCGAACGGAACTGGCGGAGGACATCGGCCAGATCGGAGCGTCGATCACGTTCGTGCTCTTCGGCGCACTGCTCGTTGTACCGGCCATGGAATCCGCAAGCTTCGCCGTGCTCTTCTGCGCCCTCGGCACGCTCACGGTCGGCCGCATGCTGCCGGTGGCCATCTCTCTCATGGGCACCGGCCTCAAGTTCCCGACCGTCGTATTCATGGGTTGGTTCGGGCCGCGCGGGCTCGCCTCGATGCTCTTCGGACTTCTCGTCGTCACCGAAGGCGACATCGACACCGCCGACGACCTGTTCTCCGTCGTCGTGCTCGTCATCCTCGCGTCGGTCGTGCTCCACGGCATGACGGCAGCCCCCTGGGCGCAGAAGTACGGCCGCTGGTTCGAAGCCCACGGCGTGATGACCGACGACATGCCCGAAGCCGAAGCCGTCATGGAAAGTCGAACGCGCGGAGAACGCGCAACCAACGAGTGACCGGGAGGTCAACCAATGCAACCACTGTCGATCGCAACCTGGGACGACGTACCGGACCGTGAACCCGTTGGCGCGCTTGTCAGCAACGTCGACCTCGTCATCGTCCGCTGGGACGACAACCACTCCGTTCTGTACGGACGGTGCCTGCACCGCGGCGCCATGATGGCCGACGGCCACGTGCGTGGCGACGACCTGATCTGCGGACTGCACGGTTGGGACTACGGCTACCGCACCGGCATCTCCGCCTACAACAACGATGAACGGCTGCATCGGTTCGCCTCCTGGATCGAAGACGGCAACGTCATGGTCGACGCCGAAGAGATCCTCGGCTGGGAGAAGGACAACCCCCAGCCCTACGACCGCACCGCCTATCAAGGGGCGTTCCAGGACCATCACGGCACCGAGGACGAACCCCACGTCGGCCTCATCCGCACTCTGTCGAAGGACGGACTTTCCAAGATGGGCCACCACGGACCCGTCACCGCCATGGGTGTGTCACGAGAGCTCCTCCCCAAGTGGGACGACATCCAGTTCGTCACTGCGCAGCTGGCACGGCGACCGCTGCTCGATGACGTCGAGATCAGCACCGGCGTGGTCATCGGTCCGAACGCCGAGAAGCCGCTCCACCTGGACATCCCGCTGTTCGTGTCGGACATGAGCTTCGGCGCACTGTCCGAAGAGGCGAAGATCTCCTTGGCCAAAGGCGCCGAGCTCGCCGGCACGGGCATCTGCTCGGGCGAAGGCGGCATGCTCCCCGAAGAGCAGGCCGAAAACTCGCACTACTTCTACGAGCTCGCATCCGGACGGTTTGGTTGGTCCCTGGACAAGGTCAAGAAGGTGCAGGCGTTCCACTTCAAGTTCGGACAGGGCGCCAAAACCGGAACCGGTGGACACCTCCCCGGAAACAAGGTGATCGGCCGCATCGCCGAAGTGCGCGAGCTCGAGGAGGGCCAGGACGCCATCAGCCCCGCCACCTTCCCGGACCTCACCACCGAGGACGACTACCGCCGGGTCGCAGCCGAGGTTCGCGAAGCTTCGGGCGGCATCCCGATCGGGGCCAAGCTCTCGGCCCAGCACATCGAGGACGACATCGACGCCGCCCTCCGCATCGGCGTCGACTACATCATCCTCGACGGACGAGGCGGCGGAACCGGCGCCGCGCCTGAGGTGTTCCGGAACCACATCAGCGTGCCCACCATCCCCGCACTCGCCCGAGCTCGCACACACCTGGATCGCATCGGTCGGATCGATGTCACTCTTGTCATCACCGGTGGCCTTCGCACCCACACCGACTTCGCCAAGGCGCTCGCCCTGGGCGCGGACGCAATCGCACTGTCGAACGCACCGATGCAGGCGATCGGCTGCATCGGCATGCGCGCCTGCAACACCGACAACTGCCCCGTCGGCATCGCCACCCAGAAGAAAGACCTGCGAGCTCGGCTCATGATCGACGAAGCCGCCGAACGACTCGGACGCTGGTTCGAGGCATCCACCGACCTCATGGAAGTGCTCGCACGAGCGTGCGGCCACGACTCGCTCAGCGACTTCAGCCCGTCGGACCTCACGACCTTCGACAAGCAGATGGCTGAACTGACGGGAATTCGATTCGGCGGCGTCGGGGTCTCCTGACCGATGAACGACACGTCACACAACCCGATGCACGCCGGACAGGACATCCTCAACGACCCGCTGCGCAACAAGGGCACCGCCTTCACCCTGCAGGAACGGCGCATCCTGCGGATCGAAGGTCACCTTCCTCCAGCGGTCGAAACCGTCGAGGAACAGCTGGCCCGCACGCGCCACGAGTTCGATCGATTCGAGGACGAGCTCGAACAGCACATCTACCTTCGGGCGCTCCAGGACAGCAACGAGGTGCTGTTTCATCGATTCGTGCGGGAGAACCTCGCCGACACGCTGCCCATCGTCTACACACCAACCGTTGGTCGGGCCACGCAGGAATTCAGTCGCATCTATCGACGACCCCGCGGCCTTTTCCTCTCGTGGGAATCCCGATCACGCATGCGCGAGCAGTTGGCATCGGTCGATCGGGAGATCGACGTGATCGTCGCCACCGATGGCGAACGCATCCTCGGCCTGGGCGATCAGGGCGCCGGCGGCATGGGCATCCCCATCGGCAAACTCAGCCTGTACTCGGCCTTTGGCGGTATCGACCCGGCCCGCACATTGCCGATCATGTTGGACGTCGGCACAAACAACGAGGATCGCCTCGGCGGCACGTATTACCTCGGTCTTCGTCAACCCCGCATCACCCCCGACGAGTACGACGCGTTCCTCGAGCAGTTCGTCGACGAGGTGAAGCGACGGTGGCCGAACGTCCTTCTGCAGTGGGAGGACTTCGCCCAACACAACGCGACCCGATTGCTCGACCGGCATCGGGAACGCATTCTCAGTTTCAACGATGACATCCAGGGCACGGCCGCGGTCTCGTTGGCGGCGATCCAGGCAGCCATCGGTGCGAGTGGCGGTTTGCTGGCAGACCAACGCATCTGCATCCTCGGCGCCGGATCGGCCGGCACCGGCATCGCATCGATGCTCCGGGATGCGCTCGCCGACGCTGGCGTCGACGCTCCGCTCGAACGCATCATCCTCATCGACGCCGAAGGCATCGTGCACGACGAGCGCAGCGATCTGCGACCCCATCAGATCCCCTTGGCACATGCGCACGCGTCCATCGCATCATGGGCAGACGTCAGCACCGACGTTCTCGAGACGGCCCTCCGCGAGCATCGAGCCAGCATTCTCGTCGGCGTTTCCGGACAACCGGGCCTCTTCACCGAAGCAGCGATACGCACCATGGCCGCGGGCTGTTCTGCGCCGATCATCATGCCGCTCTCGAACCCAACCAGTCGCGCGGAAGCTGCGCCCGAAGATCTGTTCGCCTGGACCGACGGGCGAGCCATCGTTGCGACGGGGTCGCCGTTCGAACCGGTCATGCACGACGGCGTCGCACACACGATCTCCCAGTCGAACAACGTCTACGTGTTCCCCGGCGTCGGGCTCGGCGCCGTCGCCGCACAGGCGACCGCCATCTCGGACGAAATGCTGATGGTCGCCGCCCGGACCGTCGCCGACCCAGATGGAGTCGCGGCAATCAGCGATGGCGTTCTGCCACCGCTGGACGATGTTCCCGAGGTGAGCATGCGCATCGCTCGCGCCGTCGCACGCATCGCTCGAGATCGAGGCCTCGCACCCGATCGAACGAACGACGAGCTCGACGCCCGCATCGACGAGATGCGCTGGACGCCCACCTACCCCAAGGTCATCTGAGCGGCGCTCTTCATCAGCCGTACGCGGCGGCAAACGACCGTCTACCCCGAGCCAGGAGAGATTCCGCGCTTGCGTAAGAACACCCAACAGCATTCGCTACGTCGTCCACGGATCCGTCACACAGGTATCGCGTCTGCAGAGCAACACGTTGTCGCTCAGGCACTTCACCGAGGGCATTCCACACCTTGAGACCGATCGCCGTTTCCGTGTAGTGCGCCGATTGCTCCAGCCAAACAAGTCGTGCAAAGCGTTGCCGTTGAGCGGCTTCCGATCGCCAGTGGTCGATGATGCGTCGACGTGCAACCGTGATCAGCCAGCCGATCGTCAGGGGACCCATTGGATCCTTCTGCAACCTGGCCGCCGCCGCAAGAAACGTTTCCGCCGCCAGGTCCTCGGCAAGCGTTGCATCAGAGACTCGGACGCCAATGAAGGAACGGACCGTGTCGCTGTGGTCAGCAAACAACGTGCCAAGCCTGAGAGAAATCAGATCGTCGCCCGAAGTTCGCGGTCTTGAGTGAGCCACCAATGCAGACTCGCCCAGAGTCCTGATGTCTTACTGACAGGACCCTTTTCCCGCCGAGGTCCGCCGGTGTGCCGGCTCGTCGGTACGTCAGGAAAGTGTCAGCGACACCTCACACGTCGGCAAGACGGTCGAGCCAAACGTCCGCTCGACCCAGAACGAGATCAACGGGCCACATTCCCAGAACCTGCCCAGACCAGGGCATCAACAGTTCCGTTGCCGTTGCGGCCAGGTCCCGATCGCCCATCGTCTCTGCGATCCGACCAAGCGCGACGGGCGCATACAGGTATTGCTTCTCAGGAGCAGTGTCGCGCAACAGCTCTGCGAACTGCTCTGCCTGCGCCATGACCGGTCGCCCGGATGCCATGTCGCGTAGCAACCGGAACGCCTGTCCTGCATTCGCTCGTACCGCCCCCAGGGCCCGGTGAAACTCGACATCAGTCAACGGTTCATCAGGCGTGTTGAGTAGCAGTCGCCGTCCGGCCTCAGCCACGTCCAAGAGCCACGGGTCTGCACTGAAGCGTCCGAACACCAACTCCTCAGCATTGAACGTTCGGGCGCAGTCGATGTCCAACGCTCGCTGGAGCGAGGCAACAGCCATCGTCTCAAAGTCATCCCCAGAATTCGCCCAGAGCTCCGTGACCACCTTGCCGTACAGACAGAGCTCCTCGCGGGCTCGCTCCCAGTGCCCGTCTCGGAGAAGCAGGATGAATCGGAATCGGACCGCCTCGACGGCCGCATCTGCAAGATCGATGCCCTCAATCGATCGGACGACGACGTCATCGTCCGCAGAACGAGGATGTGCCAGGCGTCGCATGAACTCGGTCCTCAAGCAGCACAACCGCAGCTCCGGAGTCGCAGCTTCAGCGATCTCCGTCCGGGATACCTCGGCGCCGTCAGACATCAAGTTCAAAGAGTTCGCGTCGATCGTGATCAGCGTTCGTTCGGACTGGGGCGCATCAACAACTGCGTCTTCGGCGAGAAGGTCCAAAAGCAAGCGATTGCCGCCGTCCCCTCGCTCTTGCCAGATAAGCGCACGGCACACCCGACGATGGAGATCCTCGTTGTTCCACGCACGAGCATCAAGAGCGTCCAGGGCATCATCGACTCGCCCCACCCCCCATAGGCCGATGATTTGGCGCAATGCAAGACGATCTTCGGCTCCGGTCGACACCACTCCGATCGGACGTTCGAACCCTCGAAGTGGCGTCGGCACCGCAATGGACCGTTCGTTCAGAAGCCGGAGCAGAACCCGAGCCAATTCTTCGCGCCTTCGCTCATCGCTCACACCAACGACTGCGCTCGCTGCCCCCTCGACAACCGCCTCCGGCAGGCCTGTGTGATGTTGCAACATCGCGTCGACTCGGTTGACCAGCTCAGAAGAACTTGGCTCACCCGAACGGATCCACTGCTCCAGTTGAACGAGGGCCATCCGCTCAAGTCGTGTACGCAACACCGTGTGTGACTCCCAACAAGCGGCTCGAGCCACCACGACGAACCAACGGGATCCGACAAATCAGTGAACACCTCTGTCGTCAGTCGATACCCTCCAGTGACGTGCTCGATCACCTGGCCCGGGACAGCAACTCCCAGATCGGCAAGCTGTCCGCGAAGTGCCGAGATGTGGCGCTGCACAGCATTGGATCCAGACGTCGGCGCCTCATTCCAAAACCGATCAAGCATGCTCGCGACCGAAACCACGTGGCCTTGTTGCTCTGCGAGAGCGAGCAGCATGCCGCTACGTGTTCGTCCTCGAACCGGCTGGGTGCTTCCTGCGTGGTTCCAGGACACAGCTCCAAACAACTGCAGTCTTGGCTTCACACATGCCGCCTCTCCATCGCCGCCATTTCGGTACGAGTTCATCAGATCGGGACGTTCCTCTCGCAATCGGCCACCGATGGTCAGAGGATCTGACGGAATTGGCTGGCGTCCGAACCGGGTTGATTGCTGCGCAGTGATTCACACCATCGCCGAACAATGAGAGAACCCCGATGTTTGAGACACCGTACGTTCGGGTCCCCGCCGACTCCGTCGGATGGATCACCGAGGAGCAGATGATCGAAGTCGATCGAGTGATGATGGAGGACCTCGAGATCACGTTGTTCCAGATGATGGAGAACGCCGGTCGAAACCTGGCCCGCGTCGCGCTGGACACGTTCGCACCGTCGAGCGTCTCCGTCGCCGCCGGCACTGGAGGCAACGGTGGCGGTGGCCTGGTCGCTGCTCGACATCTCGCAAACGCCGGTGTTCAGGTCACCGTCACCGTGACCTCGCCGGAGCGACTGACCCCGGTACCCAGGCACCAGTTCGATGTGTTGGGTCGAATGGGTGTCGGCATCTCCAACGAGCTCACGCCCGCCGACCTGATCATCGATGCCGTCATCGGTTACTCGCTTCGCGGCGCGCCACGTGGTCGATCAGCAGAGCTGATCGATGCGATCAACGCGGGTGGTCCAACGGTCTCGCTCGACAATCCGAGCGGCGTCGATGTGACGTCAGGAGAAGTGGAAGGCGCGGCGGTGGAGGCCGATGCCACCATGACGCTCTGCCTCCCCAAGACGGGTCTCCGCAATCATGCGAACGTCGGTGCGCTCCTCGTCGCCGACATTTCAGTGCCCCGCTCGGTCACCGACCCGTTGGGCGGTGCTCCCGACTTCGCCCCAAGCCCCATCCTCCACCTCCCCCAGTGACCGCATCATCGTGGGGTCTGACCCCAATGTGAGCGTGTGCGCGCGGGTGGTGGTCAGGCGTCGCGGACGATGCCCCAACCCTTGACCGACAGGACCTCGGTTGGGAAGTGGCGAACGGCGGTGATGCCGTGGCTCACACTGCCGGCGAACTGCAGCGAATCGCCCGCCTGCAATTCGTACCGTTGCGAACCGAACGCCACCTCGACTGCGCCAACGAGTACGTGCAGCAACTCGGTGCCGCCGTACTTGGTGATGGGAAGCTCACTCGGGGGCTCATCGAATCGCATCACGACCGGC
>CAZFBD010000013.1:27064-43593 GCA_964517125.1 uncultured Acidimicrobiales bacterium
AACTGATCGCGATCGATCGTGCACAGACGGAGATGCCGGCGACCACCATCGTTGCTGAAGGCGGTTCGACCGTGCAGCACACGTTGATTGTCGTAGACGATGGCCTGACCAGGCTGCAGCCGGAACTGAATGGCGTTACCCGGATCGTTGATTCGGCGGGTGAAGTCGATGAACGCTCGGTAGTAGTCACCCATCAGCGCGGGATCGATGTCGAATGGGGCCATCGACCGTTCATGGAAGCGAATGCCGGCAATCTCACGGTCCCTGTCCAGCGTGATCACGGGCGCATGCGCCAACAGGTGCACATCCTCGCCCTGGTCGACCGATTCGTTGCGGTGTCGGATGAACGGGACCGTGATCTCGCTCAGCAGATCGAAGGCTCTGGGATCGTCATCCTGCATCGACTCGGCCACTGCGAACCCGTCGACGAGAATGGAGTCGCCGCCGGTCGTGCTCACCTCGACGCAATGAAGAATCGATGTTCCGCTCGGCGTGTAGCGGTAGGGGTCGTCGGTGTGTGGATCCAACGCCAAACCGGTCTGGGAGAACTCCCACACCTCGGGCTCGACCACGATGTCGAACAACCGACCGAAATCTGTTTCCCGCACCCGGCCGATCAATGCAGCAAGGGCTTCCGTCCCCTCGTTGCCAGGCGGAACGTCGTCCACGATGGCGACACCCCATTCAGCAACCGCATCGAGCAGGTCACAGTGCGCGGCCGACCCCGGTTTGGGCAATGCCATGTGCGGCAATGGGGTTCCGGCACGAAAGTGCGACACGTGGTGCGGTCGGCGCAGGCGATCCGCAGGCTCCGGTGAGTTTGCTTTCAACCACTCCAAGTCGAACGTCGACACATGTCCATCGGAGAACTCGACCTCGAGGTCGCCCATCTCGTTCTGCTCCGCATCGACCACCATGAGGTCAGGGTCGAGTTCCGTCACCGAGAACGTTCGAAACGCCTTCCGCTTGTCGCCACCGCTCGGGCAATTGTCGCGAAGCCACAACGTATGAAAGCGCGATCGGGCTCCGTCGGACCATCGGACGACAATGCCGTCGGCCGTGACGTCGGTGTGCAAGAACGCGCTGTCGAACTCCATCGCGCGAACCTACCGCCGCAACCACCGAGAACAGAATCTGTGGACTTCCATGACCGGATACCGAACATCCCCGACCACAGATTTTCGGGGTGGGTCAGCCTTCGCTGCCGTAGAGACCGAAGGCTTCGGCCTGGTCGTCGGAGAGGTGGTAGCTCTCGTCGTCGTTGGGGAACGCGCCGGAACGGACATCGGCTGCGTACGTCGACAACGCATCGACCGTCTGCGTCTTCAGGTCGGTGTAGCGACGCACGAACTTGGGCACGAAGCGATCTTCGATGCCGAGCAGGTCGTGATAGACGAGCACCTGGCCATCACAGTGCGGGCCCGCGCCGATGCCGATCGTCGGAATGTCGATCGCCTCGGTCACCGCCTCGGCCACCTTCACCGGAATGCCCTCGAGCACGATGGCGAAACACCCGGCGTGCTGCAATGCCTTCGCATCGTCGATGAGTTCCATCGCAGCTTCCGCCTGACGACCCTGCACCTTGAAGCCACCCATCGTGTGAAACGACTGTGGGGTGAGGCCGATGTGGCCCATCACCGGAATCTCGGCGTCGATCAGCGCCTCGATCATGGGCAGCCGCTTGCGACCACCTTCGAGTTTCACGCACTGCGCGCCCGCCCGAATGAGCTCGGCTGCATTGCGTACCGTCTCCTCGACCGACACGTGGTAGCTCATCCACGGCAGATCGCCCACGATCAGACAATCGGGCTTGGCCCGAGCGACGGCACGGGTGTGGTGTGCCATGTCGTCGATCGTCACCTGGAGGGTGTCGTCGTAGCCAAGCACCACCATCGCCACCGAATCACCAACGAGGATCATGTCGATCCCCGCTTCGCTCGCGGCACGTGCGCCCGGCGCGTCGTAGGCGGTCACCATCGCCAGCGCGGGTTCGCCCGTGCGAACCTTTCGCGCCGAAATCTTCGGAACGGTCATCTTGGCCGAGGCCATTGGTTTCTCCTTCCCGTCCAGCGCTCAGTGAGCTGCCAGCGGTGGCGTCAGTCTAGGAAAAGGATCGGCGCAACACCAGCGCGATCTTGAGATGCCCGCACGATCGGGTACTCAGACCACCGGATTCGTGCGGAGGAGATGGTTCCACTTGCATTCACGACAGACCTCGACGTCGTAGGCAGTGAATTCGCCAGAGCGGCGTCGAATACGTTCCATGTCGCCTTCGGTGACGATGCATCGACCAGCCGCAGGGAGCCGCGGCCCAAAGACGTAGATGACCTCGACAATCGACTGCTCTCCACAGATGGGACAGTTGCGGTCGGTTTCGGTGCCGCACTCTCGTGCATTGCGCATGAGCTCGCTCTGCGCATCACACACCTCGGAGCGTGTGGCCTCGCCCGTCTTGTACGACCGGATGGTGCGATCGCGCGCCAGCCGGTAGTCGATCGACCCGCCCGCACTGTTGGCGGCCGCCTGGGTGACACCCTGTTTCATCACAACCCACCGTACCGGGCGCCTCTGACATGCGCAGTTCGTCCCAGCGCGGCGAAGTCACAACCGTCGACGGGCAAGCACCTACACTCCCCCGGCATGGATGAGACCTGGAACCGCTACACCACTGCTGGCATTCGCGGCGAACGGCGCCCGACCGACCGAGTGGAGCTCGGGCCAAACGCCGAACCCGGCCTCGACCGGAAACTGCTGGGTGACGTCGACGGACTCCGCATTCTGGAACTTGGCACCGGTGCCGGCCACTCGGCCATCGCCCTCGCTCGCAACGGAGCCAAAGTCGTGGCCTGTGACCCCGACGCCGAACAGATCACACGGGCTCGTGCCAACGTCGAAGCGGCGGAAGTGCACGTCGAACTCCACAACGCCGACCACGCCGACTTGGCGTTCCTCCACGCCGATGTCTTCGACGCCGTCGTTTCGGTCCATGCCCTGGCTGCAGTCGATGACCTGGCACGAGTGTTCCGACAGGTCCATCGAGTCCTGAAGGCCGACCGACCGCTTCTCATGTCGTTCCCGCACCCGGCCGCGCTGATGGTCGAAACCGACAACCCGGAGCAGATCACGTCGGCCTATGGCGACGGCGGGACGCTCGGAGTCGGCCACAACCTGACCCACCGCCGAAGCATCAGCGACATCTTCACCAAACTCACCCGTTCGAACTATCGAGTCGATCAGTTGCTGGAACCGACCACCGACGGCAACCACCCCGCATCACTCATCGTGCGGGCCCGAAAGCTCGGAACCTGACAATCCGTCAGTTGGCGGCAACGTCGCGGAGCCACTCCAGTTCTTCGTCGGCAGTGGCTGGTCCATGATTCAGACGACGGTCTCGCAGCTGCGCAACCAATGCGCCCACCTCGGGGCCGGGTGCAAGTCCGAGTCGTTCAATGATCGCTCCACCGCTCAGCGCAGGTTCGAGATCGGACAGATCTTCGGCGCGATCGAGCTGATCGAACCGTTCCTGCAGGGTCGTCACCCCAGAGACCGAGCACAGCTGAGCCACAGCAAACAGCTCGGGCACCTGCGCGAACCCGACCCTGTCCACCAGCCGCCGAACATCGGCATCGGTCCAGGCCGATTGCTGCTCCAGCTGATCAAACCCATCGAGCACCGCGAGCATCGAACGTCGTTCATGGTTCGAGTACTTCAACAGTGAAAGCTGCGCCGAGCGGTCCTCGGTCGGGACATGGCTGAAGGTCAGCGTGCGCCGGAGGGAGACGTCGGTTGGCGAAGCGTCGAGCTGACTCGCAAGCTCGGACACCTGCGATGGCGGGAAATGTGCAAACAGATGGGGCAACGCACCCACCGTGTTCAAGAAGTGCAGCCCAGACGAAGGAAGGCGCGCCGCGAGAAGCTTGTCGTACTCTTCGCGAATCCGTTCCACCGACACGATCGCCAGCCGCCCGATGAGCGCTGTAGCAGCAGCCATCAGTCCCTCCACTGGAACGAGCTCGTAGCGGGCCACGAACCTGGCGGCCCGAAGGATCCTGAGGGGGTCGTCGCCAAAGGACACCTCGGGATCGATCGGCGTGACCAGCATGCGGGAGTCGAGAGCGGTCCGCCCATGGAAGGGGTCGACCAACTCGCCATCGGGAAGCTGGATGGCCATGGCATTCACCGTGAAGTCCCGACGAGAAAGATCGACGGTGATGTCGCTTCCAAAGACCACCTCGGGCTTTCGGGAGTCGGAGCCATAGGACTCGGCGCGATGTGTCGTGATCTCGATCGGTCGATCGTTGATCCGGCAGCCGATCGTTCCGAACCGCTCACCCTGAGACCAGAGGGCAGTCGACAACGGCGACACAATCGATTTGATCTGTTCTGGGGTTGCATCGGTCGTCAGATCGAAATCGAGATCGTCCGTTGGTGCATCGAGCAGCAGGTCTCGCACGATTCCGCCGACCAGATACAGCGAAAAGCCAGCGTCGGTGAACCACTCGCCAACCGGCCGAACCTCGGCAAGGACATCCTCGAGCGTCGTGGCCACCTCCGGAGCGTACGTGAAACCGCAGTAGCCTCACGTCCATGCTGTTGGAACGCCGTTTGCGTTTGATCCGCGGTGTGCGTGTTCTTCAGCGCACCGATGGTCCGTTCGCGCTCCAGATCGTTCCGATGCGTCGTCTCAGCCTCGACGAAGTGGACCGACTCGTCAGACGACTCCCCGAAGCCGACGGTCCCATCGTCACCAGTGCCCTCAGCACGATCGAGCAGGGACCCTTCCGTGACTATGGGTTCATCGAGTTTGAAGCCCTCCATCTGTTTCGACATTCCTTCGCTCCCCCACCGCGTCGGTCCAGTCCCGCCACAATCCGGAACGCCCGCCGATCAGATCTGCGACACGTGCTGGCAATCGACGGCGAGTGCTTCGAGCCCTTCTGGACACTCGATCGGGCGGGCATCGAATCGGCTCGCAAGGCAACACCCGTACATCGCTACGTGGTCGCGGAAATTGATGGCCAGGTGGTCGGGTATGCCATCGCCGGCCACGCTGGATCTCCCAGCTTTCTTCAGCGACTGGCCGTTCACCCCGACATGCAGGGTCAGGGAATCGGTGGCCACCTCGTGTCCGATGCCGTCGAGTGGGCCATGGGTCGACGAGCGCTGAACATGATGGTCAACACCCAGGTCTCGAACCAGGGTGCGACGGCCCTGTATGAGCGCCTTGGATTTGTCCTGGACCCCGACCAGCTGAACGTGCTGGAGCTGCCCCGATGACCGGCCGAATCCGCTGGCCTCTCGGCCTGCTGGTTCTGCTGCAACTGGTGACGCTCTTGGCATTGCCAGCCCGCGCCGGCGCGCAGGCCAACGGCTCCTTGGAACTGGTAGCGCAGAGCGCCTGGGCCGATGACGGCGGCGTCTTCGATCTGCAGGTTCGTGTCGCGGGCGCCGACCCGGGCTCCTCCGTGCGTGTGATCGTTCACGAACCCTGGGTCTCCCGATCTGCCCATCAGAGCCAGACCATCGTGTCCGAGGAGCCACTCCTGGAGCTCGGGCCCGTGCCACTCGATTCGCTCCAGGAAACAAGCAACGAGATTCTCTCGCTCCAGATTGCGCTCGTCGGCCCCGACACCACTCCCCCAGAACCTCCCGACGACGAGGACGATCCGTTTGGCGCAACGGTGCTGCCGTTTCTTCGAACCGACGGAACCTCTGCCGTCTATCCGGTGGAGATCATCCTCGAGGGAGCCGACGGTGCTGTCGCAGACATCATTCTCACCAGCCTCATCGAGCTGCCCCGCGGAGCACTCTCCCCAGCGCTGCAGGTGGTGTTGATCTTTCCCGTCGACCTTCCAAACGGAATCGGAACCGATGGCATCTACGCACTCGATGAAACCGCCGGCGAGGCATTGGGGACCATTGCCGATGCCATCGCCGTGCATCCCAATAGTCCGGTCGCGCTCGATGTTCCCCCTGAAGGACTCGCCGCGATTGCCCGATCGAGCGCGCCCCGTCACCAGGAGATCGCCGACATCCTGCGCGCCGAACTTGCGCCAGACGAACTCCTGCCAAGCCCCTACGTTCAGGTCAGCGAGCAGGCATGGATCACGGGCGGCCTCGAACGCGAACTGGCCGACCTGTACACCAACGGCTTGCTGGCGACCCAACGAACCCTTGGCGTGGCAACCGAGGGGTCGGTCGTGCTGCTCGACCCGGAAATCGATGCCGATGGCCTGGATTGGCTCCTTGACCAGGGAGCCCAGGGCGCCATCGTGCCAACGGCCCAACTCGCTCCCCTGGACGGCGCCGTGTTCGGTGGTACGGTCGATCGCCAGTTCATCCTCACCTCGGCGAACGGCCGACGCGTTCCGACGCTCGAGGCCGACGCCCGACTGCAACGGCACTTCACCGCGACCGGCAGCCCGGTCCTGAACGCCAACCGGATGTTGGCCGACCTCACATTGCTCGCCTTGGACCAACCAGAGCTCCGACGGAGCGCCGTCGTCAATGCCCCGGCCGAGTGGCAGCCAAACGCCAGCTTTCTGAACGTGCTGCTGAGCGGCATCGAACGAATCCCGCTGCTCAGTGCCGCCTCCCCGCGCGACGCGCTTGCCCGAACCGAAATCATCAACTCCGAAGGCGATGGAAGCATCAGCCCCCCACTGCGCCGAAACCTGTCCCCGACAGCCACCGAATCGCTCGGCCCCTTCCGCACCGAATACAACCAGGCAGCATCAGCCATCGAAAGCTGGGCCACGGTCATCGAAGGCGATCCCGATTCGGCCAGCCGGCTGCGCGAGCTGCTCATGGTCGCCGCCGACCAACGCAACGCCAACAGCACCAGGAGCGAGTACATCGACCGGGTATACACACTCATCGACGAACAGAAGAACCGCGCTGTTCTGACCCCGGAGACCGACACAATCACGCTCACCGGCCGTGAAGCCGACGTGCCCATCGTCATCGAGAACCGGCTGAGCGTTCCGATTTCGGTGACGCTGGTACTCGACAGCGAGAAGCTCACGTTTCCCGAGGGCAAAGATATTGGGGTCGTGCTGCAACCGGGCCAGAACCGTATCGAGGTCCCAATCGAAGCCCGCGCCAACGGCGACTCACCCATCCGACTCCAGATCCTGAGTCCTGACCGGGAGGTGCTGCTCGGCTCGTCGCAACTCCGCGTGCGGGCGTTCGCCTTTTCGGGCGCTGGCGCCGTGATCGGAGCGGGAGCGCTCCTGATTCTGGTGGTCTGGTGGCTTCGCCACCGCAAGAGCATGCGGACTACGCTCACACCAGCCCTATCCTGATCTGTCTCGCCCTGCCCAGGAGCCACCATGACCGTCCGAATTGTCACCGATAGTGCTTGCGATCTCTCCGATGAGGAACTCGAAACGTGGGGAATCGGCATGGTTCCGCTCTCGATTCGCTTCGGTGACGAGGAGTTCATCGACCGAACCGAACTGAAGACCGACGAGTTCTACCGTCGCCTCGCCAGTTCCGAACACCTTCCGGAAACGGCTGCACCTGCACCCGGCGCCTTCGTGGAAATGTTCAACGCCATGGCTGCCGACGGCGCAACCGCCGTGGTGTGCATCAACCTGTCCGAAGCTCTTTCCGCCACCATCCAGTCGGCGCGAACCGCAGCCGATTCCGATGGCGTCGACATCGACGTCCGGGTCGTGAACTCCAAGTCGGTCACCGGTGGCCTCGGTTCGCTGGTTCTCGCTGCGGCGTCGGCTGCAAAGGAAGGCGCTGACGCTGACGCCGTCGTCGCACTCGTCGAACGCCTTCGCGATCGCACTCGGGTGTACGCAACACTCAACACCCTCGAAAACCTGAAGAAGGGCGGCCGCATCGGTGGAGCACAAGCAGCCCTCGGCACGATGTTGTCGATCAAGCCGCTCCTCGATTTGAGCACGGGCGAAGTCGTGGCCGCTGGCAAGCAGCGCACCCGCAAGCGCTCGCTCGACTGGGTCCGCGAACAGCTCGAGAATGCCGGCGAAGTCGACAATCTGGCCATCCTGCACTCCAACGCCGACGACATCGATGCGTTCTTTGCCTCGGTTGCCGACCTGCCGAACGTGCAGACGGCTCGGACCAACGTCATCGGTGCCGTCATCGGAACCCATGGCGGTCCCGGCGTGATCGGAATCACCTACCAGGTTCGCGACTGAGCGCGCAGGGATGATGACCCTGCGTCGGCGTTCACCGCTACATTCGGCTGGTTGTGATCACCTCACCGTCCGGCAGCAATGACATGAATGATTCTCTGCTCGGCGACCGCTACGAGCTCCAGCAGCGCATCGGCGCAGGTGGAATGGCCGAAGTCTGGGAGGCCACCGATCGAAGCCTCGGCCGGCGCGTTGCGGTCAAGCTGCTCCACAAGCACCTCGCAGAAGACCCATCGATCCTCGCCCGCTTCCGTAGCGAAGCACAGTCGGCGGCACGGCTCACGCACCCCGGCATTGTGTCCATCTTTGACACGGTCACAACGGTCGAGACCGACGCAATCATCATGGAGTTGGTTGAGGGTCAGGACCTCCGCTCGATCCTCGATCGCCGCCGGTCGATCGCCATCGATGATGCACTCGAGGTTGCCGTCCAGGTCGCGCAGGCGCTTGGCCACGCCCATCAGAACGGCATCATCCATCGCGACATCAAGCCGGCAAACATCCTGGTGCGACCAGACCGTCGGGTGAAGCTGTCGGACTTCGGCATTGCGAAAGCCCTCGACGACACCACCTTCACCGAAACCGGCTCGTTGGTCGGCACGGTGAAGTACCTGGCCCCCGAACAGATTCAGGGCCACCCGATCGACGGTCGGACCGACCTGTACGCACTGAGCACGGTGCTCTACGAAATGATCTGCGGAACCGTGCCATTCTCCTCGCAGGACCTCGCTGGGGCGATGCGCCGCGTCAAGACGGTTGCGCCACGAGCCAGCAGTCATCGCAAGGACATCCCGGCAGGCCTCGACGACTTTCTGGCACGCAGTCTCGCAATCGATCCCAACGACCGACCGCGCGACGCTTCCCAGTGGGTGGCGTCGCTGCAGGCGGTTCGGCGAGGCGACGCCACCATCGTGTCGCAGGTGGACGAGGTACCAACGACACCGGTTGTCACTCCCACAGCTGCGCCCGCTGCAGCCGCGGCTCTTCGTCCTCGTTCCATTCCCATGCGTTCGCCTGAACCGCCCGAACCCGAGCCGGTTCGCACCCGGAAGCGTTCGCGTCTCGAAGTTGTCTGGCCCGTGGTCGCAGCCGTGTTGATGGTGGCCGCTCTCGCAACGGTCTGGATGCTGCTGAAGTCCGCAGGCGACGGCATCACCGACCGGGTCTCCACCGATGGAAGCGACACCGTGGAGATCGACGGTGACCAACCAGAAGCGTCGGTGGTGGAGACCGAAGAACCAACCACCGACAGCCCCGACAGCCCCGCACCTGACGACACCGTCGATGACACCACCACTGCCGAGGCCGAGCCTTCCGAAACGGGTGACTCCGAGGACGTTGCGGCCGCCGAGACCACGACCACCACTTCAACAACGACAACCACGATTCCGTTCACCGAGGGTGTCCGACTCCAGTCGTTCGATCCCTTTGGCGACGACGGCGTTGAACACCCCGAAGCGGTGGGCCGGGCCACCGACGGCAACCCGGAAACCTTCTGGTACACGCAGGGCTACACGACCCGAACCTTCGGTGCGATCAAGTCAGGAGTTGGACTCATCGTCGAATATGAAGACGGCAAGTCCATCTCGACCATCGACCTGCAGACCAGCAACTCGGGGTGGTCTGTCGTCGTGTACGAGGCGGACGAAGTGCAGTCCATTCTGGAAAACTGGGGCGAGCCCATCGGCTCGTTCTCCGGACTCGAACCCGTTGCCCAACTCCAAGTGCCACAGATGACGGCATCCGCTGTCCTACTGTGGTTCACCGATCTGGGCGAGCCGATCGAGGCGGAGGAGGCAGCAGAGCTCATCCGCCTGGAAGTGTTTGAGTTGGAGCTGAACTAGTGCAGACGTTGGCCGACGACGAGGACCTCATACGGGCCGCTCAGTCGGGCGACATGGCATCGCTTGAGATTCTCCTCGAACGTCATCACGACCGAATTCGTGCCGTATGCGCCCGGGTGGTCGGAAACCACGCCGATGCCGACGACGCGGCCCAGATGGCGCTCATCGCCATCGTCCGCAATCTGGAAAAGTACGACGGTCGCGCAAAGTTCACGACCTGGTCCTATCGCATTGCAACGAACACCGCCATCGACGAACTCCGCAAACGGAAGCGGCGCCCCGCGTCGTCGCTCGATGACGACGAACACCACATCGAACCCGTGGCCCTTGGCAATCTCGCCGACGCCACAACGGCGCGTCTCGACGTGAACGATGCTCTCGATCGACTCGCCGAAGAGTTCCGCCTGCCCGTGATTCTGCGGGATCTCTGCGGATTGGATTACGAACAGATCACCGAGGTGTTGGAACTGGCACCGGGAACCGTACGGTCACGCATAGCCAGGGGCCGGGGCAAGCTCGCTGATCTGATCGGCCCAATTTCCGCTGACGGGAACCAGGACGCCACGGGCGGCGTACAAGGAACCGACCATGACCACTGAATTCAACGACGAGCTGCTGTCAGCTGTGCTGGACGGCGAGGCCGATCCGGATATCGTCGCGGCCGTTCAGGCAGATTCGGTCGCATCGGCCCGACTCGCACGCATGGAACAAGCCACCCGGTTGGTTGCGACCCCCATACCCGACGCAACCCCGGAACGCCGGGCCTCATCGATCGCCGCGGCCCTGGCGGCAGCTCCAGCGGCACCCGAGGTGGCCTCGCTGTCGGTCGAGCGCGAGCGAAAGGTGGAACGCGAGCGAAAGGTCGAACGCACCTCCAGACTCCGAAACGTCAACTGGATGGCCGTCGCCGCCGCGTGCGCCGTGGTGCTCTTGTCCTTCACGGTTGTTCGCTCCATCAGCACCGACAGCGATGCGACCGACACCGCCACCGCCACCGAAACCTCAGCCGACAGTGTCGATTCAGGCACCGACGATGCCACCGAGGAGAGCAGTTTGAGTGCGGCGGATGCCGGCGAGGCCGCCGCGGAGTTGGCCGACGCCGACACCATGGCAAGCGACGAAGCCGCAGAATCCATGGCAGTGGAGGAAGCCATGGAAGAAGAAGCCATGGAAGAAGAGGTCACGGAGGACGACGCCATGGAAGAGGACGCCATGGAGGAACCAGCGGCAGCCACCACGACCGCTGCCAGTCACGCACGCGCGACGGTCGCCGTGAACAGCGTCGACGCAATCGGCGAACAGATTGCCAACGGCACGATTGGTCCCTATCTCGTCGTGACCGACTTTGAACTGGTCGACACCGTCGATGCCGCCTGCCTCGAGCCCTACCAGGACGATCTCACCGAAGCGTTCGCCCTCGTTGACCTCGAAGAGTTCGCCGGCCCGTCCCAACTGATCGTCGTCTATTTCGGTGGCGAAGAACCCGTGGTCTTCAACGCTCAGGACTGCACGCCGGTTGGCTAAGCTGGCCGGCATGTCTCTGCCATCCGACGACAAGCCCGACTGGCCAGCACAGGCCACCACCACCATTGTCGGTCTCGTCGACAACGTGAAGCACAAGACGACACGCCCGGCCACCTTGGCAACACGCGGTCTGGTCTACGGAATTGTCATCCTTGCTCTGGGTGTTCCTGCAGTGATCATGTTCTTGGTCGGGCTCGTGCACTTCATGAACCAGGCCATTCCCAACGACGTGTGGATCGTCTACGCCATTCTTGGCACGATCTTCACGCTGGCAGGAATGGTGCTCTGGCGCAAGCGCACTGCCTGACTCCAACACAAAAGAGAGAAAGCCATGCCTGACGTTCGCAATGTGGTGATCATTGGTTCGGGTCCCGCCGGCCTGACCGCGGCCATCTACACCTCCCGAGCAACCCTCGAGCCACTCGTTCTCGAAGGAGAACCGTCCTCCACGAGCGACCAGCCTGGCGGTCAGCTCATGCTCACCACCGATGTCGAGAACTTTCCGGGATTCCCCGAAGGTGTCATGGGTCCCCAGCTCATGCAGGACTTTCGTGCGCAAGCCATCCGCTTCGGCGCCGAGGTGCAAACCGTCAAGGTGTCCAAGGTTGACCTGAGCGAGCGTCCGTTCAAGATCTGGGTCGGTGACCCCGACGCCGCCGAACCAACCCATCTGGCCAAATCCGTCGTGGTTTCCACGGGTGCGCAGTCGATCATGCTCGACCTCCCCCGCGAAACCGACCTCATTGGTCACGGCCTGTCCACGTGCGCAACCTGCGACGGCTTCTTCTTCCGCGACCAGGAAATCGCTGTTGTCGGCGGCGGCGATTCGGCACTCGAGGAAGCCGGTTTCCTCAGCAGGTTCGCCTCGAAGGTCACCATCGTGCACCGACGCGATGAACTCCGGGCGTCCAAGATCATGCAGGATCGCGCGTTCGCGAACCCCAAGATCGAGTTCCTGTGGAACACCGAGGTCACGGGGTATCTGGGCGAGGACAAGCTTGCTGGCGTCACAACCATCAACACCGTCGACGGCAGCACCGGTCAGCTCGATGTCTCCGGCCTGTTCATTGCCATTGGCCACCGTCCAAACACCGGACTGTTCCAAGGACAGCTCGACATGAAGGACAACGGCTACTTGCAAACCACTCCAGGCCGGACGGCAACGAACATCGAAGGCGTTTTCGCGTCGGGAGACGTGCAGGACGACTACTATCGCCAAGCAATCACCGCAGCCGGCTCCGGCTGCCAGGCGGCCCTCGAAGCCGAACGTTGGCTCGAGGAAAACGAACACTGAGCCGATACAGACGGGAATGCTGCTGCAGTACCCGAGTGTTGCATGCTGAGTACAACGAAAGGTAGGCCGCAATGGCTTCTGAAAACGTCACGATCCTCTCCGACGAAAACTTCGCCGACACCGTCGGTGGCGACGGTGAACCCGTACTTGTCGACTTCTGGGCTGAATGGTGCGGTCCCTGCAAGATGATCGCCCCCATCCTCGATGAAATTGCCGACGAGCAGGTCGGAAGCCTGAAGATCGCCAAGCTCAACGTCGATGAGGCTCCGGATACTGCCCGTCAGTACGAGGTCATGAGCATTCCAACGATGCTGCTGTTCAAAGACGGACAGGTCGTCAAGAAGATCGTGGGAGCAAAGCCCAAGGATGCCCTCATGGGAGAGCTCGCCGAGCACCTCTGAGGATCGCAGGCGTGACCACACGCCGTAGTCTCATTTCGTGATGGATGAGACGTTCGAACGAGAAGCCCTGGCGTTGGGTGCGAGCGGTGATGGGGTCGCCGACCTGCATGCCCGCCTCACCCTCGCCGGGTACCTCGTGGAAACCGTGCACCTCGATCGATTCGAGGAGGCAACCCATGATGCGGTCGTTGCGTTTCAGCGCCGCCGCAGCATGGAACCCACCGGAATCGTTGATGACGAGACCTGGGAATCGCTGATCGAGGCCGGACATCACTTCGGCGAACGGCTCATGTGCCGGCGAACGCCCATGATGCGCGGCGATGACGTCGCCGAACTCCAGTTCATGCTGGGCAGTCTTGGCTTCGACGCCGGCTGGATCGATGGAATCTTTGGTGGCGACACCGAATACGCTGTCGCCGACTTTCAGCGCAATGCCGGCCTACCGGTGGACGGCGTTGCCGGGCCCACCACCTGCGCCACGCTGACCCGTCTGCGGTTGTCGGCCAACGCGGCTCGGCCCGTCGCAGCGGTTCGCGAACGCGACGTCCTTCGTAATGGCCGTCCTGGGCTCGTGGGACGCCGCATCGTGGTAGGAGACCTTGGTGTCTCCCCCACTGCCGCAGGAGCCATCGGAGCCGCCCTACGGCGAGAGGGAGCCCGTGTCCTGCTCCTGCATCACCCGAACGGATCGACCCATGCGCGCGCTGCGAACCAATTCGACGCCGAGCTCTACCTGGGTGTGGCCGTCACGGACGCGGACTCGTGTCAGGCCCTGTTCTACGAAACCGACACCTTCTCGTCCTACGGCGGTCGTCACCTTGCCTCCCTGGCCATGGACAATCTCTCACTGGCACTGCGCGTACCCGGCACGGTGGCCGGCAGCCGTGCTCCCGTACTGCGCGAGACCCGCATGCCCGCCGTACTGTTTCGAATTGGACCGCCCGGTCGACTCAGTTCGCAGCAGGAACCCGTGACCGACGCGCTGCTGCGGTCGATGAACGCCTGGGTCGTGCAGCCAATCCCCGAAGAATCTGACGACGACTAGTCTCTCTCGAACATCTGTTCGACTGTGACCGGCTGGGCTCAGGAATCCCCGTTGATCAGGTGGTAGATGCGCTCAAGATCGTCAAGATCGGCGTAGTCGATCACGATCTTGCCCCGTTTGGCCGACAGTGACACGTTCACCTTGGTCGAGAGCCGCTCCGACAACAATTCCTCCAGCTCCAGAACGGCTGCGTCGCGAGGGGTGCCAACGCTGGCTGCCGGATTCCCACTGTCGTTTGCGGTGTCGTCCTCCTCAGACTCCGCCTCCGCTGGCGCCATGCGCTCACGGACGAGGTCCTCAGCCTGGCGTACGGTGAGTTGCTCCGAAACGATCTGCTCGGCGAGGGTCACCTGCTCATCGGTGTCCTCGATCGGGAGCACGGCACGGGCATGACCTGCCGACAGCCGATTCTCTGACACCAGACGCTGGATTGCCGTGGGCAACGCCAGGAGGCGCAGCGTATTGGCGACTGCAGAACGTGACTTGCCCACGCGCTTTGCGACCTTGTCCTGCGTCATCGAGAACTCATCAACCAGCTGCTGATACGCCGCGGCCTCTTCCAGGACATTCAGGTCCTGTCGATGCAGGTTCTCGACGAGTGCCTGTTCGAGCGACGCCATGTCGTCGGCTTCGCGCACCACGACAGGCACCTGCTGCAGACCCGCCCGCTTCGCGGCCCGCCAGCGGCGCTCGCCGGCGATCAGTTCATAGCTGTCGCCGTCGCGGCGCACCAGCAAGGGTTGCAGCACGCCGAGCTCGCGAACCGAGTTCGTCAGCGAATCGAGGGTCTCCTCATCGAAGTACTCGCGAGGCTGGTAGGGATTGGCGTGGATGGCCGAGACCGCAACCTGTTGAAAGGTCGCGTCCTTGTCGTCGGTGACATCAGAAGGAATAAGGGACCCAAGTCCTCGTCCCAAACCGCTCGGACGACTCATGCGTGTGCTCCATCCTGGTGGTCTTCGGCCCCAGGAGCGGAGTCGTCGGCTGCGCCTTCATCCACAGATGCAGGCGTGTCATCCACAGCGGGACCGGCCGCGTCCTTCGCCGGAGCTGGGGTGTCCTCCCCCAGATCCAATTCAAGTCCAAGAACCTCGCGGGCGAGGTCCCGATACGCTGTAGCGCCCCGGTTTTCAGGGTCAAAGGTCGTGATTGGTTGGCCATAGGACGGCGCTTCCGAGAGACGCACGACTCGGGGAATGACGATCTTGCAGACCTTTTCGCCAAAGTGTGCCCGAACTTCATCCACAACCTGGCCAGCCAGCTTGGTGCGGGCGTCATACATGACCAGAACGATCGTGGAGACCTCGAGAATGGGGTTCAGTTGTCGGCGAACGAGATCCACGTTGCCAACAAGCTGACCCACACCTTCCAGTGCGTAGTACTCGCACTGGATGGGAACCAGAACCTCGTTTGCGGCGACAAGCGCATTGATGGTGAGCAACCCAAGCGAGGGTGGGCAATCGATGAACACGTAGTCGTAGTCGTCGCGAATCGGTGCCAGTGCATCGATCAACCGCCGTTCTCGGTTGAAGCCGGGAACCAGTTCGATTTCTGCACCCGCAAGATCCAGGCTCGAGGGAGCCACAAACAGACCCTTCACGTCGGCTGCAGGTTCGATGGTGTCTTCGAGCGGGGTGTCACCCAGAAGCACGTCGTACATTGAATATTCAATGGCCCGTGGATTGATACCGAGGCCAGTGCTGGCGTTTGCCTGCGGATCAAGGTCGATCAACAGTACCCGCTTGCCATGTTCGGCAATTGCTGCGCCCAGGTTCACTGTGGTGGTGGTCTTACCCACACCACCCTTCTGGTTTGCGACAGCGATCACCCGCGTCTGAGATTCACCGGTCATAGGTCGCCAACCCTACAGCTCGGACCCAGTGCCGTCAGCAACCTCCGCCGGTTTCTTTCCACCAGTGCACCCCGGAAGTGTTTCACGTGAAACAGTTGCCCGACTCGTGGGCCGCGGGCTCAACAAACCTCCGCTGCGACGCCATCAACGAGACGTCTGCATGTTTCACGTGAAACATGCAGACGGTGCTCAGAAGAGCGGTTTCTTGTTGGCACCCTTGCGGGGAAGTCGGCTCAATTCGTCTGCTGTGCGCTGAAACTGCAGATACCGACCGGCTTCTGTTGTCCACTCCTGCACGAAGG
The DNA here is from genome assembly GCA_964517125.1 of uncultured Acidimicrobiales bacterium. Classification (GTDB taxonomy): domain Bacteria; phylum Actinomycetota; class Acidimicrobiia; order Acidimicrobiales; family SHLQ01; genus SHLQ01. Next base: position 43,495 of record CAZFBD010000013.1, read on the forward strand.
AAAGCCCACACGCTCTGAGCGGTTCTGTGGGCCAACGGAGGTCGACAATGGTGTCATGGGGCTCGCTCACCACCAGGAAGCCCGCAGAACGCAGCAGGG
>CAZFBD010000013.1:43693-45385 GCA_964517125.1 uncultured Acidimicrobiales bacterium
ACAATGGTGTCATGGGGCTCGCTCACCACCAGGAAGCCCGCAGAACGCAGCAGGGGAGCCGCCATTTCGGCCGTGAGCGCTGGTGGACCGAATGATCGGGCCGTCACCCAGTCGGCTGTGCCTCTATGGTGTGACCATCCGACGACCTTGGCGTCCTCTCCGGAGACCTCAACCCGGTCGGTGAACCCGAGGCGATGGATACCTCGGACCAACATCTCCGCTCGACTGGTTCGGCGTTCGATCAACAACCATGTTGTCTCTGGGAACGCTTCGGCGAGAACCAGTCCCGGAAGACCAGCCCCAGATCCGAGATCGACGATCTTTCCACCAAACTGTGGGCCACCGCGAAAACGAACAAACCCCATGGCGTGTTCGCCATGGGGTTTGCCATTGTCACCGAATTGTCCCGCCTGAATACCTTCTTGGAGGAGGAACGTGGTGTCTCGCACCAGTTGATTATGCCGGGCGGATCACCACACGACGACGGGGTTCTTCACCCTCGGAGCCGGTCTCGACGCCATCCATGTCGTTCAGGGCATCGTGGACGACCTTGCGGTCGGCCGGGCCCATGGGCTCCAGAACCTTCTCATTGCCCGATTCAGCCACATCAGCGGCGATCTTGCGAGCAAAGTCCTGCAGCGCTGCGGTGCGGCGTTCCCGGTATCCGGCGACGTCGACCCGGAGGCGTTCGGTCTTTGCGCCGTCAGCCTCACGCTGAACAACGGTGCGGGTCAGTTCCTGCAGGGCGTTGAGGGTTGATCCCTTGGGACCAACAAGGAGTCCGAGCTCGCTACCAGTCACGGACATTTCGATTGCGTAGTCGTCGGCTTCCTCGGCAACAACGGCAACGGCGCCCTCCATGTCAAAGACGTCGAGGATTCCCTCGAGGAAGTCTGTTGCGACCTTTTCCTGCTCTTCTCGGCTGAATTCGTGCTCCACGTTGCCCTTCTTTTCTTTCTCCGAACCGGTGTTTGCGGCCGCAGCGGCCGTCCGACCACCGTTCTGCGAACCATTGTTGCGCTTTTCTGGGGCCTTGGCTGCCTCGCGCGGCTTTTCTGCTGCCTTGCTCTCCTGCCGCTCGCCATTGTCGGCCTTGGTATTGTTGGACTTGCCCTGTCCGCCGCGGTTGTTCCCGCCGCCCTGGCTGCTGCTCTGACGGCCGCCGTTGGACTTGCCCTGTCCGCCGCGGTTGTTCCCGCCGCGACCCTTGCCCCCACCGCCATTACCGCCGCGACCCTTGCCCCCACCGCCGCCGCTGCGGCGACGTCCACGGTCATCCTTGGCTGCCGGCTGCTTCGGGCGTACTCGCGCCCGAATCTTGGCTTCGGTCTTCACCCGACCAAAGAGGCCCTTTTGGACGTCATTGACGACGTCAAACTCTGCTTCGTCGGCGACAATCCCGAGCTGATCGAGCGCATTGCTCTTCGCTTCGTCGATCGAGCCGCCAGATGTGGTGATCCAGTCCATTGCTTACCTCTTCTTTTTCTTGCGCGCCTTGGGCTGCACCTGAGCGCGTGCGCTCCCTTGTCGACCGCTGGAATTGCGGCCTGGTGCAGTACTGGGCTTGGTTTTTGCGTTCGATCCGGCGGAGTTTTTCTTCGCCGGCTTCTTCTGTCCGCCAGACTTGTTGCCGTTGTTCTTGGCGTTTCCGCCCTTGTTGCCGTTGTTCTTGGCGTTTCCGCCCTTGTTTCC
>CAZFBD010000013.1:45485-77138 GCA_964517125.1 uncultured Acidimicrobiales bacterium
CCGTTGTTCTTGGCGTTTCCGCCCTTGTTTCCACCGGACTTGCCGTCCTGAGCGGCGGAGTTCTCACGGTTCTTGCGGACCTGAGCGCCAAGCGAGTCCTCGCCGTGGTACATCGACCGGGTGATGTAGTACTGCTGGCCAATGCGATACAGGTTGGACACGAAGAAGTAGACGACGATGGCTGCCGGCAACGTGAACGAGAAGACCGGGAGGAAGTACGGCATGATCTTCATGATCATGTCCTGTGTCGGGTTGGCGGCTGCGCCAGTGTTGCGGCTGCGAATCATCTTGTGCTGGAACCAGCCAGTGACACCAACGATGAGGACCAAAAGCAGGTACGGGAAGGCAGTGACGGGGCCGTCGCCCAGCACCTGACTGGCCGCACGGGAGATGTCGAAGCCAAAGCTGGTCATCTCGTTGGTCTGTGACAGCTCCAGCCACAGGTCTGACGTGTGATCGAGGTACGCCGGGTTGAACAACGCTGCGTCTGTCGCCTCGAACTTCGTTGTGGTCGCGGGCGCTGCGATCTGACCGACAACCTGGCCAAGCTGTGAGCCAACGTCGGTGGCACGGCGGGTGAGGCCCAGGATGACCCGGTAGAGCACCAGGAAGACGGGGATCTGGAACAACATCGGCAGGCAGCCGCCGACCGGGTTGATGTTGTTGTCCTTGTAGAACGCCATGAGCTCGGCGTTCATCTCTTCGCGCTTGTCCTTGGGATACTTGTTCTGAATTGCCTTCAGCTCGGGCTGCAGAACCTGCATCTTGAGCATCGATCGTGTGCCCTGCAGCGTCAGTGGTGTTGAGACGACGAGGACACCCAACGTCAACAGTGCAATGGCACCTGCCTTGGAACCGGTGAGGTCGTAGAACCAGGAGAGAATGGATGCAATCAGATCGAACATTCGTTCGCCTTTCGAACAGGAACGGGGTCATGTCCATGACCGCCCCAGGGATGACAGCGACAGATTCGACGAACACCCAGCCAGGAACCCTTGAACAACCCGTGTTCCTGGATGGCTTCGTCGGTGTAGTGCGAGCAGGTCGGCGTGTATCGACAGGTGGGAGGGCGTGAGGATGACCAGGCCTGGTAGACCGAGATGATCCCGCGCGCCAACCGAGTCACGATGATGCAGATCCTTGATTTTTCAAGGAACGTTCGTCATTCGAACGTTTCAGATCATTGACTTTGTTCACCACGTCGGTCACCTGTGTACGGAGTTCCTCATACGTCAGATCTCGAGCCGAAGGGAACACGATGAACATCATCGCGCCACCCGGCAGTTCGAGACCGGCAGCTCGATGTTCTTCGAGCAACCCTCGAATACGTCGACGGATCCGGTTTCGGACAACTGCAGGACCGACTTTTCTCGAAATTGCGTAGGCCACCCGGAGCCGGTCGCCCGGTGATTGAGCCTCGAGATGCCGGAGCCGCAGATGCGACGAACGCACACTTGTGCCCGCTGTGCGGAGCTGTGCAAACGTCGCCCGGTCGGAAATACCCCGAATCAAGCAGCGATCTTGTGACGGCCCTTGCGGCGGCGGTTCTTGAGAACTTCGCGGCCGGCTCGGGTAGACATGCGGCTGCGGAACCCATGCTTCTTGGCCCGCTTGCGGACGTTTGGCTGGTAGGTGCGCTTCATTGTGGCTCCGGTTGTCGGGGGGTCGAGAGCGGTGCAAACCCAGGCGATTCTGCTCAGGGATGTCGAGGAAGGGACACACGCGCCACCCGTACCCGGGTAGAACAACTTTCCACGCTAGGCCCAACAGGCCGCGCGTTCCAACCACTCGCGGGCGCGAAGTCGATGATGCACAGCGCGGAACGTGTCCGCTGTGGACACTGTGGATCACCACAACGCGCCAAAATTCGCGCGTACACAACGAAAAATGGCCTGTGTTCCCGGGGAGGACGCGGTTATCCACAACGCGATTGGATCACCACCGAGTCGCGCGCGAAGGTGAGTGACTGGCAGATGTCCACATCTGTGGAATCGCCTGTGGAAAATTCGGGAGTAGGACGATCGTGTACCAAGCTGGAGAATTGTGGACCACCTGTTCGGATCTGATCCGCGCCCAGGTGTCCGATGTGGTCTGGAACACGACGTTTCGTGAACTCGAGGCCATCGATCTCACCACGGACGAAATCATCGTCGCCGTTCCCTCCCGCATGGTGAAGGACCGCATCGAGGCCCGCTATCTGGGCATCGTGCGTGATGCACTCACCGAAGCGAACGAACGACCGCTTGAAATGAAGCTCGAAGTGCGCGTTGGTGACTCCACACTTCTGGGCCTCGACAGCACGGTCCTTGATCTGACCGGCGATGGTCCGAAGCTCGAAGTGAGCCTTCCCGAACTCCCAACGGAGCCCGAGGTCGTGCAGCCGGGGCAGGGGATGGAAGAACCAGCCGACCGGTACACCTTCGACGACTTCGTCACCGGCACCGGCAACCGGTTTGCCCATGCCGCCGCCCTGTCCGTGGCGGAAACACCAGCCAAGTCGTACAACCCGCTGTTCATCTACGGCGACGCCGGTTTGGGAAAAACCCACCTGCTTCGTGCAATCGCCAACTACGTGAACACCCACTACCCACACTTCTCGGTTCGCTACGTCTCCACCGAGACCTTCCTGAATGAGTTCGTCGACGCCATTCGTCAGAACACCACGATCCAGTTCAAGCGCCGCTATCGCGAGATCGACGTGTTGTTGGTCGACGACATTCAGTTCGTCGAAGGCAAGGAAGGTCTGCAGGAAGAGTTCTTCCACACCTTCAACACCCTGCACCAGGCCAACCGTCAGATCGTTCTGACCTCGGACCGCCCACCCGACAGCATCCCCACCCTCGAGGATCGCCTGCGCAGCCGTTTCAAGATGGGGCTCATCACCGACATCCAGCCGCCCGACATCGAAACCCGCATGGCCATCCTGCAAAAGAAGGGCGAGAACTCCAAGCAGGTCATTCCCCACGACGTGCTGCTCTTCATCGCCGAACGGGTGAAGGACAACATTCGAGAACTCGAGGGTGCCCTCATTCGTGTGACCGCCTACGCGAACCTCACCGGCGAGTCCCTCACCATTGAACTCACGCAGCGAGTTCTCGGCGATCTACTCACGAGCCAACAGCCCCGACAGATCACGCCACGAATGATCCTCGATGAGACCTCGGACATGTTTGGCTTCTCCATCGACGAGATCATTGGAGCCAGCCGACGCCGGCCGCTTGTGACGGCACGGCAGGTCGCCATGTATGTGTTCCGTGAAGTCACCGACCTCTCCTACCCGGCGATCGCCCGTGAATTTGGCGGTCGCGATCACACCACCGTCATTCATGCCGTCGACAAGATCGGCAACCTCATGGCCGAACGGCGTCAGATCTACGACCAGGTCACCGAACTCACGACGCGGATCAAGAACACGAGCCGATGAACGTCACCCCGGGTCGTCGTTGTGGTTTCTCTCGAAACTGCAAACCGCGCGAACGTTCGCGCGACGAGTGTTCACAGGTGGGGAAATCCTGTGGATAACACGACAACGCGCGCTGGACGCGGCTGTGGAGTTGCAGGACGAATCTGTGCACGGGCAGATTGTCATCCACTGGTTGCGTCACTGCACACTGGCAAGCTGTGGACCGCAGTGGATGAAGGCTGAATGGCGATTTCTTGAGAAATCAAGGGAAAATGACGTTCATCCACAATCCACACGCCTACTTTCTCCATTACCGAATCTGAATCTGAACACCAAAGAGATGTGGAACCATGAAATTTCGATGTGAACGAGATGTGCTCCTCGAAGCATTGACCACCGCTGGTCGAGCTGTTGGCGGACGTGCTGGCAATGTCGCACTCTCCGGAATCCATCTGCAGCTTTCCGGCGATCAGCTGCGAGTCACCGGTTCCGATCTGGATCTGACGATCTCTCGGGAGCTCACGGTCGGCGGCGACACCGATGGTGTTGTCGTGATCCCATCGAAGCTCATTGCCGACATCGTTCGTGCGCTCGGTCCTGGCGCGGTCGACATCATCGTCGAAGGCGAAGAAGTGCAGATCACGGCTGGCCGGTCGGAGTTCTCGATTCGTTCAATCCCCACCGATGACTTCCCCCGGCTCGGCACACCCACGGCCAACGAGGTCACGCTCAGCTCTGAAGATCTGGCTGAGGCACTCAAGCAGGTCGTCAAAGCAGCATCTGGCGACGACTCACGCCCGATCCTCACCGGTGTGTTGTTGGCACCCGAAGGCGAAGGCCTTCGCCTGGTCTCCACCGACTCGTACCGCTTGGCCGTTCGCGATCTTCCCGGAACGTCGCTGCTCGAATCGGATCAGTCGGTTCTCGTGCCGTCCCGAGCACTCTCGGAACTCACTCGAATCCTGGGCGAACACGACAGCGTGGCTCTTCGCCTCGGCGAACGCGACGCAAGCTTCGAAGCCGGCGGCACGCAGGTGGTCACCCGACTCATCGAAGGTGAGTTCCCGAACTACCGCGGACTCATCCCGGACACGTACCCGAACAAGCTCACCGTCGGTCGCAGCGAACTCCTCGATGCCGTTCGACGCGTTCGGCTCATGGCCCAGGAGGCCACCCCGATCCGACTCAACATGAGCGCCGATGGTCTCGAGCTCGTGGCGGTGACCCAGGACGTTGGTCAGGCCCAGGAAGTTCTCGATGCCGTGTACGACGGCGACGATCTCACGGTCGCCTTCAACCCCGAGTACCTCATCGATGGAATCGACGTGACCGCAGGTGAGGAAATCACGCTGCAAACGGTCGACGCACTCAAGCCAGCGGTCATGCGCGGCGCCGATTCAGAAGACTTCCTGTACCTGCTCATGCCGGTTCGCGTTTCCTGAACCCATCACCGTTTGGCAGCTGCGGCGTCCATTCGCTGAGCCAGCTGAAAATCGAGCTCACTGAGTCCAGCAACGTCATGGGTGGTGAGTTCCACGTCGACGCGGTTCCACACATTGCTCCATTTGGGGTGATGATTGAGGCGCTCGGCAACGATCGCAATCTCGGACATGAAGCCGAAGGCTTCGGCGAAGTCGGAGAACACGAAGCTGCGTGAGATTCGGTCTGCGTGGTGGAGCCATTCGGGACTGCTGCGCAGCTGTGTGCGAATGTCCTCGTCGGAGAGTGCGGTAGGTGCCATTCTTCGAGGTTGCCAGATGTGACATGCTGGCCGCGCCATACGCGGCAACCAACGGATACGTCGTCCTAGGGTGGGAGCATGACGCTTTCGCTTGAGCCCCTGGAGCACGCACCCCAACGACCTGGACCGCTGCTGCTGATCGTCGCCGACGGCTTTGGATGCGCCGACCATGTCGCAAGCAATGCCATCGCCATGGCCGAGAGTCCACGAATCGACGAGTTCCTTGCCTCGCCGGCGTCGCGTGAGCTTGCAGCTCATGGTCCGGCGGTGGGCCTGCCGAGCGCTGACGACATGGGCAACAGCGAGGTTGGTCACAATGCCCTCGGAGCGGGGCGGATTTTCGCCCAGGGAGCCAAGCTGGTCGGGCAGGCACTCGAAACTGGCGCAATTTTTTCGACCGGCGTCTGGAAGCAGGTCCTGGCCGCGGCCAACGATGGCACGCTGCACCTGGTTGGCCTGCACTCCGACGGAAACGTGCACTCCCACATCGACCATCTGCACCAGCTGGTGAACGCGGCGGCTGATGCCGGTGTGCGCAGTTGTGCCCTGCACCTGCTCCAGGATGGTCGCGATGTCGCAGCTCGATCTGCGTTGACCTACCTGGAGCAGACCGAAGCCGTCCTGGCAGCGGTGAACGACACGCACGATGGAGCAAACTTTCGCATCGCCTCGGGAGGCGGTCGCATGACCATCACCATGGACCGATACGAAGCCGACTGGCCCATGGTCGAGCGGGGCTACAACGCCCACACCCACGGCATCGGTCGCCGGTTCCCCTCAGCCATCGAGGCGGTCCAGACCATGTACGGCGAATCCGACACTGGCGACCAGTACCTCGGTGAGTTCGTCGTGGAGGATGCGCACGGCGAACCAGTTGGGGCCATGACCAACGGTGACGCGGTGGTGTTGTTCAACTTCCGCGGTGATCGTGCCATCGAGATCAGCCGCGCCTACGAAGACGCCGACTTCAGCGTCTTTGACCGCGGGTCGAACCCCGAGGTCTTCTTCGCCGGTCTTCTCCAGTACGACGGAGATGCACAGATCCCACGCCAGTACCTGGTGGAACCACCAGCCATCGACCGAACCATGGGGGAGTACCTGTGCGCCGAGGGTGTTCGCAGCTTCGCCATCAGCGAGACCCAGAAGTTCGGGCACGTCACGTTCTTTTGGAACGGCAACCGTTCGGGGTACGTGGACGAGACCCTCGAGACCCACGTTGAAATCCCGTCCGACAATGTCGAGTTCAACAAGACACCTGCCATGAAGGTCAGGGAAATCACCGACCAGACGATCGACCTGCTCCGATCGGGGTCGTTCGATTGGGGCCGCCTGAACTTTCCGAGCCCGGACATGGTTGGTCATACCGGCGATCTCAACGCCACGATCGAAGCTGTACGCGTGCTCGATGAGTGTGTCGGCCGGTTGCTCGATGTCGTGGAGGAGTTGGGCGGCGTATTGGTCTTCACGGCCGATCACGGAAACGCCGACATCATGTACACCGAAAAGGACGGCGTGAAGACGCCGCTCACGAGTCACACGCTGTCACCGGTGCCGTTTGCAATTCACGACACCGCCGAGGCGAACTACACGGTCGCCGGGCCGTCCACTGCTGGTCTGGCGAACGTGGCGGCCACGGTGATGAACCTCATGGGGTTCGCCGCCCCGGACGACTATGAGCCGAGTCTGCTCAGCTTCTCCTGAGGTTCGTGCTCCACATCGGCACAGCTGACGCGACCGTGCGTGTCCAAACACCCAGAAATTCTTCGCGGACGTGGGAATAGCCACGTCTCGGATGAAGTTGAGTGCATTCGACTAAAGAAACCCCGAGCTTGAGCTGATCTGTTCACTTCCTCGCCGTCAGAACCGACGGTCAGGGAAACGGCACTTCTACACTTGAGCCGAACTCACGCAAGTTTGAACGTGAATACAGGAGACACCCACATGTCCAAGGCAGTAGGCATCGACCTCGGAACGACCAACTCAGTCGTCAGTGTTCTCGAGGGCGGCGATCCCGTCGTCATCGCAAATTCAGAAGGCTCACGCACGACGCCATCGGTCGTCGCATTCGCAAAGGACGGCGAAGTTCTCGTCGGCGAAGTCGCAAAGCGTCAGGCCATCACCAACCCCGATCGCACGATCCGCTCCGTGAAGCGCCACATGGGCACCGGCTGGAAGATCGACATCGACGGCAAGAACTACACGTCGCAGGAAATCTCGGCTCGCACGCTCATGAAGCTCAAGCGCGACGCCGAGGCCTACCTCGGAGAGAGCGTCACCCAGGCGGTCATCACCGTTCCCGCGTACTTCGACGATGCCCAGCGCACGGCCACCCAGGAAGCTGGAACCGTTGCCGGCCTCGAAGTCCTGCGAATCATCAACGAGCCAACGGCAGCCGCACTTGCCTACGGCCTCGACAAGGGCGATGAGGATCAGACGATCCTCGTGTTCGACCTCGGTGGCGGCACGTTCGACGTGTCGGTGCTTGAGATCGGTGACGGCGTGTTCGAAGTACGTTCCACGCACGGTGACACCAGCCTTGGTGGCGATGACTGGGATGACGCGGTCATCGAATGGCTCGTCACCAGCTTCAAGAACGAGCACGGCGTGGATCTATCCAACGACTCCATGGCCGGACAGCGTCTGAAGGAAGCAGCCGAGAAGGCCAAGATCGAGCTTTCACAAGTTCAGCAGACCCAGATCAACCTGCCGTTCATCACGGCCACCGACGCCGGCCCCCTGCATCTCGACTACGCACTCAGCCGCTCCAAGTTTGAAGAACTGACCTCGGACCTGCTGCAGCGCACCCGTGTCCCGTTCGAACAGGCGATCAAGGACGCCGGACTCACCAAGGGCGAGATCGACCACGTCATCCTCGTGGGTGGCTCCACCCGCATGCCCGCCGTCGCCGGCCTGGTGCACGAACTGACCGGCAAAGAGCCGAACAAGACCGTGAACCCCGACGAAGTCGTGGCGATCGGCGCAGCCGTTCAGGCGGGTGTGCTCAAGGGTGAGGTCAAGGACGTCCTCCTGCTCGACGTCACGCCGCTGTCCCTCGGTATCGAAACCAAGGGTGGCGTCATGACCAAGCTCATCGAACGCAACACCACGATTCCCACCAAGCGCACCGAGGTCTTCACGACCGCCGACGACAACCAGCCGTCGGTCGAGATTCATGTGCTGCAGGGCGAGCGCGAAATGGCCAGCTACAACAAGACGCTGGGTAAGTTCCAGCTCGTTGATCTGCCTCCAGCTCCCCGTGGCGTTCCACAGATCGAGGTCACCTTCGACATTGACGCCAACGGCATCGTGCACGTTTCCGCGAAGGATCGGGCAACCAACAAGGAACAGTCCATGACGATCACCGGGCAGAGCTCGCTCGACGGTGACGTCATCGATCAGATGGTCCGCGACGCCGAGGCGCATGCCGAAGAGGATTCTCGTCGCAAGTCCGAAGCCGAAGCTCGCAACAACGCTGACTCGCTGGTGTACCAGACCGAAAAGCTCATGAAGGACCAGGGCGACAAGTTCGTTGGTTCCGAGCAGGAGGACGTCGAGTCCAAGCTCGGCGAACTGCGTACAGCACTCGCTGGCGAGGACATCGACCTCATCAAGGACAAGACTGAGAGCCTCATGATGGCATCGCAGGCCTTCACGCAGCGTCTGTACGAACAGGCCGCTGCCGAAAACGTCGACGAGAGCGCCGATTTCTCCGAGCCCACACCCGACGATGTGGTCGACGCCGAGATCATCGAAGATGATCCCGAGGCCGAGGCTGACGACGAGGCATGAGCAACCAGGATCGACCTTCAGCGGTCGACGCGATCATGGATCAGAACGCCGCACTGCGCGACGAGGTCGATGACCTCACCGAGGAGCGCGACGACGCCACTCGTCAGGTGAATGACCTGGCCAGCGTGATCGAAGCCAAGGCCGAAGCCGACGAGGGTGTTGAACTCGTCGACGGCTCCGAGCTGGCCACGATCACGGCCGAACGCGACAGTTATCTGGCAGACACGCAGCGACTCGCAGCGGATTTCGCAAATTTCCGAAAGCAATCGGAAAAGCGCGTCGCCGACGCGGCCGCCGCGCAGTCCGCCGGCCTGGTCCGAAACCTGCTGCCGGTTCTGGATGCCTGTGATTCGGCCATTGGTCAGGATCCGGAGTCGGCGGTCATTCCAATCCGCACGGCGCTCATTGGCGAACTCGAACGCAGCGGTTTGGAACTCCTCGCCCCAGACGTGGGCGACGTGTTCGATCCCGAGCAACACGAAGCCGTGATGCACGACACCGAAGCAACCATCGAGGGTGCCGAAGGACCAGCGATCGGCGAGGTCTTCCGCGCCGGATACGTGTGGAAGGGCAAGGTCGTTCGACCAGCGATGGTCAAAGTGGTTGGCTGAGATCAGTCAACCGATGTCGAGAAGTGTTTGGAGGTGAAGTGAATGGAAACCCAACGAGAGTGGCTCGAGAAGGACTACTACGCCGTGCTCGGTGTCGACTCGAAAGCGTCGGCCAAGGAGATCTCGAAGGCGTACCGGACGCTCGCCCGCAAATACCACCCCGACACGAATCAGGGTGACGCCAAGGCCGAGGAACGGTTCAAGGAAATCTCGGCTGCCAACGATGTCATCGGCGACGACCGGACGCGAAAGAAGTACGACGAATTCCGACGCCTGAGCGGTGGCGGGTACGGCGGGTTCGGTCCTCGTCCAGCCGATGGCCCCGGCGATCTCGGCGATCTGTCGGATCTGCTCGGCGGATTGTTCGGCGGTGGATCTGCTCGCTCCGGCGGCGCCCGCGGGTTCGGCGGCTTCGGTCCCATGCCAGGTATGGACCTGCAAGCCAGGCTCACCCTGTCGTTCGAAGAGGCCGTCAAGGGTGTCACCAAAACGGTTCGTCTCACGTCCGACGTGCTCACGCAGCCGATGGAGGTCAACGTGCGCATTCCGTCCGGCGTCAGCAACGGCCAACGCATCCGGGTTCCGGGCAAGGGCGCGCCGTCGTCCGATGGTGGCGACGCTGGCGACCTCCTGGTCTCCATCAACATCACCGAACACGAGTTGTTCGACCGTGATGGTGCCAATCTGCTCGTGACCGTGCCGGTCACGTACCCCGAGGCCGTTCTTGGCGCCGACATCAAGGTGCCAACGCTCTCTGGCACCACCGTCACGGTCAGAATTCCGCCTGGCACCCCATCGGGCAAGGTCCTCCGTATTCGTGGCCGCGGCGTCATGAACGGCACCCAAACCGGAGACCTGTTGGTCACGGTGGCCGTCCATGTGCCAGCCGAACCGTCCAGCGAGGAACGAGCTCTGGTCGAGAAGCTGGCCGATGTCGTGACACCGGCTCCACGTTCGGGACTCGAGGTCTGAGATGGCCTCCGCCCGCACCGCTGCCGTCTATGTGATTTCGGTTGCCGCGGAGCTCAGCGGCATGCATCCACAGACACTGCGAATCTACGAACGCAAGGGTCTGGTATCACCAGCCCGTACCGGCGGCGGAAATCGTCGATACAGCGATGCCGACGTCGCACTGCTCCGGCGAATCGCCGAACTCACCTCCGAGGGCATGAACCTGGTTGGCGTCAAGCGCATTCTCGAACTCGAGAATCGGGTCGCCATGCTCGAAGCCGAACTCGAGGCAATCCAATCAAGCCACGATGGCGAGGTCACCGACGCCATTCGCGAAACGCAGCGGCGCTACCGCCGCGATCTCGTGCCGCTCAAGCAGACCGTCACGCTGTATCGGCAGGAGTAGCGGTCTTGGCCGCCGCCTGATCGGTGCGCCGTTGTTCGCCTTCCTGTGCGAGTGCTTGGGCATCGGACGTGTCCATGAACGTGTCCTGCCAATCGGGTCGCCCATGCCAGACAACGGGAGCCTGCACGGTGGTCTGGGCATGGGTTGCGGATTCGGCCAGGGCGAGAGCCAGGCGAAGAACACCACGTTGCTGATCGGGATCGTCGGCTGGTCCCACCGGATTGCCGAGGGGCAGGTTGGTGAACACGAATCGAGGTACGGCGTTCTCCTCGACGATGTCGCGAGCGCTTCCGATGATCACGGTCGGCAGACCGTTGGCTTCGAGGTGTCGTGCGGTCAGACCGACCGTCTGATGGCATACCGGTCAAAGCGGAACGAGCAGCATCAGGTCGACGTCGTCTTCGAGCGCCCAGACCCGAACATCCTCGGCCCAGGCCAGGGTGCGCCGCTGGGAGTAGATGGTCGACACGCTGTAGTAGCGGGGGCTCACTGAGCCGATGACCCCGGTGTCTGCGAGATGCTGCAAGTGGTCCAGGGGGAGAAACGCGCCGAGGTCTCGGGTGTGGGTGGCTTCCTGATGCCAGTGGAGATGGTCGGTCGCCATCCGCTCGGGCGCCGGGTTCGCACTGTCGGCGAACGGCGCCAGCGGATCGTCCTTGTGCCGTTTCGTGGTGGTCACCACACCGACGCGGAGTTCGTTGAGTGGCCGGGGGAGTGGCGTCAGCGGAGCGTCGGTGTTCGCAGCCCACTTGTACGGCTGGGGATACCCTTGGGCGGCGTAGTACTCGCGTGATGCATCGATGTAGCTGATTGCGCTTCGGTGGGTGAGGGCCATGTGCAGATGATGCTCGTTTCGCGGAATAGGAGCAAGCGTTCAGAAGTTGAGTCAATGGCACTCAGGATCGAGATCCTGCGTGTTGCATGGAACCGTCGAGGTGGCGGATCCGTTGAGAGGAGGTTCTCATGGCCATCGACCCGAATCAGTGGACACAGAAAACTCGCGAGGGTTTCGTGGCGGCCCAGGAGATGGCGAAAGCCAAATCCCATCCTGAAGTCACACCAGAACACCTGCTCCTGGCCCTCGTCGGTCAAGAAGACGGCGTGGTCCTGCCGATACTGCAGAAGCTCGGTCATGAGCCTCTCGCTGTTCGCAACCGATTGACTGCGGCACTCGACGGTCTTCCCAGTGCCTATGGGGGTGAGGTCCAGCAGAGCCGAGATCTGATTGCGGCGTTTGAAGCAGCCGACAAGGCCCGGGCCGATCTTGGCGACGACTACCTGTCGACCGAACACCTCCTCCTGAGCCTCGCTGCGCGTCTGGACCTGGAACCCGATGCGGTGCTCTCGGCATTGCGCGAAGTTCGAGGTTCACATCGTGTCACCACACAGAACCCCGAGGAGCAGTACCAGAGCCTCGAAAAATACGCCCGGGATCTGACAGCGGAAGCCCGCGCCCAAAAACTCGATCCGGTCATCGGACGGGACGATGAGATCCGACGCGTCATCCAGGTGCTGTCCCGACGCACAAAGAACAACCCGGTGCTCATTGGTGAACCCGGGGTCGGCAAGACGGCAATCGTCGAAGGGCTCGCGAACCGAATCGTTGAGGGTGACGTCCCGGAGTCGCTGAAGAACAAGACGATCATGTCGCTCGATCTCGCGTCCATGGTTGCTGGGGCCAAATACCGCGGCGAATTTGAAGAGCGGCTCAAGGCCGTCCTCAAGGAGATCAACGACGCCGACGGTCAGATCATCACGTTCATTGATGAGCTCCACACGGTCGTCGGCGCTGGTGCCGGCGGCGAAGGGGCCATGGACGCCGGCAACATGCTCAAGCCGATGCTCGCCCGAGGTGAACTCCGCCTGGTCGGAGCCACGACGCTCGACGAATTTCGCAAGTACATCGAAAAAGACCCGGCGCTCGAACGTCGGTTTCAGCAAGTGCTGGTGGAGCCCCCATCGGTCGAAGACACCGTCGCAATTTTGCGCGGGCTGGCCGAACGATACGAGGTGCACCACGGCGTCCGCATCCAGGACGCTGCGCTGGTGAGTGCGGCTGTGCTGTCTGACCGGTATCTCACCGGCCGGTTCCTCCCAGACAAGGCGATCGACCTTGTCGATGAGGCTGCGTCAAAGCTCCGAATCGAGATCGATTCCGTGCCGACCGAGATCGACGTCGTCGATCGTCGAATTCGCCAGCTTGAAATGGAGCGCGTCGCGCTGGAGAAGGAATCCGACCGAGGGTCGCGTGAGCGTCTCGGCGATCTCGAGGCCGAGGTCGCCGATCTGACCGAGAAGCTCAGCGCGATGAAGGTGCACTGGCAGGGCGAAAAGGAAGCCATCGACGAGATCCGTTCGCGTAAGGAGGAGCTGGAACAACTGCGGCTCGACGTCGAACGGGAGCCCGATCTCGCAACCGCGGCCGAGATTCGATTTGGCCGAATTCCCGAACTCGAGCGTCAGATCGATGTCGCCACGAATCGGCTCGACACCCTGCAGGGCGACAATGTCATGTTGAAGGAAGAAGTTGATGCCGAGGATGTCGCCGAAGTCGTGAGTGCGTGGACCGGTGTTCCGGTTGCCCGACTGCTCGAGGGCGAGGTGCAGAAACTGATTCGACTCGAGGACGTTCTGCACGAGCGGGTCATTGGACAGGACGAACCCGTCTCGGTCGTGGCGAACGCCATTCGCAGGAGCCGAGCCGGACTCTCGGACCCGAACCGACCCATTGGCAGCTTTCTCTTCCTCGGCCCAACGGGCGTCGGCAAAACCGAACTCGCCAGGTCGCTCGCGGACTTCCTGTTCGACGACGAGCGAGCGATGGTCCGCATCGACATGAGCGAGTACATGGAGAAACACTCCGTGTCTCGGCTGATCGGCGCACCCCCCGGCTATGTGGGCTACGACGCCGGAGGTCAGCTGACCGAGGCCGTTCGCCGCCGCCCGTATGCCGTGGTGCTGCTGGACGAGGTCGAAAAGGCACACGCAGACGTGTTCAACGTTCTACTTCAGTTGCTCGACGACGGCCGACTGACCGATGGTCAGGGTCGCACCGTCGACTTTTCGAACGTTGTGCTGATCATGACGTCGAACCTGCCGGGTGATCCCCTCGATTTCTTCCGGCCGGAATTCGTGAACCGCATCGATGACATCGTTCGGTTCCGTGAACTCACCGAACAGGATTTGGTGCGAATCGTCGACATTCAACTTGGGCTCTTCGCCAAGCGCCTCACTGACCGACGCATCTCGTTCACGATCACCGACGAAGCCAAGGCGTGGCTGGCCCACGCTGGCTACGACCCGGCGTTCGGGGCTCGACCCTTGAAGCGAGTCGTGCAGCGCGAACTCGCCGACCGATTGGCGGTTCGCCTCCTCGACGGAACCTACGCCGATGACGGAACCATCCATGTCTCCGTCGATTCCGCAAGCAACGAGCTGGCGTTCAGCTGACCCTGGCATTCGACACAACAGCCGAGTTGTGTCGAATGATCCAAGGGGTGTATTTGTTCGCGGCTGATCGGGGTTCTACTCTCGCGCGGACGGGCGGCGCGCGGCTTCGGTTGCCGCGAGGGTCGAGGAGATTGTCATGGAACACATCAACGGGCGCACAACCACAAAACGACTGGGTCGCGGCGTAGCTGCGCTGTTGGTCATTGCACTGGGAATGGTCGGCCTCGCCACCGCCGTGAGTGCACAGACCGGACCATCAGGAGACTGCACCGGCGATGTGGTCACGAGTTTCGGAAACGACTTTTTCGGTACAGGCCGCCCCGAGATTTCGCTGTTCTCGGTCGGAACTTCGTCTCGGACGTACACACTCGCTACGGCTCTTCCAGCGGGCGAGTATGTCTTGAACGCCGTGTCCTACGATGGGTATCCCAACCGTGAGGTCGTGTCTGCACAGCCCGACGAACAGTGGTTTGCCGAATATCTCGCGGCCGATGGCACCGTGCTCGCTACCTCTGGAACCACTGCGGACATCACCGATGCAGTTGTCGAGGACACCTGGGTCGGTGGCATTGGTTCTGTAACCATTGCTCAGGAGGCGACGGAGCTTCGTGTCACCCACGCTGCGGTTGGTGCTTCGAATCCGAACTCGGTTCGCCCGGTGTGTGTTGGCGCCACCGAAGTTGTTGCACCCACACCGGAGCCGGTCATTCCACCGAGCACGGTCACGGTCACATTCCAGGATGAGGCTCCCGATGCAAGCACGATCGAACTCGATTGTGGCGGGCAGTCGGAATCGGCCACCGGACGTCTCGTCCAGTTGCGCCTCGCAGATCTTCCGGGTGGCTCCAGCTGCTCCATCGACTATCCCGCTGACCGTGTCTGTGAACTGAGCCACGAACCAACCGGCACGGTCACCGAAGCCGGCGCCGGAGCGTTGGTCGTCTCCATTCCGTCTGGTGGCGGGGTCGACATCATTGTGGACATCGTGTGCGTGATCGAGGTTGTTGATCCCGGAACACCAACGACCACGGCAGCACCGACTCCCACAACTGCCGCACCCGTGTCGCCCACGACAACGGCAGCTGCAGTTGTGCCCGAGGTTCGCTCCGCTACGGCCACGCCGCAGCAGGCAAACCCCGCCTTCACCGGCTGAACCAAACCGCCTCCAAACCAGATCAGGGGGCAAAAGGCTCCAGAGTTCGCGTCTTCCGGCTTGACCAGCCGGTGGTGCGGGTAGAGTCGATCGGTCCGAATCGACTTCGAAGGGATGGTGGCCCATGGGCGCGACCGTCATTGTCGGCACCCAATGGGGTGACGAAGGCAAGGGCAAGTTCACCGATCTGCTGGCTCGCGACATGACCACGGTCGTGCGCTTTCAGGGTGGGCACAACGCCGGCCACACCATCGTCGTCGAGGGCGAGAGCTTTGCGTTGCAGCTCGTGCCATCGGGTGTTCTCTATCCGCACATCACGCCGGTCATTGCCAACGGTGTTGTCGTCGATCCCGGCGTGTTGCTCCGCGAAACCGCAATGTTGGAGTCCAAGGGCGTCGATACCTCGAAGTTGCGGGTGAGCGGAAACGCCCACATGATCTTCCCGTACCACCAGAGCCTCGATGCCCTGCAGGAACGACACCTCGGCAAGAACAAGCTCGGCACGACCAAGCGCGGCATCGGCCCCAGCTATGCCGACAAGTCCATGCGCACCGGGCTGCGTATCCAGGATCTTCTCGACGAGAAGATCTTCCGGCAGAAGCTCGAGGTTGTGCTGCACCAGCTCAATCCCGTGATGGCTCGCGTGTACAACAAGCTCGGGTTCGACATCGAAGAGATCACCGACACGTTCATGAACGAGTATCGGCCGAAGATCGAGCCGATGGTGACCGACACCATCTCGCTGATCCACGAGGAACTCGAAGCCGACCATCAGATCCTCCTTGAAGGTGCCCAGGCAACATTCCTGGATCTCGACCACGGCACCTACCCGTACGTGACGTCGTCCAACCCAACCGCCGGCGGTGCCTGTGTTGGTTCGGGTGTTGGTCCCATGTACATCGATCGAGTTGTCGGCGTGGCCAAGGCGTACATCACCCGAGTTGGCGCCGGACCGTTCCCGACCGAATTGTTCGACGACATCGGTGAGCACATTGTCGATGTGGGCCACGAGTATGGAACGAACACCGGCCGTCGCCGCCGTCCAGGCTGGTTCGACTGCGTGATGATGCGATACGCGCGTCGGGTCAACTCCATGACCGAGCTCGCCATCACCAAGCTCGATGTCCTCGATGACCTGGACGCCGTGAAGGTCTGCGTCGCCTACGAACATGACGGCGAACGAATCACCGACTTTCCCTACCACCAGTCGGTACTGCACAACGTCACACCCATCTACGAAGAACTGCCCGGGTGGAAGATCGATCTCACGAAGATCACGAGCAAGTCCGAACTACCAACGGAAGCCATCGACTACCTGTCGTTCGTGCAGGAGCAGTGCGGAGTGCCGGTTCGGCTGGTCGGCGTTGGTCCGGGTCGCGAACAGGTGCTCGACTTCTCTGTGTGACCGACCGTCCGTTGAGCCGCATCCTTCGAACCAAAGGTGAATCATGACGCGTGTTGTTGTCGTTGGATCGGGAGGGCGTGAGCACGCGCTTGCCGACGTGCTTGGGCGAACCGCCGAGACCGTGCTGGTGACGCCGGGAAATCCCGGGATCGACGGATCCACGAACGTGTCGGCAACGGAACTCGATGCCGATCTCTTCGTGATCGGGCCTGAAGTTCCGCTCGTCGCCGGGCTCGCGGACGAGCTCCGGACGCAGGGCAAGCGGGTGTTTGGTCCCGGCGCCGACGGAGCACAGCTCGAGGGCAGCAAGGCCTGGATGAAGGATCTGCTCGTCGCTGCCAACGTTCCCACCGCCGGACATGGAACCTTCACCGAGGTCGCGCCGGCGCTCGCGTTTCTCGACACCATGCAGGATCTGTTCGTGATCAAGACCGACGGTCTTGCGGCTGGCAAGGGTGTGTTGGTCACCGAGGACCGGACCGAAGCAGAAGATGCTGTTCGCGAATATCTGTCAGGCTCAGCGTTCGGTGCAGCAGGTTCCACCGTGGTGATCGAGGAAGGTCTGACCGGCCCTGAGGTGTCGATGCTTGCCATCTGTGATGGCCAACGTGCCGTATCTCTGGCGCCAGCGCAGGATTTCAAGCGAGCCCTCAACGGAGATGCCGGTCCAAACACCGGTGGTATGGGGGCGTACACCCCACTGCCGTTTGCCGGCGACGACGTCGTGGCCGAAGTCATGGACCGAGCAATCGAGCCAACACTTGCCGAGCTCCGAAGCCGAGGCATCGACTACCGCGGCGTGCTCTATGCCGGACTCATGCTGACCCCGTCGGGCATGAAGGTTCTTGAATACAACGTTCGATTTGGTGACCCTGAAACCCAGGTGGTTCTTCCCCGGCTCGATTCGGACCTGGTGGACCTCTTGGGCTCGGCTGCCGATGGTGCGCTCGGT
The DNA here is from genome assembly GCA_964517125.1 of uncultured Acidimicrobiales bacterium. Lineage (GTDB taxonomy): Bacteria > Actinomycetota > Acidimicrobiia > Acidimicrobiales > SHLQ01 > SHLQ01. The sequence goes on from CAZFBD010000013.1 coordinate 63,347, forward strand.
GTCGGTCCCACGTTCAGCACCGATGCCTTCGTGACGGTCGTCTGTGCGTCCGAGGGCTACCCGATGTCGCCGCGAACCGGCGATGTCATTCGAGGCATCGATGCCGCTCGGGCCGTCGCCGGCGTTTCCGTCTATGCGGCCGGCGTCTCTGCCGATGACGCCGGCAGTCTCGTCACAGCCGGCGGACGTGTCCTCAACGTCGTTGGTCGCGGACCCGATCTCGCCGTTGCCCGAGACCGTGCCTATGCAGGAGTGCAACAGATTGACTGGCCCGGTATGCAGTACAGGACGGACATTGCCAATGACGAGAAGTTGCGTGGCTGAACGTCGAGAGGACATGGTCGAACAATGACGAATGAAGCGGTCATCCCGAATGTTCTGGCTGGTCGGTACGCCAGCGCCAAGATGCTCGGAATCTGGTCACCTGAGGCAAAGATCGTTCTCGAACGAGAACTCTGGATTGCAGTTCTGCAGGCGCAGGCCGAGCTTGGCGTTGATGTTCCCGACGGCGTCGTCGATGCCTATCGGTCCGTGATTCACCAGGTTGATCTCCAATCGATTGCCGATCGTGAGCGCATCACGCGTCACGACGTGAAGGCCCGCATCGAAGAATTCAGTGCACTCGCGGGCCACGAGCACATCCACAAGGGGATGACGTCTCGGGATCTGACGGAGAACGTCGAGCAATTGCAGATTCGGCGCAGTCTCGAGCTCGTGCGGTCCCGCATCGTGACGGTGCTTGCGCGCCTGACGGAGCGATCGGTCGAGTACGGCGACCTCGCAATGGCTGGGCGGAGTCACAACGTGGCCGCGCAGGTCACGACGCTCGGCAAGCGGTTCGCGTCTGCAGCCGAAGAGTTGTTGCAGGCGCACCGACGCGTCGACGAGCTGCTCTCGCGTTACCCGTTGCGCGGCATCAAGGGCCCAATGGGAACGCAGCAGGATCTGTTGGATCTCCTGGACGACGCTGCGACGGTCGCTGACCTCGAGGGCCGGATTGCCGCGCATCTCGGTTTCGATGAAATGCTCGACAGCGTCGGCCAGGTCTACCCACGTTCCCTGGATCTGGATGTTGTCTCGGCACTTCTGCAAGTGGCGTCGGGTCCGGCGAGCTTCGCGAACACCATCCGGCTCATGGCCGGCGCGGAACTCGTCACCGAGGGTTTCAAAGAAGGTCAGGTCGGATCCTCGGCGATGCCGCACAAGATGAACGCGCGTTCGTCGGAACGCATCGTTGGCTTCCAGGCGATCCTGCGAGGCCACGTCACCATGGTGGGTTCGCTGTCCGGAGATCAGTGGAACGAAGGCGACGTCAGCTGTTCGGTTGTTCGTCGGGTGGCGTTGCCCGATGCCTTCTTGGCGCTCGATGGGTTGTTCGAGACCTTCCTCACGGTGCTGGACGAGTTCGGTGCCTTCCCGGCGGTGATCGACCGGGAACTTGAGCGTTATCTGCCGTTCCTGTCCACGACGAAGTTGCTCATGGCTGCGGTGAAATCGGGGAGTGGGCGTGAAGAAGCGCACGAAGCGATCAAGGAGCATGCGGTCGCCGTTGCCCTCGACATGCGCCAAGAGGGCAGAAGCGACAATGATCTGCTTGCTCGATTGGCAGCCGACGAACGTTTCGGTGTCGACGTTGCATCGTTGGACGAGTCCGTGAGCGATCCGCTCGGGTTGTCTGGCCTCGCATGGGAACAGGTGGCCGCTGTTGCGGAACGGGTGAAGCTTCTGGTCGATGCCGATCCGACAGCACGGAGCTACGTTCCGGGCGGCATTCTCTGATCGACGCCTCGGGCTTCGTCATGATTTTGCAATGTGCTACGGACACGATCGGCTCAATGCACCCGTCCCAGTGTCCGATTGGAGGACACATCTGAACGTTCCGCTTCGGATGCAAAGGCGGTTCTTCATGCACATCGAATCTCGGTTGTGGACCGATCTTCACCTTTCTCCACCGCTGACCTCCGCGAACGCCGATTTGGTGCTCGCATTCGGAACGCGAGCCCAGCTCACGGCGCCGGGTGTCGTCGACCGACTGGCTGCGGCGTTCCCACAGAGCGTTGTCTGTGGATGCTCCACCGCTGGTCAGTTTCTGGCCGACGAGCTCACCGACGACGCCATCGCGCTGACGTCCGTATCGTTCGATCGCGCCTGTGTGACCGCCGCGACGTTGATGATGGCGTCGGCATCGGACTCGTTGGAAGTTGGGGCAAAACTGGCAGCCGAACTACGAACCGATGACCTTCGGGCGGTGCTCATTCTTTCCGATGGAACGGACTGCAACGGTTCCGCACTCGTCGAGGGTCTCAGCAGAGAGCTCGACTCGTCCGTCACGATCTTTGGCGGCCTCGCCGCGGACGGTGCAGCGTTCGAATCCACGGTGGTTCTCCATGACGGCATCGTTGCCGGTGGCATGGTCACGGCCATTGGATTCTCCGGGGACTCACTCGAGATTCGGACCGGGTCCGGCGGGGGTTGGGACTTGTTCGGACCGGAGCGGACGATCACCGCATCCGAAGATGCCGTTCTGCAGGAGCTGGATGGCGAACCGGCCCTTGATCTCTACAGCCGGTACCTGGGGGACCGCGCGGCGGATCTGCCGGGATCTGCGCTGTTGTTTCCGCTGGCCGTGCACGCGCCCGACGCCGATCCTTCGACCGCTGTCGTTCGAACGATTCTTGGGGTGAACGCAGAGACATCGTCGATGACGTTTGCTGGCAACGTCCCGCTCGGGTGGAAGGCGCAGTTGATGCGAGCGAATTTCGACGCCCTCGTCGACGGTGCCGAAGATGCGAGTCTGTCGTTGGCGCCGTCTTCAGATCCAGATCAGGCGTTGTGTATTGGCGTGTCATGTGTCGGCCGCCGTCTGGTCCTGGGTCAACGAACGGACGAAGAACTCGAAGCGGTTCTCGATGCGTTGCCATCGACGGCCACGTTCACCGGCTTCTACTCCTACGGAGAATTGGCGATCGGGCTTTCCGGTCGCTGCGAGCTGCACAACCAGACCATGACGCTCACGTTGATCTCGGAGCGATGACCCACCCGCAGCATCGCTCGAAACGTCTGGTCGACCGACAGCTCCGCAAGGCGGGTCTGCAGGTTGAACCAGGTACGCCGCTTGACCGGTTCATCGAACTCGTTCGTTCGAGCTACGACGAAGCCGACGACAGTCGACGGTTGAACGACCATGCCTTCGCGGTTGCATCGGCAGAGATGTCGGAGCTCAATGGCCGCCTTTCGGCCAACAATGCCGCGCTGAACTCGGCGCTGGACGAGCTGACCCGAAGTGAAGCGATCGAGGAACTGAACCAGAAGCTGTCGACAAAGAACGACGAGCTCCAGCATGCGCTGGAGTCGCAAACCCGAACCCAACAGCTCTTTGAGTCACTGGCGAGCAATTCACCATTGGCGATCATCTACACCGACCAGAGTGGCAACGCCGTGTACACGAACGATCGAAGCTCGCTGTTGCTCGACCGACCGGCGTCAGATCTGCTTGGTGTGGAGTGGATTCGTCTGATTCCCCCGAGCCAGCGGGCGGACTTCCGGGTCTTTCTCGGCGACGACACGATCGAAACCGCGGTCATCGAACATCAGATGGAACATCGGGACGGCACGCTGATCTGGTGCTCGACCACGATTGCTGCGGTCCGTCACACCGATGCGCTTGGCGGATGGATTGCAAGCATTGAAGACATCACCCAACGCAAGCGGGGCGAGGCGGAACTCGAACGGTTGGCCACTACGGATTCGCTGACCGGCCTGCTGAACCGCCATTCCTTTGGCCTTTCCGTTCAGCAACTTCGTGAGACGCTCGCGGGGGACACCCATTTGGCGCTGGCCCTGATCGACATGGATCGCTTCAAGTTGGTCAATGACACCTTTGGGCATCAGGCGGGAGACCAGCTTCTCATCACGATCGCCGAGATTCTCCGAGCGCAGGCGCAGGATGGGGATCTGATTGCCCGTCTTGGGGGCGATGAGTTTGCCTTCGCACGTGTCGTTGCAGACGCGGAAGAAGCCGAGACCTTCGTGCGAGAGCTGAGTGATTCTCTGCACCAACCCGTAGTGGTCGAACGACAGATGCTGCATACGGGCGCGTCGGTGGGCCTGGCGCTGGCAACGGAACGAAGTGCCGATCCGGAGGAGCTTCTCCGCGACGCCGACACCGCCATGTACCGCGCCAAGGCCGACAACTCGCGCCGCTACCGGATCTTTGACCAGCGGTTCCGAGAAGAGGTCACCCGCCGGTTCGTGCTGGAACGTGAACTGCATTTGGCGATCGAATCCAAGGCGGTCACCCTCGCCTTTCAGCCCATCATCGACGCCGCGTCCGAACAGACGATTGCGGTCGAGGCATTGGCTCGTTGGGAATCGGAAGCGCTGGGTGTCGTCAGTCCGCTCGAGTTCATTGAGGCTGCGGAACACCTGGGGCTGTCACGGGTACTTGGCCGCCAGATTCTGGAGATGGCCTGCGGACAACTGGGAGCCTGGTACCACGATCAGCCGTGGCGTCGGGGCCTGGCAGTGTCCGTCAACGTCACCTACGGACAGCTCGTAGATCAGAACTTCGTGGAACTGGTCCACCAGACGCTCGTCCGGAACCGGTTGCCGGGAAGTGCGCTCATTCTCGAGCTCACCGAGCAGGCGCTCTTGGATGACTTCGATCGTGCGGTGGGAGTGCTGCAGCGGTTGCGTCAGATGGGTGTTCGCATTGCGATTGACGATTTCGGCACCGGGTACTCGGCGCTTTCCTATCTGGCCCGCCTGAAGGTCGACTTCCTCAAGATCGACCAGAGCTTCGTGCAGCGTCTGTCGAGCGTGGGGGACGAGGGAGACAATCGTCTGACGGAAGCCATCGTCGATCTTGCTCACCGCTTCGAGCTGACGCCGATCGCTGAAGGTGTCGAGACCGAATCCCAACAGCAGATGCTTCGAACGTTCGGCTGTGGACTCCTGCAGGGGTACCTGTTCGCACGACCCATGTGGCCCGATGATCCCGCCCTGGCGGAGGTCGTCGACGGCGGCCGGGTCCCCACCACGGCTCCCGAGGGCGTGCATCAGCACTGAGGCGGTCGCGCTGCGAAATCGTTGACGGAGATCACATCGCTCGTTGGTGCATGCAGGCACGCCGCACAATAGGTTCGTCGGTGTGAACGTCGAACTTCCCCACATGTATCGCGGCAAGGTTCGCGACATGTACGACGCTGGTGATGGCAATGTCCTGATCGTCACCAGCGATCGGCTTTCGGCCTTTGACGTGGTCATGAATGAGCCCGTGCTCGACAAGGGTCGGGTGCTCACCGCAGTCTCGGCATTCTGGTTCGAACACCTCGGCGACATCGCACCCCACCATCTGATCTCCACCGACATCAGCGACTTCCCTGAGGGTGCGCGTGATCCCGAGCTGTCGGGGCGTTCAATGTTCGTCCGCAAGGCGGAGATGTTGCCGGTCGAGTGCATTGTTCGGGGGTACATCACGGGGTCCGCGTGGAAGGAATACGGCCGGTCCGGCACCATGCACGGAGCTCGGCTCCCCGAAGGACTTCTCGAGAGTGAACAGCTGCCTGAGCCGGTCTTCACGCCGTCGACCAAGGCCGAAGACGGCCTCCACGACGAGAACATCAGCTTCGAACGGGCCGTCGAACTGGTTGGATCCGACATTGCCGAGCAGGCTCGAGACATCTCGCTTCGCCTGTATGCCGCCGGCGCCGCACACGCAGCCGAGCGGGGCATCATCATTGCCGACACCAAGTTCGAGCTCGGAATGGTCGACGGCCAGTTGGTCGTCGCCGACGAAATGCTGACCCCAGACAGCTCACGCTTCTGGCCAGCCGATCAGTGGGTTCCGGGATCCACCCCTCCATCATTCGACAAGCAGCCGGTCCGTGATTTTCTCGAGACGCTCGACTGGGACAAGTCACCGCCACCCCCAACGCTTCCCGGCGAGGTTGTCGCGGCAACCCGAGCTCGCTACATCGAAGGTTACGAACGCATCACCGGCAAGTCCTTTGCGGACTGGAAGTAGGGTTCATTCATGAAGTTTCATGCAGTCGTCGATATTCAGCTCCACCCGGGAATCGCAGATCCTCAGGGTTCAACCATTGAACGTGCGCTTCCCACGCTTGGTTTCGAAGGCATGTCCAACGTGCGTTCCGGCAAGAGCGTGCATCTCGACATCGAGGCCGCCGACGCCGCTGCCGCCGAGGCTCAGCTCGAGCAGGTGTGCGAACAGTTTCTGACGAACCCGGTCATCGAGGGTGCGTCCATCAACCTGGTTGAGGCCAGCTGATGGCGCCTCGTGTTGGAGTCATCCGATTCCCCGGAACGAACTGCGAGTTCGACACGATCGAAGCGATCGATGCGCTCGGCGGTACCGCAGAGGTCCTTTGGCATGGCGACGACTCGCTGGGCGGCGTCGATGCCGTTGTCGTCCCTGGTGGATTCGCACATGGCGACTATCTGCGGCCAGGTGCGATTGCACGGTTCTCTCCAATCATGACTGCGGTTCGCGCCGGCGCCGAAGACGGCATGCCGGTTGTTGGTATCTGCAACGGCTTTCAGGTGCTCACCGAGGCAGGACTGTTGCCAGGAGCGTTGCAGAAGAACGTCGGACTCAAGTTCATCAATGCGTCGCAGCAGCTTCGTGTCGAATCCACGAACTCACCTCTGACGAACGCGGCCACCGCTGGCCAGGAGCTGTCGATTCCGATCAATCACTTCGAGGGCAACTACACCTGCAGCCCAGAAACACTTGCGGAGCTCAAGGCGAACGATCAGATCGTGGTGTCGTACGTCGGCAACCCCAATGGGTCCGTGGCCGACATTGCGGGCGTCTGCAATGTCGCTCGCAACGTGGTTGGCCTGATGCCACACCCCGAACGTGCCAGTCATGCACTGCTCGGTTCCGAGGATGGCAACGTCATGTTGCGAAGCCTGCTGAGCTCGGTTGGTGCGGCGGTCTGACGACAGCTCGTTGACGGTCTGAAGAAAAAGTAGGCCAAACGACTCATTTGCCGATGGGGCCCGCCGATTGGCCTCGCATGGAACAGCGCAAGTTCATCAGCAGCGGGACTGGTTCGAGGAGTCGGCTCGCGAGCCAAACCCCGAACGATGAACCATCGGGTGTGATCTGGGACAAGAAGATGTCCGAGATCCGGTCCGTGGTCCTGCTTGCTCTCAGTCAACCCGTGGTGATTCCGGTGGTCGCGCTTCTGGCTCTTGCCGGCGTCACCGAGTGGCTCGGCTACAACGAGATCGCCGGCGTTCTGCTCATCGGCGCTGTGGTGAGCGGCGCCATTGCCTGGGTCACCGGAATCCACGCGAACCAGCAGAGCCGTCTGGCGATTCGTCAACACGCTGCGCTCGCTGGCGAGCTCCGCTATGCCGACCTCACGAATGTGGATCTGTCGGGGGCGTACCTGCGCGAGCGCAACTTCGAGGGTGTTCGCATGTCCAACTGCACGGCGCAGGAAGTGGACTTCTCGGGAACGTCCCTACGAGATGCCCGACTGACGAAAGGCATCTTCAGTCGTGGAATGTTCGACGGCGCAGATCTGACCCGCGCCGGCTGCTACTCGGCCCGCCTCAACGGCGCAAGCCTCAAGCGTGTTGTGGCCGTCCAAGCGAGCTTGTGTCGAGCGAATCTGAAGAGTGCGGATCTGACCGGAGCTGATCTGCGTGAAGCCGATCTGCGTGGTGCGGATCTGACCGGAGCGACCATCACCCAAGCGGACCTCCGCGGTGCCTGGTACTCGTCCACCACTCGATTCCCCGATGGTGATGTTCCTGAGGGCTGCGTGATGATGGGGGACGGACTCGCCGGTCGGCTTCGTTCGCTGCAGGACGTTGCCGCTGACTATCCCCGTCCCGACGATCGGGCCCGTGGGTTGATCCGCCTGGATCTTGCCGACACGGCGGTCACTGACCTCACCGACAGCGTCAAAACCGAGAGCTGAAGCCTCGCAGTCAGCCTCTGCTGCTGGACGTGCTTCGTCCCCGAGCAAAAACGCAAGGAATCAGTCACACCTTCGAGCAAACCTGACCAATGGCGCCTGACGCCGGTTAGCTTGCAAAGGTATGTCTGAGCCACTGCATCGAGCCCTGGGACTGACGGACGACGAGGCGGAGGAGATCAACTCCATCCTCGGGAGAGAAGCGAATCCGCTTGAACTCTCGATGTACTCGGTGATGTGGTCGGAGCACTGCTCGTACAAGTCGTCTCGAATTCATCTGAAGCGACTTCCGACCGAAGCTCCCTGGGTGCTGGTTGGCCCCGGCGAGAACGCTGGCGTCGTCGATCTTGGGGACGGTATTGCCGGAGCCTTCCGCATCGAGAGCCACAACCATCCGTCGGCCATCGAGCCGTATCAGGGCGCCGCCACCGGCGCCGGTGGAATCCTTCGAGACATCTTCACCATGGGTGCCCGGCCGATTGCGCTCATGGATCCGCTCCGGTTCGGTCCGCTCAACGATGCCCGCAGTCGCTGGATTGCCGAAGGAGTCGTCAACGGCATCTCCGGCTACGGCAACTCTGTTGGTGTCCCGACCGTTGGTGGCGAGACGATCTTCGACGCCACGTATCAGGACAACCCTCTGGTCAACGTGTTCTGCCTGGGCACGATGCCCACCGAGCGTCTGGTACTTGGCGAAGCGACAGGACTCGGGAACATCGCCATCCTGTTCGGTTCGGCCACCGGCCGGGACGGCATCGGCGGCGTGTCGGTGCTCGCGTCGGCGGGCTTCGATGAGAATGAGGACGACAGTGCCAAGCGTCCGAGCGTGCAGGTGGGTGACCCCTACGAAGAGAAGCGTCTGATCGAAGCGTGCCTCGAGCTGCTCGACGAAGGCCTCGTCGTTGGTATTCAGGATCTCGGGGGCGCCGGCTTTTGCTGCGCGACCTCGGAGACCGCATCGCGTGGCGGCATGGGTATGGACGTCGACGTCACTGCGGTCCATACCCGCCAGGACGGGCTTGAACCCTTCGAGGTCATGACGAGCGAGAGCCAGGAACGCATGCTGGCAATCGTCGAACCCGACAGCGTCGATCGCGTGCTGGAATTGTGCGCCAAGTGGGAAGTCACGGCGTCGGTTGTTGGCACTGTGGTCGAGGGTGGCCAGCTCCGAATCCTCGACGGTCCCGATGGCGAGGTCCTCGCTGACATTCCGGCATCGTCACTTCACGATGCGGCGCCGCTCTACGACCGGCCGATGGCTGAGCCCGATCGTTCCGGCGAGACCGATCCCGTGGATCTCGACGCTCCAGCAGATCTGTGGGCTGACCTGACCTCGATGCTGATGGACACCTCGTGGGTGCATTCGCAGTACGACTCGCAGCTCTTCTTGAACACGATCGTCGGTCCCGGCGACGATGCGAGTCTGCTTCGGCTCAAACACCCGACCACGAACGTGGACACCGGTCGCGGCATTGGTATGACCACCGACGGCAACCATCACTGGTGCATCGTGAATCCCCACCGGGGCGCCGCAATGACGGTGGCCGAGTCCATTCTGAATCTTGCGTGTGTCGGCGCGAAGCCACTGGCCCTCGTGAACAACCTGAATTTCGGCAACCCGGAGCACCCGGTCACCATGTGGCAGCTGAGTCAGGCGGTCGATGGCATGGCCGAGGCCTGCACGGAAACCAACGTTCCCGTGGTTGGTGGCAACGTCAGCTTGTACAACGAAGCGAACGGTCGGAACATCGACCCAACTCCCGTGGTCGGCATGTTGGGTATGACCGACACGATCGAGCATGCGCCTCCGGGTATGGGTCTCACCGAAGGACATCGCATCATCGTGCTCGGCCCCGAAGGTTCGGGTCTGGGTGGCTCGTTGTGGGCCCGAAGCAAGGGCGCCCTCGGTGGCGACCTGCCGGAACTCGACTACGCCATGCACCTGCGTGTCGCCGATCTCACCCGCGGGCTCGTGTCTGGCGGCGTCGTGTCGGCAGTTCACGATGTTGCTGGTGGCGGCCTTGGGGTTGCCCTCACAGAAATGGCGATCGCCGGCGGCGTGGGTGCCATTGCCGCGCGAGTTCCAAATCACGATGCACTCTTCAGCGAATCGGCGAGCCGCGTCATCGTGGCCGTTGCCCCCGACAACATGGGCATCGTCGAGAACATGGCTGCCTCGCTCGACGTGCCCCTCACCCGCCTTGGACTTGCCACCGGAGACAGGATCTCGTTCAAGGGGCTCGTGGAGGGCAGCCTGCAGGATGCCACCGAGCAGGCTCGGACCAAACTGCCGGCGGCCATGGGAGCCAGCACGTAATGTGCGGCATCTTCGGCGTGTACGCGCCGGGGCGGTCGATCGCCCACCTCACCTATCTGGGTCTGTATGCACTGCAGCATCGGGGTCAGGAGAGTGCTGGCATGGCGGTCAGCGATCGCGAGGTACTCACCATCGTCAAGGAAATGGGCCTGGTGTCGAATGTGTTCGACGATCGGGCACTCAGTTCGCTCCCCGGTGACCTCGGCATTGGTCAGACGCGTTACTCGACGACCGGATCGTCGCAGTGGCGCAACGCCCAGCCCATCTATCGGGGTGTGGGTGATCTGGAATTCGCGCTGGGCCACAACGGCAACCTGGTCAACACCGCTGCACTTGCCGAAGCCGCAGGCATGCTGCCCGGTACGGTGGCCAGCGACTCGGATCTGATTGGCGAGCTTCTTGCGGCCGCGCTGTTGGCTGGTGCGGCAACCACCGACAATCCGTTGTTGACCGCGTTGATGGCCGTGGTTCCCACTCTCGAAGGTGCATTCTGCCTGTCGGTCATGGATCGTGATCAGATCGTCGGCGTGCGCGACCCGAACGGATTCCGACCACTTGCGTTGGGTCGGCTCGACGATGGCGGTTGGGTGTTGGCGTCGGAGTCTCCGGCGTTCGATGTGGTTGGCGCCACGTTCGTGCGCGAGCTCGATCCCGGCGAAATGGTCGTGATCGATGCATCGGGTGTGACCTCGTTTCGTCCGTTCGAGGAAGCCTCCATCGATCCCAAGCTGTGTTTGTTCGAGTTCGTCTATTTCGCACGACCCGACACCAAGCTCTACGGACACAATGTGCATCAGGCCCGCGTCCGCATGGGTGAGTTCCTGGCCGAACAGGCTCCGGTCGAGGCCGACCTTGTCATGGGTGTGCCCGAGTCCGGTATCCCAGCCGCCGAGGGATATGCGCGGGCAAGCGGTATCCCGTTCGGGTACGGGCTGGTGAAGAACCGGTACATCGGCAGAACCTTCATTGCCCCGAATCAGGCGCTGCGGGCGCTCGGTGTGCGGATGAAGCTCAACCCGCTTCGCGAGAACATTGCCGGCAAGCGACTCGTTGTCGTGGATGACTCCATTGTTCGCGGAACAACCACAAAGGCGATGGTTGCCATGTTGCGCGAGGCCGGCGCAGCCGAGGTGCACATGCGCATCTCCTCTCCGCCGTATCGCTGGCCCTGCTTCTATGGCATGGACACGGGAACTCGTGGAGAGTTGCTCGCAGCAAATCTCGAAGTCGATGAGATCCGTGAGTACACCGGTGTCGACAGCCTCACCTACCTTCACCTGGACCGGCTCTTGGAAGCGACCGGTGCGGTGAATGCCGGCTTCTGCGATGCCTGCCTGACCGGCAACTATCCGGTCGACATCCCGGTCAATCTCGCAAAGCACGTGCTCGAAGACGGTGTGGCTCAGGGCCCGACCAGTTCGGACATGGCGAACACGCTGCTCGACGCCACCGATGTGCAACTTCCCACCGACGGACTACGGAGCGAATCGTGAGCGGAGCCACCTACCGGGATTCTGGTGTCGACATCGACGCTGGTGAAGCGGCAGTCGATCGAATCAAACCGCTGGTGGCTCGCACCGAACGACCAGGTGTCCTCGGCGGGATCGGCGGATTTGGCGGACTCTTCGATGTGTCAGCCGCCGGGTACGAGAACCCGCTGCTCGTGTCATCGACCGATGGGGTTGGAACCAAGGCGCTGGTGGCAACGGCTGCGGAATCGTTCCACACCATCGGCATCGATCTCGTGGCGATGTGTGTCGACGATCTGGTCTGTCAGGGAGCGGAGCCCTTGTTTTTCCTGGACTACGTCTCGGTCGGTTCCCTGGACGCCGATCACATGGAGGCGTTGGTCAGCGGCATTGCGGACGGCTGCAAGCAGGCCAACTGCGCGCTCATCGGCGGCGAAATGGCAGAACATCCGGGAGTGATGGGACCGGGAGAGTTCGAGCTCGTCGGGTTCTCTGTCGGCGCGGTTGAACGCGACGGTGTGATCACCGGCGAGCGTGTTGAAGTCGGCGATGTGCTCATTGGGTTGCCGTCGCCGAACCTGCGATCCAACGGCTTCTCGCTCGCCCGCAAGATCATGTTCGACATCGCTGGTCGTGAGCTCACCGATCCCGCATGGGACGGTGCTTCACAGACGGTTGCAGAAGCACTTCTGGATCCGTCGGTGATCTACACGCCCGCGGTTCTGCAGGCAGCGAAGTCAGTCGACGTACGCGCGGTTGCGCACATCACGGGCGGCGGCCTGCCGGGCAACCTCAATCGGGTGCTGCCTGCGGGAGCGGATGCCCGCGTCGATACCAGCTCCTGGAAGCCACCCGAGATCTTCGGCGAGTTGGCGCGTCTCGGGGGAGTCGATTCCCGCGAGATGTTCCGCGTATTCAACATGGGTGTTGGCATGGTTCTGGTGGTACCGGACACCGATACGGATCGGGCGATCGAAGTGCTCGCTGACCAGGGCCACGCGGCGCTGGTGATCGGTCGAATCGAGCCGGGCGACGGGAACGTGGTGCTCGACTCGCACTGAGTGCCGTCCGGGTTTCGCCGGCACTGAAGTGTCCCGGCGAAGAAGTGGCAGGCAGGCACGAGCTGCATGCAGTGCCGTCAGCGTGGCTGCAGCATTGATGCTGAAGTGGAACCAGACCCGGAGCGCGACGAGCGTCGCTCCTTCGGCGAGACCGAACAGGGTGGACAGACCGTTGGCCCGACCGGTCACAAGAAGCGTCGAGACCAGCACCACGTGTTCCAGCACGTGTGCGACCTGGATTCGTTCCGAGAGTGCAAGTGACTTCGGCACGGGGTGCGAACGCAACGCCAATTGCCAGGCGGCGATCGCACCCAGGAAGATCACGTTGCCGGTCAGGTGCAGGGCTTCCACGCCCATGCTCGGTTCGGTGGCGGTGGGCAGGAGCGAACAGAACCACAACAACCCGTCGGCCGACCCCGAAGCCCAGGCGGAAAGCCACGGCTTTTCGTCGGGCCGGGCGAACCAGAAACCAAGCTGAAGTACGTGTTCCAGTACGTGCACGACCTGGAAGGTCAGGCCTCCAATCGCTCCGCTGGCCAGCAATCGTTGGGGGAGCGCCGCCTTGTTGAGCGTGCGCTGCATCACGATTGCGGCGGCGATGCCGCACCCAAGTGCGAGGGTGAGGCCAGCGAAGGTCGCAGGAACTGGAGGCTGTGGAATCATTGGCGGAACGATCGTCTCGGCGGCGGGAAGTACCCAGTCGGATGATCGTCAGCAAAATCGACAGGTCGAATGGACCTGTCGCGTGGAATGCGGGTCACTGTCCGGTAACGTATGCTCGCCGTGCTCCGTATGGAGCATTGCTGCACAACACGGGCAACCGTGGTGCGCAAGGTCCCGTGGTGAAGTCAGGAGTTCACGCCGCCCTGTCAAGGCGGAGGTCGCGAGTTCAAATCTCGTCGGGACCGCTACCTGGTCGGGTAGCTCAGTTGGCAGAGCGACCGCCTGAAAAGCGGTAGGTCCCCGGATCGACGCCGGGCCCGACCACCACTC
>CAZFBD010000014.1:0-1394 GCA_964517125.1 uncultured Acidimicrobiales bacterium
ACGCCGAACCGGTCGGTCTCGTCGATGAGTTCGACCCGGTTGTCGGGGTCGGGGGTCTGCTCACACCAGTTGCGAACGAAGGCCCGGACAGGTCGCTTGCGGAGACCCCGTGTGCGTTCGTCAGCTGTGCGGGCCAGAACGCGTGTGGCGTCGCCGGCAAAGCCGAGCGCCAGTTCCGAGGTGAGCTCCTGCGGTTCGAGACTCTCGATGTGACGCCCGAGCCGGGTCTTGACCGCGGCGATGGTGCGGGCCCGATTGTTGAATGCCAGGTGTGGTTTGTAGGTCTCGAGGATGGCGGCAGAGTTCAGCAGTTTCTCGCGACGCTGGACCTCTTCGGTGAGCTGCAGGCAGGCGAAGACCTGGCGGTCGCCGACCGGCCACGGCATGGTGTCGTAGAACTCCCAATCGAGTCCGGCGACGGGTTCCAGCCAGCCGCGCAGCGCACTGTGATGGGCAAGCCACCACTTGCCGACCTGGTCATATTCGTTTCCAACGCCACGCGGGTCCTGCCCGTTGCTGGCAAGAAGCAGACGGGGGTTCTCGGGACCGGCAGCCAGCACGAACTGGGAAGCGTCGACGCGGGTGGAACGCGAACCATCGAGCGAGGTGACGTCGAGGCTGTCGACCACGGAGCCATCGTTCTTCGTGAGGATGTTGGTGACCTGTGCATTGAGATACACGGTCAGCGAGGCCGACGACTCGAGGTCGCGCTGCATGAGTTCACCCACGTGACCAACGTTGGTCTTCTGGATGAGTTTGGTGGTGACGACCTTGGAGTTTTCGAACAGCAGGCCATCGCGGACCCGATTCAGGCGCTTCTTCCAGAAGTCCAGACTGAAGTCGGTCGGACCGAGGCGCAGCAGATCGTGCGCCTGTTCGGCGTAGGGAGCCAGGTCGTCCAGCCCGATGGGCCAGGTGGCGTCGGGGACCCAGTCGCGTTCGAAGTCGACGGGATCGAGGGGGCTGTTGTTGCCGCCCCAACAGTTCGTGGAGCCGCCGAGGAATCGGCTTCGGGTCTGGATCCAGACGGGCAGGCTGCCTCGCACGTCGGCGCGGCTGAGGTGTTCGGCCTCTTCGGTGCGCTCAAACCCGCCGGTTTCCAACATGGCGACCGACAGGCCCTTCTCCATGAAGGACATGGCGAGGGCGAGACCCGTGGCGCCCGTCCCGACAATGGCGATGTCCGCGCCAATGTGTGTTCCCGTCCACTCGTTCAGATCGATGATCACGAATCACTTCCAGTTCCGCTCGTGCCCAGCCTGCCATTGGTACCGCTTTGCTTGTCGGTCGGGTAGGGCCAATTGGACCAGCCGCTGCAGGACTCGTCTGGCCGTACGCCGGTCGGCAACACTGGCGATAGGCAACCGGGGGATCTCGACCGGAAGTGTCGAGCG
>CAZFBD010000014.1:1494-15651 GCA_964517125.1 uncultured Acidimicrobiales bacterium
AGGCAACCGGGGGATCTCGACCGGAAGTGTCGAGCGAAAAAGGGGAAGACATGCGACTTGGATTGATGGCTGGCTACTGGGGTTCGGGTCCGCCGGCTGGGGCGATGGATGCAATTCGTGTGGCTGACGAGCTGGAATGGGATTCCATCTGGACGGCCGAGGCGTATGGCTCGGATGCGATCACGCCGTTGGCGTGGTGGGGCGCCCACACCAGCAACGTGGGACTGGGCACGGCGATCATGCAGATGTCGGCCCGTACCCCGACGGCAACAGCGATGGCGGCGATGAGCCTGGATCACCTGAGCGAAGGGCGGTTTCGGCTGGGGATCGGCGCATCGGGTCCACAAGTGGTCGAGGGCTGGTACGGACAGCCGTATCCCCGTCCGCTCGAGCGCACGCGTGAGTACGTCGATGTGATCCGTCAGGTTCTGGCCCGGGAGGCGCCGGTGACGATCGATGGCCGGCACTACCAGTTGCCGCTCGATGGCGGTGCCGGTCTGGGCAAGGCGCTCAAGCCGACCATCCACCCGCGCCGGAAGGACCTTCCCATCTACCTGGCTGCGGAAGGTCCCAAGAACGTGGCGCTGTCGGCCGAAATCTGTGATGGCTGGCTGCCATTGTTCTTTGGTCCGAAGGCCGATGCGTTCTATCGCGAGGCGCTCGCCGCCGGGTTCGAAACTGGAGGGCGGCACACGCTCGACACGTTCGATGTGGCTGCCAGCGTGCCGATCGTTCCCCACGAGGATCCCGAGGTCGCCGCAGACTTCATTCGCCCCATGATCGCCCTGTATGTCGGGGGAATGGGAGCCAAGGGCGCGAACTTCCACTTCGACGTGTTCGCTCGCCAGGGCTGGGAAGCTGTTTGCCACGAGGTCCAGGACCTCTACCTCGACGGTCACAAGAAAGAGGCGACCGCAGCGATTCCTCTGGAGATGATCGAGGACATTGCGTTGGTTGGCCCGCCGGACAAGATCAAGGACGAGCTGCGGGGTCGCTGGAGCGAGACGTGCATCCGCACACTGCTGGTTTCGGGCGACGAGAACCTCGTGCGCCTGGTCCACGGCCTCGTGCACGACTAGCCGGAACGCTCAATCCGCCGGGTCCTCCCGACCGAAAGAAACCGGACTGCAGACATCGGGTTGATGTCTGCCTTTCGACGGGAGACGGCGAACCATGACAATGCAAAAACGGGCGGGCTTCGGCGCCGCACTTGCAACAACTCTGCTTCTGCTCGGCGCATGTGCCAGCGATCAGACCACCCGCAACGATGCAGGAGAGATCGTCGAAGGCGGCGAGCTCGGTGTGTTCGTGGCGAGCACAGGTGACTGTCTGAACGTGCCCGACGGAACCGAAGTTTCGGCCTTCGAGGGTGTGGCATGCACCGAGCCTCACGATGCGCAGGTCTTCGCCCAGTTCGATCTCGACGGAGCCGTGTATCCGGGAGCCGAGATGGCCAACACGCTCGGCGAAGAAGGCTGCCTCGAGCGGTTCGAGGGTTTCATCGGTGTCGACTACGCCAGTTCCAAGTACTACATGCGAATCTTCAGCCCCAGCCAGCAGAGCTGGGATGCGGTCGACGATCGTGAGATTCTTTGCATGGTTGTTCCCCAGTCTGGTGATCCAATGCTGACCACCGACCTTCGAGGCGTGGCCGAGTAGGGACTCAGCCGACTTCGGCTGTCCACACCGAGGTCAACGCCTCGTCAAATGCCTCGTAGGCGACCGGTGCGTCACCGATCCATTCCAACTGGGCCACGCCGTTCACGACGTCGGTGACGATCACGCTGCCATCGGACGTGGTTGCCGTGAGCCAACGGAAGTTGGGGTCCCCGGCACGCAATGTGCCCAGATGAAGGTTGCCGTCATCGAAGATTCGGGTGTCGGTTTCGACGATCGTTCCTTCGTCGGCGGAGAAGCAGCGAGCCAGGTTCGATCCGGCCGTTGCGCTCAGCACGCCGATGCAGGGCACCTGAAGCGAACCGCTGTCGGCGGACCAGGTGTAGATCTCGCGGCTTCCGAGTCGCGACGTCACCGTGCCGATGTGCGTGGCCGAACCAGGAACGGTCGCAAGTTCGCGAACCCGTGTGGCAATGGCTCTGTCCACGGCGTCGCCAGTGGTGAGCTTGGCGTCGAGTTGCACGTACTGATCGGCATCGGGGGCGGCGGCTGGAACATCGATGGCGTCAGCGAGCGTGATGCCGTTGAATCGCTCCGGTGCGGCGCGGTTGATCAGCAGAACGCCAACCAGCAGAAAGACCGCTGCGGTGAGGAGGCCGACGACAAGTCCCTTGGTGAGAGGCAGCCCAAAGACGGTGCGGTGTTGGTTGGCTGCGGCGAATGCCTTCCGGCGGGTCTCGATGTCGGCGACGATTTCTTCGGCGATCTCGTCGGGCGTTCGGCCGTCGGTGTCGATCTGCGGGTACTGGTCGTAGGTGTCGGCTCGCTCCTCGAGGAGTTCGCTGACCTTTGCACGAGGATCCTCGACATCGTCAAACATGGGTCGTGACTCGATGCCGTCGGCTTCGACTCGGTCCATGATCTGGTCGATCCCTGCGGTCAGGGTGTAGACGAGCCCGCTGCGCTCCAGAACGTGCGCGTTGTCGATGTCGAGCATCGTTCCGCCGCCAGTGGCGATCACCGCGTTGCGGCGAGAGGCAGCAGCCTCGGCAACCTGTCCTTCGATCGCCCGGAACCCGTCCTCCCCCTTCACGGCGAACACTCCGGTGATGGGGCCGTGCTGGTCTTCGATGACCTCGTCGGTGTCGACGAATTCGTAGTGCAAGAGGTCGGCGACAGCTCGACCAACCGTGCTCTTGCCGGTGCCCATGAAGCCGGTGAGGATGATGTTCACCGGCTCAGTGTAGGCAGCCACGCAGCGAGGGTCCGGTCGTGCCATGCTGAGGACATGAGCGAACGACTGACCCTTGACTTCGACGGCGCCGTTGCGGTGATCACGATGGACGACGGCAAGGTGAACGCCTTGTCGCCTGCGATGCAGGGCGAGCTGAACGCAGCGCTCGATGAGGTCGAGGGCGCCACGGACACCGTTGGTGTTGTGCTGGCGGGCCGACCGGGTGTGTTCTCCGCCGGTTTCGATCTGAAGGTCATGGGCGCAGGCGACGTGGCCGCAATCGTGGAGATGGTCGCAGGAGGCGGCGAGCTCGCTCGGCGGCTCTGGGGCTTCGACCTTCCTGTGGTTGCGGCAGCCACCGGCCATGCCCTGGCGGCCGGTGCCTTCACGCTTCTGGGATGTGACGTGCGGGTGGGTCCCGAGGACGAGACCTCGAAGTTCGGGATGAATGAGGTCGCGATCGGCATGGTGCTTCCGGTGTGGGCGATGATCATTGCTGATGCGCGGCTGAGCAACCGACACAAGCACCGGGCCATGGTGAACGCTCGAGTCACCGGCGCACGCGATGCCCTCGATGTGGGTCTCCTCGATGAGCTCGCCGACCCCGACTCCGTGGTCGAGCGTGCGGTGGCGGAGGCCGCGTCCTTCTCGGCCCTCGACCAGCCGTCGTACCGCGGCATGGTGGCACAACATCGCGGCCCGACCCTCGAGGCCATGGACGCAGCAATCGCGGCAGACCGGGCTCGCCTGAGCTGACGATCGATCAGTCGGTGAAACGAGCCGCCATCGCCGCTTCGGCATCGGTCAGGTGGCCGGCGAGGGCCGCGACCGCAGCGTCGGCGTCGGCCTGCCGGAGCGCCTCGACAATGGCGTGATGCGCGCCCATGGGGCCCTGTATCTCGGGATCGACCAACGGCAGGGCTGCCATCATCAGCAGCGTCTGGTCGGCGAGCGATTCCCAGGCCTCGAGCAGCCGACGGTGCTGGGCCGCCGACACGATGGCTCGGTGCAATGCCATGTCGGCCCGTCCAATTGCGCTCACGTCGTGATCGGCGTGAGCTGCTTCGAGTTGCCGGAGCAGGGGAGCGAGGTCCGAGACGGTGGTTCCGGCCTCGATTGCCGTCCGCAGCGCCAGTGACTCGAGGGCGATGCGCAACGAGTAGACCTCGTGCACGTCGGTGGCCGTGAGGCTCCGGACGAAACTGCCCTTGCGCGGCCGGAGCTCCACCAGGCCGCTTCGTTCCAGTTCGGCAAGTGCGTCCCGGATGGGCCCTCGGCTCACGTCGTAGCGGTCTGCGAGGTCGGTTTCGACGAGCCGTTGGCCGGGGGCGAGGGAGCCATCGATGATGGATTCGCGAAGCGCGGACGTGACGGCGGTTGCGAGATCGGTGTGCTGCATCGATGCGGCCATTCCCCAATGCTAGCTGATGTTGACTGTTAACAGGAGGGTGTGTATGTTGACTGTTAACAGAAAGTCGACTGATGTTTGGTCAGCGAAGAACAGGCAAAATGTTGGTTCGAGAACATCGGCGTCGATTTCTGTGCGGTATGTACGGTCGAATCTGAACAAAAGACCGAAAGAACGGAACTATGGAACGAATTGAAGTCGCTGGTCTCGCCGTCGGAACCGAACTGCACGAGGTGATCGTCGATCACGCACTTCCGGGAACGGGTCTGGCGGTGGAGGACTTCTTCCAGGCGCTCGCCGCGCTGATCGCCGAGTTCGGTCCTCGCAATCGGGAACTACTCGAGGTGCGGGAATCCATGCAGGCCGCCATCGATGCCTGGCATCGGGAGCGGTCCGGCCAACCACATGATGCCGCCGCCTATCGCACCTTCCTTGAAGAGCTCGGCTACCTCGTGCCCGAAGGTCCGGCGTTCGAGATCGACACGGCAAACGTCGACCCGGAGATCCGATCGATTCCTGCACCGCAGCTGGTCGTTCCTGTCACCAACGCCCGCTACGTCCTCAACGCCGCAAACGCACGTTGGGGCAGTCTTTACGACGCCCTCTACGGCACGGATGCGCTCGGCGACCTGCCCGAACCCGGCCCCTACAGCAGCGATCGGGGAGCACGGGTCATTGCCTGGGCTCGGAATTTCCTGGATGAGACGGTGCCCCTCGCCTCCGGATCCCATGCCGATGCCACGGCCTACCGAGTGGCCGACGGCGAACTGGTCGTCGAACTCGGAGCGGAGACCACCGGTCTTGCCCAGCCCGCACTGTTCGACGGGTACTCGGGTGCGCCCGAAGCTCCCACCAACATTCTCTTGGATCACAACGGCCTCGGAATCGACATCGTCATCGACGCGACGCACAACGTCGGCGCAGAGGACAAGGCCGGGGTTGCCGACGTCGTGCTCGAATCTGCCATGACGGCCATCGTCGACTGCGAGGACTCGGTCGCCGCTGTCGACAGCGAAGAGAAGGCCCTGGCCTACCGCAACTGGCTCGGACTCATGACCGGCAATCTCAGCGAGTCGGTGACGAAGGGCGACCGCACCTTCACCCGTTCGCTCAACCCAGACCGCACGTACACGGCTCCCGACGGAAGCGAACTCGTTCGCACGGGCCGTTCACTGCTGCTCACCCGAAACGTCGGACACCTGATGACGACGCCGGCTGTGCTCGACGGTGATGGAAACGAGATTCCTGAGGGCCTGCTCGATGCGATGGTCACCGTCGCCTGCGCCAAACACGATCTGAACAAGACGGGTGGCGCCCGCAACTCCCGCGAGGGTTCGGTCTACGTCGTGAAGCCGAAGATGCACGGTCCCGACGAGGTCGCCTTCACGAACGATGTGTTCACCCGGGTCGAGGAGCTGCTCGGCCTTCCGTTGAACACGGTCAAGATCGGCATCATGGACGAGGAGCGTCGTACGACGTTGAACCTGGCCGAGTGCATCCGTGCCGCGAAGTCCAGGGTTGCCTTCATCAACACCGGCTTCCTGGATCGCACCGGCGACGAGATCCACACATCGATGCTTGCGGGACCCATGGTTCGCAAGGGCGATATGAAGGCCGAGCGGTGGATCGGCGCCTACGAGGACTGGAACGTCGACACCGGTCTCGCCTGTGGTCTGCAGGGCCGCGCCCAGATCGGCAAGGGCATGTGGGCGGCCCCCGACCTGATGGGCGACATGCTCGAGCAGAAGATCGGTCATCCGCGTAGCGGGGCCAATTGCGCCTGGGTTCCCTCGCCGACCGCAGCCACGCTGCACGCCACCCACTACCACCAGGTCAACGTGCTGGAACGGCAACAGGAGCTCGCCGACAGCTTGGCCATCGGTGGCGCCCGCGCCACGGTCGATGATCTCCTGCAGATTCCTGTGGAGACGGCTCCGGATTGGTCGGCCGATGAGATCCAGGCAGAACTCGACAACAACGCGCAGGGCATCCTTGGCTACGTCGTTCGCTGGGTGGACCAGGGAGTCGGCTGTTCCAAGGTGCCCGACATCAACGATGTGGGCCTCATGGAGGACCGGGCAACGTGTCGCATCTCGTCGCAGCACATGTCGAACTGGCTGCACCACGGCATCGCCACCGAATCGCAGATTCGCGAGACCATGGAACGGATGGCCGCAGTGGTCGATCGCCAGAACGTCGACGATGCTGCCTATGTGCCAATGGCACCCGGCTACGAGGGCGCCGCATACCGGGCCGCCCTCGACCTGGTGCTGTCCGGAGTCGAACAGCCTTCCGGCTACACCGAACCGATCCTTCACGCCCGCCGTCTCGAGCACAAAGCAACCTGAACCGGAGCACCATGTCGATCACCATTTCGCAGGCACGCACCATCATCTCGTCGGCCCTCGGTCATGGAAGCGAGGCGGGAATGAACCCGTTGTGTGTCGCCATGTTGGATGCGGGAGGTCACCTGGTGGCGTTCGAGCGTGAGGATGGGGTCGCCAACCGCAGGTTCGATGTTGCCCACGGCAAGGCCTATGGAGCGATCTCGGTCGGCATGAGCAGCCGCAAGCTCGGCGAGGCGGCGGTCGACTGGCCCCACTTCGTCAATGGACTCATCGGGGCGATGGACGGGAAGTTGGTGCCGGTCGCTGGTGGCGTGATCGTCGTCGATCCCGATGGCCAGACCATCGGAGCGGTCGGGTGCTCCGGCGACACGTCGGACAACGATGAAACTGCGATCCTCGCCGGGGTCGAATCTGCCGGACTGCAAGCGAAGGTCTGATCATGGTGCTCGGAAAACTCCGTGAGCTCACTGGTCGCTCATCGAATGACGCTGGCTCTGGCGATCCGTTCGTTGACGGCTTGCGGGCGGCGCTTGCGCACGAACGAGTCAAGGTCGACGGCGCCCACCGTGCGCTCCACAGTCACGATTCGTCGGTGTTCGACGGAGGCAACTCGGGTCCCGTCGTGTACCCGGAGACCACGGCCGAGGTGCAGGCGGTGGTCCGCCTCGCCAACGAGTATCAGCGAAACGTCGTTCCCCGTGGCGCCGGCACCGGCCTGGCCGGCGGGGCCATTCCTCTTGGCGTTCCAGTGGTCGTGGCCGTCACCCGGATGAATGCAATCCTCGAGGTGGACGAAGCCAACCAGATCGCCTGGGTTGAACCCGGGGTGATCAACCTCGACCTCACCAAGCAGCTCAAGCCGCTCGGGTATCACTTCGCCCCCGACCCATCGAGCCAGCAGGTCTGCACGGTCGGTGGAAACGTCGCCAACAATTCGGGTGGGCCGCATTGCCTCGCCTACGGCGTCACCAACGCCCACGTCGTGGCCATGGAGGTCGTGTTGCCGTCTGGCGACATCGCCATGCTCGGTGGGCTCGACGCAGAACCACAGGGGTTGGATCTGCGGGGCGTCTTCATCGGCAGCGAGGGCACGCTCGGCATCGTCACGAAGGTTGCGGTGCGCATCACGAAGAACCGTCCAGCGGTTCGGACACTCCTCATGGCCTTTGACGACGTTCGCGATGCCGCCAACACCGTGAGCGAAGTCATCGCTGCCGGAATCGTCCCGGCTGCCATGGAGGTCATGGACAAGGCGATCACCAACGCGGTCGAGAACTACGTGGGAGCGGGCTATCCGAAAGACGCTGCGGCGGTCTTGCTGGCCGAGGTCGATGGTCTGGACTCCGGGGTCGACATCGACGCCGACCGGATCGCCGAGATCGGTCGCTCGAACGCGGCAACCAGCGTGCGCCTGGCCGAGTCCGACGAGGAACGAGCGCTGCTCTGGAAAGGCCGCAAGACCGCCTTTGGTGCCGTCGCTCAGCTCGCACCCGACTACTACCTCCACGACACCGTCGTCCCCCGCTCAGCGTTGGCCGACGTGCTCGACGAGATCTACGCCATCGCCGATCGCTACGACCTGCTGATCATGAACGTGTTCCACGCAGGTGACGGGAACCTGCATCCGCTGATCGTCTTCGACGCCCGCGACGAAGGTGTGCTCGATCGGGTACACGCGGCCGGGGGAGAGATCATCACTGCATCCCTTGATGCCGGTGGCGTCCTGTCGGGAGAGCACGGCATCGGGGTCGAGAAGCAGAAGTACATGGGGCGCATGTTCACCGACGATGACCTCGACCATCAGAACCGCCTCCGTCAGGCGTTCGATCCCGGATGCAGAACGAACCCGGGCAAGGTCATTCCGTCGGGCCACAGTTGTGCCGACATTCAGTCGCTTCGCTCCGTGCCGAACGAGGTGTGGGGATGACGGCAACGCTGACCGTTGATGACCCGATCCTCCAGGACTTCGCCGAGGAAGTCGGCGAGTCCGGACCGGTCGCGATCGAGGGCGGCCGCACGCGCTGGGACCTTGGCGGTGCATCCGAAGGTGAGCCCCGACTCCTCCGTGCCCCAGCCGGCATCGTCGACTACAAGCCCGAGGAGATGACCGTGCAGGTGCGGGCCGGTACGAGCGTGGCCGATCTGCACGCTGCGCTCGCCGAGAAGGGCCAACGCAGCGCCCTTCCGGAACGTGGCGGAACCGTGGGCGGCGCTCTCGTCGTCGGCGAGAACGACCTCACTGCGCTTGGTCGTGGTCGAACGCGGGAGAGCCTGCTGCAGGTTCGGTACGTCTCGGCCGAGGGTCGGATCGTCAGCTCTGGCGGTCCCACCGTGAAGAACGTCTCTGGGTTCGATCTGCCCCGGCTGATGGTCGGCTCGCTCGGTACGCTCGGCTGCCTGGCCGAGGTCATTCTTCGGACCAATCCGATTCCAGCCGAATCCCGCTGGCTCAAGGCAGCAGGGGTTGACGCTGCCGCAGCGTTCGATGCGCTGTTGCATCCGAGTGCTGTCCTGTCCGACGGAACCAGCACCTGGGTGCTGCTCGAAGGTCACGGTCCCGACGTTGACCAGCAGGCCAGCGTTTTGTCGGCGCTTGGCTCGTTCCAACAGGTGGACGGCCCGCCCGAACTTCCAGCGCACCGATGGTCGCTTTCTCCTGCCGCGGCGAGCGAGTTCTCCTCCGGCGAGTTTGTCGCCGCCATTGGACTCGGTCTTGTCTTCGCCGACATGCCGCAGCCCGCACGAGAACTGGATGCCGCCGTTGCCATCATTGGTGACCGGATGAAGGAGAACTTCGACCCGACCGGCCGGTTGAACCCCGGCCGACACCCCGGACGGAAATGAGACGACCATGGATCTGAAGATCGATGCCGACGACCTCAACAAGTGCGTGCAGTGCGGACTCTGCCTGCCGCACTGTCCGACCTATCGGGTGAGTGGTGACGAGACGATGTCGCCCCGGGGTCGCATCAAACTCATGCGGGAGGTGCAGGACAACGGTGCACCGGTCACCGAAGAGGTCATTGACGCGTTCTCCACCTGCGTGCAGTGCCGCGGCTGCGAACCGGCCTGCCCGTCGGGTGTGCCGTACGGGCACATGATGGAGTCGACGCGGGAAACGCTGGCCGACGCCGGCCAGATGACCCCCACATGGCAGCGCCTGGCCATGAAGCCGCTGGCCAATCCCACCCTGCTCAACGCCGGCACCCGGGCGCTTTCGGTTGCCCAGAAGTTGAAGGTCGTGCCCGAACGCCTCGGCCTCTCGCACGAGATTCCGCTCACCCAACCGAAGCTCGAAGCGACCGGTTCCGACGTCTACCTGTTCACCGGTTGCGTGATGGACACGATGCAACGCAGCGTGCACGACGCCGGCCTGCAGGTGCTGACCGCCGCCGGATTCGGGGTCATGCCCACCGGCGACGCGGCCCCGTGCTGCGGAGCGCTGCAAGCACACGCCGGGCTGGCCGGCGAGACGCGTTCGCTCGCCGAACGCATGATGACCAATCTTGAGCCGGACATCCCGGTGCTCGTCGACTCCGCCGGCTGCGGCGCGGCGATGAAGGACTACGGGCACCTGCTCGGTACCGACGAGGCCAAGGCCTTCAGTGAACGTGTCTTCGACATGCAGGAGTTCCTGGCGATGCACGTCGACAAACTCCCGGCCGGCGAACCGCTCGACCTGCGTGTTGCCGTGCAGGATCCCTGCCACCTGCGCCATGTTCAGCGGGTACACGAAGCCACCCGAACCGTTCTGCGGCCCTACGTCCGTGAGCTCGTCGAGCTCGACGACGAAGGTCTGTGCTGCGGCGCCGGTGGTGCCTACTCGATCTTCGAGCCCGAGCTCGCCGGTCAGATCCGCGACCGGAAGGTCGCGTCGATCGATCGGGCCACTCCCGACGTCGTCGCAAGCGCCAACCCCGGGTGCAGCATGCACCTCGGCTCCGTTGGCGTGCCGACCAAGCATCCGATCGAGCTGATCCACGAAGCGATCAGCTGACGGTCGGGTGGCTCAGCGAGCCATCGAATAGAACTCGTCGTTCGGCCGCATCGACGTGAGGTTTGCCAGACGGTTCGACATCGCAAAGAACGCCGTGATTGCGCCGATGTCCCAGATCTGGTCGGTCGTGAATCCCTTGCTGCGCATGTCCTCGATGTCGGCGTTGCTCACCGACGCGGAGTCATTCACCATCCGAAGCGCGAAGTCCACCATGTGGCGTTCCCGCTCGGACAGGTCGGCCTTCCATGGGTTGATGGCCACCTGGTCGGCAATCAGTGGGTTCTTGGCGCGGATACGGAGGATCGCGCCGTGAGCGACCACGCAGTACAAACAGTCGTTCACCGCGCTCGTGGCGACGACGATCATTTCCCGTTCGGCCTTGGACAGGCCCTCGCTCTTGTCCATCAGCGCATCGTGGGCAGCGAAGAACGCCCGGAACTCCTCTGGTCGGTACGCCAGCGCAAGGAACACGTTGGGCACGAACCCCGACTTCTCCTGGACCGTCTCGATCATCTGACGGATGTCTTCCGGCATCTCGTCGAGCGCAGGCACGGGAAATCTGGAGATGGGATGTTCACTCATGCACCCATCTTTGCGCTCCGCGCTGGCGTGGGCAATCGAATCGAAACCGGCCATCGACCGTCTGATGCGCACGCTGCGAAGGCTGCCGCTCGTGCGACGTGTCGCGTTCAGACCAGTCGGTGTCCGATCCGGACCTGTTCGGGGTCGGCAACGAATCGTAGATTCTGCCCATGGCAGCCATTGAAACGATCACCCTTCGACTGAACGACGATGCATCCGCAGAGGCCTTCGCCGCCGCAAACGCAAAGGTGGAGGCCGAGTACCTTCCCCTGCAGTCCGGCTTCAACGCCGGAACGCGAGTGACCACCGTCGACGAGACCGGCGAGTGGACGATCTCGTTGCGCTGGGACAGCGCCCGGGACGCCGACGCCTCGATGGCATCGTTCATGGACGCACCGGCCACCCAGGACTTTCTTGCGTTGATGGACGCCTCCTCGATGGTGCTGGACCGACGCGTCGAGGTTGCCTCGGCGGCGTCTCCCGGCCTGGCGAATGCGCAGAGCCTGTATCTCGAAGGCATCCGGGATGGCGATGTTCGCCGTGCCGTCGAGGCCTACACCGGTGACCGGTACACCCAGCATTCGACCGGTGTCCGCGACGGGGTTGAAGGGTTTGTCGAGTTCTTCGAACCCTTCGTCAAGAACAACCCGGTCCGTGACATCGAGCTCGTCCGGTCCGTTGTCGACGGCCGCTTCGTCTTCATCCAGGCGGCACAGGAGTTGAACGACGGTGCAGCCCGCTGGATCACCACCGATCTGTTCGACACGGACGGCAACGGCAAGATCATCGAACACTGGGATGTCATCCACGAATGGGGAGGCACGAACCCCGGCGGACACAACCAGGTCGATGGTGCCACAGAGATCACCGACCTGCACCTGACCGAGGAGAACAAGGAAGTCGTCCGGCGGCTCATGACCGAGGCCTTCTGCGAAACGCCGACCGCACCGTTCTCCGACTTCATCTCGGCCGAGACCTACATCAATCACAACCCGGACGCTCCCGATGGCCTCGAAACCCTCGAAATGATGGATCGCAACAGCCGCGAAACCGGTGAGGCGCTCTTCTACCGCGAGGTGCACCAGATCATCGGCCAGGGCAACTTCGTTGTCTGTTTCGCCCATCAGGTGTGGAACAGCATCGAGTACGCGGCGTTCGGTGCGTACCGCCGATGGCCAGCTCGTCGTGCTGGCGGGTGCGGAAGTCGAAGTGATCGACGAGACGCTCAACGGCTTGATCCAGCTGTTCGTCCTCGCCGTCCCGATCTTCGGGCTTCTGGTCGGAGGTGTCACGTTCTTCATCGCAGGTCGGGTGCTGGAGCCCGTGGAACAGATCCGGGCTCAGGCGGAAGGCATCGGGGCCGAAACACTCGGAGCGCGGGTGCCCGTTCCTGACTCGGGGGACGAGATTCATGACCTCGCCGTCACGATGAACTCCATGCTTGACCGCTTGGAGGCCCACGAGCAGTCCCAGCGCCAGTTCAGCGCCGACGCGTCCCATGAGCTGAAGAGTCCGATCGCAAACGTGCGTGCGCTGGTCGACACCACCGAGCTCGACGATCCCGAGTGGTCTCGATTGCGCACTCGCCTGGCTGGCGAAACGGACCGGCTACGCGATCTGGTCGACAACCCGCTCTTTCTGGCAACGACCTCTGGAGGGCGCCGACGCAAGCCGCCGACAACCGTGAACCTCGACGATCTCATCTTCGATGAAGCCGAGCTGTTGGCGTCAACCACGGATGTGGCCGTCGACCTCTCGGGGATCCAGCCGGTGCAGGTGTTGGGCGATCGGGCGGACCTGCAACGTCTCGTTCGGAACCTCGCCGACAACGCTGCCCGTCATGCGAGGACTCGGGTGTACTTCAGCAGCTCCATGGGCGCAGCCGGAAACGAATCGGTTGAGCTTCGAGTGGCCGATGACGGCGACGGCATCGCCGAGTCCGATCGAAGCCTTGTGTTCGAACGATTCACGCGTCTTGATGAAGCGCGGGCGCGCGACGACGGAGGGTCCGGTCTCGGGCTCTCGATCGTGCGCCAGATCGTCGACGACCATGGCGGGACCATCCTCATCGAGGCCTCGGACATGGGTGGAGCGGAGTTCGTGGTGGAGCTCCCAGCGCCCGATCGGTTGTGAACCCGTTCACCGATGTGAACGTGTTCATCACGATGAACTCCCACAGAACGATGACTGTCCGCTGCTGACAGATCACCTCCCGTGCTCTTTCCTTCTGGACGAGAGGCAACAAACACGAGGAGTGATGAATGAAGTCCATGAAGTACGCGTTGAGCATTGTGCTCGGCTTTGCCGTTTTTGCATCGTTGGTGGCGACACCGGCGGGAGCAACCGGCCGAGCATCGGATGATCGACAGGAACGGAGCTACGAAATCACGTTCACGAATCTGTCGGGTCAGCCAATGACCCCGCCGGTTCTGGCCGTGCACAACAAGACCGCCGACATCTTTGAGGTCGGAGAAGGCGCCATCGAACCCGTCCGTGAGATCGCCGAGAACGGCAACATCACCCCACTCGTCGAGCTCGCGAGCGGACTCAGCGATGTCACCGCTGCAGCCGTCGCCGGCGACGGCCCACTGTTTCCCGGTGAGTCCGTCACGGTCACCGTCGACGCCGATCGGTCCTGGCGACGCCTGAGCGTCGTGTCCATGGTCGTGTGCACCAACGATGGCTTCACCGGCCTCGACTCGGTTCGCATTCCCTGGTTCGTTGGCGATTCAGCAACCTTCTACGGACAGGCCTACGACGCCGGTACCGAGCAGAACATCGAGGATCCCGACTACTGGGTGCCGCCATGTGGTGGCAACGGCGAGAACCTGAAGCAGGCCGAGAGCGGCGTCATCACCATGCATCCCGGCCTTTCGGGCTTCGGTGACCTCGACTTCGAGTCGGGTCAGAACATGCTGAAGGTCGACGTCACCCGCGTCGAGCGCGATGTACCCGCACCGACCCCTGAGCC
>CAZFBD010000014.1:15751-70345 GCA_964517125.1 uncultured Acidimicrobiales bacterium
CCTGAGCCGGAACCAGAGCCGACACCCGGCCCAGCCCGCGTGTACGAGCTCACATTCACCAACCATTCGGGTCAGCCAATGACCCCGCCGGTTGTTGCGATTCACAACAAGCGTGCAGACATCTTTGAGGTTGGCGAAGGCGCCATCGATGAGGTCCGCGAGATTGCCGAGAATGGCAACATCACTCCGCTGGTCGAGCTGGCCAGCGGCGCACGCAACGTTGCCGCTGCGGCGGTTGCCGGCGACGGTCCGCTCCTTCCGGGCGAGTCGGTCACGATCACCGTCGACAGCGACGAGACCTGGCGCCGTCTGAGCGTCGTGGCCATGGTCGTGTGCACGAACGACGGCTTCACCGGCTTCGATTCGGTCCGCATTCCGTGGAACCTCGGCGACTCTGCGGAGTTCGCTGCGGTCGCCTACGACGCTGGCACCGAGCAGAACATTCTCGACCCCGACTACTGGGTCCCGCCATGCGGCGGCAATGGCGAGAACCTGAAGCAGGCCGAGAGCGGCGTGATCACCAAGCACCCGGGACAGTCCGGATTTGGTGCCATGGACTTCGCCGAGGGCGATGAACTGCTGACACTGTCGGTCACCCGAGTGGGCTGACCCTCGGTACTGAAGGGCCGGTTCGCTCGGTCAGGCGAGCGAACCGGTCACTTCGGCCACAATGCCTTCGGCGTTGAGGCCGTAGCGGGCGAGGATGCGAGCCGGCTTGTCGTGCGGAATGAATGCCGATGGCATGCCCAGCACACGCACCTTGCAGGCGCCGTGATCGCTTCCGCTGGAGCTGAGGTGTTCCTCGATCGCATCGCGGAAGCCGTCTCCGGCGCCACCGCTGCGCAGGCCGTCCTCGATCGTGACGACGAGCTTGTGGGTTGCGGCGTCGGCGACCATCGCCGGGTCGACCGGAGTGACGATTCGGGGGTCCCAGACGCTGGCGCTGATTCCCTTTGCTTCGAGCAGCTCGGCTGCCTCGAGGGCATCCTCGAACATCTTGCCGACACCGATGATGCAGACGTCTGTTCCGACCCGAGCCTTACGGGCGAGCAGCCCGGAGCCGACCTCGGCCTCGCCGACGGACGGGGCCGCCTGCTTGGTCCACCGCAGCATCGCGGGGCCATCGGTGCACAGCTCCACGGCATCGGACAGCTGGACCTGAAGTTCCTGGTAGCTCGACGGAGCGAACACGGTCATACCGGGGACCTTGCTGAACAAGACCATGTCCAGAAGCCCGTGATGTGAGGCGCCGTCGTCGCCGGTCACGCCGGCTCGGTCGAGGCAGAAGATGACGGGTTGGCGGTGCAGGCCGACATCCATGTTGACCTGATCGAATGCCCGGGACATGAAGGTGCTGTAGACGGCAACGACCGGACGGAGGCCGCCCATGGCCATTCCGGCCGCGGCTGTGGTTGCGTGCTGCTCGGCGATGCCGACGTCGAACGTGCGCTCGGGGAAGCGTTCGCGGAACGGCAGCAGACCGGTGGAGTCGGGCATGGCGGCGGTGATCGCAACCACGTTCTTGTGTTCTTCAGCGACCTTGATGAGTGCCTCGGTGAACGCCTGGGTGTACGAGCCGGCCTTGACGCCACCCATGTCGTGCATGTTCTTGATGGTGTCGTTCTCGGCGGGCGCATAGCCGCGGCCCTTTTGTGTGAGTACGTGGACGACGACTGGGCCACGGAACTTCTTGGCGTTCTGCAGCGCGTCCTCGAGGCCCTCAATGTCGTGGCCGTCGAAGGGTCCCAGGTAGTGGACACCGAGGTTCTCGAAGAACGCTGGCGGCTCCCACATCTGGCGGATGGCGGCCTTGGTGGCGTGGATGCCGCGTTCCACGTGTTCGCCAACCCACGGAATGTTCTCGGCGATCTTCTCCATGCGGGCCTGGCGGCGCATGTACACCGGGTTCGCGCGAATCTTCACCAGCGACTCGGTGAGCTTGGATGCGGTGGGTGCGTAGGAACGGCCGTTGTCGTTGAGGATGATGGTGACGTTGCTGTTGCTGTGCCCGAGGTTGTTGATGCCTTCGTAGGCCATTCCGCCGGTGAGGGCGCCGTCGCCAATGACGGCGACGATTTCGCGATCGTGGCCAACCGTGGACGCCTCGGCGGTGGCGAGACCGTGGGCGTAGCTGAGGACGGTGGATGCGTGGCTGTTTTCGATCCAGTCGTGTTCGCTCTCTTCACGGCTGGGGTAACCAGAGATGCCATCGCTCTGTCGGAGTCCCTCGAATGCCTTGACCCGTCCGGTGAGCATCTTGTGGACGTAGGTCTGGTGCCCGGTGTCCCACAGGAGGATGTCCTTGGGTGATTGGAAGTTGCGATGGAGCGCAATGGTCAGCTCGACTGCGCCAAGGTTGGACCCGAGGTGGCCTGCGTTCTTGGAGACCGCAGTGACGATCAGTTCGCGGATCTCCGCAGACAGCGCGTCAAGTTCCTCGTACGAGAGCTCGCGAAGGTCGTCGGGACCGTTGATTGAATCGAGGAGCATCGCTCAACAGGGTAGCTGTCCCCGTGCCGCGCTGACCGCGCCAGCGGCACCTTCTTTGGCGCCCAGGACAATCTCGTATTGTTCCGGCCCGTACGGCTCAGGACATGCGGGAAAGAAATGCCTCGCGGCTGACCTGCACCCTGATGATGCGACCGGTACCCACGAGGGTGTCCTCGCTCCGAGCCTCGGATTCGAACACCAGCCGTCGACCCTCGATTCGGATCAGGTTCGCCGTGGCCTCGACGGCAGCGCCCACCGGCGATCCGTTCAGGTGGTCGAGATTGATCCGAAGACCCGCCGTGATCATGCCTTGGGGCATGTGGCCATCGAGCGCATCCATGGTTGCCTCCTGCATCAGCTGGAGGAGTCGTGGTGTGCTGAGGACGGCGACATCACCGGTGCCGTGCACGATTGCGGTGTCTTCGTCGGTGACGACCATCGATGCGCATCCCGACAGTCCGAGCTCAATTGCCATTGCGTCACCGTACTCGGAACCCGCGCCTCGGGCTGGAGACAGCAGGGCGTGATGTGCCAGCCGGTCTCCGTTGTGCCGTGGAGCGGCTCCGCGGGGGAACCTTCGACTATCGGTGCCCTTCACGACTGCGCATCGCGGCCGACGGGACCCGAGATCGATCGGTACAGTGGCAAACACACCCGAACGTTCGTCCCCTGCTGAAAGGCGCACATCGTGCTCGATGAATCACTCGTTGCTTCCACCCTGGACACCGCAATTGCTGGCGGAGCCGACTGGGCCGAGGTGTTCGTGGAGGACAAGCGTTCGTCATCGGCGCGTTTCGACGACGGCCGTATCGAGGAACTCACTTCGGGCCGTGACCGTGGCGCGGGTATCCGCGTCGTGTCGGGTGACACCACCGGCTTCGCCCACACCGCCGACCTCAGCGAAGCCGGGCTTCGTTCAGCAGCCGAGGCTGCCGCCGCAGCCGCCCGTGGGGGAGGCGGCGGTGTCCGCAAGGTGTCGCTCGAGCGACAGACCGCCACCCGCGACATCGACATCACGACGTACCCCGAGACCATCGCCAAGGCTACGAAGGTCGAGCTGCTCACCGAAGCAAACGAGGCCGCCCGCGATGCCGGCGATGCCATCAGCCAGGTGTCGGCCAACTACGGCGACAGCCGCCGCCGGATTCTCGTGGCGAACAGTGACGGACTCCTCGCCGAGGACGATCAGGTCCGCACCGTGTTCTCCGTCGCCTGCGTCGCGCTCGGCGATACCGGCATGCAGACCGGCCGCGAGAGCGCCGGTCGCACGGTCGGGTTCGAGATGTTCGATCAGTACGACGTTTCCGAAATGGCTCGCACCGCAGCCCAGCGAGCAATCACCAAGCTGAGCGCCCGTCCCGCTCCCAGCGGTGCCCAGACCGTGGTCGTTGGCCCCGGTGGTGGCGGCGTGCTCTTCCACGAAGCCTGCGGACATGGCCTCGAAGCCGATCTCGTGGCCAAGAAGGCATCGGTCTTCGCCGGTCGGGTGGGCCAGCAGGTCGCAACGCCGCTCGTCACGCTCATCGATGACGGCACCATGTCCACCGAGTGGGGCAACTTCGCCATCGACGACGAAGGTCGCCCAGCGCAGAAGAACGTCCTGATCCAGGACGGCATCCTCACCGACTACATGTACGACCAGATTCGTGCTCGCAAAGAGGGTCGTCCGTCGTCGGGCAATGGCCGCCGGCAGAGCTACCAGCACCTTCCGATGGTCCGCATGACGAACACGTACATCACGGCAGGCGAGGACAACCCGTCCGACATCATCGCCAGCACCGAGAACGGCGTTTACGTCGCGACCCTCGGTGGTGGCCAGGTGAACACGGCCACCGGCGACTTCGTCTTCGGCATGACCGAGGCGTACCTCATCGAGAACGGGCAGATCACCGACCCGATCCGCGAAGGCAACCTCATCGGCAATGGTCCCGAGGTCCTGACCCGCATCGACGCACTCGGCAACGACTTCGCCATGGGGCATCCGGGCACCTGCGGCAAGGACGGCCAGGGAGTGCCTGTCGGCGACGGCACGCCCACCCTTCGGGTCACCAGCCTGACCGTTGGCGGCACCGCAGCCTGATCCCGGTTCGGGTCAGCGGGTGGCGAACACGCCCACCCGTTCCAAAACAAGAACGGGTGGCGACGGCCGGCGCGCCGTGAACTGATCGGCGAGCCGCGGGTCCAGGCGCGCCATCTGGTTCCAGAGCTTGGTTCGTTCGGCGCCACGGGTCTCCCGGGCTCGGACCACATGCCGTTCGTTTCCGTCGACGATCACGGCTTTGGCGCCGGCGCGGATGTTCACGTACCACTCGGGCTGTTCTCGGGTGTCGTCTTCGGGGGTCACCACAACGACCCATCCGTCGGGGTGCCAGCCGCTGCGGATCAGGTGCTCGCGTACCCGTCCGGTGATCCGGTTGGCGGTGGCAAGCACTGCCGAGGATCCCTTGGACGCACGGATGCGTCGCGCTCGTCGTGCCCGACGTTCCAGAGGGTCGATGGGCCCGGGATTTGCTGCGTCTTCCGCCGTTGTTTCTGGTGCTGCTGTCGTGGTGTGCATGTGTTCGCCTCCCGCAAGGTTTGGTGTGCAGTGCCGCCAGTCCAGTCGCGTTCCCCCGAATCCGTCAATTCTGAGCGTGCGGTCACGACCACAAAGCGTGACAGGGGTCTGACCCCTAACCCGCGCTAGGGGTCAGACCCCCAACCGCATTTAGGGGTCCGACCCCTGGGCCGATGGAGGGATCCGCCTCTAGCGTTGACGGCGGAACGCATCGATCGGGGAACCACGTGTCAGAACTGCAGACGATCGCCGAGCAGGTGATTGGTTGGGCCAAGAACAACGAACAGGTTGAGGTTGTTGCCGTCTCCGACCGAGACACCGAGATTCGCGTGTACGAAGGTGAGGTCGAGCAGTTCACCTCGTCGGCATCACAAGGTGTGGGCATCCGCATCATCGCCGACCAGCGGCAGGGATTTGCCTGGGCCGGAACGCTCGACATCGACGTGCTGCGAGAGACGATGGCCGAAGCACGAGACAACGCCACGTTCGGCACGGTTGATGAACACCTTGGCCTGGCGGCACCCGATGGCATGGCACTGCCCGATCTCGACGTGTACGACGACGGTGCCCTCACCATGGCTACCGAGGACAAGATCGCCATGGCGATCGAGCTGGAGAAGCTGACCCGAGAAGCCGATCCGCGGGTCAACGGCATCGAGTCCGCCGACTATGTCGACAGCATCAGCGAGAGCGCGCTCGTCTCGACAGCAGGCGTCGCAGTGGAATCGCGTGAGTCGGCTTCGTACGTGACGTCGACCGCGCTCGCCAGCGAGGACGATGACACCCAGATCGGCTTCGGATTCAGCGTTGGCCGCAACCCGGCCGACCTCGACGTGGCCACCGCAGCCGCCGATGCTGCGGAGCGGGCCACCCGCCTGCTTGGTGCCACCCAGCCCGAGAGCGAACGAGTCACCGTGATCTTCGACCCATTCGTCACGGCGCAGTTCCTGGGAATCCTCGGCGAAACCATGTCGGGCGACTCGGTCCTGAAGGGGTACAGCCTCTTCGCCAACCGCCTCGGCGAAACCGTTGCCTCGCCGAAGTTCACGCTCGTCGACGATCCGACCAACCCGAAGATGTTCACTGCCGGCCTCACCGACGGCGAAGGGCTGGCCAGCCGACGAAACGTCCTCGTCGACGAAGGTCAGCTGCAGATGTTCGTGCACAACGCCTACACCGCACGGAAGTCCGGCGTCACTCCCACCGGGTCAGCCGTCCGCAGCTACTCCAGCGTTCCGAGCGTCGGTACCCGTGCGCTCCAGCTTCTGCCTGGAACCAAGAGCCAGGAAGAGCTCGTGGCCGGCATCGACAACGGTGTGCTGATCCAGGGAGTCGCCGGAATCCACTCCGGAGTCAACCCCGTATCCGGTGACTTCTCCACTGGAGCCGAGGGCCTCCGGATCCGCAACGGTGAACTTGCCGAGCCGCTTCGCGAGATCACGATTGCCTCGACTCTGCAAAAGATGCTCGGCGACATCGAAGCCGTCGGCAACGACACGGATTGGCTGCCCATGTCGGCCGCCGGCGTCAGCGTTGTGATCGCCGACGTCACCATGTCGGGACGCTGATTCAGCTCGTCGCAATCTCGGCGGCAATTCGGCCGATCTCATCACTCGACTTCGCGGCAGCCCCGCAGCCGCCGAACGCCACCGTCACGGTGTCGGAGACCCGGTCGAGGTGTGGGCGGCCCGAGGGTGTGTACGAAACGACGCATGGCTTGTGCCGAATCCGACGGACCTCTCGGTCGGGGAGCAACGCCTCGAGGAGCTCGAAGAGCGCCTCCGCTTCGGCAGCCGACGCACCGGACCGAAACCAGTCGTCGATCGGATCGTTGGTGTCTGTCAGGTACGGGGGTTTGCTGTCGCCGCCGATCTTGAGAAGCCATCGGCCGTCGCTGAATTCCACCGGCGGAACCCAGTAGGCCTCGTCGAGCGACGCATGTGGTGGGTCATCGATGATCAGCGTGGGCAGGTCTGGACCAGGCCCGAGTTCGGCCAGAGCGATCGTGCGGAGACGCCGCTCGAGTGGTAGCGAAACCCCTGCAAGTTCTGCGCCGTAGGCACCGGTGCAGACAATGACCTGGTCGGCCGAGATCGGCTCGCCAGATCGCAGGGTGAGGGTCGTCGGGGAGTTGCTGGTGTCCACGTGTTCGACAACGTCGGCAACGATGTTGGCACCGTTCTGTTGAGCGCAGACCGTCTGCGCCTTCACGAGAAGCCGAGGGTTGATCAGGCCGGCCGGTGGGCCCTCCCACACGATCCGGTGACTGGCGACGCCGCTGACAATGCCAGTCCGTCGCTGCAGCTCGGCGCCGCTCAGCTCGACGGCATCGGCGCCAAGCGCAGTCGCCACCGGGATGGTCTCGGCAGCGGAGTCGGCCAGGACCACAAGCCCGACCGGGTCATGAAACGAGATGCCGCTCTGCTCCTCGATTTTGGCGTAGCGATCGATCGATGCCCGAGCCCACGCTCCCCAGGGTTCAGAGAACGCGGTGATTCGGGTGACCCGTCCCTGGTCGAAATGGCTGGCGAACGGTCCCTCGGCGTACTCCGTTGGTTCGTCGGGTCCGATGTTGGTGACGCGGTGCCCGGCGGCAGCCAGATGCCGAGCCGCGGCCGAACCAATCATGCCCCGACCCACGACGGCGACATCGACGTGCGTCATGCGTTCTTCCGGGCTTTGCGAGCCTGGGCGCGCTCCCACTTCCGTTGCCGGCTGCGGCAGGCCTTCCGACAGAACTGCTGATTCGCCGTGCGGGCTTCGAAGATCTGCTCACACCGCCAATAGGCGCAGCCGAGCAAGCGGTCGGGGTTCAGATCGTCCGGAAAGTCGTCGGGAAGGTCGGAAGGAAGCGGTTCGATCTGTCCAGTGAAGCACGGAACAGCGATTCAGGGGTCTGACCCCTAAACCCAACTACGGGTCTGACCCCTAAACCCGAATCGGGGTCTGACCCCTGTGGTGCGCGTGTTGGTGGCTCAGTAGTACCAGGGGAAGTCGGACCAGTCGGGATCACGCTTCTCCAGGAACGAGTCGCGGCCCTCTGTCGCTTCGTCGGTCATGTAGGCAAGGCGAGTCGCCTCCCCAGCGAACACCTGCTGACCGACCAGGCCGTCATCGATCAGGTTGAAGGCGTACTTGCTCATGCGCTGACCGGTTGGACTCTTGCTGCAGATCTCCCGGGCCCATTGCAGCGCCTCGGCTTCAAGTTCGGCGTGAGGCACGACGGCGTTCACGACACCCTGTGCCTTGGCTTCGTCGGCCGTGTAGGTCCGGCCGAGAAAGAAGATCTCGCGGGCGATCTTCTGTCCCACCTGACGAGCCAGGTAGGCCGAGCCGAAGCCCCCGTCGAAGCTGGCAACATCGGTATCGGTTTGTTTGAACCGGGCGTGTTCCTGACTGGCGATGGTGAGGTCGGAGACCACATGGAGGCTGTGTCCGCCGCCTGCGGCCCAACCCGGAACCACGGCGACGACCACCTTCGGCATGAATCGGATGAGGCGCTGCACTTCGAGAATGTGCAGGCGGCCGCTCCGTGCAGGGTCGATCGATGCCGCGGTCTGGGCGTTGTCCTCGGTGTAGCGATAGCCGTCCTTGCCCCGAATGCGTTGATCGCCGCCGGAGCAGAACGCCCAGCCGCCGTCCTTTTCGGATGGCCCGTTTCCGGTGAGGAGCACACAGCCCACGTCGCTGCTCATGCGGGCATGATCGAGCGCCCGGTAGAGCTCGTCGACCGTGTGTGGCCGGAACGCGTTGCGAACCTCGGGGCGATTGAACGCGACCCGAACCGCACCGACGTCCTTGGCTCGGTGATAGGTGATGTCGGTGAAATCGAAGCCGGGAACAACATCCCAGGCGTCGGCGTCGAAGATTTCGGAAACCTGCGTCATGGCGTCATCTTCAACCATCGCCCATGCCGCTGGCCAACCCACCGGCGTCTGCGTGGTCCCATGTGCCCAGACGGCGTGTGATCCGTTCGAACCATTGTTGCTCCGGTTCGTCATCGATGTCACCAGAGGACCGATGGACAGACGTGAGATGTTCCCGCCAGGTTCTCGCAGGGCTTGTCCTTGTCCCCTTTGTTGCGATCGAGCGCGCCTTCTGGCGCCGCACGGTGCAAGCAAAGAACGCCGCGGAACAGTTGGCGTACTCCGACTCGTTGACGACCATCGCCAACCGCCGCAAGTTCGATCACGATCTCGACGAAACACTTTCCGCACGCTTCGGGAACGATGCGATCGCCGTTGCCATGTTCGACGTCGACCACTTCAAGGAGTACAACGACGCAAACGGGCACATCGCCGGTGATGAAGCGCTGAAGGTCATCGCACAGCTGATCTCCACGAACGTTCGCTGCGACGACCTCGTCTACCGCTACGGCGGCGAAGAGTTCGCAGCTCTGCTCGTCGGGGCCTCCGAGGAGGACGCGTCGATGGTCGCTGAACGCGTTCGCGCTGCCATCGCCGCTCACGACTTCCCCGGAGCGTCGACCCAGCCCGGCGGACGTATCACCGTCTCCGCTGGTGTGGCAATGACCCCACCCGAGCGGGCAGCAGACATGATGCGGGCAGCCGACCAGGCGCTCTATACCGCCAAGGCATCCGGACGAAACCAGGTGTCGATCGCCCGCTGAGGGTCTCGATCCCGGCGGCCCGACCGCATCGGCTACAACTGTGCGCATGGTCGTCGCCGCTCCCACCCGAATTTCTCGTGCGTTGGGCGTCCTCCCTGTCTGCGTCGTCGCGCTGCTGGTCGCCTGCGCGGGAGAGGACTTGGGAGGCGAGAAGTTGCCGATGGACGCCGGCGTCCTTGGCCCCGCTGCCGCCGATGCCATGGGTGAGGTCGAGAGTGTGCAGTTTCAGCTGGAACGAACTGGCGCGGCCGTCTTCATCGATGGGGCCGAAAGCATGAGCCTCGATGCGCTCGACGGACGTTTCTCGGCGCCCGGCTCCGCTGACGCAATTCTGGAGATCACGGTGAATGGGTCTCTGGGCACGAAGATTGGTGCGGTCGCAATCGACGAAGAGGTGTGGCTCTCCAACCCGGTCACCGGCGAGTTCGAGACCCTGCCGGCCGGGTTCGACATTGACCCGAGCCTGTTCTTCGACCCCGAAGATGGTTGGCGACCGCTGTTGGCCGGACTGACGAATCTGCAGTTTGTGGCCGAGGAAGACCGCGACGGAACCCGCTATCACCTCAGCGGTGTCGCGCCTGCAGACGCCATGCAGTCCATCACCGCCGGGCTGGTCCGTGGGCAGGACGTCGAGCTCGATCTGTGGTTGCACCCGGTCACGGCGCTCGTGGTGGCTGCCGAATTCGAAACAGCATTCGATGGTGAATCGAGCCAATGGGTACTGGAGCTGGAGAACTACGGCGAACCGTTTGTCATCACCGATCCCACCGAGTGAGCCAAAAAGTTCGACCTGGGGATTTGGAGCCGCTCAGTGAACGCGGCAAGTCTTGGTTCACCACGACGAACGAATGAGGCGACCATGAGCGGGCAGCGGACGCAGCTGGATGAACGGCGGAAGGCGGCAAAGAACCGTCTTGTCGTTCTCGACATCGAGAGCATCGGGCACATGTGGTCCGACATCGTGGATCCGAAAGACCTGGTCGGCCGGTCGGTGCTGATCCGTTCGCTCCTCGCCGCCCGGCGCGAAGGGGACACCTTCCTCGTTGCCTGTGGTCCGTCGTTCGGTTGGGCGGTCTCCGAAGTGTTCCCCGGTGCCGTGCTGTTCCTGGGCGATGGCGATATCGGCGACCGCCGACCGCTCACGACCGAATTCATCGAGCACTACCGAAGCGGCAGATACGGCGAGGTTTGTGTCGTCACCGGTGATGAGTCGCTGTCAAAGGTGGCACTTCTTGTCGTTGGTTCCGACAATCCACTTCGACTTGTCACCACCCGTGAAGAGTGCGCCGAGTTGTTCGCCACGGCGTCCGGCAGCATGATTGTGCGTCCGGACTTTGTCGTGGGCGAGACTGCTGGCTGACGCATACCTCAACACCCGATTCCCCTAGGGTCCCGGGCATGACATCCCCACGGCGCCCCGCGTCCCCAACGGCCATCCTCGCCGTTGTCGGGTTTGCGGTCTTCGTCGCCGCTGACGACCTCACGGTCGTCACGACGATGTTGCGTCCCATCATCAACGACCTTGGCCTCACGCTGCCCGACGGTCTGGATGACGCCGCGTGGATCGTGAACGTCTACCTCATTGCGTTCGTGGCCGTCATGCCGCTTGCCGGCCGTCTCAGCGACGTCATTGGCCGCCGCCGGTTGTTCCTTGGCGCCTATGCAATCTTCCTCGTTGGGACGGTGCTCATCCCGCTCACGACATCACTTGGACCCTTTCTGGTCGGACGCGTACTCACGGCGATTGGTGGCGGAGCGATGGTGCCGGTGGCGTTGGCCGTCGTGGGTGACGCGTTTCCTGAAGATCGCCGGGCCCGGGCCCTCGGCACGCTGGGTGCAATCGAGACCATGGGATGGGTCTGGGGTCCGTTGTACGGCGCCATGTTGGTTCGGTTCCTGGATTGGCGCTGGCAGTTCTGGTTGAACGTGCCGCTGGCCATCGTGGGCATGGCACTCGTGTGGTGGGCGCTCGGCGATCAGGCCGAACATGAGCGTCCCGAGCGGGTCGATTGGGTGGGCGCCGCGTCGCTGGCCGCAACGCTCATCGCGCTGAACCTCGCCCTGCTCGGCAACGCCGAGATCCAGAGCGTGTCCGGCCTCGACGAATTGCAGGGCGGCTCGGGGTTCGACTTCCGGCTCCTGTTTCCCGTGGCCTTCCTGCTGGGAGCCGTTTTCGTGTGGAACCAGCGGCGTGTTGCCGACCCCTTGGTGGAGCCAGCGTTCTTCCGCGGGGCCACGTTGCGGGTGGCACTGCTGGTGAACTTCCTCGTCGGTGCCGCACTGGTGATCGCCATGGTCGACGTTCCCATCTTCATCAATGCGGTGGAGCTGGACCTGGAGCGCTCTGCCGTCATCGCCGGTTGGATCCTCGCCGCACTCACGTCGGCGATGGCCATCGCCTCCTG
The DNA here is from genome assembly GCA_964517125.1 of uncultured Acidimicrobiales bacterium. Classification (GTDB taxonomy): domain Bacteria; phylum Actinomycetota; class Acidimicrobiia; order Acidimicrobiales; family SHLQ01; genus SHLQ01. Next base: position 27,834 of record CAZFBD010000014.1, read on the forward strand.
GATCGGCGGCCGAATCACCGAGCGAGTCTCCTACCGTTGGCCCATCGTCGTCGGCCTGCTCGCGGCGGTCACGGCGCTGCTCATCATGGGGCTCACATGGGATCCCGACATCGGACACTGGTCCGCCGCAGCGCAGCTCGCACTGCTCGGTGCCGGACTCGGACTGGTCTTCGCTCCCACCACCGCAGCGGTCGTCGACGCGTCTCCACCACATCAGCGTGGTGGTGCCGCGGCCATCGTCATGGTTGTCCGCCTCATCGGGTTGAGCGTCGGCCTCGCTGCCCTCACCGCCTGGGGACTGGCTCGCTTCAACACCCTGCGGGGACAGCTCGACCTGCCACCGATCACCGACCCCGACTTTCAGGCCGCAATCACCGAAGCCTCTGCAGAACTCACCGCCGAGGCGATCTCGGAAACGTTCATCGCCGCGGCATGTATCACCGCCCTTGGCCTGCTCGCCGCAGCCTTCATTCGCTCTCATGCAACGACAGGAGAACCCATGTCGACATCACACACCGACCCAACCCAGAAGATCGAGCCCGTCGGTGGCTCGCTGCGGACGATGGTCATGGTGATGGCCGTCGTGCTGTTCGGCCTGTTGGTGGGCCTGGCGTTCCTGGTCATGTCGCTTCGGGACACCCGGTCGGAGCTTGCCCAGACGCGCTCCGATCTGGAACGGGTGGAGCAGGGTGCAGCCGGTTCGGCAATCGTCTCTGCGCAGGTGCTGGAGCTGACCCGACAACTGGCAGAGATTGAACCGCAGATCTCCGAGGGCCTGAATCAGGCGATCACCGAACTCGATGCGTTCGGCGAGTCGACCCTCGACTTCGACGTGGCCGTCGACGAGGTCATCGTGATCAACACCGAGATCGTGCTCGACCGCGAATTCACCTTCCCGATCGACGAGACGATTCCCATTGACCAGACCGTCGACACCACCATCGAGATCGACACCGGACTGGGGTTCAGCGTCCCTGTGGATGTGACCGTGCCGGTCCAGGTCGATGTACCGATCGATCTCGACGTCGCAATCCCCATCAACGAGACGGTTCCGGTTGAAGCTGAGGTCCCGGTTCAGCTCGACGTGCCGATCACGGTCGATCTGGCCGATACCGAGCTTCGGGTTCTGGCCGAGCAACTCGCCGAAGGGCTCCGGCAGGTGCAGCAGTTGCTTGGTGAACTCAGCGGTTGAGTATCGGCGGGTGTCTGACCGCTAGACGCACAATCCGTCGGCGCTTACGCCGCGAGCACAGAACGGCGTGAGCATTGCCGTGCCGCCCCGGAAGGCAATGATCGCGTCGTCGACATCGCGATCGAAGATGAAGTTCAGATCGATCCGGTAGCCGGCGATGGAGTCGTCCTTCAGACCGAGGACGTCGAATGTGACGACGGCTCCCTGCGCATCCACCCCTTCGGGCTCGTTCACCAGGCGCTGTACTGCGTCTTCGTCGCCGAGCTGTTGTGCGATGGCCGTCATGAGGTCCTCGACCGTGCCGGCTTCAAGGCCGACGAACTCCTCGCTCGAGAACGTGGTGCCGAAACCGCCACCGATCTCCTCGGCGGACAGGAAGCTGCTGGCGACCCAGCCGATGTCGTTCTCGTCTGGGTCGACGACTTCCCACCACTGTCGATCGTCGATGACTTCGCAGCCGCCCAGCGTTCGTACGTCCGTGCCGCGGGGCAACGCAATGACGATTGGGGCACTGATGCCCGGCTCTGCACGAAGGTTGAGCCCGCCATCGGGGTCAGTGAAGGACACGTCGACCCACCAGGCCGCATTGGGCAGCGGTCCGCACGTGCCGTCGTCGGGCGTGGTTGTGGTGGAGGTCGAGTCGTCCGGAGTCGAGGACGACGTGGTCGTTGCTTCGGTCTCTGGCTCGGATTCGTCGGGAGCGACGGTCGTTCCGTCGGGTTCTTCGTCGAGCGAGATCTGATCGGTCGCCCGATCTGGGTCGACCGTGACGGTTGTTGTCGCCGCATCTGCGACGGTCTCCGGCGAATCGCTGCCGCACCCCGCCAAGGCGACGACGGTCAGTGCGACGCTCGCGAGCACCTTCGGTGCGTGGAATCGCCGCATGGCCATGAAGGTTCTCAGGCAGCCCATGCGTCGGCGGTCAACCGAAGACTCAGCTCACGGTCGGAAAGCTGCGGGCCGGGAACGGTGACCATGAGCTCGCTGGCCCCCATGCCAACGGCAAGCTTCTCGAGCCCCTCGGCGACCTGCGTGCCGGTTCCCGCGATGGCGTTGGTTGGGTGCTCCAGGGCCGCCGCGAACTCGGGATGCGCCACGGCTTCTTCGGGACTGACCAGGTCGAACATGCGCCCCGTCCGCATCCCGTACTTGCGAAGACGATGCGGGTGCAGCAGATGCGTGGCCTCGTCTTCGGTTTCGGCGGCCATCGTCACGGCCGTCACGATGAGGAAGGGTTCGTCGAGAACGGGCGAGGGCTTGAAGTTCTGTCGGTAGATGTCGGCAGCTTGTGCGGTGCCACCCATGTCGAAGTGATGCGCGAAGCCGAACGGCAGCCCGAGGATTCCTGCGAGTCGGGCGCTGAAACCGCTGGAGCCGAGAAGGGCAACTGCTGGCGAGGAGGTGGCCGCCGGAGTGGCGGTGAAGTGGTCGAACAGTCCGGTCTCGGTACGGACGTCACCGAGCAGGCCCATCACATCGAGGAGGTTGCTCGGAAACTGATCGTCCTCGCTGCCGTCGGAACCTCGGCGGAGCGCTGCAGCCGTTCGCCTGTCGCTGCCGGGAGCGCGGCCGATTCCCAGGTCGATTCGGTCTGGATGCAACGCTTCGAGCATCGCGAACTGTTCGGCCACGACGAGCGGTGCATGGTTGGGGAGCATGACGCCGCCGGAGCCGACCCGGATGCGTGTGGTGCTCGCCGCGAGGTGGGCGATGAGCACCGCCGGTTCCGTGCTGGCGACGGTGGGCATGTTGTGGTGTTCGGCGACCCAGAACCGTGTGTACCCGAGGTCATCGGCGCATTGCGCAAGCCTCGTCGTGTCGCGGAGTGCGTCCCCGGAGGAGGCCCCCTTGGGGACCATGGCAAGGTCAAGGACGGAAAGTGGCGGCCGCGTCATGGGCCAACGGTAGCCGCTCAGGCGTTCAGATCGTAGGGCGTCAGGGTGACCTTTTCGGCCTGGTGGGCAACGATCATCGCCGGCTCGTCGGGGTCGTTCACGTAGGTGAACTTGACGTCGACCCGGAAACTGTCGGCCCCATCGATCGTCACGTCGGTAAGCGAAAAGGTGAACGAACCGCCGTTTGCCGTTCGTTCGGGCTCGGTGAGGAGCTCGCCAAGACCGTCGTAGGCGAGTGTGAGTTCCCGCATGAGGTGCTGGGCGGTGACTCCTTGTACCCCGTTGTGTGTGGGGTCGACCACCGATGCTCCAAGGTTCACGGCGGCATCCGGGAGATCGTCGTCGGGAACTGCGGCGAGCAGCGCCTCGGTTTCGTCGGCACTGAGCGGATTCTCCGGATCAAGAATCGGGGCAGCTTCCTCATCATCGCCGTAGAGCTCGTCATCGGTTGCGCGGTCCGCGTCCTCGAGGAACTCGTCGTCGACGGTCTCGGTGAGCGCCTCATCGGTCGCAAACGGAAGGGAGTCTGCTGTTGTGTCGGCCGTTGCCGGAACGGCGTCGCTCCCGCAGGCCGAGGCCGGCAAGGCAATCAGTACTGCTGCGCCGAGACCGACCAGTCGTGTGCGTGTCGGTACGACATTCAGCTTCAGGGTGTCGAGCATTGGATCCCATCGGCGCCCGCAGACGTCGGCTGAAGCGAAGCCTTCCGTTCGCACCGCTAGTTTTCTTCGATGCAGAACGATCTCGTGCTCCCCATCTCGGTGAAGGGAATCGTCGGACCTCCCGGCCACGTGGTGCTGCTCCGCAACGAGCGGGACGAATGGGAGTTCCCGGGCGGACGAATCGAACCGGACGATCCCTCTCCCACGGCGTGCCTCCGACGCGAGATGAGCGAGGAACTGGACCTGATCGTCGACGTGGGGCTCCCCGTGCACTCGTGGCGATACGAGCCCGTGCCCGGCCGCCATGTTCTCGTCATCGCCTACGCCTGCGAAATCGTGGGGACCTGGCCCGAGCGGCTCTGGCACAGCGACGAACACCTCGGCGTTCGCTCCGTTGCCCTGGACGAGCTGGACGACATCGTTCTTCCGCAGGGGTATCGAGACGCGTTGGAGCTCGCCGGGGGCCGATGACTGCAGCGCCCCGACTGCCACAAGAAAATCGGCCTGCGGTGTTCCCGTTTTGCCTGCTTCCTCTGCGACACTGTTCGGCGTGCGCCGGACTGGATCGGCGCCTCATCATCAAGGAGTGCCGATGCGTGCAGCAGTGTGTCGGGAGTTTGGTCAGCCTCTGAGCATCGAGGAGGTCGGCCTCGGCGAGCTCGGCCCCACCGATGTGCACGTGGATGTTGCGGCGTGCGCCGTGTGCCATTCGGACATCCATTTCGCCGAGGGCGCCTGGGGCGGCTACCTGCCCGCCGTCTACGGCCACGAGGCAGCCGGCACCGTGTTGGCGGTTGGCTCCGATGTTTCGCACGCCTCGGTGGGTGACCATGTGGTTGTCACGCTGATCCGATCGTGCGGCGATTGCGGCCAATGCCGGAAGGGCAACGAGGTCTTCTGCTCCACCGCCTATGCCTCGGACGAGGGTCAGCGACTCACCGGCGCCGAGGGCGAGGACATGCAGGCGGCGATGTTGTGTGGCGCATTCGCCGACGAGGTCATCGTCGACCAGTCGCAGGTGGTGCCCATTCCCAATGATCTCGACTGGACCGTCGCCGCGTTGCTCGCCTGCGGCGTCATCACCGGTGTGGGCGCCGTCACGAACACCTCGTCCATCGACTCCGAGTCCACCGTGATCGTGGTCGGCGTCGGAGGCGTTGGCCTGAACTCGGTGCAAGGCGCAGCGATCGTGGGGGCCAAAGCCATCATCGCCGTCGACCTCGAGGACGAGAAGCTCGAGATCGCACGATCCTTCGGGGCGACCCACGTGGCGAATCCAGCCACCGGCGACGTCGCCGACGTCATCCGTGAGGCCACGGGCGGTGCTGCCGGCGTCAGCCATGTGATCATCACAGTCGGTTCCGCTCCAGCCATCAGCTCTGGGCTCGGCTACCTGGCTCAGGGCGGTGAACTCGTGATCGTTGGTTTGCCGGCGATCAACAACGAGATCGAAATCGACCCGACGACGGTGGCGGCTTCCGGACATCGCATTCTCGGCTCGAAGATGGGCACGTCCCGAATCCGTCAGGACATCCCGCAGCTCATCGAGTGGTATCGGGAGGGCCGTCTGAAGCTCGACGAGCTCGTGTCCGCGACGTACGACCTGGACGACATCAACGCCGCGATCGGCGCCGTCGGCGACGGCAGCGTCATCCGCAACGTGATCATGATGGACGATGCATGAAGTTCACCGGCGTTGACACGTTCGTCGTCAAGAACCCGCCTCCCGGATACGGCGGCAAGTTCTTCGTCTTCGTGAAGCTGACCACCGACACCGGAGCTGTCGGATGGGGCGAGGTCTACTCTCCTCCGTTCGAACCGGCCACCGTCTCGGCCGTTGTTGCCGATCTGTTCGATCGTCACGTGAACGGCACCGACCCGTTCCGGATCGAAGAACGCAGTCGGCTGCTCTATTCGATCGGCTTCACCCAGCGACCCGACGTGACCATCGCCGGCGTTCTCAGCGCGTTCGACATGGCGTCCTGGGACATCGTTGGCAAGGAGACCGGCCGCAACGTCACCGACCTCCTCGGGGGATTGGTGCGCGATCGGGTCCGCAGCTACACGTATCTGTACCCGGGCAACGACGACGACGGCGAAGAGGTCTACCTCGACCCGTCGCTGGCCGCCGACCGTGCGGTTGCGTACGTCGAAGCCGGGCACACCGCCATCAAGTTCGATCCTGCCGGTCCATACCGTGCGGTCGGGCCCCGCCAGCCGAGCCTCAACGAGCTGACCCGCTCCGAGGCGTTCGTACGCGAGATCCGTCGTGCCGTCGGCGACCGTGCCGATCTGCTGTTTGGTACCCACGGGCAGTTCACGCCTTCGGGCGCCATTCGGCTCGCGCAACGGCTCGAACCGTTCTCGCCGCTGTGGTTCGAGGAGCCGTGCCCGCCCGACATCCCCGAGGCCATGGCCGAGGTCGCTCGGCACACGTCCATCCCGATCGCCACCGGTGAACGTCTGACCGGGGTGACAGAGTTCGCCCGACTGCTGACCCTTGGCGCGGCCTCCATTCTGCAACCCAATCTTTCCCGGGCTGGTGGCATCACTGCAGGCAAGAAGATCGCAGCACTCGCCGAGAGCTTCGGCGCGCAGATTGCGCCTCACCTGTACTGCGGGCCGATCACCGGCGCAGCGAACCTCGCGGTGGCCAGCACGATTCCCAACTTCCTGGTGCTCGAGGGCATTCAGGAGTGGGGTGGTTTCCACGCCGAGATCCTGACCCGACCCGTGGTCTGGGAAGCCGGACACGTCGTGCCGTTCACCGAGCCCGGACTCGGGACCGAGGTCGACGAAGCCGTGGCGCGGGCGAACCCGTGGCTGGGCGGCGACGGGCTGCACCTGGCCATGACCACCGACACCGAGGACTGGCCTGGCTGAGGTGCCCTGACCCATGTCCGTCGTGCAACTGCTCATCGATGTCATGGGACCCGTCGTGGCCATCGTCGCCGTCGGCTGGTTCGCCGGCGCTCGAATGCCCTTTGAGATCGCCACGTTGTCGCGCCTGGCCTTCTGGGTCCTGGGGCCGGCGTTCGTCTTCGATGCCTTCATCACGGCGGAGTTGTCCCGCGACACGATCGTGCGACTTGTCGTGGCGGCGTGGCTCGGCATGGCTGCCGCTGCCGCCGTTGGTTTCGCAGCTGCGCGGGCGGCTGGGCTCCAGGGAGTTCGCCGTGACGCAATTCTGATGACGAGCGCCTATGGCAACGTGGGCAACGCCGGACTGGCGATCAGCGTCTTTGCATTTGGTGAAGCAGCTGCGCCCATCGCTGCCGTCCTCATGATCACGATCAACTCGACCGGGATGGCGGTGGCGATCGCCCTCGCCTCGGCGCGCTCCGATGGGCTTGCGCCTGCCGTCAAACGTTCGCTTGCCGCTCCCATGACGGTGGCGGCACTGGCGGCGCTTCTCATCAACGTCTTCGACATCGGCGTCCCGCTCTTGATTGGGCGGTCGACGGCCCTGGTGGGTGGAGCGCTCATTCCCGTGATGCTGCTGACGCTGGGCATGCAGCTCGCCCAGAACGGCATCCCTCGCCCCGAGATCGACGCTGGTGTCGTGGGATTGTCGAAGTTGGTCGTTGCTCCGCTGGTGGCGGGTCTGGCCGGAGCAGCCTTCGGCCTGACTGGGGACGCATGGGGGATTCTGGTGCTGCAGTCCGCGATGCCACCAGCAGTCTTCTGCGTCGTTGTGGCGCTGGAGTACGACATGGAGCCAGACCGAGTGATCCGCACGGTCGTTGGTTCCACACTCCTGGCGCTCGCAACGCTGCCAATCGCCCTGCTCGTCGTGACCTGACACCACCAGACCACTCCATGGTGCCTGGCTCCATTCGGCCGCAAGGTGCCAGGTACCTTGCGGTCGATTCGTTGAGAAATCAACAGATCGCTGTCGAAATGCCGGTCGAAGGTGCCAGGCACCATCTAGCTTTTGGCGATGGAACTCACCTCGTCACGGGCCGCGGCAACCATTGACCTGCAGGGCGGGCGGCTTGCGTCGCTGGTCGTGGATGACCTGGAGCTCCTCGTCACCGAGGGCGCCAAAGCCAGCCGATGGGGTTCCTTCCCGATGGTGCCGTGGGCGGGACGCCTTCCTTTCGGCCTGCTTCGGTTCGATGGTGATGCGTACGAGTTCCCCATCACGTCGCCGCCGCATGCGAACCACGGAACCGCCATGCACCGGTTGTGGACGCAGACCGCCGACGACACGATCCAGACCGAACTGGCCGAACCCTGGCCCTTCGGCGGCACGGTCGTCCAGAAGTTCGAGCTGACCGACACGGCGTTCACGGTCACGATGACGATCACCGCCGCCGACCGCGCCATGCCCGCACAGATGGGCTGGCACCCCTGGTACCGGCGCCAGCTCGACCGTGGCGAACCCGTCGAGCTCACGTTCGCCGCCGGGCAGATCTACGAAACCGATGAGGAACAGATCCCGACCGGCAACCTCAGCGAGGTACCTGAGGGGCCGTGGGACGAGACCTTCATCGACGTCACACAGACCCCAATCCTCACCTGGCCCGGCGCCCTCACGGTCGCACTGACCTCGAACTTCGATCACTGGGTGGTCTTCACCCGGCCGGACCACGCTTACGCCATCGAGCCCCAGTCGGGAGCGCCCAACGACATCAATCGGGCGCCACACGTGCTGCATCCCGGCGAGTCGCTCAGCGGGTGGATGGCCCTCGCCTGGGGTTGATCACTGCGAGCGGGCGGCAACCAGCTGGTCGACCACGTCGGCCCCTGGGCCGCCCGACGTTGCGCTCTCGGGACGGATCGACTCTCCGGCCAGCGCACCAACACATGCCGTCGTCGACGCAGCGAGTGCGTCGAGGTCGTAGCCGCCTTCGAGGAACGCAATCGTGCGACCCGTCGGCACCATCGACCGGAGCCGAAGGGTGAGGTCAGCATGGTCTCCCGAGGTGAGACCCAGGTCCGTGAGCGGGTCGGCGCGGTGGGCGTCGAACCCGGCCGAGATCAACAACCAGTCGGGTGCGAACTCCTCGATTGCCGGTTCGATCACCCGGTCGAAGGCCTGCAGATAGACATCGCCGGTGGTCCCCGAGGGCAGCGGGACGTTGATCGTGTGTCCGGCTCCTGGGCCGACTCCGGTCTCGTCCAGGGCTCCGCTGCCCGGGTACTGCGGGTACTCGTGCAACGAAACGAACAGCACGTCGTTGCGGGCGTAGAAGATGTCCTGGGTCCCGTTGCCGTGATGGGCATCGAAGTCGACGATGGCCACGCGTTGGCCCCGCTGGGTGAGGGCATGTGCGGTCACTGCGATGTTGTTGAACAGGCAGAACCCCATGGACCGATTTGCGGTCGCATGGTGGCCCGGCGGGCGGACGAGGCAGAACGCCGAGTCCACGTCGCCTCTCGACAGCAGGTCGATCGCCGAGAGCCCGGCGCCAGCCGCAAGACGTGCGGCGTCGAACGAGCCGCTGCTCATGTGGGTGTCGGGGTCCAGGCGGACGCCGTCGAGCCCGCCTTTGGCCTCGATCATCTCGACGAGGTCGTGGGCATGGACCCCGAACAGTGATTCCATCGGGGCCATTGTCGGGGCCGACCAGGCGATGGCTTCCGCCAGCCCGGCCTCCTGCAGACCAGCCAGTGCGGCCTCGTATCGGGCCGGCCGTTCCGGGTGTCCGGTTGGCGGCCGATGGTCGAGGACACGTTCGTCGGCGATGATCGCAATTCCCACTCGGGCTCCATTTGGTTGGTCTCGGTGATGTTGCAGTCTTCCATCGGACGTCGCTGAACGCTCAACTCGCGCCTGTCGTCGGTCGATACCGGAAATAGTCGCACGCGGGCCTCGAGGCCGGGATGCAGGACTACCTGACCAAGCCGCTTCGGTCCGATGATCTGATCGAGGCGCTGCAGAAGGCGTCACGACGAGTCTGAGCGCCGGATCAGACCGGTCCCATGGCCTGTGCCATGATCGGATCATGAAGCCGGGTATCGCGCACTTTCCCACCGACTACTCCATTGCCCCCAGCGAGCTGGGACCGGCGTTGGAGGAGCGTGGTTACGAGTCGATCTGGGTGGCCGAACACAGCCACATTCCGGTCAGTCGCAAGAGCGAATGGCCCGGGGGCGGCGACCTGCCCAAGATGTACTACGACACGTACGACCCGTTCGTGTGGCTGACGATGTTGGCCGCCCATACCTCGACCCTGCGGGTCGGCACGGGCATCTGTCTGGTTGCACAACGCGACCCCATCCACACGGCCAAGGAAGTCGCCAGCCTCGATCGGCTGAGCGGCGGGCGGTTCCTGTTCGGCGTCGGCGCCGGGTGGAACGAAGACGAAATGAACAACCACGGCACCGAACTGCATGGTCGCTTCAAGCTCATGCGCGAGCGGGTGGCGGCCATGAAGGAGATCTGGACCTCGACGGAAGCCGAATACCACGGCGATCGAGTCGACTTCGATCCACTGATGATGTGGCCGAAACCCCTCACGCAGCCACATCCGCCAATCCATGTCGGCGGCAGCTTTCCCGGCGGTGCACGACGGGCGGTCGAGTGGGGCAACGGATGGATCCCAATCGGTGGCCGGGGTGGCGACGACCTTGCAGCGTCCATCCGACAGATGCGCGAAATGGCGACCGAAGCTGGTCGCGATCCTGACGAGATCGAAGTCAGCATCTACTACGCGCCGGCCGACGTCGACGCTCTGCAGGCACTCGCAGCAGCAGGCGTCGACCGCGTGGCGTTCAACCTGCCGTCGGTCGCCACTGCGGAAGCTCTCGAATCACTCGATGCATCAATGGAGGCGTTCACCTCCGCTGGTGTTGGGGAAGGATGAACATGACCAACCGAATTCAGGATCTCTTTGGACTTGCCGGAAAGACCGCCGTCGTCACCGGAGGGTCCCGGGGAATTGGCGAGATGATTGCCGAGGGGTTCGTCGATGCCGGCGCGTCGGTCATCCTGACCGCCCGCAAGGCCGAAGAGCTCCAGGCAACGGCGGAGCGTCTCAACGACAAGGCCGCCGATGGCGTGACCGTGACTGCGGTACCCGGCGATCTGTCCACCGTGGACGGAGTGCGGGCATTCGCGGCCGTGGTCACCGAGCACTTCCCGTCGCTCGACATTCTGGTGAACAACGCTGGCGCATCGTGGGGTGCCCCGCTCGACGACTATCCCGAAGACGGCTGGAACAAGCTCATGGACGTGAACGTGCGTGGCGTGTTCTTCCTGACGCAGGAGCTGTTGCCGAACCTCCGAGCCGCTGCCACGGCAGACGCTCCGGGGCGCGTCATCAACATCGGGTCAGTGGACGGACTTCGCGTTCCGTCGCTTGAGACCTTCGCCTACTCCACGTCGAAGGCCGCCGTGCACCAGCTCACCCGTCACCTGGCCTCGCGCCTGGCTCCGGAGCACATTTTGGTCAACGCCATTGCCCCCGGACCGTTCGAGTCCAAGATGATGGCCTTCGCGCTGCAGGACGAAAGGATGCGGGCAGCTGTTGCCGCCGACGTTCCGTTGGGACGCATCGGCGTGCCCGACGACATGGCGGGCGCCACCATCTTCCTTTCGAGCCGTGCGGGTTCGTACCTGACCGGTGCAGTCATTCCGGTCGGCGGCGGTGTGTGGTCCGCCCAGTGAGTATTGCCATTCCTCTGGAATCCGAATCTGTTCGGTGCGCAGACTTCGCTGCAGCGAACCAGATCGATCCGGGAGGAACTGGCCTGGCCCCCGACGTCATTGTTCTGGTCGAGGTCCCCGAGCCATGGCCGAAGCCAGCCGGCAAGCACCCGGACATGGTCGATCTCGTGACGGCATCGTTGCATCACCACGAACAGGTTCGCCTTCTTGCGGCGGTGCCCGCCGACGCCCAGGCTCCGCGAGTGATTGCGTTTCGGCCCGCAGCGGTCGGCATGCATCGAAGCGAGCGCCTCCTGGGGGAGGACCCCGTCGCTGACCTTCATGCGGTGCTCGCTGGCGAGTCGGCCACCGAAGTCCGGCATGGCGACCCCCAAACACTGCTCGTGTGCACGCAGGGATCCCACGATGTGTGTTGTGGTGAGGCGGGCAACTCGTTCGCCGATGCCGTCGAGCAGGATCATCCGAACCTCGAGGTGGTTCGTGTCAGCCACACGGGCGGGCACCGGTTTGCACCAACCGCCATGTCCCTTCCCGATGGCCGCATGTGGGCGTTCCTCGATGCCGAAACGGTCTCCGGTGTTCTGGACCGTTCGCTGCCATCGCAACAGGCCGCATCCATGTGCCGCGGCTGGTGGGGCGCCCCGACCGGTCCGGCCCAGGTGGCGGAACGAGCGGTCTTCGCCGAGATGGGCTGGAACCTCGATGACCGTGCGCGCACCGTTGTCGTTCAGGAGGCCGAAGGCACACATCGAGTCACTGTGACCGTCGAAGGCGGGTCGGTGTTCGAGGTCGACGTGGCTGTGGGCCGCGAAGTGCCAACCATTGCCTGCGAGGCGCCAGGCGGCCAGCCGGTGAAGCCCGGGCGCGAGTGGCAGGCGCAACTCCGCTGAAACCCACCCTTCCAGCCATGACCTTCTAGGGTTGCCCGATGGACCGCACGAGCATCGCCGTCGAGCCTGCATCCCGCCCGGAAATGCAGGAAGCCCTCGCCCAAGCCGTCCGTGATGCCGGTGGCCGGGTGGTCCCGGTCGACCAGGCCTCGGCGCTCGTCTGGGCCGATCCGAATGCCGCCGCGGCCTTTCCCGGCATGGTCGCCGCCGCGCCGGCCCTCGAATGGGTGCAACTGCCGTACGCCGGCATCGAGAAGTTCGCCGGCAGCCTGGATCCGTCGCTTATCTGGACGTGTGGCAAGGGTGTCTACGCCGACCCTGTGGCTGAGCACGTGATCACCCTCACACTCGCCGGATTCCGTCACCTTCACACCTCCATCCCGGCCACCCGCTGGCCGGCGCAGGAGGGCCGTAACCTTCTCGGCGCCAACGTCACCATTCTCGGTGCTGGCGGAATCACGGACTCGCTCCTGCGGCTCCTCCAGCCGTGGGACACCACGGTCACCGTCGTTCGGCGAACCGAGACCGCCCACCCCGGTGCTCACCGCACGGTGGCCATCGACGACGTCCACGGCGCCATTGCCAACGCCGACGTCGTCGTGCTCGCGTTGGCTCTCACCGAGGAAACCCGCGGCATCGTCGACACGGCCTTTCTCGGAGCGATGCGGGACGACGCATGGCTCATCAACGTCGCCCGGGGCGGGCACGTCGTCACCGATGATCTTGCTGCTGCACTGCAGAACGGGGTGATTGCCGGTGCCGGCCTCGATGTCACCGATCCGGAACCCCTTCCCGATGGGCACGTGCTGTGGGATCTTCCCAACTGCATGATCACCCCACATGTCGGGAATACGCCCGAGATGGGCCTGCCGTTGCTGGCCAACCGAGTACGAACCAATGTGAGCCGCTGGCTCGCCAGAGAGGAACTTGTGGGACTTGTCGACGTTGAAGCCGGCTACTGATGGGTGACTTTCACCAGAGCGGTCCCATCGCCACCCTGCATCGCTTGTCGGCACGGCCGGTTGAGAGCCTCGAGGCCGACCTTGTCGAATGGTCGAAGGAACGTCCCATGGCGCTGGTCATCCCGGCGCTCTACTCCGAGCTCGAAGGGGATGCGCTCGACAACATCGTCGAGGAGCTCTCGGCCGTTCCGTACCTGTCCGAGATCATCATCGGAATCGATCGGGCCGACGCCGAACAGTTCGAGCATGCAAAGCAGTTCTTCTCCCGGTTGCCGCAGCGGCACCGGCTGTTGTGGAACGACGGCCCACAACTCCGGCAGATCGACGCCGAACTCGAACAACTTGGCATCGCTCCCGACCAGCCGGGCAAAGGTCGCAACGTCTGGTACTGCCTGGGCTACTACCTGGCGTCGCGTCGGGCGAGCGCCGTGGCGCTTCATGACGCCGACATCATCACCTACGACCGCTCCATGCTCGCCCGGTTGTTGTACCCGGTCACGCACCCCACGTTCGGCTATGCGTTCGCCAAGGGGTACTACTTCCGCTCCGATGGCGAGAAGCTGAACGGTCGTGTCAGCCGGCTCCTTGTGGCGCCGCTCCTGCATGCGCTGCGGGTGACGCTGGATCATTCCGACGACTACCTCGAGTTCCTGCAGAGCTTCCGGTATCCGCTGGCGGGCGAATTCGCCATGCATCAGAACGTGGTACGGAATCTGAGAATCCCAAGCGACTGGGGTCTTGAGATCGGGGTCATGTCCGAGCTCTACCGTCGCTACACGCCGCAACGAATCTGCCAGGTCGACATCGCCGGAGCCTACGACCACAAACACCAGATCGTGTCGCCGGAAGATGCCGAGAACGGCCTGAACAAGATGTCCATCGACATTGCGAAGGCGCTGTTCCGCAAGGTCGCGATCGATGGCGAGATCCTGACACCCGAGACGTTCCGCACGATCAAGGCGTCGTACTACCGGACTGCGCTCGATCATGTCGACCGATACCGCAACGACGCATGGATCAACGGGTTCGCCTTCGATCAGCACGCCGAAGAGCAGATGGTGGAGCTGTTTGCGCAGTCGGTCATGGAGGCCGGGGAGAAGTTCCTGAACAACTCCATGGAGACGCCATTCATCGCGAGTTGGGCCCGGGTGCAGAGTGCGATGCCCGACGTGCTCGATCGGATCGCCGGAGCGGTCGAGGCCGACAACTGAGGAGTCACGTGGGCGAGCCCGAATTCGAACCGATCCACGACCCGCCTTCCCGAGCGTCCGGGGAACACCACCTCGTGGTGCGCCATGAGGGAAAGGTCGTCGTGGTCGAGGACGCGGCTGGAGTGTCATTGCCGAGCTTCGAACGCGTGGCCCACGTCCTGACCACCGAGGCGCTCGTGATCGGTCGGGAGCAGTCTCGACACTGGTGGGCCGGTGAAGCCATCGAGCTCGGTGACCTTCCCGAGTCGGCCCGACTCGTCGACCTGCGTTCGCTCCACGGCCGGGTGCCCGACACACACTGGAACATCGCCGGCAGGGCAACCCAACTTCTGGACTGGCAGCGCGACCACGCGCATTGTGGCCGTTGCGGGGCTCCGACCGAGCGTGCCGCCGGCGAACGGGCGTTGCGGTGCCCGGTCGATGGTCTCACGGTGTACCCCCGGCTGTCCCCGGCGGTGATCGTTCTGATCGAACGCGACGATGGGCGTGCGCTGCTGGCCCGCAGCGGTCGGTGGGACATCCCCATGTTCAGCACACTCGCCGGCTTCGTCGAGCCGGGCGAGTCGCTCGAGGACACGGTGCATCGCGAGATCCGCGAAGAGGTCGGCGTCGAGGTCACCGATGTCCGCTACGTGTCGAGCCAGCCCTGGCCGTTTCCCAACAGCCTCATGCTCGGATTCGCTTCACGATGGGCCGGTGGCGAGGTGGTGGTCGACGGCGACGAGATCGCCGAGGCCAGGTGGTTCCATCACGATGATCTGCCGATGATCCCACCACCGATGTCGATTGCCCGTGAGCTCATCGACGGGTGGATCGCCCGCCAGCGCGGCTGACCGGAATCAACTCCGGAGCCACGCACTTTCGTAGGGCCCGAGCTGCACCGCACCGGTGCCCTGACGGCTCGACAGCAGATCCCGCCAGGTGGACGGAACATTGGCCTCGGCTGCCTGGTCCGACATGTTGTGTAGCGCCGTGATTCTTTCCGGGCCGCTTCCGCGTTCGATACGCAGCACCGGGCCGTCGGAGGACACGTGTTGTTCGGCGTCGGGGTGGAAGGCGGGCTGGCGTCGGCGGAGCTGCGCTCGTTCCAACAACAGGTCCATCAGGCGGGACTGCCAGCTGCTGCCACCTCGTGGGGGCACATCGTCCAGGGCCACCCGGGACCGGTTGATGGATCGGCGCACGTCGTCGTGTCGGACCGCGTCGAGGTCGCTGGTGGTGGCCAGGACGCTGTTGATGTAGAACGCCGGCACGCCGGCAAGTGAGAGGACGACCGTGTGTGCAAGCACGATGCGGTCGATCATGTGTGGGTCGTCGGCTCCGCCGAACAGGTCGGGGAGTGCGATGTTGATTTCGTAGGGGTACGGCTTGCCGGCTCGGTGGTAGGTCCCGTGAAGGCCGCCTCGTGCTTCGGCGACATCGACCAGCCCCGCAATCTCCTCGTCGCTGAGGAAGCCCTCGGCCGGGCGTACCCCGATGCCATCGTGCGAGGACAGGAAGTTGAACAGGGTGGCACCTGCGGGTGGTGCTGGCACCGAGCCGAGCCAATCGGCGAGCCGGTCCGCTCGGCCGTTGAGAACACCGTCGACGAGCAGCGGCGGCAGGGTGAAGTTGTAGATCAGGTGTGCTTCGTCGCCGGTGCCGAAGTACGAGCGATTCTCGGCATCGGGCACATTCGTCTCGGTGAGTACCGCAACCTGCGGTGCTCGTACAGCAAGCAGGGTCCGAAGGAGTTTGACGAACTCATGGGTCTGGGGAAGGTGCACACTCGTGGTGCCCGGGATCTTCCACAGGAACGCAATGGCGTCGAGGCGCAGGAAGCGGGCGCCGTTGCGGATGTACAGGTCGACGATCTCGAACATTTCACAGACGAGCTCGGGGTTCGACCAGTCGAGGTCGGCCTGGTCATCGCTGAAGGTGGTCCAGACATGACGTGTTCCGGCAGCTGTTTCGAACGGCGTCAGGAGCGGTAGCGACCGCGGTCGAACGACGTCGGACAGGTCATCGCTGGGGTCGGCCGTGCGGATCCAGGACCTGCCGGGTTCCTCGTCTGCGAGAAATTGTGTGAACCACTCGGAGCTCGTGGAGACGTGGTTGGCGACGAGGTCGAACATGAGGTCGGCGTTGCGTTCGATCCGGCCGATGTCGGACCATGTGCCCAACTCGGGATCGACCTGCCGGTAGTCGATCACGGCGAAGCCACGGTCGGAGCTGTACGGCCCGAACGGCAGGATGTGGATGATGCTGAACGCCTCGTTCAACCGGTCCTGGATGAGTCCTGCGAGCGCAGCGAGGGGCGTGCCACGGCCGGTGACCGAGTCGCCGTAGGTGATGAGCGCGATGTCGTCTTCGGTCCAGCGTTCGACCGGTTCTGGGCTCGGTTGTGATCGACCGATTCCGATTGCGGAGATGAGCGCATCGGCGAGGCCCGGATTGGGGTCTCCCCAGATGGCAGCGACGTGGGCATCGACCTGAGCGGCGAGACCGGTGCGGCCGTCTGCTGACATCAGAAAAGCCTACGACACGGTCGACGTGAGGTCGGCGATTACCGGGCAGGATTGTGCGGTGAGCCAGCGACCTCCACACACCCTCCTCCCGATCGAGGACGTCATCGACGACGTACGTGCGGCACTCGCCGGTCCGGGCATTGGCGTACTCACGGCAGAGCCGGGAGCTGGCAAGACCACCGTCGTCCCGCTGCGGCTTCTGGGTGAGGATTGGTTGGGCGACCAGGTGATCCTGGTTCTCGAGCCCCGGCGCGTGGCCGCCCGGGCGGTCGCCCGACGCATGGCATCGCTCCTGGGCGAGTCGGTGGGCGACACGGTGGGCTGGCGCACTCGGGACGACAAACGGGTTGGGCCAGGTACCCGAATCGAGGTCATCACCGAGGGCATCCTGACTCGGCGATTGCAACGGGACCCGTCCCTTCCCGGCGTCGGTGCAGTGATCTTCGATGAGTTTCACGAGCGGAGTGTGCACGCCGACCTGGGGCTGGCGCTCGCGCTCGAGGTCCGCGACGAGATTCGCAACGACCTCCGGGTGCTCGTGATGTCGGCCACGATCGATGCCGAGGCGGTGGCGCAGCTGCTCGGCGGCGACGGCGAGTCATCGCCGGTCGTCGACTGTGCCGGCAGGAGCCATCCCGTCGACGTCATCTGGCGACCAAGGGGTAAGCGGGACAAGGTCGAACCAGCGGTGGTGTCGGCTGTGCAGGAAGCGCTCGAGCATCCGGGTGACGTGCTCGTGTTTCTTCCGGGGGTTGGGGAGATCACGCGCACTGTGCGACAGCTGCAGGGACGGGTCGATGCCGAGGTCCTGCCGTTGTACGGCGCGCTGTCGCCCGCTGAGCAGGACGCCGCGCTGCAGATCATTCCGGGGCGCCGTCGGGTCGTGGTGGCCACCGATGTGGCTGAGACCTCGCTCACGGTCGATGGGATCGGCACGGTGGTCGACAGCGGACTGGCACGCCGGCCCAGCTACGACCCCGCCACGGGTCTGTCCAAGCTGTTGACCACGGACCATTCTCAAGCGTCGGCAGCGCAGCGGGCAGGTCGCGCCGGCCGGCTTGGTCCCGGCGTGGCGATCCGGCTGTGGTCGAAGATGGAACACGCAGCGCGACGTAAACACGATGCGCCCGAGATCCTGCAGATCGACCTGGCGTCGGTTCTGCTGGAGGCGATGGCCTGGGGAGTCGAGGGTCCGTCGGGACTCCGGTTGCTGGACCAGCCGAGCCAGAAGGCGGTCGATGAAGCGACCGAGGTGCTGTCGATGCTTGGTGCGATCGATGCCGACGGTCGGATCTCGTCAGATGGCCGCAGGATTCTTGCGTTGCCGTTGCACCCCCGGCTCGGGGCAATGGTGGCTGCGGTGGGCGATGGTCCGCTGGGGTGGCCGGCGGCGGTGCTGGCGACCCTGATGACCGAGCGAGATGTCATTGGCGGCCGGCCACGGGAACGGCCCGTCGATCTGTGGACCCGCGTCCAACTCGTTGTGGACGGGACCTTCTCTGTTCCGGATGCGGACATCGCTGCAGTGCGGCTGGTTCGGAGGCGAGCCGAGGACCTGCTCCGCCGGACCGGAGCGCCGCAGTCCACCGTGTCACCCGATGATCTGGGCCGTGCGCTGTCGCTGGCATACCCCGACCGGATCGCGCAGAAGCGAGCTGGTCAGGGCGGCCGGTTCCGCATGCGCAACGGCATGGGCGCCGCAGTCGATCGAACCGACCCGCTTGCGCACGAGGAGATGTTGGTGATCGCCGAGGTGACCGGAGACAAGCGCAACGTCGCCATCCGCCGTGCCGCCGGGATCGACCGACTCGACGTGGAGCTCGGATGGGCGGCCGACATGGAGGAACGGCTGTTCTTCGGGTGGGATGACGAACGGGACGATCTGATCGAGCGCGTGGAACGCCGCCTGGGAGCGCTGGACTTCGGAACACACGAGCGACGCCCCGAGCCATCGGATCGTGCCACCGAAGCGCTGGTGGACCGAGTCGTGGACACGAAACTGGAGGCACTGCGCTGGAGCGAGGCGGCCCGCAACCTGCAGGCCAGAGCTGCGCTGGTCATGGAACACCGGCCCGCCGAGGGGCTTGTCCGCATCGACGACGCAGCCCTGATTGAGGACGCCGCCGAGGTCTTCGGAAGTCGCTTGCACGGCGCAACAGGCCGGCGTGAACTCATGGCGCTCGACCTCGTCGAAATTCTTCGCACGCGGCTTGGCTGGGACGCTGCCCGCAATCTCGATTCACTCGCTCCTGCGCGCCTGCGATTGCCGGGCGGCAGGGAGGTCACGATCGACTACCGGGCGGAGTCGCCGCGGGTCTCGGTCCGGGCGCAGGACGCCTACGGGCTGAACGTCACACCCACGCTGGTCGACGGCGCCGTCCCCGTGACCTTCGAGCTGCTTTCTCCGGCGAACCGACCGATCCAGATCACCTCGGATCTCGCCGCGTTCTGGGATGGCAGTTGGGCCGAGGTCCGCAAGGACATGGCCGGGCGGTACCCGAAACACTCGTGGCCGGTGAACCCGGGAGAGGGATAGGCCGAATCGTGCGCGTCCGGCGGCCGCAGATCTTCGTTGGCTCGGGCACCATCTGCTAGACCGTGTCCATGAACGTTGCCGTCGTGTACGAGTCCAGAACGGGAACCACCCAACGCGCTGCTCAGCTTGTGGCTGGCGGGTTGCAGGGGGCAGGCGCCGAGGTCACCATCGCTCCGATGAACGAGCTGGATTTCACCGATCTGGCACAGGCCGACCTCATCGTGGTCGGGACCTGGACCGACGGGCTCTTCTTCTTCGGCCAGCGGCCGGGTGGTGCCGGCAAGATCGCGTCGAGCCTGCCCGAGATCTGGGACAAGCGGACCTGGTCATTCGTGACCTACGCAAAGAACCCGGGCCGCAGCCACAACAAGCTGGGCGAGTTGCTCGAGGCCAAGGGTGCCCGTTCGCTCGGTGCGTCGGCCATGCACCGGCACCGACTGCAGGACGACGCCACCGTCCTGGTCGACGAGATCATCGAGCACTTCGCCGAGAACTGAGACCGTCAGTCGGTCGCAATCGATCGTGAGAACGACGCGTCGCCGTCATCGACGGTGATCAGTCGATAGGTCCGGCCCGCAGTTTGCCGCGTGTCGGGGTCCACCAGCAGTACGCCGCTCGGAGCATCGAATTCCTGATCGATGACCGCGTCGTTCAGTCGCTGCGAGCCGACCGAGTCGGCGGCGTCTGCTGCCAGCATCAGCATGGCGACGGTGTCCAGCACCAGGGCGTCGGCGGCCGACTCGCCGTCGACGAAGGTGTCGACGACGTCGACGGGGTCATCGCCATGACGGCTGGCGGGAGCCATCAGGTGAAGTTCGGTTGTGTCCGCCGACCAGTTCTCCTCGTCGGCGAACCAGGGGAGAATCAGGGGTTGGTCATGGCCGGCCGTCCGGAGCGCATCCACGAGCGGGCCGACCGTGCCCGGCAATGCACACACCGCAAGAACATCGGCTTCGGCAAGCTGTTCGCCCACGCCACCGACCACGTCCTCCACCGGGTCAAGGACACCGGTGAAGGACACGGCTTCATCGACCGTGCCGCCTCGGCGTTCGAATGACTCGGTGAAACCGACACAGATGTCTTCGACGTCCTTGAGCAGATCGGAGCTGACGACGGCGGCAGTCTCGTGGCCTTCCTGCCGCGCCCAGATGGCCATGGCTTCGTCCACATGCCCGAGGTGCGCGAGGTCCGCAAACAGCGGTGAGCGATCGATGACCGGCTGGGGCATTGCGGCGCAGCCAGTGACGGTGAACAACGAGCGGTCGGCGGCAGCTTCGGCGATGAGGGGTACCGATGTGGTGTCGCAGGTGGTCAGCAGAACGGTGACGCCAAGTTCCGTCAGAACGTCGAGCGCGCCGGGGATGTCGGCGGGTTCGTCGATCGGGGTGACCTCGAGCTGCAGCGCGTAGGCCCCGTCGATCTGTTCGGTTGCGTCTCGGAACCGTTCAATGATGCGGTTGTCGCGTTCGCGGCTCGGACTGTTCTGATCGATCACCGCCCCGACCCGCAACACGGGTTGGCCCGAACGGACGACGTCGACCGCCGACTCGACTGCGATGGGGTCGGCAAGGTCGGCGTCGCTGTTCGTGCAGCCTGAAGCAAGGGTCACTGCAGCCACCGTGGCGGCTGCAGTCCGGGTCAACACGTTGCGGTGTCGCCCTGTTCGGGTGCGGGACGGTGCAGCACGGCTGCAGAGATGACGATGGAGAGCGTGTCGTCGGTGATGGTGCCCGCGCCATCGGCGATGAGGCTGAACTCCTGTCCGGGGACCGCGGGCCACAGCAACGAGAGCGGGCCGCCACCTTCGTCCAGATGGCGGGACACACCCCGGCCGAAGCCGACACACACCGCAGTGGTGACGTCGCCGTGCTCGATGGATACGCGCACATGGTTGATGCGGGCGCTTCCATCGGCGCCGGCATAGACCAGGAACGGGGTGGGGCCGTAGGGCGCAGCTGTTGCGGCCAGATCCTGCGGCTCGACGCGATGGCTCATGGCTCCATGATGGCGCAGTCGACCCGTCGGGGGAAGCCGGTGGCCCCGCAGAACGATGCGACGCGAGGTGACTATTGTCTCACCCAGCGTGCCGTTTGCGCATTTCGTCCCAGAAGATGCCACAATTTCCCACGTGGAGTGGCCGGGTGAAATTCCCTGTTTGAAATTCGAACGGTCACGGTGAAATACTGACGGGGAAATTCAACACCACACGGCGTTGGGGGTCTCGAGATGACATTCGGCGGATCAAGTCAGTGAGTATGTGTGAAGTATGAGGGCGAACTGCCCCGGGGAGTCAACCGTAGAGGTGGCCCCGGTTGGTGGATGGACAATGAAGGGCGTTGGAGGGCTCCGGAGGAATGGCCGGAGGACTACCCCCCATTGCCCGGTTGGGTGCGTACGGCATCCGGCCGATGGTCCGCGCCCACGGGAGTCCACGCAGCTGACGAGCAGGTCGAGACCCGCTGGACCCGCGCCAGCGCCGCCTCGACCGAGAGCGCGAAGCCCGCTGCCACCGCGGTCATTGACAAGGTGGAAGCACCCGTCCGCACACGACGTTCCCGTCAGGCCCGCGCCGACCGACGCGCCATGTTCCTGGTCACTGGGGCAATCGCCGGTGCACTCCTGTTGCTCGTCGGAGCCCTGGTGCTCATCGCACAGGCCGGCGCCACCCAGGATCCCGATTCCGCCGAGGTTGCCGGCCCCGTGGTCTACGCCGCCGAAACCGAGGAGGATCTGAGCGCACGTCGGGTGGCTGCCGCAACCAAACGCCCCGACCTCGCCCGCGAGCAACTGGCCGTCCTTCCCGAACCACGCACCCTTCCGGACCCAGCTCCGTTGTTCGACGCATCCGAATGGGACGTGGTCGACTCGGGCTGCCTCTCCATCGCCGAGCAGGTGCTCCTTGCCCGTTCCGCCGTCGACGTCACGTTCGCCGACAACATGGAGTGTGTGCCCGACGCCGGCAGCTGGACCGACGTGTACGTGGGCCGGACCATCACCCGCACCCTCGACGCCGAGGTCGTCATGCACATCCCCGTCGATCGCGTCTGGGCGGCCGGCGGCTGGAACTGGACCCCCGACACCCGTCAGGCGTTCCTGAACGATCTGGACCATCCGGCCACGCAGCAGGTCGTTGCGTCGGGCACCGGGCACAACCCGCGGTCGCAGGGCCCGGCGCAGTGGCGGCCGGGCAACAGCGACAGCTGGTGCAGCTATGCCGTGGACTGGATCGCCGTCTCCCACCGGTGGAATCTGAGCGTGACCGAGGCCGAGCGCACGGCCCTCTCTGAGATGCTCGACTCGTGTGCAGCGCCTGGGAGCTCCGGGGCCAACGTCGCCACGACGACACTCGACGAACCGGCACTTCCCGCCATCTCCCTCCTTGGCCAGTAGCGCCACCGGAATCACTCCGCAGGTTGCCGCTCCAGCGACCCGCTGCGCATTAGGTTGATCCGATGAGCACAGAGCGTCAGCGTCTTGGCGACGACCATTCCGCTTGGACCGCCTGGGGCCCGTATCTTGCCGAGCGTGCCTGGGGCACGGTCCGCGAGGACTACAGCGAAAACGGCGACGCCTGGAACGCGTTTCCCTATGAACATTCCGGTGTTCGGGCGTATCGGTGGAACGAGGATGGGCTGGCCGGATTTTCCGATCGGGATCAGCGCTGGTGTTTCGCGCTGGCGCTGTGGAACGGCCGCGATTCGCACCTGAAGGAACGACTCTTCGGGCTCAACGGTCATCAGGGGAACCATGGCGAGGACCCGAAGGAGGAGTGGTGGTACCTGGATGCCACGCCCACCCACTCCTACGGCTGCTTCGCCTACGCCTATCCGCAGCAGGCCTTCCCGTACGAGGATCTGATCGCCGAGAACGGCCGGCGTGGGTATGCGGACCGCGAGTATGAACTGCTCGACACCGGAGTCTTCGACGACGGATGGTGGGACGTGCAGGTAGACCATGCCAAGGCCGACACCAACGACCTGTGTCTGCGTATCCGCGTCACGAACACTGGACCCGAACGAGACAGCATCCACCTGGTTCCCACCATGTGGTTTCGCAACCGGTGGTCCTGGGGACGCGAGTCCGACCCGAAGCCACGGCTGTGGCTGGCCGACGATGGCGGGTTCGAGATCGAGGAGGCCAAGGCCGGCCGACTGCATCTGTCGGCGTCGCCAGGGGCAACCCCACTGTTCTGCGAAAACGAAACCAACCACGCGGTCCTCGATGGGTCGCAGCCCACCGGACCGTGGCCGAAGGATGGCATCGCTCGCCACATCGTGGAGGGTGCCGACACGGTCAACCCTGCGGGCGAGGGCACCAAGGCGAGCCTCTGGTACCGGTTCGATTTGGACCCGGGCGGAACGGCGGAGGTCCGAGTCCGTCTCGCTCCCGACGCCCGTTCGCTGGAGCAGGAGTTCGACGACACCTTCACCAACCGCCGTGCCGACGCCGATGAGTTCTACGCCGACGTACTTCCTTCAGCCATGCCAGAGGACAGGGCCGTCGTCGCCCGACAGGCACTGTCGAGCATGCTGTTCTCGAAGCAGTGGTACCACTTCGATGTCGCGCAGTGGCTCGAGGGCGACCCCGCGGCTCCCGCCCCGCCCCCGTCGTCTCGTCTGACGGGTCGTAACACCACGTGGAAGCACCTGAACAACGCCGACGTCATCCCCATGCCCGACACGTGGGAGTACCCCTGGTACGCCGCGTGGGACACCGCCTTTCATTGCCTGCCGCTCACACTGTTGGATCCCGAGTTCGCAAAGGAACAACTCACGCTGCTGGGCCGGGAGTGGTACCAGCATCCGAACGGTCAGCTTCCGGCATACGAGTGGAGCTTCAGCGACGTGAACCCGCCGGTCCATGCCTGGGCTGCGCTGCGCGTCTTCGAACTCGACGGGGCCTGGGACACCCACTTCCTGGAACGTGTCCTCCACAAGCTGTTGTTGAACTTCACCTGGTGGGTCAACCGGCGTGACGTCGATGGGAACAACCTGTTCGATGGTGGCTTCCTGGGTCTGGACAACATCGGGCCGTTCAACCGGTCCGAGGGTCTGGGTGTGGGCAAGCTCGAACAGTCCGACGCCACCGCATGGATGGCCATGTACAGCCTGGATCTGTTGGACATGTCGCTGCGCCTGCGTTCGGAACGCCCCGCCTATGGTGACCTGGCAACCAAGTTTGTCGAGCACTTCGCAAACATCTCCACGGCGATGCACGAGAGCGAGCTCTGGCACGAGGAGCACGGCTTCTACTACGACGTCCTCGACGTGGACCACGAACGCATCCCGGTCGAGGTCCGATCCATGGTCGGGCTCATTCCGATCTTCGCTGCACGTGTGGTCTCGGCGAACCTGCTGTCCCAGATGCCCGGCTTCAGCGAACGACTCGAGTGGTTCCGGAACAACAAGTCCGAGCTCAGTCGGCACATGCACGAGAACGAAGCCGGCGACGTGCTGTTCTCACTGGTCAGCCCCGAGCGTCTGTGCCGACTCCTGGAACGGATTCTGGACGAGGACGAATTCCTGTCTCCGCACGGCGTGCGGGGGCTGTCGAAGGTTCATGCCGACGAGCCATATGTGCTTCGGGTGCAGGGCTCGGAGTTCTCGGTTGGGTACGAGCCGGCCGAATCGATGACGGGGCTGTTCGGTGGCAATTCCAACTGGCGCGGTCCCGTGTGGTTCCCGCTCAACTACCTGCTCATCGAGTCGCTTCGCCGCTACCACTTCTGGTCCGGGGGCACGCTCACCGTGGAGTATCCGATCGGTTCGGGAGAACAGATCACCATCGGTGCCGTCGCCGATCTTCTCGCCGAGCGGCTGACGACGCTGTTCACGCCCGGCGACGACGGTCGTCGTCCTTCGATGCCCGAGCACCCGTTGTACGCCCCCGGCGGCCCGTGGCACGACCGGCTCCTGTTCCACGAGTACTTCCATGGCGACACCGGTCGGGGCATGGGTGCCACCCATCAGACGGGCTGGACGGCTCTTGTCGCTTCGCTCGCCACGAACTCGGCTGTTCCATTCGGACGAAGGAGAAACCGTCGATGACCCCCGACGACCAGCGCTTTCTGCAGGCGGCGATCGAGGAAGCCCGCATCGGTCGAGCTGCCGGCGGGATCCCGATCGGTTCGGTGCTGGTGCTCGATGGCGAGATCGTCGGGCGGGGTCACAACCAGCGGGTGCAGAAGGGGTCGCCGATCCTGCACGCCGAGATGGACTGTCTGGAGAATGCCGGTCGTCTTCCGGCTGCCGACTACCAACGGGCCACGCTCTACAGCACGCTGTCGCCGTGCGACATGTGTTCGGGAACAGCGCTCCTGTATGGGATTCCCCGGGTTGTTCTGGGCGAGAACCGCACGTTCCAGGGGCCCGAAGCCTACGTACGATCTCGCGGTGTCGACCTGGTGAATGCCGACGACTCCACCTGCAAAGAACTCATGGACGACTTCATTGCCGAGTTCCCCGAATTGTGGAACGAGGACATTGGCGAAGAAATATCGTCATCTGGGGAACCAGAATGACCGATTGAGCGTGTAACGATCAACGGAACGGCACACGAGCCGTGCCGGGTCGTTCCAAAAAATGAGAGGATTCCAGATGAATGGTGGACGGGAACCCGTGGATCAAGCACACGAAGTCGAGGTGACGCCGGCAGAAGTGTCGCCGCCAAGAACCGGGCTGATGATCATGGGCGCTCTGGTGGTCATGGTTGTCGCTGCAGTGGGCGCCTATTTCGCCGCCAGCGGCGACGAGCCGACCGAGGTCGATGTCGCAGCGCCCGAAGCTTCCGAAGAGGAAGGTGCCGACGAGGTCGACGAGGCAGACGAGGCCGAGGACGCCGACGAACCGGCTGCCGAAGAGGCGACCGAAGCCGAAGAGCCTGCCGACGCTCTCACCGAAGAAGCCATGATCACCGAGGCGGCCTATGACTACGGCTTTGGTGGACCATCGTCCATCATTCACACAGCCGACGGTTTCGTTTCGCTCGGTTGGGGTCCCGAGGGTGTTGTCGTCACCAGGTCCACCGATGGCCTGAACTGGTCCGAGACACCCACCACCGGTCTGCCGGCGAATGCCGGTGTCACTGGCTTCGCCGAGGCTGGTGATGGCTACGTGGCCGTGTTCGAGGTCTGGCCCGAGTACGAAGAAGAACTGCTCGAGGACGACCCGGCCGCCTACTTTGGCCAGCCCGAGTCTCCTGACCGGGTCGTCGCAACCTCCGACGATCTGACTACGTGGACCGCCACGGAGCTTCCTGCGCTCGAGACCGCCGAGGGCGAGTACAGCTACATGAACGGCATCGCCATGTCCGACGATGTGCTGCTCATGCTGTTCCAGGTCGAGCCTGCCTACACCGATCCGGTGCAGGTGCTCTTCGAGGCCGGCCGCATTTCGCTCGACGACCTGCAGAGCATCTGCGAGGTCGATGGCGGAAGCCCGGACTCGGCTGTTGTTGTGAGCACCTGCGACTGGGAAGCACAGGACGCCATGTACGAAGAGTTCGAGGCAGCCATGGCCGCCGCCGAATCCGACGAGGAACGAGCCGAGATCGAAGCTGAGTTCGAGCAGAGCATGCGCTTCGACAACCCGGACTCTGTCGAGGTTGCCCGCATTGAGCCGGGCGATCCGTTGCATGCCGAACTGATCGATGGAATGTTCGAAGAGCCGACGGCCTCGGCTCCCGTGACTTTGTCGGGCCCCATCGGCGGTCCGTACACGGCCTCCACGCTTCCCGTCGACGGCTACCCAATGGGTGCGGTCGAGCTCGACGGCACGTTCCTGGTCATGGTCAACGACTGGAACACCGGCACGAACGTGGCGCTGTCCTCCACCGATGGTTCCACCTGGGTGAAGGGAGCGTCGCTCGGCGAGAACCTGAACGTGAACGGCATCGCCGCCAGCAACGGCGTGCTCCTCGCCAGCGGTTCCACCTGGGACGCCGATCAGGAGACCATGCTGCTGTGGACCTCCACCGACGCAGGTGCCAGCTGGGACTCGATCGAGCTCGACACCGGCCTCTACGGTGCCTACGGCATGCCCGTTGGTGGCGACGCCGGTTTCGCCCTCTGGCTCGATGGCTCAACCGAGCCGATTCCGTTCATGGGCCCCGAGTCCATCAACGTCGAGTCCGACGGCTACAACCTGGAGATTCGCTTCGAAGACGATCTCATGACCCTCACCTCTCCCGATGGCGACATCGTGCATTCGATTCCCGGAATCGTGAACACCCAGCCCGAGGGTCAGGAGATTGAGGGCGTTGTCCGTTTCGAAGGGATCTACGACACCGACCTCACGTTCCTCGATCCCGAGACCGGCGAGGATCTCGTCACCTTTGGTGAGGAGAACTTCCAGGCCGCCTACGAGTCCGAGTTCGATTTCGAAGCGGACTACGAGGAGCCACCTCGGGCCACCCAGCTCTGGTTCAGTGCCGATGGTGTCCAGTGGTCACTCCTTGAATCTGGCGACGTCGACTACCAGAGCGAGAGCTGGACGCAGCTTGCAGCGATCGGTGACGACGAGCTCCTCGTGCGCACCGAGACGTACAACTACATCGAACCGCCAGCCGATCTCTGGGCATTCGAAGAAGAGGGACGCGAGCCCACCGAAGAAGAGATCGCAGCGCTTGACGAATGGGACCTGGCCAACAACCAGGGTGGCAGCGTCGAGTGGCGCCGAATTCCCATCGGCTGACCTTCTGCAACGACCCACCGAACTGGAGCTCGGGCCTCGGCCCGGGCTCCAGCCCGTTTTGGCTGGCGTTGGCGCTGGCCCTTACGGGACGGGTGTGTGGTTGAACCGAAACGCCGAGGCCACGGCATCGGCGCCGCCATGTTCTTCAATGAGCTTCTCTTGCGAGGCGAAGGCGCGGTCGTTCGCTGCGACGGGGTCGGTGATGGACCGCAGGACCTCTTCGCACATGTTCCGCTGCACGGCAACAGATGCATCGCTTCCGAGGTCGTGGAGTTCCTGCGGATCGTCGGCGACGTTGTAGAGCTCGGGTGCGTGGTCCACATGGTGGACGTATTTCCATTCGCCGTGTCGGACCGCAAACGAGCCGGTGATGGATCCTCCGTCGTGGTACTCGCTGAACGCGGCCCGGTTGTGATCGTCGCGCTCGTTGGCCACAGCGACGAGCGAGCGGCCGGGACCGTCCTGCGACAGCCCGGCGGTTTCGAGCACGGTCGGTGCGATATCGACGAGATTGGTTGCCGTGGACACCACCGCACCCTGGGGAACGTCGGGGCCGGCCACGATGAGCGGAACAGCAACGGAGTCCTCGTACATGAACGACTTGCACCACAAGCCCCGGTTGCCGAGCAGTTCTCCGTGGTCCGAGGTGTAGATGATTCGGGTCGTGCCCCGTTGTCCGGAAGCCTTGAGGGCGTCGAGAATCCGCCCGACGTTGTGGTCCATGAAGGCACACAGCGCGTAGTAGGCCCGCCGGGCCTCGCGGGTTCGTTGCTCGTCGAAGCCTGCGCCGTAGTCGAAGAAGTCCCGCATCGCCTTCACCGCGGTGTGGGACGGCTCGACGTGGTCGATCTCGGGTGGGGGGATGTCGTCGAGCGGGAACTGGGCCGTGAAGTCCTCGGGTGCAGACAGCGGGTAGTGCGGGGCAACCATGGACACGAACGCGACCCACGGAGGTGATTCGTCGGTCCGGGCGCCGAGCCAGTCGACGGCGGCGTCGGTGACGCGACGGTCGTAGCGGGTGTAGGTGGTTTCGCCGATTCCCACGTCGGCGGCCAGCTCCCGTCCCTCGTCATAGGGGATGGGCGTTCGGCGCGGCAGAGCCTGCAGCCAGCCGAGCCCGCCCGCAATGAACATGGGAAGGACCCGTTCGGAGAAGCCGTCCTCGTCGGCTACCGACCGATGGTGGAGCTTGCCGAACGAGACCACGTCTCGTCCCGCGTCCCGCATGGCGTGGGTCCAGCCCGAGGGGTCGCCGGTGTAGGCCTGGACCGAATCCCAGGCGCCAATTTCGTGAACCCACTGCCCGGTTGCGAACGAGGCCCGGGCCGGCACGCAGATGGGCGATGGTGTCCAGCAGCTGTCGAACCGGGTGCCGCTGGCGGCGAGAGCGTCGAGGTTCGGTGTTTGGGCGACCGCATGTCCGGCACAACCGAGCGCGCGCTGCTGGTGCTCGTCGCTCATGATGATCAGGACGTTCTCGGCTGTCATTTCATTGCAGTGCTTCCTCGTATCCAAAGAGTTCGCGGATGGGTTGCTGTTGGTTGGCCCCGAGACGGACCTCGACAGCGCGTGGGTCGACCAGCGCCGGGTGCTCGGCGCCCATGGCGTTTGCCAGTCGCAGCAGCTCATGGCGCAGGCCGGCAATGTAGTTGCCCACCCGAGCCGCCTTGTCGGTTGGGTCCAGGCCGCGGACGAACCACTTCTGCTGCGTGGCGACGCCGGTGGGGCAGTGGCCGGTGTGGCACTTCTGGGCCTGAATACACCCGACAGCAAGCATGGCTTCTCGGGCCACGGCAATGCCGTCGACGCCCAGCGCGAATGCGGCCATGGCCTGCGTTGGGAGTCCCAACCGGCCGGCGCCGATGAAGACGAGGCGTTCGTGCATGCCGTGTTCGGCGAACGTTTGGTACACCTCGGAGAAGCCCTGGCGGAAGGGGAGTGCCACGTGGTCGGAGAACGGGAGCGGCGCTGCACCGGTTCCGCCTTCGCCGCCGTCGATGGAGACGAAGTCGGGGCCACGACCCGTGGCGGCCATGTGCTCGCTGAGTTCCTGCCAGAACTGCATCTGGCCGACGGCTGCCTTGATTCCGACGGGCAGGCCGGACGCATCGGCGATCCGCTCGACCGTGTCGACGAGGCCGGCGACATCGTCGAAGGACCGATGTCGGGACGGGCTGTTCACCGTGACGCCGACTTCCACACCCCGGGCCTCCGCAATTTCGGGGGTGACCTTGCTTCCGGGCAGCACACCGCCGAGACCGGGCTTGGCGCCTTGGCTGAGCTTCAATTCGATGGCGGTGACGGGGGCATCGCGCATGGACTCGAGCATGCGGTCGATGTTCAGCGAGCCGTCGCCGTTGCGGGCACCGAAGTAGCCGGTACCGAGCTGGAAGATCAGGTCTCCGCCATGGCGGTGGTGTTTGCTGATGCCGCCTTCGCCGGTGTTGTGCGCGCAGTTGGAGAGCTTGGCTCCCCGGTTCAGTGCCTCGATCGCGGCACCCGAGAGCGATCCGAAGCTCATTGCCGAGATGTTGACGGCCGAGGTTGGCGTGTGGGCGCCGGCCCGGCCCCGCCATTCGCCCAGGACCTTTTGCATGGGCATGTCGTCGGGGTGATCGGCGGGCGGGTGGGGGAACGCCGCGTGTCGGAACAACACATAGCCCGGTCGGTCCAGGTCGTTGTCGGTGCCGAACCCGAAGTATGCATTCTGTTGCTTGGCGGTCGCGTAGATGAACCGCCGCTCATCGCGCGAGAAGGGGCGTTCCTCGTCGTTGTCGGCCACCACGTACTGGCGCAGTTCCGGGCCGACTTTCTCGATCAGGTAGCGAAGGTGGCCAATGATCGGGAAGTTTCGGAGGATGGCGTGCTTCTTCTGAGTCACGTCGTGAACGAACAGACCGATCAGGAGAACTCCGACGACGATGAGGATCCACAACCACCATGACATGCTTGGAGATCGTAGGCTGGCAGCGATGACCACGTTGCTCCAAATCGCTGAAAAAGTTGTGAACGACGCCAAGGACGGTGAGCAGCTCGAGGCATATGTGTCTCGTGGAAGCTCCACCGAGGTCAAGGCCTACGGCGGCGAGGTCGAGTCCTTCACGTCAGCATCGTCGGCCGGAATCGGTATCCGGGTGATCGTCGACGGTCGCGTCGGCTTCGCGCACGCAGGGTCACTCGACGAGGACGTCATTGCCGAGACGCTGAACGAAGCCCGCGACAACATGTCGTTCTCTGAACCCGACGAGTGGGTTGCACTGGCGGAGCCCGATGGTGGCACGCCCATCGTGCACGATCACTGGGACGACTCGGTCGAAGCCACGCCCACCCAGGACAAAGTGCAGATGGCCATCGACCTCGAGGCCCGCACGCTGGGTATCGATCCTCGGGTCACCGGTGTGCGCACCTCCATGTACAGCGACAGCTCGGGCGAAATGGCGCTTGCCACCTCCACCGGCGTGCGGGCAACCGACCGCGGCACCGGTTCGCACGTCTCGGTTTCGGCCATGGCAACCGATGGCGACGAAACACAGATCGCCGGCGGCTACGACGTGAACTTCGGGCCAGCGTCGCTCGACATCGACCTTGCCGCGAACGATGCCGTCGAGCGGGTCACGCGACTGCTCGGCGCAACGCAGCCGTCGTCGCAGCGTCTGACCATCGTGCTCGAGCCCCGCATGGCGGCCAGCATCATCGGGATCACCGTTGGCATGTTGAACGGCGAGCGCATGCTCAAGGGCCGCACGCCATTCCTCGACCGGGTTGGCGAACAGATTGCGTCGCCGTTGCTCAGCGTGGTCGACGACCCCACCGACGGCCGGTCGTTCGGGGCCACATCGGTCGACTCCGAGGGGCAGACTTGTCGGCCCATCGATCTCATCACCAATGGCGTCCTCGGTGGGTTCCAGCACAACACCTACACCGGACGTCGGTCCGGGCAGGGCACCACGGCCAACGCTGTGCGCGGCTACCGTTCGTCGCCCGGTGTTGGTTCACACGCGGTCATCATGGCGCCGGGCGAAGGTTCGCTCGAAGACATCATTGCGTCGGTCGACAACGGCCTGCTCGTCACGTCCATGAGCGGGTTGCATTCAGGAGTGAATGCCATCTCCGGCGACTTCTCGGTTGGTGCCGAGGGGCTCATGATCCGCAACGGCGTGCTCGCCGAACCCATCCGTGAAGCCACGATTGCGTCCACGCTGCAGAAGATGCTCACCGACATTGTGGCCGTGGGAGCCGACACCGAATGGCAGCCGGGCGGGTCTGGTCCCGTGTCCATCGCCATCGGCGACGTTTCGCTCGGCGGCGCCTGATCCAACGGTCCCTTTACCCACACGTTCGATCGCCGAAGGAACACTGTGAACATGCGTCCCAACCTCACGATTCGCCGCGCCCTGCCGGTGATGGCCGGCACCCTCGTCCTGACTGCGTTGTGGGCAACCCCAGCGGGTGCGGCCTTCCAAACGACCAGCGGCAATGAACTCTCGGTCCTCGAAGCCATCATCCTGGGCCTGGTCGAGGGCCTGACCGAGTATCTGCCGGTCTCCTCCACCGGCCACCTCCTCGTGACGAACTCGCTGCTCGGACTCGACGAGCCGGCAGCTGTCGAGGAAGCGATCGAGACCTACGCCATCTGTATTCAGCTCGGCGCAATCATCGCGGTCGTGTTCCTCTACTGGGGGCGCCTGCGGCAGATGCTCGATGGTCTGCTTGGGAAGGACCCGGACGGTCGTCGAATCCTCATCGCGACCATCATTTCGTTCGCCATCACCGTGGCGATCGCGCTTCCGGCCGAAGACACGATCAAGGCCCGCTTGTTCAGCGTTGGCCCCATTGCGGCTGCCTGGATTGTCGGCGGTCTCGTGATCCTGGTGCTGTCGCGCTCAGGCTGGTTCGACAAGGCCGGCAGTGAGCTCGTGTCGATCACCACTCGTCAGGCCGTCATCATCGGCGTGATGCAGGCGATTGCCATGTGGCCCGGCGTCAGCAGGTCGATGATCACCATCATTGCCGCCGTGCTCGTGGGGCTGTCGCTCCGGGCTGCGGTGGAGTTCAGCTTTTTGCTCGGCCTCATCACGTTGTCGGCCGCCACGGCCTACGAAGGTCTGCAGGGTGGCGATCAGCTCATCGACACGTTTGGTGTCACCACGCCGCTCATTGGCATGTTCGTGGCCTTCGTGTCGGCCATGGCAGCGGTCAAGTGGATGGTCACGTGGCTCAACGAAAAGGGTTTCGAGATCTTTGGCTGGTACCGGGTCGCCATTGGTGTGCTGACACTGGTGCTTCTTGCTGCAGGCACGATCTGATCGAGCCCGCTGCGGGCTGGCTCAGATCAAGCGGAGTATCAGGAACGCGAAGAACGCCAGCGTTATCGTGGCCCACCAGATCGCATAGTTGTTGGCCATGCGTTGGGTGGTCGTGGGCATCTGGTACTGACGAACCGGCGTGGTTCGAGCCAACATCACCTGTGGTGTGTGGTCGGTCGTGTCGAGGGTGTCCATACGCCGTTGCTCGTCGATGGATTCCAGGAGCGCCATTGCCTGTGTGCTCGATGGATCCAATCGAACGGCGTCGGTCGCCACGGCGTGGGCTTCTCCCAGCGTTGCGTCGCGGAAGTGGACGCTCTGGTTGGCTGCGAGTGTGGCAAGTGCGTGGGCGAGTTCGTATCGAAGCCCAGCGTGGATCATGGCAAGACTGCTCGCCTGTCGAAACGCCTCGACGGCGTTTGGGTATTGGCCTTTGGCGAGGAGCAGGCGCCCCCACATCCGGTGCGCTTCGGGGTCATTGGGGTTTGCGCTGAACATCGTTGCGATCGTGTCGGCGGCGGCAGCGTGTTCGCCGCGCTCGATCATTGCGGCGGCCAGACCGGCGAAGTTCGGGGTGGTGGAGTCCATGAATTCAGCTTGGCACCGTGCACATTGTGCGGTCAGAGCTGATCGGCCCATCACGTTTGTGTATTCGACGAGGGCAAAATAACCACATACAGTGGCCAAATGGCGATGCGAAGGTTGTTTGGTGGGTCCGAATCGTGGAATGGAGATGCCCGGTCCTGGACCGGATATCGGGTCGATGCGTCCTGGCAGCCCCGCGATCACCATCGCCAAACCGGCTACTTCGTCAATCTGATCGCCGTCGAAGCCGAGACACGGGTTCGGCTCAGCGGACTCGTTGGGCCCGGCAAACACGCCACACGTCGGGCGCCACAAGTGCAGGTGCACGTGTGGAAGAGCGATTACCGGTCGTTTCTTGCCCGCTACTCGGTCGGCGAGCCGTTGGAACTGCTCGCTCCGGCCTTCCACCGGCTCATCCGGGGTCGTGCTGCACTACTCACACACGGGTTCGACAAGCCCGCCGAAGAAGCCATTCAGCTGTGCGCGTTGGCCACGCTCTTTGGCGACCATGACGCAGCAACGCTCCTGGGGTTCATGCGCCAACGCGACGGACTCGACGACCTGCTGGCGGACCTGTGCATCGCCAGGTTGTGCCCCACGTCGAACCGATCCCGAAACCTGCAGCACCCCGAGTGGCACTCGGGCCTGGTCGACGTGATCGACCGGGCGGTGGCCGGACGACCTGGCGCAGCCCGCGATCGTCTGGCCCAGTACGTCGAGGACGAGTGGTACGACGTGCATGGCGGGCCACGCCGAGCTGTCTGGTTCGACAGCCACAAGGCGGGAACCGACTACGTCGGGTACTGGGCTTTCGAAGCGGCGGCAATCGCCCGGGTGTTCGACGTCGACGATTCGAGCCTCGACGGGCACCCCAACTATCCCTACGACCTCGCACACTTCGCCGACTGAGCCAGCGGGCACATCGACCCATTTCCGGCGCCGGCGCTCAGGGCGGGTGGTCAGCCGGTCGACAACTTGGCGATGGGTCCCGAGAGCACGTTGAACCCCCCGCCTCCCGCCGGAGCGTTTCCTGTGCCGGCCGCGCTTGCGCCGCCGCCGCCGCAGCCGGGCACCGCCCATCCGTCACCGCTTTCTCTGCCGCCTCCTCCTCCCGCTGCTTCTCCGCCGCCGTGGGGGCACCAATCGCCCTGGGGCGGGTCGAACCCTCCGTTGCCACTGCCGACCCCGACCCCGAAGCGTCGGCGTGGCCCCCGGATCATTGCGATGACGTTGTCCGTGTGCGCGGTCGCGGTGCTCTCGCTCGTCGTCTACCGCTCCATGCAGCCCACCTGGTCCCCGGAGCTCGAGCCCTACGTCGCCTTTGTTGAGGAGGCACGGGGTCTGGAGTTCACCGACTCGGTCGAGGTTCGCCGTGGAGATGTATCGGCCGAGCTGGCTGCCGGCACCGATCTGTCCGACGAGGTCGTGCAGGACTATTGGGCGCCGTGGCAGGACGCCTACCAGATGCTCGGCTTGTTCGACCCTGAGCAAAATCTCGCCGCCGCCACCACCGAAACCACCAGTCAGGGCGCGTATGCGTTCTACGACAGCCTGGAGAAGGTCATCGTCCTGCCCGAGGGTGAAATCGAGGGGTTCCTGGAGCTCACCGTCGTGCACGAACTCACACACGCGCTCCAGGATCAGCATGGCCTGCTCGACTTCTCCAGGGAGAAGGCCGACGCCGCGTCCATGCGTCGGGCACTCGTCGAGGGGGACGCTGACCGGATCGAGATGATGTGGTTCGATCAGCTTCCCGAAGCCGAACAGCGGGCGATGTACGCGGACGATGGTGTCGACGACGCCCCACCCATGGCCGATGACTTTCTGACCGCCAGTTTCCTCATGCCATACGTGGTTGGTGATCCAATCACACGGTTGCTCATTCGGACCCAGGGCGAAGAGAGCTTCAACGAGCTGCTTCGGCAGTCGACGCTCGGTTCGACCGAGCTGTTGCTCGACCCGTTCTCGACCAGCCCGCGGCCGCGTGTGAACGCAGGTCTGCTCATTCAGGATCCGAACGGCGAAATCGGTTCGTACGGCGAGATCGGCCCGGTTGGCCTGTTCCGGGTGTTCGCTCCGATCGTCGGGACGGAGATGGCGTTCGATGCCGCCATTGGGTACGACAACGACGCCTTCACGCTCTTTTTCACCGACGACGATGCCGTTTGTGTGCGTTACCGCGTGTGGTTCGACACGGCGGCCGAAGCCGACGAGTTCGCAGCGATGTTGCCGCTGGCCGGCGTCGAGTCCGAGCGCCTTGCGGCCGACGGCCACGTCTCGGAACAATTCGACCTGTGCGGCCCGATCGGCAACCCAGCCGATCAGGGAACACACACGCTGCTGCCCATCGTGTTGCACGCCGAACTCACCGATCATCACCTGGCGATGGGCGTCCCCGCTGGAGTGGCTCGATGTGCGGCCCGCTCGCAGGCGGTCTTGCTGGAGCCGACTCCCGAGGCCTTTGCTGCGTTCACGTCGGACTGGGACTCGCTGATCGCCGACTCGGTGAGCCACCTGGACGGCTGTCGCTGATCGTGCAACGCGGCTAGGGTCGCGGACAGCACTTCCCCTGCTGCACCATGCCCAAGGCAAAGCCGATGTTGCACCGAAGTGTTTCTGTTCGCCGGATCCCGCGGATTCGGCCCAAGCGGTGGGCGCCACCGTTCGCTGTCCGATTGTTCTGGGCGCGGGTTCGTTCGATCGCCGTTCGGCATCGGGTCGTGCGCCGGGTCCTTGCCGTTGGAGTGGTTGCTGTCGTGGGGCTGATCGGTGCAGGTGTCGTGGCGAAGGCCCGAGCCGCTCAGGACTCGTGGGGTCGGAGCGAAGTCATCGTGGTCGCCGCAGCCGATCTGTCCATCGGCTCGTCGACCAACGATGGCGACTTCGAGTTCGTTTCGTGGCCGGCAGCGCTGGTGCCACCGGACGCACTGCGTTCGCTTCCGGTGACGGACCGTCTCGTGACCACGGTCCTTCAGGGTGAGCCCGTCACCGGACGAGACCTGGCGTCAGCCCGGGAGCATGCGCTGGAGCTTGCACCTGGGATGCGGGCGATTGGGTTTCCGACGCATGCAGGCATGCCACCGATGCAGGCCGGTGATCTGGTCGACCTCGTGCTCGTCGAGGATCCCTTTGGGGTCGGCGACCGGTTCCGGGTTCTGGACCCGCCCGGATTGGTGCTGGACGTGAACGACGATGGTGTGGCGCTCGCCGTCCACGCAGATCTGGTTGGCGAGGTTCTCAATGGCCAAACGAATGGCCGGGTGTCGTTCGCCGTTCGCTGAACGGTGTCAGTCCGAGGAGGAGGACGACGATGACGAGCTTGAGGACCCAGAGTCCTTCTTGGTGCTCGAGTCCTTCTTCGTTTCCGAAGACGAAGAGGAAGCCGACGAGTCGGAGCTCGACGACGACGAAGACGAAGATGCGTTCTTCTTGCCGTGGTCGTTCTTGTAGAAGCCGGAGCCCTTGAAGCTGATGCCAACCGCACTGAAGATCTTCGAGATGTTCTTCTTTGAACGGGTTCCGCAGCCCGGGCACTTGGGGGTCGAGTCGTCAGAGAATGACTGAACCTTCTCGAACTCTTCGCCGCAGTTGCTGCATCGGTATTGGTACGTAGGCATTTCCTGATGTCCCTGTCTTCCACATGTGTGACGGCCCGTTGTACGGAAGTCACCAAAGCAGTATCGAACCGCGTCACTGCAACGACAACCCGCAGTTGATTGTTCCCGCTCGGGGCTTGCGGGGCAAAGCGTTTCAATTGCGGCGGCAGATCGCTCTAACATGAGGTCGTGCCTGACGTCGTCCTCGGTTTTGCCTTCATCATTGCGGGCTATTTTGCGGGCAGCTTTCCCACGGCTCGAATCATCGGCATGTTGTCTGGGCACGACCACTCGAAGGAGGGTTCGGGGAACCCGGGTGCGTCCAACGTGTATCGCACCTCGGGTGCGGCGTACGGACTCCTCACGTTCTTCGTGGACGCGGCCAAGGGGTTCCTTCCGGTCCTGGCCACGCTGCTCGTCCTGGACCGTCGGTGGGCGGCTGTCGTTTGGGTCGCCGCAACGGCCGGACACATTCTTCCCTTCGCCCGATTCCTCCGTGGCGGCAAGGGTGTGGCCACGGGTGGCGGAGGTTCGCTTCCGCTGTTCCCGTTCATTGGCCTGCCGCTGCTGGCGCTGTTTCTTCTGCTCGTTCGTCAGACACGAACGGCGTCCATCGGCTCGCTGGTCATCACCGTGCTGTTGCCCATCGGCGTCTTCTTTCGTTACCAACACTGGATCGAGATGGTCGCGACGCTCGTCGTCAGCGGACTGATCCTGTTGCGGCACCGTGCAAACATCAAACGCCTGGTTTCAGGCAGCGAGCACCGGGTCGCCTGACGCGCATTCCGACTTCAGTTGTGCCGGAATGCGCCGATGGATCGGTGTTCGAATCTCTCGGAGGTCCCATTCGCATGCCAGCTCCCGTACGCAAGGCGGTCATCCCCGCCGCAGGTCTCGGTACCCGCTTCCTTCCGGCCACGAAGTCCCAGCCCAAGGAAATGCTGACCATCGTCGACAAGCCGGCCATCCAGTACGTGGTCGAGGAAGCGGTCGAAGCCGGGATCGAAGACGTGCTCATCATCACGGGCACGGCCAAGAAGGCCCTCGAAGATCACTTCGACCGGAACTTCGAGCTGGAAACGCTTCTGGAGCGCAAGGGCAAGACCGACGCCCTGCAAGAAGTGATCGACATCGCCAACATGGCGAAGTTCCACTTCACCCGTCAAGGTGAGCCGCTCGGGCTAGGCCACGCGGTTCTGCAGGCCGAGCAGCACATTGGTGACGAGCCGTTCGTGGTGCTTCTTCCGGACGAGATCATGTGCAACGGCGGTGGCACCGTGAAGGCCATGGTCGACGCGTATCAGGAGCACGGCAGCTCGGTTGTCGCTCTGCGTGAAGTCCCGATGGAAGAGGTCAGCAGCTACGGCTGTGCCGCTGCCGAAGAGGTCTCGGACGGCGTCGTCAAGATTCCGCACATCGTCGAGAAGCCGGCTCCGGCCGATGCTCCGTCGAACCTGGCCGTCATGGGTCGGTACCTGTTCACCGCCGACATCTTCGAGCATCTGCATCAGGTGACCCCCGGTGTTGGCAACGAGATTCAGCTCACCGATGCCATGGCCATGATCGCCTCGGAATCCGGCAGTGGCCTGTACGGCACCGTCGGCGACAGCGGCAGCTGGGACGCCGGCCAGAAGCTCGATTTCCTCCGAGCCCAGGTCGAACTTGGTCTCGCCCACCCCGAACTCGGCGGCCCTTTCGCCGACATGCTCCGCGACCTCATCAAAACCCGCGAGCTCTAACCCCAAACCCCGGCAACCGCCAACAGCCCGACCATTCAACCGCCCGACCGCCCGACCGCCCAACCATTCAACCGCCCGACCGGCCGGCCAA
The DNA here is from genome assembly GCA_964517125.1 of uncultured Acidimicrobiales bacterium. GTDB lineage: Bacteria > Actinomycetota > Acidimicrobiia > Acidimicrobiales > SHLQ01 > SHLQ01. Next base: position 67,311 of record CAZFBD010000014.1, read on the forward strand.
CCGCCAACCGCCCAACCACCACCCACCGCGCGCAACTCCTCACAACAGGGGCCAGGCCCCTCGTGTGGTGGGCGACGCGCGGAACGTGGTTGGTGTGCTGGATCCGTCCCTGAGAATGCAGTGTTTGGGCGGCTGAGCGGCTGTCAGTCTATGAACGCTGGATCATCGGTCTCACTCTTCGCGGTCGAGAGCCCACAAGTGGGGCCAGGCCCCTGGTGTGGTTGCGGGCGCGCGAAAGGTAGCGCCTGTGAGTCCAGCTGTGCGTTGTTGGCGAGATGCGGGCCCGGCGGGGTGAGCGCGTGGGTGAACTAGGGGAGTCGTCCCACCCAGGCGAGGGCTCGTCGGACGAGCTTTTCGTGGCCGGGTGAGAGTTCTGCTGCAACCGTGGGGCTGACAACTTCGTCGGGGCGGAGCCATACGAGATCAAGCGCGTCCTGGCTCGGTTCGCAGTCGCCTTCGACCGGAACCACGTAGGCCAGGCTGACCGCGTGCTGCCGGGGGTCATGGAAGCCGGTGATGTCGGGGTTCGGGAAGTACTCGACGACGGTGAACGGCTGTGGCGAGGCGGGAATCTGCGGCAGGGCGAGCGGGCCCAGGTCCTTCTCACAGTGCCGGAGGAGCGCGTCACGGACCCGTTCTCCGTACAGGATTCGGCCGGCGACGATCTCTCGATTGACCGACCCGTCGGCACCGAGTCGGAGGAGCAGGCCGATGTGTGTGACGATGCCGAGATCGTCGGTGATCACCGGAATTGCGTTGATGTAGACGATCGGCATGCGGCTGCGCATCGTGCCGATTTCTTCGTCGGACAGCCAGCTGTTCTCGGTGTCGGTGATGTCGCTCATGGCTGCGCTCCGTCGGTTCGATCTGGTCGTCCTGACGATAGACGAGCCCACCCCCGTGTCGGGGCATGCGGGCGAATCGTTCGAGGTCCCCGGCGACCGCATTCCGTGCGGCAAAGATGAGGCCATGATCTTGCGGGAGGATGCGCTGTGACTCTGGCCGATTCGTGCGGTGATGACCCGAGCCTTGTGTGCCAACGGATTTTCGAATGGACGGGTCATGACTCGTTCACGCGGGTGGCGGCGTGGATGCTCGATCGGCCGCTCCGGGTGCTGTTCATCATCGCTGTCGCCTGGTTTGTCAGCCGCCTTTTGCGCCGCGGTGTGACCCGGTTCGCCGCCAAGGTGGCGCAGCGGGGTATTCGGGCCCGCGACCAGAAGGTGAACCCCGTCTGGGGGAACGTGCGCCGTCTCGCCATGCTCGACGAGCAGGAGAAGCGCTCGGAACAACGGGCGCTGACCCTTGGCGATGTGTTGAGCAGTGCGGTGAGCATCGTCATCTGGACGGTCGCGATCTTCATGATCCTGGGCGAGTTCGGCGTGAATCTGGCGCCGTTGATTGCGAGTGCCGGTGTGGCGGGGATTGCGATCGGCTTTGGTGCGCAGTCGGTCGTGAGTGATTTCCTGGCCGGAATCTTCGTGATCATCGAGGACCACTACGGCGTTGGCGATTTCGTGGACCTTGGCGAGGCGAAGGGCACGGTCGAAGAGGTCAGCCTGCGCACGACTCGCTTGCGTGATGCCGGTGGTGTCATGTGGGTCGTGCCGAACGGTCAGATTCTGCGGGTGGGCAACTACTCGCAGCTGTTCTCCAAGTCCCGCATGGAGTTCGAAGTTGGGTACGACACCGACGTCGACCATGCGTCGGCGGTGATCAAAAGGGTGCTCGACGAGGTCTGGATGGAGAACCGTGAGGACGCGACCGTCACCGAAGAGCCCGAGGTGCTTGGTGTCGAGGCCTTCCGAGACAGTGCAGTGGTCATCAGTGCCACCGTCAGAACCGAACCTTCGGAACAGTGGAGCGTGGCCCGCGAGATTCGTGCCCGGATCAAGAAGGCGTTCGAGGCCGAGGGCATCGAGATTCCGTTCCCGCAGCGGACGGTGTGGCTGCGTCAGGAGCAGTAGCTTCGGCGCATGCACGAATTCATCGATCGACTCACCGCAGTCGATGTCCATGCCGAGGGCGAACCGGGACGGGTGATCACGGGCGGCGTCCCCGATCTCGAGGGTGCCACGATGCTCGAGAAGATGCAGTGGATGGAGGCGAACGCCGACCACATCCGCTTGCGCATGCTCCGTGAACCAAACGGGTATCCGGCGCTTTGCTGCAACGTGATCGTTCCGCCGACGGATCCGTCGGCGGACGCTGGCTTCATCATCATGGAGCAGACCGAGTACCCGCCGATGTCGGGATCGAACACGATCTGTGTGGCGACGGCGCTCTTGGAGACCGGCATCGTTCCCATGGTTGAGCCCGTCACCAACCTCGTGTTGGAGTCGCCGGCCGGCCTCATCCCTGTCCGGGCCGAGTGCTCCGACGGGAAGGTGACGCGGGTGAACTTTCGGAATGTTCCGGCGTTCGCCATGCACCTCGATGTGCCGATCAACGTTCCGCGGCTGGGTGAGGTGTTGGTGGACATTGCCTGGGGCGGCATGTTCTATGCAATTGCCGACGCCGATGTTTTGGGAGTGTCGCTCGATGCCGACAACGGGGCCGAGGTCGCACGGGTCAGCGAGATGATCCGGGTGGCGACACGCGAGCAGATGCCGGTTGCGCATCCGATGCATCCGGAACTGACCGGCCCGACGATCTCTCAGCTGTCGGGTGCCCCGTCCGTTCCGGGCGCACATCGGCGCAATGCCGTGACGGTTGCGACCGGGGTGCTGGATTGGGATCGCCCCGAGACATGGGGCGGAGCGCTGGATCGTTGTCCGTGCGGGACAGGAACTTCGGCGAAGATGGCGGTGTTGCACGCCCGAGGTGAGCTCGCCGTCGGCGATGAGTTCATCCACGAGGGTCCACTTGGCACGACCTTCACCGGACGAGTCCTGGAGGAGACGATGGTCGCCGGTCGTACGGCCATCGTGCCGGAGATCGGTGGTCAGGGATGGATCACCGGCTTCGCCGAATATGTCCTGGACCCCACCGACCCCTTCCCAAACGGTTACACCATCGGCGACATCTGGCCCTAG
>CAZFBD010000015.1:0-46459 GCA_964517125.1 uncultured Acidimicrobiales bacterium
TCGGCACTTCCGGCCGAGATCCCCCGCAGGCTCCTGTGGCGCGTTGGGTTCTGTTCGGCACTTCCGGCCGAGATCCCTGAAAGGCTCATGTGGCTCTGGTCGTTCACTGCATCACGAACGAGGTGAAGACGATCCGGGACACGGTCTCGCCGTTGAACGCTTCGCGGGACTGCTCTGAGAGCAGCTCCTTGAGTGCTTCCTTTGCACCGGGCGCTCGAAGCTCGTCGAACGTCATGTCTCCAACGGTCTGCACCACGACGTCCTGCACGATTGGCAGTTTGGTTCCCGCGATCACCGGGTCGACCTCGGCCTGCAGAACAACGGCCAACCCGATTCGCGCAAAGTGCAGCTCATCGGTGTCGGCCAGGTTCAGCGTCATCTCGGGGATGGCCAGAATCTCGCCCTCCTCGATCACCGCTTCTTCGGCCACAGCCGCCAGGGCCTCGGGTGCCGGTTCCTCGGCGCCGCCTGACAGGACGAACCGATAGATCAGGCCGGCCGCAACCACACCACCGATCATCTTCTTCTTCTTGGCGGCCGCGGCCGCCGCTTCTGCTTCTTCGTCGTTCTCTTTGTCCGCCATGTGTTCTTTCCTCGTCGTGTTCGTTCAGTTGTTGAGACTGACCGTGTCTTCTCAGCCGTTTGGTAACGCAGGTGCAATGTTCGGTTCGATGCTCACGATCTCGGGATCGTCAGCAGGTTCAGAAGCCTCGGGTTCTCCTCCACTGCCATCGTCCAGTTCCTCACCGGCTTCGGCAGCACTCTCACCAAGACGTTCGATGACGTCGATGCTTCCGTCCTCCACCAGAACAACAAGCTCCACCCGTCGGTTCAGGGTTCGTCCTTCGGGAGTTTCGTTGGTGGCACGCGGTCGGGTATCGGCGTACCCCGACGCAGCCAGGCGAGCGCCGGGAATGTCCATGAACTCATTCATGTACCGCAGTACCGAGACCGCTCGAGCACTCGACAGTTCCCAGTTCGTGGCGAATCCTCCGCCGCCGTTGGTGGGTTGGCTGTCAGTGTGTCCTTCGATGACGACGTTGTTGTCGACCGCGTTGATCACGGGGCCGATGCTCTCCAGAATCGTCACGCCATCGGGCAGGATCTGCGCCGAACCGGACTCGTACAGCACCTTGGAGTCCATGCGAACCACGACGCCGCGGGCGGTGCGCTGGAGTTCAACGAACTCGCCTGCCCCGATCGCATCGATCGTGCCCTGCAACAACTCGTAGAGCTCCGGTGCCTCGCCTTCGCCAACCTCTCCCATCTCCTCGGGTGGAGGTGGAGGGACATCGGCCTTCTCGCCGTCGATCAGGACCGGCGGCACGATCACCTGCGCCGAGATACCAGAGCCAAGGTTGAGGATGCCGTTGCCGCCATCCAGGGTGGGGGCGGCCTTGCCAGCGGCAAGGTGGACGCCCGCCTTGAACTCCTGGAATTTCTTTTGGTCCACGAGCGAGAACGCAAACAACAAGATGAAGAACGCCAGGAGCAGGGTCATGGCATCGGCGTAGCTGTCGAGCCACGCCTTGGAGTTGTCTGGTTCGGGCTCGGGACACTTGTGTTTCTTAGGCACTCTTGTTTCCTTCCAGTGCCTCGCGGCTCGCCGGAGCGATGTATGCCGACAACCGGTCGGCGACCGTGCGCGGACTTGCGCCGGCCTGAATGGAGATCACGCCTTCGAGCACCATGTTCTTGTAGGCGATCTCGGCGGTCGACGAGGTCTTCAGCCGGTTCGCAAGCGGCGAGAACAGGTAGTTCGCCAGGAACACGCCCCACAGCGTCGTTGCGAACGCCACACCAATTGCGGGACCGAGCGACGACGGGTCGTTGAGGTTGTTCAACATGTCGATCAGGCCGATCACCGTGCCGGCCACGCCGAAGCCTGGCGCATACGCAACACAACGGTTGAAGAAGCCGACGCCCACCTTGTGACGGTCGGTCGTCGCCTCGATGTCGATCTCCAGGATCTCGCGAACGACCTCGGGGTCGGTGCCGTCGACCGCCATCTGGACGCCCCGCTTCAGGAACTCGTCGTCCAGGGTCTGGACCGACTCCTCAAGCGCAAGCAGACCGTCGCGGCGTGCCTTGTCAGCGAACTCGAGGATCGTCTGAATTGTGGCTTCGGCATCGGGTGTCTTGGGCGGCATGACCGCCTTCAACATGACCTTCACGAAGCCGGTGGCCTCTTCCATGGTTCCCGAGGCGAGCGTGGCGCCGATGGTGCCACCGATCACGAGCATGATCGAGTCCGGGGACGAGAAGAACACGCCCACCGGGTCGATACCACCGATGATCATGGCACCCATCGTGGTGCCGATCGCCATGAGAATGCCGACCAGGGTTATTGGATCCATGCCAGGGCCTCTTTCGTTGCGTCGCGCTCAGGGATGGCGCGTGGTGTCCTTGGGTTGTTCATTGGTCGTCCCCGCTGTCGGGAACGATGGTCATGGGTGCGCGCTCCGGCCGGTCATCGTCGATGATTGGGTCATCGCGCAGCGACAGGATCCCCGCGCGATAGCGCTGAATTCTGTCGACAAGCTCCAATGGTTTTTCGCGCGCGACGAATCGGGTGCCATCGATCAGGGTGATGATGGTGTCCGGAGTCGCCTCGATCACTTCGATCAGGTCAGCGTTGACGATGATCTCGGTGTCGTTGAGTCGAGTTACTTGAATCACACGTTCCTCCCGCAGGACGTGGCCGCCATGGCCCGGCGTGGGGCTCATCTCACGATGAGCCCCACCGGGCTACGAGGGCTATCGACTGAGGTTCACCAGTTCTTGGATCATCTCGTCACTTGTGGTGATCACCCGGCTGTTCGCCTGGAACCCGCGTTGGGCGATGATCAGGTTGGTGAACTCGAGTCCGAGTTCGACGTTTGAGGTCTCCAGCTGACCTGCTGCGAGCAGGCCACGACCGGCCGAGCCGGCTTGGCCGACCAGAGCGCCACCCGATGCCAGGGTCTCGCGGAAGGCGGTGTCGCCCTCTGCTCCAAGACCGTTGGGGTTGGCGAAGCTCGCCAGGGCAAGCTGGCCAAGATCCACGGTTTCTCCGTTGGAGAACACGCCGGAGATGATGCCGCTTGCATCGATTGCGAAGGCTCGCAGTGAGCCGGGCTCCGACCCGTCGTTCGCAAGAACGAATGGATCGGTCGACGTGCCGTACTGGGTCATCGTCGACAGATCGAAGTCGAAGTCGATGTCCGTGCCGTTGGGTGTTGTGAAGGTCACGGCCACTGCTCCCGGTGGGTTCACCAGCTCACCGGTTGCCGGGTCGAAGGTCATTGCCTGCGTGGCAACGTTCGCCCCTGCTTCATCGGTCATGGTCATGGTCCATGCATCGTCGGCGGTCTTGTCGAACGACAACACCACCGTGTGCACGACGCCCTGGCCATCGACGATCTCGATCACGGATTCCGCCGGAGGTTCGCCCACGACGTGGTCAACCGAGAGGTTGCCGCCGTACTCCACGAGCGAGGTTGCCCGGGGAGGAACCGTCTGGGATGCCGGCACGGTGATGTCGTTGAGCGGTGCGTTGGTGTTGATGTCGCCCAACGCATCATCGCGGACCCAGCCCTGAGCAATGCCGCCCGACGGGTTCACCAGGCGGCCACTCGAATCGAACCGGAACGAACCGGCTCGGGTGTAGAGCTGCTCGGCGTCGGACCGGACGACGAAGTAGCCGTCGCCCTCGATGGCAACGTCGGTGGACTGGTTGGTCACCAGTGCCGCTCCCGGGTTCTGCGACAGCATCGTCGCTGCCACCTTCACGCCGAGGCCGACCTGCGTCGGGTTGACGGTACCGGTCGAGGCGTTGGCCAACGATCCGGCTTCCTGCAGCTGGGACAGGGTGTCTGCAAACTCGACACGACTGGCCTTGAAGCCGGTGGTGTTGACGTTTGCGATGTTGTTGCCGATCACGTCGGCCATGGTCTGGTGAGCTCGAAGGCCGGAGACGGCCGAGAACATTGAACGCATCATTGTGATGATCTCCTTGGTGTTCGTTCGTAGGTGTTCGTTCGTTTTGAGCAGCCATCCGTGGCCGGGATCGATCGTCCTGATCGGGTGTTGTGCAAAGGGTGTTACAGCGCGTCCTCCTCGGAGGCGGGTAGCAGAATCACGGAGTCGGCGTCTGCGGACTCGGTGTCTTCGGTTGTTTGGCCCTCGGCGTCGGTGGATGCCGCAGCGGTGGAGATGATCGAGTCGACGCTCAGACGTTCGCCATCGACGATGAGCTGGGGATCGCCGTAGTTGTATTCGACAGCGCTGACGAGACCGGACACGGGTGCACCGGTGAACTCATCGATTCCAGTGACGACCTTTCCGATCAGGCCCGATGCCAGGTTGGCCTGCTGAAAGGCAATGAGCTCGGTCTGCTGTTCCGCGACCTTCGTCATCTGTTCCACCATCGTGAACTGGGCGGTCTGGGCCATGTATTCGTTGTTGTCCATGGGCTCGAGCGGATCCTGGTAGCGGACCTGGGCAACGAGGAGCTGCAGGAACATGTCCTGGTCGGCGCCGACGCCGTTCGAGATGCTCTCTGTGCTGACTTCGGTGGATGCACCGGTGATTGCGTTGATCATGTCTGTTTCCAATCAGATTCGGAGAATGGTGGGTTCGTCAGTGACGGCTTCAGCGTCATCGGCTTCACCGTCGGTTGCGTTTGGTTCGAGAGCGAAGGTCTCGTCTGGGGTGGTGCTGTCGGCCGAACTCTGGTCCATGGACTGGTCGGTCTCGCTTTCATCGCCAGCCGATGTGCCAACGTCGAACGATTCGAGCTCCACACCGTCGGCTCGCAGCGTGGACTCCAGCGCCTCGTGGAGTCGGCCGAGAACGGCGACGGTCTGATCGGAGTCGGCCAGGATCTCGATCGAGACCTCGCCGGTTGCTCCGAGCGACACACGAATTGAGATGTCGCCCAGCCCTTCCGGGCTCAGTTCCAACCGAACCTCGCCTCCCTGCGACTGCACCATCTGGGCCACCTGCTGCGGTAGCCGGGAAACACTCAGACGTTCGGGGGCGGCAGACGCTGATCCGCTGCTCGACGCCGTTGGCTGGATGCCAAGCGACTGCAGCGCAACGTCGGGGTCGGCATCGGAGCCGGTGTCGAGCGTCGGGGTGGCAGCGTCCTTGAGGGCAGCGTCGAGCTCGGCGCCGTCGGTCAGGTCGATGTCGACGTCGATGGTCGTGCTGGTTTCGGCATCGGGGTTGGAAAGATCGCCATCCTGGGCCTCGCCAGAAGCCTCCACCGATGTGGGTTGCGTATCGTCAGCCGTCGTGGCTTCCGGCTGCGACGTCTGATCGATCACCGGCGCAAGGTCGGCCGCCTCGTCGAGCGCGTCGGACGCCGGGTCGAGGGCAGCGGCACGAATCGAGTCCGACACGGTGATGCGTGGAGCGTCCTCGGCCGCAGTCTCGGTCGTTGGTGTGGTCGTAGTCGTCGTCGCCGTCGGTTCCTCGGCGTCGGCAGCCACGTCGACGGTCGGCAGCGGTTCAGGCGTGTCGACGGTCGTGTCTGCTGCGGGGTCGGACCCAGCGCCGACGTCGGTCGTCGTGGCCACCGCAGGGGTGCTCTGTGGTTCGGCTTCGGCCGAGACATCGGTTGCCTCCGCCACCACTGCTGCTGCCGGAGCCGCAGGGTCGACGGCCGCCGGTTCAACCGGTGCCGTGACCGGGAGCACGGGAACGACCCGTTCGCCGGTGGCCAACGAACGCCAACGACTCATCACCATTGGCACGTAGTTCTGGGTTTCCTCGAAGGGCGGAATGCCGTCGTACTTCTGGACCGAACCAGGGCCAGCGTTGTAGGCCGCCAGTGCCAACTCCACGGAGCCGAACCGGTCGATCTGTTCTCGCAGATAACGTGCGCCGCCGTCGAGGTTCTCGATGGGGTTCGTCGGATCCACCCCGAGTCCTGCAGCCGTTCCGGGCATGAGCTGCATCAGTCCCATGGCACCCGCATGCGACACGGCCGACGGGTTGAACGCAGACTCCTGCCAGGCGACCGCCATCAGCAGGTTCACGTCGAGGTCGTACCGTTCGGCAGTGTCGTTGAAGGCGGCCTGCAACGACGGGCTGATCTCCGGCATCGAGCCGATGCGTGCGTTGTGGCCGCTGCTCGCCCCACTGCTCTGCGCCGAAGACACGCCGGAGAACTCCACCATCAGGTCGGAGAAGTCGCGGTCGCCGGTACCGCTCTCCTCCACGACCGCTGTCGTCTTGGGAGAGAAGCGAGCCTCGATTGCCGAGATTCGTTCATGAATGTGTCCAAACCCGTTCACTGTTGCCTCCGTTGCCAAGCGGCAACTGCGATGTCGTCCATTGCTCTGTCTGCGGCCTGCGCGGCGAGTGTTGCCCAGGCCTTCTTGTGCTTCTCGTCGATGCGTTCAACCGTCCGGCGATACCGCATCGCGGCGAGCATCTCGTTGCGTTCCATGACCGACTGTTCCAACTGGCCGCGAAGATGGCTTTCCGCCGCAAGGGCCGATCGGGCGCTCGCTGCGTGAATCTCACGGAGCCGTCGGAGCTCATCTACCGACGCACCGGTTTCCTCGGGCTTGGCCCGATGTTGGGCCTCGATGAATCGTTGTCGGGCGTTCTCGATCTCACGAAGGCGTGCATGGTGTGTCGCCGTCTTCTTGTCCTCACGATGTCGGGCGACCTTCAGCACGGCAGCCAGCCGGTCTCGTTTCTGCGTCACGATGCACCAATCCCCTCAGGCACGGGCGCGGCCAACGACGAGATCGCCTCGGCGAGCGCATGGAGATCGGTCAGGGCCTGATCGCGGAGAATGGTCTCGTGCAGCGCCTGCTGCAAGAAGGTGTTCACCGGTTGCCGCAACCGCAAGTAGGCATCGAGGGCCGGGTTCGTCCCGGGCTCATAGGCACCGAGCTCCACGAGGTCGCGGCCGTTGTCCCACGCAAGCAGGACCTGTCGTAGCGCGGTGGCGTCGGCCAGGTGTTCCGGTTGTGCCACCTTGCCGGCGAGTCGACTGACACTGTTGAGCACATCGATCGTTGGGAAGTGGCCGGCAGCTGCCAGCTCACGGCTCAACACCACGTGGCCATCGAGGATGCTTCGGACATGGTCGGTCACCGGTTCATTCATGTCGTCGCCTTCGACGAGCACCGTGTACATACCCGTGATGCTGCCGACTTCGAGTGGTCCGGTTCGTTCGAGCAGCTTCGGGAGCAGTGCGAAGACCGACGGTGGGAAGCCTCGTGTCGTTGGAGGTTCACCAGCGGTCAACCCGACCTCGCGTTGGGCCATGGCCACGCGGGTCACCGAGTCCATGAGAAGGAGGACGTTGTTGTCCTGCGCGGCGAACCACTCGGCCACGCGGGTCGCGGTGAAGGCCGCCTTGATTCGTGTCGGCGCCGGCTCGTCGGACGTTGCGACGACGACCACGGTGTTCTTCATGCCTTCGGGCCCAAGGTCGTCTTCGATGAATTCCCGAACTTCACGGCCTCGCTCGCCAATGAGCCCGACGACGACGATGTCGGCCTGGGTGCCGCGTGCCATCATCCCGAGCAGCGAACTCTTGCCAACACCGGAGCCGGCGAAGACGCCGATGCGTTGGCCCTGACCGCAGGGGAGAAGTGCATCGATGGTGCGAACGCCGAGGCCGAGAGGTTCGGTGATGCGCTGACGAGTCATGGGATTCGGCACATCGCCGTTCATGGAGATCGTGTCGATGGGACCGCCGATGGGGCCGCGGCCGTCGATCGGGTTGCCGAGCGCATCGATCACCCGTCCACGGATGGCGTCGCTGACGTGCAGCTCCGCCGATTCCGCGAGTTCGACCGGGTCGCCTGCAGCAATGCCGTTGGTGTCACGCAACGGCATGACCACACAGAGGCTGTCGCGTACGGCGATGACTTCGGCCGGAACTGCGTCGTACCCAATGCGCACCAGAGCGCCAACCGCAGGGTTCAGGCCGGCGACGGTGATCTCCAGCCCGGCCACCCCGACGACGCGGCCGGTGACCACGAACGGGGAGATGGTGTCGAGTGTTGCCGAGTTCATGACTGCTCCTCGCTGAGGAGTGCTGCACGGGCCCGTTCCAGCGCCAGCTCGAATCGCAGAGCGATGTCGGGTCCGTCGGTCCGGATCAGGAACTCTCCCCGCGGAAGGTTCGGGTCGGCCACGACCGTCAGGTTCGCGGGAGCGATGGCGGCAACGTCCTCGACCGAGTCGGGGTGCAGGCGTAGTTGAGACTCACCGGTGACCTCTTCGCTGGTGAGCGCTGCGTCGACCAAGTCGAGGATCTGCTTCGGATGCCGCAGCTCGTGGCCCAGAACCCATCGGCAGACCGACAACGCGGTGTCGGCGATCGTCTCCGCATCGGCGGCGTGGCCGCGGGTCTCCTGTTCCTGCTCGGCCGCGGTCAGCTGTTCCAGCCGTTCCGTCATCCGCTGCAGGAGCGATTCGATCTCCGCTGCTGCGTCTGCGGCTCCGGCCTGGCGAGCGGTCTCGCACAACGCTTCGGTTTCGGACGCCGTGAACAGCAACGGTTCGGTGGGAACCGGTATCTGCTCGGGAGTCTCCAGTGCTGCTGCGGCGAGCGCAACGATCTGCGCGTCGTCGACGTCGCCCGACTTCAGAACCCTTCGGCTACTCGTCGTCATCGTCATCACCGCCACCTCCCCGTTCGATCGTGATCGAACCGGCCTCTTCCAGGGTCCGCACGTTTGCGACGATGCGCTTTTGTGCAGCCTTGATGTCGCCGCCTGCGGGGTTGCGCAGGAATTCGATCTCCTCGGCCAGGTTCTCCCTGGCACGGGTCGACAGGTTGGACATGAACTTCTCGCGGAGGTCCTCGGCTGCCGGGTACAGGGCGAGCGAAAGGTCGCTGGTGTCGACCGACTTGAGGATCTCCTGAATGGCCCGGTTGTCCAGGACCGCAATGTCGTCAAAGACGAAGAGTGATTCCTTGATGCGTGCAGCGAGTTCCTCATCGCGCTCGGCGATCTGCTCCAGCACTCGCTTCTCGACCTTCTTGGAGACCTGTCCAAGAATCTCGACGACGACATCAAGACCGGGGATCTCCTCGAGACCCTCGGGTTTGATGCGTGGGGTGATGCGGGTTCGCATGTCCAGCTCCACCGCGTTGAAGAGCTCACCGTTGATCGGCGCCAGGGTTGCGATGCGCATGTGGAGTTCTGCCTGTGCGTCCTCGTCGAAGTGCTTCAGGATCTTCGCTGCGATCGTGGCGTCGAGCGACGCAAGGGCGAGCGCCAGAGAACCGATCGGCTCCCGACTGATCGCTCGTGCGGCCAGTTCGGGTTCGGCTTCCAGGAGAAAGCCGAAGGGCTTGCGAGAGGGGTCGATGGCGTCGCGGACTTCGGCCGACTTCTCCGAGCCGAACGCCGTCTCGATGACGTCCATGGCGTACTTCATGTCGCCGGCGCGGGTCGGTTCCTCGTCGAGTCCGTCCAGCACGTCTTGCAATGTGGTCGTGACGTCGGTGTCTTCGAGCTCGGGAACCCGTGTCATCGCATCGGCGATGTCGGGCAGCATCTCTTCGGGGAAGGTTTGCAGGATCGCCGCAGCACGGTCCCGGCCAAGGGCGACCAGAACCTTTGCGAGTTGTTCGACTCGGGGGTTTGCTGTGGCCATCATCAGGACTCGACTCCCTCAGCCGCCCAGCTCCGAAGCAGCGCTGCAACTTCGATCGGCTGCTGATCGATGATGCGCATGACGTCGTTCGTTGTCCGAGGGCCGGCTTCGAGCGACTTCATCTCGCCGTCCTCGTTGTCTTCTTCTTCGTCCTCATCCTCGGACTCGTCGTCCTCGCTGCCCTCCTCGAGGGCCGCGGCCTCCTCTTCGTCGAGGTCGATCACCTCGGCGTCGGCGGCCTTGATGGTGGCCGTGAAGGTCTTCACGCCCTTCCGCAGAGAAAGGGCAACGATGATCAGGAGCAGCACGGCGAGCGCCGTCTGGGCGATGCCCAGGTAAGGGGCGATCGGCGCCAGCGGATCGCCAGGAGCTTCGGCGGTTGCCGCCGTCTCCAGTGCTTCAACGAATCGTTCGTCGAATGCGATCGCCTCGACAGCGATGATGTCGCCACGTTCGGCGTCGAGACCCACGGCGGCTGCCACGACGTCGGACACCTGCTGCAGGTTGGGCTGCGGGTCGAGCGATTCGTTCACGACCACGGCGACGGAGAGTCGGGTGATCTGGCCGCCGGTGTTGCGTTCGACGGTGCGAATCCGGTCGACACCAAACTCCGACGTCTGCTCGTTCCGGGCGTAGTCGGTGCCATCGACATCCGCCGTGGTCGTGGCGTCGAGGATCTCATCGGTCACCCCGACGATGCCCGATGCTGCATCCGAACCGCCGGCGTACTGCTCGGTGATCGTCTGTTCCCGGAGCGCAATCTGCGACTCGGGGTTGTAGGTGACCGTTTCCCGTTCGTTCTCGTCCAGGTTGAGTTCGGCCGAGACCCGGACCAATGCATTCTCCTGACCGAATGCCGCAATGAGCATGGTCTGCGCCGAGGTCTCAAGCTGCTGCTCGAGGGTGCGTCGACTGTCGAAAGCATCCGAGCTGCTCGTGCCGCCGCCGTCGGTGAGGACCCGCCCGGCGGTATCGGTGACCGTCACGCCGTCCGCCGTCATGCCGGGGACTGCGGCGGCCACCACGTTCACGATTCCCGCCACGGACCGGGTGCTGAACGACGATCCGGGATCGATGACGACCGATGCCGTTGGCGCTTCTTCCTCGTCGCTGAACAGCTCGTCCTCGGGGATCGACAGGTGCACACTGGCAGCCATCACCTGATCGAGATCCAGGATGGTGCGGGTCAGCTCGCCCTCGAGGGCACGCTGGTAGTTGATCCGTTGCTGGAACGACGACGTGGAGAACCCTTGGTTGTCCAGAAGCTCGTACCCGACGATCGTCGACGAGGAGATTCCGGCCGAAGCCAATTGCACCTCGGCATCGGCGACCTGCTCCCGCGGGACCTCGATCATCGTGCCGCCTGCGCCCACCCGATAGGTGATGCCTGCGGTCTCGAGCTCCGTGATGCTGTCCGACACCACCGATGGCTCTTCGCCAACGAGCAGCGTCTGCCAACTCGGTGCGGTCGCCCAATTCCACAGCCCCAGGATCGCGATGATCGACGCCGCGGCCAGAAGGCCGGAGATGATCATCTGATGTGGTGCCATCGACGTGAGTGGTTCGAGGAATTTTGATCCTCGTCCGCCGTCCTGTTCCGCCATTGCCAGGGTTCCCTTCAGTGCAGCTGACCGGGGGTCAGAGCTGCATCCTCATCACTTCTTGATATGCCGCCAGAGCCCGGTCGCGTACCGCAACCGTGAGCTCCATGGCGAGCGCCGCCTTTTCGGCTGCAACGGTGAACTGATGGACATCCGTCAGTTCGCCCGTGGCCAGATCCTGGGCGAGTGCATTCACTTCGCCCGTTGAGTTCAGTGCTTCCTTCAGCCCGTCGACGAAGCTGCTGCCGCCGGCTTCCGCTGCTGGGGCGACCGGTGCCGGTCCCGCCGCAACGGGGGAGATGGGTGCGGAGATCGGAGGAATCGCCATGCTCAGTTTCCGATCTGCAGTGCGGCTCGGTATGCGTCGACCGCACGGTCCATGACCGAGAGGTTCATGGAGTACACCCGGTTGGCAAGGAGAAGGTTCGTCATCTCCTTGTCGAGGGTGACATTCGCCTGACGCACGAGTCCGAACTCGTCAGCATGTGGGTGCGATGGGTCGTACACGAGGGTTGGTGGAGCATCACTCAGCTCGATGCTGTCGACTCGCACACCCTCACCGATGCGTCCAGCGCCTGGGACCGAGCTGGCCAGAACCTGACGAGCTGCAAATGGTTCCTCGTCCGGAGGACGGGTGGTGTTGATGTTCGCCACGTTGTCGGCGATGGCGTCGAGCCATACCCGCGACATGGTCGCGCCCGAAACTGCGGTGTCCAGTGCCTGGAAGAGTCCCATCACTGACCCCGCATCGCCGTGCGAAGAAGACCGAGCTTGTAGTTCTCGGCTGCGATCAACGCCTCGTAGAGGATGCCGGTGCGCAACAGCTCCGAGGACTCTTCCTCGAGGGAGACGTCGTTGCCGTTGATACCCTCAGGCGTGTTTGCGTTACGAGTCGTGATGCGTGCGTCGGTCGATCCCGACCGCAGCGCTGCAGCCAGCGACTCTTCGAAGTCGACCCGCTTGGAGTTGAATCCCGGGGTCGCTGCATTCGCGATGTTGTTCGATGCAGCCCGTTGCCGTTCCGCCACTGCGTTGAGCGCATGTTCGAGCGCCCACGTTGTGGTATCGGTGAACAGAGTGTTCATGTCGCCTCCCGCCAGAGGCCAGTCGTCCCACAAGAGTGGGGGTGACCAGCTGATTCCGCCGTTCGTCCATGAACGTGTATGAGTCTTCCGTGGTTGGAGAGCGGTCCACCTCAGGGTGCAGATCCGCCTTCCGCATTTCTGTCTTTTGTAGACGACCTTCAATCGGTGTTGGCCCTCGTGATGTGAGGCTGCAAACAGCGATTGGGCCGATAGGCCCACAGGTCTCTTCGTCCCTGGAGCGTCAGCCCGCCGTGGGCGATGGTTCGCCGGCTTCTGCCGGGTCATCATCGACCTTCATGCCGCGTAGTGCCGCCCCGATCGTGGGGGCAAGAACCTTGTCGACGACCGAGATGCACAGGACGATCACGAGGCCTCGGACGGCAACGTCCATGAGGCTCATGTCTCCCTGGATGACTCGGAACAACAGGACGACCAGGATGATTGCACCGGTGATGCTGAGGACGCCTCGGATCACTGGACGCACTCCCGTAGTGAGAACGCCAGCTCGTCGGGCGTTGCGTCGATCTGGTGTCCCCGGACGACGATTGCCGTGGGGATCCTTCCAGCTGGGATACCGCGGACCAGTTCGGCAGCGGAGCGTCGGCCCTCACCAATGACCCAGGAAAGATGCTCGCCATCTTCCTCGGGCAGCATTCGATGGATTCCAATCGCGAGGGCGTGAATCCACTCGATGTCGCTCTCGGGAGCGAAGTCGGCAACGGTCTCCAGGAGGACGGTGGGGAGAAGCAGTGCTTCCAGCCGAGCCAGACTCCACGCCGGAGCGGTGTCGGGAAGGCCGTCGATCGGTCCGGCCACGGTCAGGATCGTGGGCGCTGGCTGTTCGACGGGACGCTCGATTCCGCGCATCTGCTGGCGAAGTTGTGATGGCCGCTCGCTGTGGAAGCTGAAACCCGAGTCCGGCCCGGAGGCCGTCGTGGCTGGCGTGGGTTGTTCCGTCGACGGCGCCGGAGGACGGACCGTTCGTCGGCCGGAGCGCAGATCGATCACCGACGTCGCCCGTGCCTGGAGCTCGGCGCGAAGGTCGACCGTCGGTTGGGGTTCGGTCGAGTCGAGATCGAGCGCGATCTCGGTGTCGTCAGCGCTGGTATCGGCGTCGGTCTCGCCCGGTTCCCAGGTGTCATCCACCTTGTTGGCCAGGCTCAACAGCAACGAGCCGAAGTCCTCCGGCTCGTCGGCCGCCTCGACAGCTTCCTCGTTGGAGGAGCGCGCGGTCACGACGAATCGTTCCTTGGCGAAGAACCCAAACACTCCGCCTTTGCGTTCCTTGGCGGCGCTCACGACCTCGATGTCGTCGCCAAGGTCGATCGACACCGCTCGGAGTGCCTCTTCGATGGTGCTGGCTTCATACGTTTTCGGTTGCGACATTGATGACTCCCAATGGTTCGACGGATGGGCCGGGGGTGAGTTCGGAGAAGGAGAGGACACGGAGGTTCGGGCGACCGTTTGTCAGCAGCCGTTTCAGGACCGGCCGCAGGGTGGCGCTGCAGACGACGACGGGTTCGTAGCCCGACCGTTCTGCCGCGAGGACCTGCTCGTCGGCCGATGCCAGGAATGCCTCGGTGGTGGGGCCGTCGAGCGCAAGAAACGCGCCAGCCTCGCCGGGCTGGACGGCCTCCAGCAGACGCTGTTCCATCACGGGGTCGATCGTGATTGGGCGCACCACACCATCCACGGTGATCTGCGAGGTGAGCACACTTCCGAGGGCCGCCCGGGCCGCTTCGAGCAGGGCATCTGGCTCCCGGGTCTTTCGGGCTCGGGCGGTGACCGCCTCGAGGATTCGGGTCAGGTCCCGGATTGGAACCCGCTCGCGCAGCAGGCCTCGGAGCACATCGTGCAGTTCGGCCAACGTGAGTACGTCGCCACCAACTTCGTTGGCGACAGCTGGCGAGGTTGCGGCCACACCCTCGACGAGTTCCTGGACCGCTTGCCGACTCAGGATCTCGTCGGCACGGTTCACGACGATCTCGGATACGTGGGTGACCATGACCGATGCTCGGTCGATGACGGTTCTGCCCTGGCGTTCCTGGAGTGCGGCAATGTCGCTCGCCACCCAGGCGGCGGGAAGACCGAACACCGGGTCCACCGTGGCCTGGCCGTTGATACCCAGATCGTTGCCGGGCACGAGAACCAGCGACTTGCCGAAGGGCAGCTCGCCGCGGCCGGCCTCCACACCGTTCAGCCGAATGACGTACGTCTCGCGGGGAAGTGCGGTGTCGTCGCGGGTCCGTACGAGCGGAATCACCAATCCGTACTCGAGTGCGATCTTCCGACGGAGCGTCGAGACCCGGGACAACAACGTGCCGCCGCGGTCGGGATCGACAAGGTCGAACAGGTCGGGGGCGAGCACGATCTCGAGTGGCTCCACCCGGATGTCGACGAACAGGTCCTCGTCGCCGTCGGCTCCCGACTCGATTGGCCTGCGGCCGTCCTCGATGGCGACTGCAGCGGTGTCATCGCCGATGGTTCCGGCCCGCGACGCTGCGACGGCCATGGCGCCTGCGAGCAGGAGGAAAGGAAGCCGGGGGATGCCGGGCATGAGCGCCACAAGTGTCATCGCTGCGGCTGCAACACCGAGCACCCGACGATCTTGAAGCAGCTGGGCCCACAGATCGCCGCCAAGACCACCGCCGGTATCCGTGATTGCCCGGGTCACGATGATGCCGGATGCGACAGAGATCAGCAGTGCCGGAATCTGTGAGACCAGGCCGTCGCCGACCGACAGGAGAGCGAATTGGCTGACCGACTCGCCGACGCTCAGGCCCTGCTGGACCACGCCAACCGTGATGCCACCCAGAAGGTTGATCACGACGATCACCACCGAGGCGATCGCATCGCCCTTCACGAACTTGGACGCGCCGTCCATGGAGCCGTAGAAGTCGGCCTCCGCCGCCACCGTCTTGCGTCGACGGGTGGCTTCGACCTCGGTGATCGCCCCGGAGTTCAGTTCGGCATCGATTGCCATCTGCTTGCCGGGCATGGCGTCGAGCGTGAACCGGGCCGAGACTTCGGCAACGCGTCCCGCACCGGTGGTGACCACAGAGAACTGAATGACGACCAGGATCAGGAAGATCACGAGGCCGATCACGATGTTTCCACCAACGACGAACCCACCGAAGGTCTCGATGACGTCGCCGCCGACACCCTCCGAGAGGATCAGGCGGGTGGTGGAGATGTTCAACGCCAGTCGGAAGAGTGTGGTGACCAGCAGCAGCGCGGGAAAGACCGAGAACTGCAGCGGTTCGTCGACGATCATCGAGGTCAACATCGCCACCAGGGCAATGGCGATGTTCAAGGCGATCAGCAGATCGATCATGATCACCGGAAGCGGGATCACCATCACGACGACGATGCTGACGATCAGGAAGGGAATGCCGAGCTGAGAGAGCCGGCGGGGTGCTGTTGCTGCCTGCGTCATGCTGCCGCTCCATCAGGTCGGGCTGTGGAGTAGATCGATGCCAGCAGTTGGGCGACGGCCTTGTACAGGGCAACGGGGATTGGCTCGCCGACCTCGGCGGTGGCGAACAGTGTGCGCGCCACCGGTCGGTTCTCCTTGATGGGAATGCCGTGACGACGTGCCTCGGTCCGGATCCGAAGTGCGAGCTCGTCGGCGCCCTTTGCAACCACAACCGGCGCTGCGTCGCCGAGCTCGTATCGCAGGGCAACCGAGAGGTGCGTGGGGTTGGTGATCACGACGGTGGCGTCGGAGACGGCCGCCATCATCCGCTGCCGGGACATGCGGGCCTGGGCCTGGCGAATCTGTCCCTTGACCTGTGGATCGCCCTCGGCCTGCTTGGCCTCGTCCTTCACTTCCTGCTTGCTCATTCGCAAGCCCTTCATGAAGTTCTTCTTCGATACCACGGTGTCGGCGAAACCAATGAAAAGGCTGAGGATTGCCACACCAACACCGAGCCCCTGAACAACGCTGCTCCATTCGCTGAACACGGTCGACAGCGGCGCCGGCCCGAGCGCAACGAACTCCGAAAGGCTGCTCCAACTGAGGAGGCCAATGAACAGGAGCAGAGCGAGCTTCATGATCGTGCGGGCGAGCTCCCACAGCTGCTGCTTCGAAAAGACGCGCTTGAGTCCCTTCTGCGGGTTGAGCCCGTCGAACTTCGGCTTCAACTTCCACACGTTCGGCAGACCGGCAATGGCGACCTGGGCGACGACGCTGACGAGAACGATGAGGGTGAGCATGGGCACCAGGGTCATGCCAGCCGAACGCATGGCGTTGGCGGCGGCGGCGCCGATCTCCGGAGCCTCCAGGTTCTGGCGGGTGGTGATGAGGCTGACCGTGTCGCGCTGAAGTGCGCCCCAGAGCCCGGTCAGCATCGGGATGAGGATCAGGACGGCGGCAATGAGCGTGATCGACTGGGGAAGTTCCGTTGAGCGAGCGGCTTCACCTTTTTGGCGCGCGTCGAGACGGCGTTTCGCTGTCGGTTCTTCCGTCTGCTCGTTTGCAGGTTTCGCCATGGTCGCCGTTCAGGCGGCGGGCATCAGGGGCCCGCACCACCTGATTTCCGATCGGCCGACCCATGCCAATCATGAGTCGATTGGCTCATGATTGCTGCTCGCGTCGGATCGCATCCAGGAACAGATCCTCGAACTGCCGACGGCGCGGTGGAGGTGTCTCTGCCACCACCCGAGCCGTGGTCTCATCGTCCTCGTCGAGCCACCACGGACTGGCGGTTTCTCTGACGAGTGCCTCGAGCAGCGTGTAAGCCTCTTTCACCTCGGCGAAGGCCTCGGGCGAGCCCGAGCCGTCGGGGTGGGTCTCTTTCGACCGAAGCCGATAGGCGCGCCGAAGATCCCGTGGTCCGGCATGCGGGCCAACCTGGAGAATGGTCCGGGCGTCTGCTTCGGTCATCGACATGGTCAGCCGATCGCCCCGACGATCTCGATCGCCCGGTTGGAGATGCGGTCGGTGTACAGCGGCAGGTGGATGAGGATGCTGCCCATCATCATGAACACCACGAGCGCTTTCAGCGGCAGACCGAGCATGAAGATGTTCGCCTGCGGCGTGAATCGGGCGGCGATCGCCATCGCGACTTCGGTCAGGAGCAGGGCTCCCACCAGCGGCGCGCCAATCTCCAGCGCCGACAGCAGAAGGTCGGCGGCCGCGCGACTGACCGCAGTGAGGTCGTCCTCTCCGAGAATCGGGAGTTCGGTGAGCGCCGTGCTTTCGAACGAGCGAACGAAGCCGCCCAGAATCACCAGATGCGCGTCGGAGATGAGGAGCGCGGCCAGGAAGATCAGTTGGAAGAAGCGGGCGATGACCGCATTGTTCGTTCCCGTGGAGGGATCGAGGACGGCGCTGATGCTGAACCCGCCGAGCAGGTCGATCAGGCCACCGGCAGCCTCGAATGCCGCCACCACAAGGGAGGTCAGCCAGCCGAGCAACAGCCCGTACAGCACCTGGCCAGCGAGGAGCAGAACAAGCGGACCGGTGGCCTCGGGAGCGGTGCCGGCAGTATTGCCGACCACGAAGAGGCTCAGCACGATCGCCAACGCAATGCGACCGGTGGCGGTTGGGCGCACCGGACCAAAAATGGGAACGATCGCCACCCAGCCCGCGCATCGCGCCACAGCCAGAGCCAGCAATGCCGGGTCGTCGAACGGCACCGTCAGCCCGCCAGCAGTGCCGGAATCGAATCGAGTGACCGGATCATGAAGTCCTCGAGTTCACCCAGCATCCAGTTGCCGGTGAACCCCAGAATGAGGGCGATCGCAACGACCTTCGGCACGAACGTGAGCGTTGCCTCCTGGACCTGCATGACGGTCTGAACCAGGCCCACGAGCACACCAATCACCAGCGATGCGATCAGAATCGGCGCGCTGAGTCGTGTCGTCGTCGTCAACATGTCGGACACGATTCGCATGAATTCAACATCCATGGGGACTCCTCACAACTCGAACGATCTCAACAGGGTTGGGACGAGCAGGAACCACCCGTCCACCATCACGAACAGCAGGATCTTGAACGGCAGTGAGATCACCACCGGGGGCAGCATGACCATTCCCATCGCCATCAGGGTCGCCGACACGATCATGTCCACGACCAGGAACGGGATGAAGATGATGAACCCGATGATGAACGCTGCCCGAAGCTCCGAGACGATGAAGGCCGGCGCGAGCGTCGTGAGCGGAACCTCCTCGGGAGTCGCTGGCTCGGCCTCGGGACTCATGTCGATGAACATCATCAGGTCCTCCTCGCGGACCTGACTCAACATGAACTCCCGAAAGGGCTCGACACCCAGGTCGTAGGCCTCGCCGAACTCGATCTCGCCGTCCAGGTACGGCTGCAAGGCTTCGTCGTTCGCTTCGGACAGCGTGGGTGCCATCACGAAGAGGGTCAGGAACACCGCCAGTCCAATCAGTACCTGATTGGGAGGCACACCCTGCAGCCCCAGGGCGTTGCGGGTGAGACCAAGGACGATGACGATGCGAGTGAACGACGTGGCAACGATCAACACCGTGGGCACGAGTGCGAGCGCAGTGAGGACCACCACGATGGACACGGCCGAGTCCTCGGTGCTGCCGTCGGTGTCGACGCCGGCTTCCGGCTCGCCCACGACCGGGGCGGTCGGAGGTTGGATCGGGGTCTGGGTACCAACGTCGGAAGGGTCCGGATCCGTGGGAGGAATCGGCTGCGTCGGCTCGGTCTCGATCAGGTCGCCTTCAGGCTGCTCCTGGGCCCCTGCGGTGCCTGTGGTGAAGGACACGACGGCAAGCACGATCAGCCAAAAGCCGAGCGCACGCATCGATGCTGTTGTTCTTCGTCGTCTTCGTTCCGCCATGAGAAGCCCCGATGTGCAGGTCAGCGCCGCACTGTCCGCTCACGGACAGCATCGAGGCGGCTGGCGACACGGCCTTTGCGCACCTCTTCGGTGTCGGTCGAATCGGAGAGATCGATCACGTCGTCGTCGGGTTCGTCCAGCTGGGTGATGCCCTCGGCGAGCGGGGTGATCGAGGTCTCGGTCACGCCGAGCACGTGTTCGGTTGTGCCGTACTGCATGACCACAATGGCACCGTTGCGGCCCACAGAATGCCGTTCGACGATGGACACGAGCTGTTCTGAGCGACGATTCCGTCGGCCTCCGGGTGTCCGGGTCCGCGTTGCCCATCGCAAGATGAACAGCGTCAGCCCAAGCACCGCAAGCACAATTGCGATGCTCAGCACCGTAGGAATGATCGCCACGCCAGTCATGTTCCGCTCCCGCCAAAATTGGTCTCTGGCGGACCGTTACAGCTCCGCCAAGAACCACGCCCGACACCCGCTGTGTCGTGTGGATTCAATCGGCAAGAGCGGCTCGATGATGAGTCTGCAGACTCAGATTCCGGAGAGCTATTGAGTCGTAAGCACCTGGGTCACACAGAGCGTGCGACGGCCGTCCGACCCATTGATGGTTCCTCGGAGAAACTCACGGTTTCCGCTTCGGACCGTCACATCGCCATCAGGCGGCGAATCGAAGAGAATGACATCGCCTTCGGCGAGTTCCTGTACGTCGGATGCTGCCATGGAGACGTCGGCAAGGTCGACATCGAATCGCAGTGGCATGCCAGAGACGATTTCGAGCAGATCGTTCGACGGACCGTCGACGGACGCCGACTTGTCGGGATCTGGCACGTGAATCGACGCGGCGACCTCGACCTCGTCGATGGTGAAGGTGAGGTCGAGACGAACCAGATCGGGAGCCTCGATGCCGGAGTCGCTGGCTGGCACGAGGGCCACGCCATGCGCGGCGGTGGGGGCCACGGCCTCGATGATGGGTTGCAGAACCTGCGGCAGGGATGAGGTGATTGCGGTCAGCTCGATCGGCGCCAGGCGTCGGTCGGCTCCCGTTCCCGGGCCCCCGAAGAAGATGTCGGCCACGGCGATGGCATCAGAGTCGGAGACGTTGAAGACACCGACAACCACGTCGGCCGACACGATGTCGAACGAGGTGCCCGGAAGGCTCTCGAGCGTGCTTGCCTGCACCGGCTCAAGGATGTCGCCAACCGCGATGCTGGACACCCGACGCGTCGCTCCGGCGAGGGTCTCGCCGCTGACGACAGCCGCAGTCTGCACCGCGAGGGCGAACTCCAAAACGGCGCGGTCGTCCAGAGCAGGTTCACCGATCAGATCGAACGAGCGGATGTTTGGCTCCACATGGTCCATTCGGCACAGGTGGTCAGAACCTGAGCCAAACGGCTCAGCGGCACGCGTTGGTCAGGTGTTCTTCCTCTTGACGGACCGGAGGACGTCGAGGTCGGACGTGTTGGCCGAAGAGGCTGCAGCGTTGGCGCCCTGCAGTTCCTCGAAGACCTCGAGACGGTTCACGGGCACCGATCGTGGAGCGTCGATTCCGATGCGGGCCTGATCGCCCTTCACCTGCACGACCGTGATTCGGATGTCCTTGCCGATCACGATGGTTTGACCGACTTCGCGAGTGAGAACCAGCACCGCCAGAGTGTAGCCCTCATGTCGGAGCCGTTTCGCGCCGACCATGGAACCATGAGCAACTTTGCGGTCGACGGGCTCAGTAGCGGTCTCGATACGACTTCGATCATCGAACAACTCATGGCGGTGGAACGACAGCCAGTCGTTCGTCTCGAATCGCGCAAGAGCAGCCTCGACCAGGAAAAGGGCGCATGGTCCGACCTGGACGGCCGCCTCGACGCGCTCATGACCGCAATCGAAAACCTCGAAGATGATGAGGGAATCAACTCGCTTGTCGGTGAGTCGTCGAATCCCGATGTTGCAGTCACTCGAACCGGCGACGGCGCCGTGGGCGTGTACGAGGCAACCGTCGACCAGATCGCAACAACACATCAGTTCATGAGTGAGGCGTTCGCCGACCCCGCAGACCTCGTTGGAGCCGGACGAGCCACGATCACCTCCGGCGTTGCCGCCATCAATGCCACCTACGCTGACCCGGGCGCATCACCGACCGGTCACTACAGCGTGCAGGTCACCGGTGTCAGTGACGGCACGGCAACGATCGTGTTCAACGGGGAGACCCACGAGGTCTCCTCAACCGGCTGGGTGACCCTCACGAATGAGGACGGCAGCACCATGACGCTGCAACCCGACGGCGAGTTCACCGTTGGAGAAGCACGAATCTCGACCATGGAGACGACCGCCACCACAACCGTTGGCGCGCTCGTCACCCAGCTGTCGGATTCGGGTGGAGCAGCCACCCTGCAGGTCGTCGACAGCGGGGACGGTTCGGCCGACCCCTTCCGCGTCGTTGTCACCGCGCGAGCGCCCGGTACCGACAATGCACTCGACATCAGTATTCCCGGTGGTTCGATCGGAACGCTCGACGAAATTCGGGAAGCCACCAACACCATCGTGACGATGGGTGGTGGAGACCTCGTGATCGAGCGGAGCGATGTTGCCGTCGAAGGCATCGTTCCAGGAATGACATTGGACCTGAGCGGCGCCGAAGTCGGCGAGACACTGCGCGTCACCGTCAATCGTGACGATGCAGCTGCCGTGGACAAGGTTGGCGCCTTCGTCGACGCCGCAAACGCGTTCTTCTCTGGCGTCTCCGGCTACGGCCAGTCGGACCCCGAAAACGGTCAGGTCGGCCTGCTGTCGGGCGAATCATCGCTGCGTCGACTGGAGAGCCAGATCCGTGCCGGATTCACCGAGGTCGGCACCGGCACCTTCGTGCTGGGCAGCCAGGTGGGCATCGAAGGCACCCGCGACGGCACCTTCGTCTTCGACCAGGAAGCGTTCTCCGACGTCCTTGCTTCGGACTTCTCGGGACTGCAGAACTTTCTCCTCGGCGACGACGGCGACGGATACCTCGGCCGCATCACGGCGGCAATCGAAACCGTGACCGAGAACGACGGTGTCATCGAGAACGCCACCACCAACATCGATGCGAACATCGATGACCTCGACGACACGATCGCCCGATACGAGCGGCGCATGGAAGTCGTGGAAGCCGGACTTCGCCGACAGTTCACGGCGATGGAAACACTGTTGGCACAGCTCAACAGTCAGAGTTCCTTCCTGGCGAACCAGCTCTCCTGATGAGCGAATGGACCCAGCTCCTGGACGTCCTCGAGCGTCAGCTCGCACGGCAGGAACGAGCCTTCCGGGCCTCGGGAGAGCTCCCAAACGGTCTCAATCTGCAGCAGCCAGACAGCGTGATGACCCATGCTGAACGCGTACGCGCCACGGCCCTCATGCAGCGAACCGATGCGCTGTTGTACGAAACGCTCGACGTGATGCGACAGAACCGTCGACCCCAAACAACCCCGTACGGATAATTTCTCGAGAAATGCGTAAAGGCGTTCTCGTCAAACGCCGAACCCTCTTGTGCCTGCAGGAAGCGGGCGGACGGATCGGACACACCGATCCTGAATCATCAAGGAGGATGCACGACTCATGAGTCTGCAAATCAACCAGAACGTCGCAGCCATCAACTCGCACCGAAACCTGGTTTCGAACGATGCGATGCTCGGCAAGTCACTCGAGCGTTTGTCCTCGGGTTTCCGCATCAACCGTGCTGCTGACGATGCTGCTGGCCTGGTCAAGTCCGAGACGCTGCGCTCCGAGGTTCGGGGCAACCAGCAGGCCGTCCGGAACGCACAGGACGGCATCAGCTTCACGCAGACCGCTGAAGGTTCGCTCAACGAGGTTCACGCCATGTTGCAGCGTATGAACGAGCTGGCCGTTGGCGCAGCCAACACGGCAACCAGCGATGGTACCGCCGAGCAGGCTGAAGTCACCGAGCTTCTCGCTCAGATCGATGCCATTGGTACCAACACCAAGTTCGCTGGTCTCGACGTGTTCGACGCTGCGGTCCGTACCTTCCAGGTCGGCGCCAATGCTGGTGAGACCATCGATGTGACCGTCGGTGCGCTCAGCTCGACCACGATTGGTGTCAACGCCATCGATCTGTCCGCTGATGCTTCGGCTGCAATCGCAACCATCTCGGGAGCGATCGATTCGGTCTCCACACTTCGTGGTGATCTTGGTGCAAAGCAGAACCGTCTCGAATCGACGATCAACAACCTTCGGGTGAGCGTCGAGAACCTGTCGGCCTCCGAATCTCGTATTCGTGACACCGACATGGCGCTCGAGATGAGCAGCTTCACGAGGAACCAGATCATGGTCCAGGCCGGCACATCGATGCTTGCCCAGGCCAACTCGGTTCCCCAGACCGTGCTCGGTCTGATCCGATAGCACCACCTTCGCCGGGAAACCGGATGAACTGAAACACCCCCGAGCCGGCGGCTCGGGGGTGTTTCGCGTTTTGCTCACGACCGGACAAATTTGTTGCAGTTGCCGGTCAACTTCAGCGGACCTCAACCGACGGATATGCATGCACGATCCAGCTGGCGAAGCTGGGCAAACACAGGCGGAACATCACACATGGCGGCAAACATCAATCTCGCGGACCTTCTCGATGCGCGAGAAGTCCCGACACCTCCTGCAGCAGCACTGCGGGTGTTGGAGATCAAGAACGATCCCGATGCATCGATCGGCGACCTTGTTGAAGCCGTGTCGCAGGATCCGAGCCTGGCGGCGAAGATCCTGTCGACCGCCAACAGCCCCGTGTACCGCCGTGGCGACGAACTGACCTCGGTGGAGCGCGCGGTCGGCCTCATGGGCTTCCGCAGCGTCACCACCATTGCGCTCGCCTTCTCCGTCGCAAGCACGATGCCGGCCAACGGCACTATTGGTGGAATTCCGATGTCGACCTTCTGGTCACGATCCGTCGTGACGTCTTCGGCGGCTCGACTCGCGGCTCGATCCATCGCCCCACACCTCGGCGAAGAGGCGTTCTTCGTGGGACTGATTGCCGGTCTCGGTCGGGTGGTCATGGGTATGGTCGTTCCCGACGAATACGAGCCTTTGGCCACGGCTCATCAAGGTTGGCCGACCCTGGCCAGTGAGAGTGCCGTCTTCGACTTCAGCTCAGCAACGACCACTGCAGGCCTTCTCCGCCAATGGGGTATGCCCGAGCAATTCGCTGCGGCGGCCGACCTCATTGAAGTCGTGCCATCCACCGGTGCGGGAAGCTCGGACGAGGAAGACCTCGCACGAATCGTCCGACTCTCCATGGCCGTGACCTCGTTCTACATGGAGCAGGGTGACGGTGCCGTCCTGCGAGAACTCACAGTGCACGCCTTTGATTACGGTCTCACCTCAGAAGCGGTCGATGAACTGCTCGACGACACGCAGGCGAACGTCCAGCAGCTGGCCGAACAGTTTGGCGTCGCTCTGGACGCAACGGCCTACGCCGAGATCGTCTCGAGTGCGCGAGCGCACCTGATCGAGATGAGCATGCGGACCGAAGCCGAACTGCACCTGGAGACGGAACGCCGGGCAACCCTCGAGGTGGAGAACGCTCAGCTTGAGGCTGAAGCGCGGAACGACCCGCTTACCGGGCTCATGAACCGCCGCGCGTTTGACGAGCAATTCTCGCAGCAACTCAACCTACGGATCCGTGACCCCCACGCCATGGCCAAACCCATGGGTGTGATCATGATCGACCTCGACCACTTCAAGTCGGTCAACGACACCTACGGACACGACGGCGGCGATGCCGTGCTGAAGAAGCTGGCCGATGTTCTGCGGGTGTCCACACGCACGGAAGAGGTTGTGGCCCGGATGGGCGGCGAAGAGTTCGTTCTGCTCGCACCACTGGCAACACCCGAGGAACTCCTTCGTGCAGCCGAACGTCTCCGCGCGGGAATCGAACTCATGGAAGTTGAGCTCCCATCGGGTGAGTTCTTGAACGTCACCGCTTCGCTGGGCGCAGCCGTCCTGGATCGGCCAACGACCGTCGACGACGGTATGCAACTCATCAAGGCAGCCGACGAAGCTCTGTACGAGGCGAAAGACACCGGTCGCAATCGAGTCTGCCTCGGAACCGTGAACCTCTGAACGTACTGACCGAAACCGCCCACGAGCTGGCAACCGGCCGCATCTTCGTCTGTGCCGATCAGGCTGCAGAGTCGAAGCTGGTCAAACTGACCTTGCTTGGTTCTGCCTCCCCGGCATCCGGAACCTCGGAGAAGTCCACCATTGGGGTCACAGGCGGAGGCGTGAGTACCGTGTCAACCTGACGCCGAGAGGGTGTCTCCTCGGCGACCTCCAGGTGGGCTGCTTCGGCGTCCTCGCCGATTTTCACCCGGCACCGGCCGAACAAGGTCGTGGTCTCCATGGCGATCGTCGGAAGCGGTGACTCCCGCTTGTGGTTTGCCACGTCGAAGCCGGTGGAGGCCAGAATGCTGACCACCGACGGGCGAATGTGCACACCTTCTGGCATCAGGAACGTGGCATTGCCAAACAAGCACAGCACGGTCAGCTTCATGTCCTCGATCTCGGGGTCCGCAAACGCCTCCCGAAAGTCGATGTTGCAGTGTCCAAACAGCACGACCGCTGTGGTCGTCTGAGACACTTCCCACCGGCCCTTGCGTCGGCACACGCCGAGAACGGCCATCAGTTTTGCTGGCATCCGCCTACCCGCCTTGGTTGGTTGTCCAAGTCTTCGTCACCGTGCAAACACGACCAAACAGGCCGTTCGAATCATGTGGCCCAGATTGCGTGTCAGTCGTGTTGCGGAACCTCACCGGTATGTGGGGGACGTCGATGGATTGGCATGAATCGGCGGGGCGGCGCCGGTGGCGTCGACGATGGTGCCTCCGGACGAATGACGGTGCGGGAAGCACCAATGGACGGACTCGAAGAGCTTCGGGCGCGCCGCGACGCAGCCCAGGCTTCGGGCGCTCCGGCTCGGCCACAGCGGCCGTCCGGCGAACTCGACTTCTCCACGATGTCGCTCGTTCGGGCCGACCTGGCCAACATGGACTTGAGCGGAGCCGATCTGAGCGGATGTGACATCTCGGGATCGGATCTGACCGGCACTCGACTTGTGGGAGCGAACCTCACCGACACGATCATGCACGGTGTCGACGCCTCGGGGGCAGAGTTCCTCAGCGCAACGATGGACCGGGCGAATCTCACGGACGCCACACTGAACGATGCAGGCTTTGGCCGGGTCTCGGCCGTGGGCGCGCTGTTCTTCGGAGCCGACGCTTCCGGCACGACGCTCACCGGAGCGACGCTCACCGGAGCGGACATTCGCACGGCAAACCTCTCTGGGAGCCGGCTTCGCGAGGCAGATCTTGAGGGCACGTTGTTCGATGGTGCGTCGCTCGTCGGCGTCGACTTCACCGGTAGTCGCGTGCCGGGCGCCTCGTTTCGAAACACCGATCTTGCAGGCACGAAGTTCACCAAGGTCACCGACTACAAGGACGCCTGCTGGATCGGGGCCGAGCTGCACAACGCCGACTTCACCGGCGCCTGGCTTCTTCGCCGCCATGCCCACGACGAGAACTACCTGGAAGAGTTCCGCACACAATCGACCGCTCACGAATGGCTCTATCAGCTGTGGTGGGTGACGTCGGACTGCGGACGCTCCCTGGCCCGATGGACGGCGTGGACCGTCGTCATTGCGCTGGCCTATTCGTTTGCGTACAGCACTGTGGACATTGACTGGGGTGACCACGAGACCGCCTTCTCGCCCGTCTACTACAGCGTTGTCACGTTCACCACACTCGGGTATGGCGATGTCCTGCCCGGGTCGGTTCCCGCCCAAGCCATGGCGATGTCAGAAGTCGTCTTTGGCTATTTCAGCCTTGGGGGGATGATGAGCATCCTCTCCGACAAGATTGCTCGAAGAGCGGGGTAGAAGCACATGTTGATCAAGAGTCGAAAGAAGAACCAGGCCGACCAGGGCGGGTCCGTCCTGCGCGAGGCCCTGGGAGACGTCGACATTCCGAGCTTTCCTGGTGTCATCCTGGACACACTCGAAACGCTGCGGGACCCCGAGGTCTCTGCGCATGCTGTGGCCGAGTCGCTTCGCCCCGACCCCGGTGCCACCGTTCGCCTGCTCCGGCTGGTGAATTCGGCGGCATACGGGCCCGCGCAGCCGGTTCGCAGCGTGTCCCAAGCTGTCGCCATCGCCGGTCTCGGCACGGCGGAATCGATGCTCCTCGCAGTTGGCGTGAAGGTGGCGCTTCCCAATGTCGACGTCGACGGGCTGGACCAACGCCGGTTCTGGCAGGCAGCGGCTCGACGTGGCGCGCTCGCCAAGGCCTTCGCAGAACAGTTGCACCCGGCGACCGCTGGTGAGAGTTTCACCGCTGGTCTCCTGCAGGACATGGCGGTTCCGCTTCTCGCGATCGCACGGCCCGAGTATCGGCCCGTGCTTCGTGAATGGCACGGCGAAGGCGGCGACCTGGCGGTTATGGAGGAGGCAACCTTCGGGTGGAGCCACGACAGCGTTGCTGCAGAGTTGTGCAACGCCTGGGAGTTGCCAATCAACCTGCAGAACGCGATCGGCGGGCACCACGGCCACCTCGACTTCGTGGCACCCCCGGCCGTCACCCTGTCTGCGCCATTGCGCGAGGTTCGGTCTCAGGAGGCGCTCGAAGAGGTCATCATTCTTGCGACGGAGAACTACGGAATGAACCCGGACGCAACCCTCGAACTGGTGCTGTCAGCCGAAGACGATGCAGCGGAGATCGCGCAGCTCTTCACCTGACAGCACACAGTCGAACGCCCATGGGCAGGCCGCGTCACCGGAGCACGATGGCGCTGCGTTCCTCCTCGAATCGGCGGGTGGCCTCGTCGACGGCGACCAGTTGCTTCTCGGCGAGGGACGGCCTGCTTGAGCGGGCGCGTTCAGCCGCGTTGACCAACGTGTCGACCTGTCCCTGGAACCGGGGCATCACGTGTCGGGCGAGAAGTTCATAGCTCTTCTTCGTCGCTTCCGAGTTCGCCCAGTTGTGCGCCAGCGTCAGGTAGGCCCCAAAGCCGCCGTTGGATTGCTCGAGCAGTTCTTCGATCTGGGCGATGGCCATGTCGGGTGTACCAACCACCCCGAGACCACCGTTCACGAAGTCGATCATCTCGTCGAGGTTGCCGCCGTCGACCGCCATCTGCGGAAACGCAGCCACGTTCTGGAAGTAGCGGAACCACTGCTCCATGCCGTACTTCACATCGCGCCGTGCCTCTTCCTCGGTCTCGGCCAGATGCATGAGACCAACCAGACGCCATGAGGCACGGTCGGCGACCTGGTCGTTCTGTGCAGCGACCTCCTCCTGCACGCTCCAGTGGTGGGCCAGTACGTCCATGCCAATGGACACCGTTGCGCCAAGCGACAGAACTCCGGCCCCGTACTTGCCGGCCAGCTTTGCCCCAGATGGCGAGGCGACCGCAGCGATCGCCACATCGAAAAGCGGGTCCGAGTAGGGTCGCAGGTGCAGGCGTGCGTCGTTCAGAACGAGGTGATCAGAGCGATGGCTGATGGGCTCTTCGCTCGTGAGGAGATGCATGAGGATCGCCATGTGATCCTCGAGGAGCGGCCGCATTTGTGATGGTTCCAGACCAAGCATTGACGCATCGGTGGGCAGCGCTCCGGGCCCGAGGCCCATCATGATTCGCCCACGGGTCAGATGGTCGAGCAGGACCATTCGCTCGGCCACCCACAACGGGTTGTGGTACGGCAGCGACACAACACCGGTACCCAGCTTGATGTGCTTCGTGCGGGCCGCGGCCGTTGCAATGAAGATCTCGGGGGATGCGATGATCTCGCTTCCCGCCGAATGGTGTTCGCCGATCCAGGCTTCATCAAAGCCCAATCGGTCCAAGTGTTCGAGCAGTTCCAAGTCGGACTCGAGCGACAACGTCGGGTTGTGCTCGGGCGGATGGAACGGCGCCATGAATGTGCCAAAACGCAAACGCATTTCTGTTACCCCTTCTGGATCTCCCACCGATCGCCGTCAAGGCTGTGACCTTGGTCACTTCGCGAACCTAACGCGCGTTTGTGCGAGCGTCGAACGCGATTGGTCGTCAGTCGGCCAGCAGCTGTTCGGCGAGATCCAACAGCACCCGTTCGCTTCCTCGAGTTGCCGACAGCTGCACCCCGATCGGCAGACCCTCGTGGCTGCGGCCGGTCGGCACCGAAATCGATGGCCAGCCCGACACGTTGAACAGATAGTTGTACGCAAAGATCTCGTCGTTCAAGCGGAGGTACTCGTCGAGATCGTCGACGTCGCCGGCGAGCTTTCCGATTGGAATCTTGACTCGACCGAGCGTTGGCGTGAGGAAGACGTCGACATCGTGGAGGGCCCGTTCCAGTCGCATCGTGATTTCGCCCTGCGCCACGTAGGCCCCATCGATCTCCGAGATCGGGAGTGCTCGCAGGTGTGCGAGAGCGGTGCGTGTGAGCGGCTCGAGAGTGTCGGGCCCCTCGACCGCTCCAGCTGCGACCAGTCGGTCGACGTCCAGGGCGATCCATCGATGGAACAGCGGGTAGAACGTGTCCATCAGCTGCTGGTAGTCGACGGGCGGTGGCACCATGACGATCTCGTGCCCCATGGAACGAAGCTCCTCGGCGGCCTGCATGGTTGCGTGCACCACCTCGGGATCGGTGTCCTCGCCCGCCCAGTGGTCGGTGTTCACCGCAATGCGCAGCGGGCGATCTGTTTCGACATAGGGCCCGGACCCCAGAACGTCGAGAAACAGTCGGCTGTCACGAACCGAACGGCTCAGGACGAACTCGTTCGCAATTCCGCCCCACCCGCCATCCTCGAGCAGAACTCGGTGCATCCCCGGTTTCAGCCCAACGACCCCGCACACTGCCGCCGGAATGCGGATGGATCCAGCGCAGTCGCTGCCGTGGGCAACCGGCACGATTCCAGAGGCCACCGCTGCGCCGGCGCCACCCGAAGACCCGCCGGGGGACAGCGATGGGTCGTGCGGATTCCGTGAGATGCCGTGCAACGCGCTTTCGGTGGCTCCATGCTGCACGAACTCGGGCGCTGCGGTCCGGCCAAGGATCTGCGCTCCAGCGTCTTGCAGATGCTCGACGAATCGGGCGGTCTTCGTCGCCCGCGTACCGCGGCCGAGCACACTGCCCATTTCGACCAGGCGACCGGCCTCGGCCGACCCGTAGTCCTTGCACAGGAACGGGACGCCTGCGAGGGGTCCGTCGGTCGAACGAACCGGTGTGGGGTCGTCGAACCACTCGACCACGGCGTTCAACGTGGGGTTGACCTCCTCGTAGCGTTCGCGTGCGCGATCACGGAGTTCGTCGGGGCTGGTCTCACCGGAGCGGACACGAGCCGCCAGATCGGTTGCGTCGAGGGTCACGTACTCGTCGAGGTTCATGGGTCCGGCAACTCCATCGGTCCGATCTCGGGGTAGACGTCGCCGGGTCCGGGGTTGTCGCTGGCCGTGGTGCCGCCGAACTGTCGCATGATTCCCCAAACGGCGTTGAGCGTCGTGTGCACCGCGCCTTCGGCCCATCCCGGTGTCCAACTGACATCGTCTCCCGCGAGGAAGACCCCACGTTGGGCAGCAGGGAGGTCATCCTGCAGAAAGTGACTGTGCATTCTGCGGTTGTAGCGATAGTGGCCGGGCATGGCGCCCTTGAAGGCGCCAAGGAAGTGCGGGTCCGATTCCCAGCTCACGGTGATTGGCTCGCCGATGATGTGGCTTCGGATGTCGGTCTCGGGGTAGATGGCTTCGAGGGTGTCGATCGCAAGCTTGGCTCGTTCCTCGGCCGACTTCGCCAGAACCTTCATCGCGTCGCTCGCCCACGCGTAGCTCAGCAGGATCACGGCAGGTTCGTCGTCGCCGTTGTCGATCAGGTACGTGCCCCGGGTGTTGCGATCGGTCAGCGTCATGCTCATCGGCGGGCGGCCGGTCTCGGGATCGTTCTCCTTCCAGAACGGACGGTCGACCATCACGAACGTCTTCGACGACTGCATGTACCTGGTCCGGTCCAGCGCCATCCAGACCTTCTGACTGAACAGCGACTCCTCGACGTCGATGGCGGTCGTGAGCAACCAGCTCTGCGTGGTGACGAGCACGGACTCGAACGCCTGCCGGGCGCCCCAGCGGTCGACGACCTCGATGCCTCCGTCGCCCACCCGACGCAGCGCCTTCACCCCCGGACGAGGCGCACCCGAGTGCAACGAGGACAGCGAGGTCCCGCTGGGCCAGTGCACCATCGTGTCGGGCTCGTGCTCCCAGATGCCTCGCGGGATCTGCTCGGCCCCACCCACGATGAATCGCTGGTCATCTTCGAACCCAGCCATGACGACCCGGAGGATCTCAAGCATCGAATTGGGAAAGTCGCTGTCCCAACCGCCGGTGCCGAATCCCACCTGTCCAAACACCTCACGATGGCGATAGCTGAGCTTCGAGAAGGCCGGCGATGTGGCAAGGAAGTCGTAGAAGGTTCGGTCGTCCCACGCTTCAACCAGTGGATTCCACAGCGCCTTCAACGCCCCCACGTCGCGGCGACGCATGGCGCCCTGCACCGCAGAAAGGTGCGATCCCTCTTCGAGTGCTGCGTCCCAGGCTTCGGCGACTTCGCGGAACAGCGGCGGCAGATCATCGAGCGTGTGCCCGAAGTACGACTCGCCCTCGAGATCCACGACCGTGGTGGGGGCCGCAGCGGTCAATGGGTTGGGGAAGTCCCGGCTCTCCAAACCAAGCAGATTGATGTAGTACCACAGCGCGGTGGAGCTCAACGGAAATCGCATGCCGCCAAGCTCAGCCACGATGTGTGGAGCGGCGCTGAACGGCTCCGAGCGCAAACGACCACCGATGCGGCCGATCTCGTAGATGACCGGACGCAGCCCCACCTTCATCAACTCGTGTGCGGCGACGATGCCGGCGATGCCGCCACCGACGATGGCAACCTCGGTACCCCACGCGGACTCCGGGATCGTTCCGATACCCGAGGGGTGCGTCAGCCATCCTTCGAAGTCGAAGGGGAAGTCGGGTCCGAATGCGGTGAGAGAGCCTGGTATGGACACGTCCGAGAACCTACTCGCCGGCAGGGTGCTCCGAGGGTGGCTCCGGCTCGTCTTCACGAGAAGCGACCGCTTCGGCGCGGGCATGCTCCATCTTCTCCGTCGTGAGTCGCGTGCGGGCGAACGCGAACAGCACGAAGTGCGCGGCCCCGGCGATGAGCCACGGAAGGCGGAGAGCCGTCTCACGCGTCGTGATCAGCTCGCCAACGCTGATGATGACGCCAGCGAGGATGGCGCCGATTGGCATCATTCCCCAGGCGAAGAATCTGTAGACGCTGTTGACTCGGCCAAGGAGCTCGTCGGGAATGACGGTCTGTCGCAGGCTCACCGTGATCACGTTCCAGAGCACGGCGGTGAACGTGAAGATGGCAAACAGCACCCACACCGCGGGCCAGACCGACGACAAGCCGATGGCGATCGTGATGAAGCCGCCGCCGACGAGCGTGACGCCGAGGGACGGGCCCGACCCGATCCGTTCGGCCACCTTCGAGGCCGTCCATCCACCCACGACTCCGCCGACCGCTCCACCGGTGGACAGGATCGCGAACTCGGTTGGGCTGGTCCCGAGCACCTCCTGGCCGTAGAGAACCAGAGTGGCCATGGCGAGTGTGCCAAGCAGGTTCAGGAAGCCGAGGATGATCGCCATGGGCCGGAACAGGTCGTGGTTCCAGAGCCAGTGGAAGCCCTCGGCCAGCTCTGATTTCCACGGCTTGCGATCTTCGGTCGGAGGCGGCGTGGTGGGCCGCAGCATCGTCTTCGGGAGGATCAGCGAAACCAGGATGGCGGCGATGGCGAAGCTGGCTGCGTCCACAAAGAAGGGAACGGCGAACGCCACCACCAACAGGGCGGCAGCGAGCGGGGGACCGAGGAAGGTGTTCGCCACCATCTCGGCGCTCCACAACCGACCGTTGGCCCGTTCCAGATTCTCGGGAGCGACGATTGCCGGCATGAAGGTCTGCGCCGCGTTGTCGTGCAGCACCTCGGCCATTCCCAGGAACAGCGTTGCAACGAGCACCATGGCGAACAGTGCGAAGTCCTCGTTTGGTGTTGCTGCGGCGTCGAGCTCGTCGGGGCTCAGCAGGGAGCCCTGCCGATTCAGCACGGCGAACGAAACGAAGAGGGTCAGGATCGCCCGGACCCAGTTGGCGCCAATCATGAGCCGTCGTCGGTCGCTGCGGTCGGTGATCACGCCAGCGGGAAGGGAGAAGAGCAGCCACGGAAGGCGTTGGACGACCGCCACGAGCGCGATCAGGAATCCGTTGCGGGTGACCGCTGACGCAAGCCACGGGTAGGCGATGGTTCCGATGCCATCGCCGATGTTCGAGATGGTGCTCGCAGCGAAGAGCTTTGTGTACGCGGCGCCGAGTCGTCCCTTCGTTTTCGGTGTCGTCGACTGGTCCGTCTCGGCTTCAGTCATTGTCGGCCTCCGGAAGCGTGGGGTGGTCGGTGGGGTAGACGGCGGCCACGAAGCCATACACGGTGTGGCCGGCGCGAGGGAGCGTGGTGAATCGCTTCGCCAGCTCGTTCACTTCCTCGAAGAAGCGTTCGGCGTCGGCTGCCGGAATCCGTGCATGGCGGATCGTGGAGAGTTCCGGTTCGTTGGGTCCAGCCTCGGCCACGGCCTGGTCGAGGAAGGAGGCCGCCATGGTCTGTTTGGCGACCTTCCCGACGATGACCGTTCGGCCCGTTCGACCGTAGAACCGTTCCTCGATGGCCCGGACCTTTCGGGTCCGCACCACCTGCAGCAGCCCGGCATCGACGAGTTGGTCGACGTGGTACGCGACGGAGCTCTTGGGTCGGCTGAGGGCAAGGGCGAGCTCGGTCACGGTGGCGGCCCGCTCCAGCACGAGGTCCAGAATCTGGGTCCGGACCTCGCTGGCCAGTGCCTTCACCTGTTCGGGCGTCGTCACATGGACGTCGTCCGCCAGTTCATAGTCAGGATTGGTCGACATTCATCGAATGATCCAATTTTCCCGATCATACGTCAAGGTGCCTGGCACCATTCGCCATCAAGGTGCCAGGCCTGGATCCACAGGTGTATCCACAGATCGTTGAAAAATCAGCAGATTCTTGGGTCAGATATCCACAGACCGTCGCACAAGGTGCCAGGCACTGTTGGGGTGGTTGTGCCAGGCACCGTTGGAGCTGGTAGTCGTCAGTCGACGGTCATGCGGGTCAGGCGGAGCGTGGTCAGTAGGAAGGCTGCGGCCACGACGGCTCCTGTGATGAGGAAGACTGTGGTCTGCTCGGTGGGCCGGTCGATGAGCTCGAGCGACTCGGAGACTCGGGCCAGCACCGAGGTCGTGTGGGTTCGGATGGCCAGCCATCCGGCCGTCCGGCTCAGGCCGGCGACGAAGCCTTCCCACACCAGGACATAGGCAAGTCCCCACACCAGCGCTCGGGGCGTGAGCAGCCCCAGGAAGGTGAAGATCGAGCCGTAGGCGAAGACTCCCACGGCCGAGGCGAGCAACAGTCCGGTGAGGTCGTTCGAGTCTCCGACGATCGCAGCGAGGATCCCCATGGGGACGAGAACCAACGGCAACAGCACGAGCATCGAGGACAGGAAGCCGGCCAGAGCAATTTGCCACCGGCCGACCGGACGCATCCAGAAGTAGACGAGCGTCTTCTCCTCGATCAGGTTGCCGATGGTTGCTGTTGCAAAGACGACCACGACGACCGGCACGAAGACGGTGAGGCCAAAGTTCGACAGGAAGTCCACCCGACCCTCGGCCGTGATTTCGTCTGCTCGGTCGAGGAAGATGCCGATCACGATGCCCACGGCGCCGACGGCGAGCATGGCGAGCACACGGCCCTTCGTCGAGACCGAGCGAACCATTCGGCCCATCATTCCCAGGAAACCGCGCATCATCGACCCACCAGATACTTGAAGACGGATTCGAGGTCATCGTCGAGCGGCTGGACCTCGAAGAGGGAGACCTCGTTCTGCATGGCTGCACCAGCGATCGATGCCCGAAAGCGATCGACGTCGTCGGTGTTGACGACGAGCTCGTGATCGCCGGAGACGGTCAGGCCGCTGATGCCGACGTGGGCGAGCAGGGCGGAGCCGAGCAGGCGAGCGTCGGAGGAGCGCACTCGAATCCGATGCGGTCGGTCGTCCATGAGTTCTCGGATGTCGTGGAAGTCGCCCTGCGCCGCCAATCGTCCCTGCGCGATGACCAGGACGCGGGAGCCGAGGCGTTCGACCTCGTCGAGCACATGGCTGGACACGATGACCGCGGTTTCCTCTTCGCCAAGGCGGCGGATGAGTTCGATCATGGCCAACCGTTGGCGGGGGTCGAGGCCGGTGAGTGGCTCATCCATCAACAGGAGGTCGGGCGAGTGGGCAATGGCCTGGGCGACCTTGACCCGCTGCTTCATGCCCTTGCTGTAGCTGCCAACCGGACGGGTGTCGTCGGAGTCCATCTCGACGATGTCGAGTGCTCGGCGGGCCGCCTCGCCCGGGTCGTCGACGCCGTTGAGTGTGGCGGCGAGCGTCACGAAATCGATCGCACGCTGCTCGGAGAACAGTTGCTCCTGCTGTGGGACCAGGCCGATTCTGCCGCGGACGGCTCGATCGCTGCGGGGATTCTCGCCGAGAACCCGGACCGTACCCTGTGAGGGCGGTTCGAGTCCGGCGATCATGCGAAGCGTTGTGGACTTACCAGCGCCGTTCGGACCGAGCAGCGCAGTCACGCCGGGCTCGACGACGAAGCTCACGTCGGACACGGCAACGACGTCGCCAAACCACTTGCTGATGTTCGAGACCACGACCGAACCCGTTGGCGGAGGTGGCGCGTCGGTTGCGGCCGGCGATGGGGGTGGAGGCGTGGTCGTCACTTCGTGATCTCCAGGCGGCGGTAGCCCCAGGCGATGACGGCGAGGCTGACGACGCAGACCGCTGCATAAGCGCCAACCGCTTCGAGCGTGGACACATCGGGCGTCTGCTCGAACTCGGCATCGAAGATTCGTGCGATGACCTCGAACGGCAGTCCGGCGATGGATGCCAGCTGCACCTCGTTGCGGACCCCGGCGCCTTCGACAAGGCCGCCGGCCAGCGCGCCACTGCCGATGAGGAGCATGACGATGCCCGCCGAAGCGAAGCCCTGACGGTTGGTGAGTGTGGATGCGGCCATGCCGATCAGCGTGAAGAACAGCGACATGAGGAGGCCGCTCGCAGCGATGCGGCCAAGCAGCTTGAGGGTTTCGACGAAGCCCTCCGGGCCGAGGTCGACGAACGAATAGCCGACGAGCAGAAACACGATCGGCAACATGGTGACCAGCATCAGGACCGACATGAGGGCCGAGCCCTTCGCCACGAGATAGTTGCCCCGATTCAGCGGCGAGGCCATGTACAGACCGAGCAGTCCGGTTCGGCGGTCGGTGCTCATGAGTTCTGGGGCGACGAACGCCGTGAACAGGATGACGGCGATGCTGATGAGACTGAAATATCCGGCGTAGTCGGCAACGACCTCCCGTGCGAACTCCGATGGCAGCAGGATCGCGATGCCCATGAAGGCGATCGCCGGCACGTAGGCGATGAGGATGGTGAGGATCGGCACGATCTTGAAGCGAAACTTGCGTCGAAGACCGAGCGCTCGTTGCACCGAGGAGACCCATACGCTGCGGGACGCACCTGCGGCGCCGGTGCGTGGCCCGTCGTAGCGGCGATAGCCGCGGTCATAGATCTCTGCGCTCGCCGTCGCCGCTGCGGGCGTCGCTGGGATCGGGGGAGGAACTGGCGTCGTCATGTGCCGTGCACCTCGGCGAGGAAGATGTCTTCGAGCGAATTCTGCATGGGGGAGATCCGACGAAGTGGGGCTCCGACTGACGCGATCGCGTCTCGGACGGTGTCGGCGAGTTCATCTGCTTCGTGATCGACGCCGACGATGAGGCGACTGCCGTCGTCACGCACGTCGAGACCGGTGGCTTGCAGGGCGGCAACGAGCTCCGTCTGTCGACCGGCCACCACGACAATGAGGCCGCCTCGACCAGTTTGCAGTTCATCGATTGCGCCGGCCGCAGCAACGCTGCCGTCGGCGATGATGACGACGTTGTCGGCGATCCGCTCGACTTCTTCCAGCAGGTGAGACGACAGCACGACATCGATGCCGTACTCGGTGCCGACTCGGCGGATCAGCTCGAGCATGTCGTCGCGCTGCACCGGGTCGAGTCCGTCGGTTGGTTCATCGAGCAGGATGAGGTCGGGGGAGTGGGCAATGGCTTGCGCAAGCTTCACCCGCTGTCGCTGGCCCGTCGACATGGTGCCGATCGGGCGGGCCCGTTCTTCGCCCAGACCAACGAGCCAGAGAGCGTCGCTTGACCGGGTGGTGGCTTCGCGGGTGGGGAGTCCGTGGACCTGCGCGATGTGGCGCACAAAGTCCTGGGCCGCGACATCGTTCGGAAGGTCGTGGTGTTCGGGCGAGTACCCGATCCGTTGCCGCAGCTCTGGCCCGGCATTCGATGGATCCTCGCCCATGACGGACAGCGAGCCTCCGTCGGGATGGTGAAGGCCGAGGAGCATACCGAACAGCGTGGTCTTGCCTGATCCATTCGAGCCCAGAAGGCCGGTCACTCCGGAGGGCACCGCTGCAGTGAGGTTGGAGAAGACCCGATGGTCGCCCCACGATTTCGACACCGCAGTCGCCGAGATCACCGGTGGAGGGGAGGTCGGTGTCCCGACGGCTGCGGTGTTCATGAGATCATTGTGGCGTGTTCGGACCGTGTCCGAAATGAGGGATCACCCTGATGTGACCCTGAGAAAGAACACCGGGGTCGCAGCCTTGTAGGCCTCGTAGTCGGCTTCGCCGCCCCACTTCTTGTCGGCCCGAGCCTCGAGTGCGGGGACTCCGCTGACCCGGTTGAGAAGCACGAAGACGAACACCGGAGAGAGCAGCGTGATGTACTGCCAGCCCTGAAGCGCAGGGGCGGCAATGATCGCCATGCCGGTCCACAGCAGGAACTCGCCGAAGTAGTTGGGGTGCCGCGATCGGCTCCACAGGCCTTCGGTGATGAACCGTCCGGCGTTCGCAGGGTCGGCGCGGAACGCCGTCTTCTGTCGATCAGCGACAACCTCGATTGCGAACCCGGCGATCCACACCACCAGACCAATCAGCGACACGATGCCGAAGTCGACCTTCGCTCCCGACGTCATTGCGGCAAGTGCAGCGGCTGCCGTGAAGGTGATCCAGAGTCCCTGGATCGTCCAGAACATGAGGAAGGCGAGAGGGTCATGTTTGATTCGGTCGAACCGGCCGTCCTTGCCAGCCTTCTTGACCCGGGCGAACAGAAAGCTCCCGAGCCGACCGGCCCACACCATGATGAGTACGGCAATGATGACGGTTCGGGTGTCCCGGGTGTCGGTGGCGAGCAGTGCGACCAGTGTGACCGAAATGTAGGTGAGAGAGCCGGTGAGGTCGTAGTAGTGCTCGGTGCGTGCGATGAACGATGGAACGAACACGACCCAGTTGACGGCAAAGGCGAAAAGGACCAGGGCGAAGAAGATCCGCATGCCGCCGTCGGTGAGCGATTCGCCGCCGTCGCTGCCCGCCAGGCCAACCGCAATTCCGAGTGCCACCGCCACGAGCGAACCGGCAATGGTGGTCTGTTTCTTCATGAGGCGAACCTAGTGGCCCACGGGCGCGATGGGCTATCCAAACGGCCGAGCTGATCTCAGCCCGCCGTTGTCACCGTGAGCGAGCGACTGTCCGTGTTGCCGGCTCCGCGGCCCTGGCCGTTCGCCTCCACGCTGACCGTGATGATGTAGGTGGTGTTCGGTGTGAGGGCGGGCGTCCAGAAGCCCGGGATTCCAAGATGTCGGGTGGTGCAACCCTGGGCCTGACCGGCGTTGGACCCGACGATGGCGCCGCCCTGTTCCCGGATGGAGAACGAGCCATTGGCGCAGATGTTCGACTCGTAGTCGACCTGGAATGACGTGCTGCCCACAGAGCTCAGCCGC
Organism: uncultured Acidimicrobiales bacterium; assembly: GCA_964517125.1. Classification (GTDB taxonomy): domain Bacteria; phylum Actinomycetota; class Acidimicrobiia; order Acidimicrobiales; family SHLQ01; genus SHLQ01. Next base: position 39,117 of record CAZFBD010000015.1, read on the forward strand.
AGGTTCTGCAGGCTGACCGGTTGCTCGGCTTCGGGTGCATCGCCCCCGGCGGTTCGAAACGGCACGGCGGGAGAGGTGGCGCTCGGGGGTCCGTCGAGGATCACCTGCACCGTGTAGTCGGTGCCCGGGAGCAGGCCGTTGAAGCTGGCATCGACGGTGGTTCCCGCAGGTGCCGACCCGGTGGTGCGGGACACGATGACACCGTCCTGGCGGACGACGGCCGTGTACCCAGTGGTCGCTTCTGACGCGAAGCGAAAGCGGAGAGAGTTCTCGCCGAGCTGTCCGATGTCGATCCGTTGGGCAAACGCCTGTGGTTCTTCGGTGACCTCTGTGGTCGTGGTCGTGGTCGTGGCCGGTGGCTCGGCCGGTGGTTCCGTGGTCGTCGCCGGTGGCTCGGTGGTTGTGGTCGGCGTGGGTTCGGCTGGCGCCGGTGCCTGCACTGCTGGCTGGTCGACAGCGACGGGCGCTGTTGCTGGGACTCCCGGGTCGGCATCGGTCGGTTGCTCGTCCGAGATGGTGAATTCGGTGGTGACCTCGCGGCCTTCGGGCCCGTCGACGGATCCAGGCTCGAGCTCGGTCAGGTTTGCCTCGGGGTCGGTGTCGTTCACCTCTGCGTCCGGCGCCGTAACCGATGCTCCAGCGACCTCGGCCGTCACCGGCGAATCGTCGACAAGGGGTGGTGGCTGGGTTGGCGTGATGTTCTGCGGCCCGGCGACGGCGACATCGGTGATTCCGTTTCCGGGTGCTCGCTTCTCCGCCCTTGGTGGGCTGGTGCTGTTGGAGATCACCACGGCGGTTGCGATCAGAAAGGGGAACGCGATGGCCGCAACGATCGCGATGTACAGGCCCCCGCGTTCGCGTCGGGTTGGCGCTTCTGGGGCCGGGTCACGGCGGGTGTCCCAGCGCGTGGACGACGACGGGTCGGACACGACAACACCGTCTTCGCCTCGTTCATTCGCCGTCACTGCTGCACCACTCCTACGCCCGAAAACCCCTCCTCAGTATGGTCGCGAGGTCGTGAGTTTCTGGGTCAGCAAACGTGCAATCAGACGATGTCAACGCAGAACGGTCGCAAGTGCACGCTGTGCAGCGCCAACGCCGGACATGCCGTGCACGGCAGCACCAGGAGTGGTGCTGGCACTGCCAATCATCAGCTTCGGGTTGGGCGTCGACCAGGGGTTTCTCTGCAAACGGGGTCGGAGGAACAGCTGGGTTCCGCCATGGCTGCCGCCACCGATGTCGCCGCCAACGAGGTTTGCGTTCTGCGCTTCCAGATTGGCAGGGGACGAGGTGTGCCGAGCCAGGATCGTGTCGCGGAATCCCGGCGCAAATCGTTCGATCTGCGCCTCGATTGCCTCCGTGCGGTCAACCGAACTTCCATTCGGCACATGGCAGTAGGCCCAGGCCGTGTGTTTGCCCTTGGGTGCCCGCGATGGGTCGAAGAGGGTGTGTTGCGCAAGGAGGACGAAGGGCTTGTCGGGGTTGCGTCCGGCAGCGACCTCGGCTTCGGCAAACGTGAGCTCGTCGAGCGTGCCGCCGAGGTGAACGGTTCCGGCCTGTGCCACGTCGGGGTCGGCCCAGGGGATGGGTTCGTCCAGCGCCCAGTCGACCTTCCACGCAGCGGCCCCGTAGCTGAAGGTGCGCAGAGTCTTGACATAGCCGTCGGCAAGTTCGTCTCCAGCGATCTCTGCGACCTGTCGTGGGGTGAGCGCGAATATCACGGCTGCTGCGTCGGGGATGTCGGCCATCGTCCGGACGGGGGTCGATGTCTGGATGGTGCCGCCGAGAGCGCGAAGTCGGCCAGCCAGGGCGTCGGTGATGGCCTGGGCTCCGCCTGCGGGGAAGGGCCAGCCGACGGCGTGAACCGACGCTCCGAGCAGCAGACCGAATGCAGAGGTGAACGGGTTGGTCAGCGGAAGAATGGCGTGGGCGGCGTGTCCGGCGAACAGCGCTCGGGCGGCCTCGGTGTCCCAACGCCGGCGCGCGGTCGTGGCAGCGGGCAGCGCAGAGACCGCCCCGAACCGGGCACTGAACAACGGCGTGTCCGGAACTCGGAGCAGCGGGCGAAGCGCAAGGTTCGTCAGGTCGTCGAAGCGTTCGACGAACGGTTCGTAGTACCGCCGATAAGCCCGGGAGTCCGAATCGAGACGTTCGGCGGTCTTCGACAGGTCGTTCCACGCAATGGCAGCCGGTTGACCATCGAGCGGGTGCGCGACCCCGGCCGGAGGTGTCACCCACGCGAGGCCGTGATCGGCCAGCGGTTGGCTGCTGAAGAACGGCGAAGCCAGCGCCATTGGATGGATGGCCGATGCAAGGTCATGCACGAATCCGGGTTGGGTCAGCTCGCCGCTGCGGGCCCCGCCGCCGATGTCGGCGTTTGCCTCCAGGACGAGGACGCTTCGGCCGGCTTCTGCGATCGTGATTGCGGCCGAGAGTCCGTTCGGTCCCGACCCAACAACCACAGCGTCGAAGCGTTCCATGCCAATGAGGTTACCGATCGGTCGTTCCGCAAGGATGATGCAATGTCGATCGTGCTCAACCCGTACTCGCGTGCCGACGAATGGCTGGCCGAACTCGCCCAGTTGCTGCCTGACGATGAGCTGCATCTCTGGCCCGACGTTGGTGACCCCACCGCTGTGGAGTTCGCGGTTGCGTGGGTGATGCCCCGGAGCGCTCTGCAAGGCTTCACCAACCTGCGGGCGATCCTTTCGCTCGGAGCCGGAGCTGAGCAATGGCAAAAGCCCGGCATCCCCGAGGTGCCCGTGGTGCGGTTGGCCGACCCGTCGATGTCCGACGAGATGGCGTCCTACGCTCTGCACTGGGTGCTTCGGCTGCAGCGAAACTTCGATGTGTCTGCGGCGCAACAACACCAGAAGATCTGGGAACAGCCGTCGTATGTTCAGGCCGGCAGCTACCGGGTTGGTGTCCTCGGCTTCGGCACGATCGGCGCTCGCGTCGCCCAGGCGTTTCTGGACCTCGGCTACCCGGTCAATGCATGGTCGCGATCTGGCGGGAGCACCGAGGGGGTCACACACTACGCCGGCACGGACGAACTCGACGGCTTCCTGGCGAACTCCGACGCCGTCGTCAACATCCTTCCCAGTACCGCGGCCACGACCGGGCTCCTCGATGCCGACCGGTTGGCGCGCTTTGCGAGCGACAGCGTGTTCGTGAACATGGGGCGCGGAACAGTGATCGACGAGGATGCACTCGTCGCAGCGTTGGACGACGGGCCGCTGCGGGCTGCGGTCCTCGATGTCACGAATCCGGAACCGCCAGTCGCCGAGTCGCCACTCTGGACGCACCCAGCCGTGCATCTGACTCCGCATGTGGCGGGGTCGACGCAGGTTCGCTCAGCAAGCCGACTGATCGCCGAGAACATCGGTCGTATCCGTGCGGGCGAGGCGCCGTTCCCCCTTCTCGATCGCTCGCGGGGCTACTGATCGCCGCGGCGGCGAAGGGCTTCCGTTGGCGCAGCGGGCAGGGCTGCGGGACAATGCCTCATGACGAATCTTTCGAGCATTGGTGACGACCTTCTTCAGGCTGCTCGGGATCTGCGGGACGAAACCGTGGAACTCCGACGCGCCATCCACGCCGAACCCGAGATCGGGCTGCAATTGCCCGACACGCAGGCGAAGATCCTCGATGCCATCACCGGACTCGACCTGGACATCACGCTCGGCGAGTCCACGACCTCGGTTGTCGCCGACCTGGACACCGGCCGTCCTGGACCAACCGTGCTGTTGCGCGGCGACATGGACGCGTTGCCCCTGCAGGAGGACTACGTCAGCGACTTCCAGTCGCAGCGCGAAGGGGTCATGCATGCCTGTGGGCACGACTCGCATGTCGCGATGCTGGCCAGCGCAGCGCGACTCCTCAGCGAAAACCGCAGCGAGCTGAGCGGCAAGGTGCGGTTCATGTTCCAGCCGGGCGAAGAGGGCTACCACGGCGCCAAGTACATGATCGAGGAGGGTGTTCTGGACGGGGTCGACCGGGCCTTTGCCATCCATGTCGTCAGCAACGTCCCCAACGGACTCATCGCCACCAAGAGCGGCCCGCTCCTGGCCAGCGCCGACCGGTGGGAGGTCACGGTCAACGGAAAAGGTGGCCACGCGTCCGCCCCCCACGACACGATCGACCCGATCCCGCCCGCCGCAGCGATGGTCGGCAACTTCCAGACGATCATCTCCCGAGAGTTGGACCCCTCACAGTCGGCCGTCCTCACGGTGGCCCACATCGAATCGGGAACGACCAACAACATCATCCCGGCTTCGGCGTTCCTCGAAGGGACGATGCGAACCTTCGACGAAGGCGTTCGCAGCATGGTGCACGACAGCTTTCATCGGGTCGCAAAGTCCACGGCCGAAGCACACCGGTGCAGCTGCACGTCCGAAGTCATTCCCGGCTATCCCGTCACGGTCAACGACGCGGCGCAGGCTGATCTCACCGGCGAGGTGGCGACGGCGCTGCTGGGCGCAGATCAGTTCTTCGTGATGCCGCAGCCGGCGTTTGCGGCCGAGGACTTCAGCTACGTCCTCAACCAGGTGCCCGGCGCCATGGCGATGATGGGTGTGTGCCCCGACGACGTCAGCCCGGCCGACGCCGCGCCCAACCACTCCAACTTCATGCGGGTGAACGAGTCGGCGTTCCACAACGGCGTGGCGTTGTATGCGGGAATGGCGATGGCCGGCTGACGGCTCAGAGGTCCCGGAGCTTCGCCACCGTCTTCAGGTTCCGGCCGGTGACCGAAACACCCGACGCCTTCTCCAGGTGTGCGAGCGTGAGCTTGGTCTTCGACTGCCCACCCCCGTACTCGACGTAGATCGCATCTCTGGCCGGCAGGATCGTGTCACCGGGAAACCGCGCGGGGTCGAGCGCGTCCACACCCGCCACATCGACCGGCCCGCTCACGAAGTAGACGAGCTGATACGACGGATTGCCGTCGGGGGAGAACGGGCATCGGTCGGCGATCGCCTGCAGATCGCCGCGCTCGATTGCCACGACGGGAACGTCCACGTCGAATGCTTCCACCAAGACGTCGGCGACAGTATCGACGATCTCGTCGAGCCCGCGATCGGTGTGCACGCCGATGTTGCCGCTCTGGATGAGCGTGGCAACGTCGTCGAACCCGGCGCTGCCAAGACGCTCCCGAAGTTCGGCCATGGGCACCTTGTTGCGCCCGCTGACGTTGACGCCGCGCAGCAGCACAATCACTCGTCGCATGCGTCGAGCGTAGTTGGGTCAGTTCGTTTGGCTGGCCAGAAGCGCCGCTGCACGGTTCTGGACGAGTTCGGCGAGTTCTGCGGAAAGGGCTGGACGGTCGGCGGGGTTCAGTCGATAGCTGGGTCCGAACAGGCTGATGGTCGCAACGAGGTGCTCGCCGTCGAATACCGGTACCGCCAGTCCGTTCACACCGACGTCGAGTTCCTGATCGGTCCAGCACCAGCCATCGGCGCGAATCTCGGTGAGGCGTGTCCGCAGCGCTGCGGGTGCGGTCATGGAGTGTTCGGTTGCGCCCTCGAGCTCGGTGGAGAGCAGCGCGTCCTGCTGTTTGTCGGACCACCAGGCGATGGTGAGCAGTCCTGGGGCCACCAAGTGGTGGGGATGGCGGGTACCCGCAACCTCGGGGACCGACACGGCGTTCTCGGCGGTTGCCTGTATCAGGTAGAGGAGGGCGTCGCCGTCGTCGATGGACAAGGCGGCATTCTCATGAAACGTCTGCACGAGCTCCGACAGCAGCGGGCGAAGCCGGTCGCTCAGGCTTGGGGCACCGGTGCCACCGGGCTGAAGGGTCGCCAGCGCCGATCCGGGAATGACGGATCCATCGGCGGTGCGGGTGACCATCCCGAGATCGGTGAGGATCCCGACGAGGCGGCTCACGGTGGATCGAGGAAGACCGCTCCGGCGGCTCAGTTCCAGAACGCCGAGCGACTCCCCGGCGGCAACGACCGTTTGCAGAAGTCGGAACGCTCGCTCGATGGGGGATTCGCCGGACGTCGCGTTTGTGGAGGATCGGGGAGCAGTGATTGACGTGGGGTCGGTCGTCGCCATACCATGACATCCTACACATTGGGACGTCCCGCTGAGCGGGACACGTACGAAATGCCGGTGACCGCAGAGATGACAACGCTGCCGACCCTTCCAACTCCCGACTTCTACGACTACCCGTGGACGCCGATCGCTGACGCCGTTGTTGATGGTCGGTTCGTGCGGATCCACTGGGCCGACGGGTGCACACTCGACGCCTTCGATTGGTGGCTGCGCGAGAACGCGGTCGGTGCCGGAGGCGTGGACCTTGCCACCCGCGAGGGCATCCTCGACCCGGCCGAACACGCCGACGGGACTGCCGTTGCCGCACTTGGGGTCACCAACGACGGAGCACTTCGCATCACCTGGGCTCCAGACGACGTTGTTGCCGACTATCACCCGGGTTGGCTTCGCCACGTCGCCGACGGCAACCACCGGGCGCAGAGTTGGTTGCCCAAGCCCCACCCGTGGACCGCTGAACAGATGCCGGAACCCCCGACGCACGATGGCTCCACCATCCTCGGCAATGACGATGCGCTCGGACTGTGGGTCGCCGACCTCCTCCGGTACGGCATCGCCCGGCTGCGCGGCTGCCCGACCGACCTGGACTTCAACCAGCGGTTGGGTCAACGCATCGGCGCCATCCGCGACACGAACTTCGGCATCTCATGGGACGTGAAGGCCGACGTGGAAATGGCGGGTGCGTCCGACACCAACAGCACGGCGAACACGAATCTGCGGCTTGGTCCGCACACCGATCTGCCCACCCGGGAAACCCCTCCCGGGTTTCAGTTCCTGCATTGCATCGTGAATGAGACGGCCGGTGGTCACTCCACGATGGCCGACGGCGCCGCCGTGGCTGCGGCCCTCGAAGCCGAACACCCCGAACACTATGAAGCGTTGTGCACCCTCAACTGGGTCTTCTTCAACCGCGGTCCCGGCATCGACCACCGATGGTCCGGCCCCATGATCGACCACGGCGTCGACGGTTCACCGCTCACGCTTCGGGCCTTCTACCCGGTGCGCGGCTTCCCAGACATGGCTCCCGAAGACATGCCCCGGGCCTACGAGGCCATGCGGTGCTTCTCGCAGCTGGCCGCCAGCGCACGGTTCCAGATGGCTTACCCGTTCGAACCGGGCGACATCGTCGGATTCGACAACCGTCGCATCCTCCATGGCCGCGATGCATTCGAGTCGGGCGGCAGCCGCCACCTCCGCGGAATATACATCGACCACGACGAGGTGCGATCATTCGCCCGAGTCGCCAGCCGCCGTCTCGCTGCAGCATCCGCCTGACCACGAAGGTGCCTGGCACC
>CAZFBD010000015.1:46559-66248 GCA_964517125.1 uncultured Acidimicrobiales bacterium
AAGGTGCCTGGCACCGTTCATCCCGAAGGTGCCAGGCACCTTTTGCAACAACAGGAGAGTTTCCATGGCAGAGCAGATCCACGATGGGGTGTTCATCACCTGCGCAGTGACCGGTGGTGGAGCCACCACGCACAAGTCCGAGAAGGTTCCGGTCACCCCCGAACAGATCGCTGACTCGTGCATCGAGGCTGCCAAGGCCGGCGCCGCCATCACCCACGTCCATGTCCGTGAAGACGACGGATCTCCGTCCCGCGACGTCGGCAAGTACGCCGAGGTCGTCGAGCGGGTGCGCGACTCCGACACCGACGTTGTCCTGAACCTCACCGCCGGTATGGGCGGCGACATCGTGCTCGGTGGCGTGGAGAACCCGCTGCCCCCAGCCGAGGACGGCACCGACATGGTCGGCGCCACCGAACGTGTCGAGCACGTCCGCCAGCTCAAGCCCGAAATCTGCACGCTCGACTGCGGCACCATGAACTTCGGCGAGGGCGACTATGTCATGACCAACACGCCGAGCCAGCTCGAAGCCATGGCAACGCAGATGACCGAGATCGGTACGCGTATCGAGATCGAGGCGTTCGACACGGGCCATCTGGCCCACGCCAAGGACCTCGTCCGTCGGGGCATCATCCCCAACCCGGTGATGGTGCAGTTGTGCATGGGCATCCCGTGGGGAGCCCCCGACGACCTCAACACGTTCATGGCGATGCGCAACAACATCCCCGACGACTGGACGTTCTCGGCCTTCAGCATCAGCCGGAACCAGCTCAAGTACGTGTCGCTTGCCGCCCTCGCCGGCGGAAACGTACGGGTCGGTCTCGAGGACAACATCTACCTGGACCGTGGAGTGCTCGCCAGCAACGGCGACCTCGTCGATCGGGCTGTCACGATTCTCGAAGCGCAGAACTACACCGTCCTCACGCCCCAGCAGGTGCGCGAGAACCTGCAGCTGACCAAGCACGGCTGACCCAAGGGAGCCCACAAGAATGTCCGACTTCGAGATCACCCAGCTCTCCCGGGCAGCCGTTGTCGGCTGCGGAGTCATCGGTGCCGCATGGGCGAGCCGCATGCTGCTCAACGGCGTGGATGTGGCCATCAGCGATCCGAACCCCGACGCGGAGTCGATCCTGGCCGAGGTTCTTGCCAACGCCGTCATCGCCTACGACGATCTCGGCCTGCCGACGGATCGTCAGGGCACCTACCGCATGGCCAGCTCGATCGCCGACGCTGTCGCCGATGCCGAGTTCATCCAGGAAAGTGTGCCCGAGCGCCCCGAGGTGAAGGCCGCGGTGCTCGAGCAGATCGAGGCTGCTGCGCCGGTCGACGCGATCATCGGATCGTCAACGTCGGGCATCAAGCCGTCCACGATGCAGGCGACCATGACCAACCCTGCACGTCTGGTGGTCGGCCACCCGTACAACCCCGTGTACCTGCTGCCGGTCGTCGAGGTTGTCGGCGGCGATGCCACACCCATCGAGGTCATCCGGGCTGCGCAGGGGATCTACGCCGGCATCGGCATGAAGCCGGTGCACGTTCGGGTCGAGATCGACGCCTTCATCGGCGACCGCCTGCTCGAAGCCGTATGGCGGGAGGCGCTGTGGCTCGTGAACGACGGTGTCGCCACCACCCAGGAGATCGATGACGTGATGACCCATGGCTTCGGTCTGCGCTGGGCGCAGATGGGCCTCTTCGAGACCTACCGGGTTGCTGGAGGCGTGGGCGGGTTCCGTCACTTTGTCGAGCAGTTCGGCCCGACGCTCGACTGGCCATGGACCAAGCTCATGGACACACCGGACTTCACCCCCGAACTCGTCGACACGCTCGTGGAACAGTCCGACGAACAGTCGGGCGCCCACGACGTTCGGGAGCTCGAACGTATTCGTGACCGCAACGTGGTCGGCTTCCTCAAGGTGCTCGAACAGAACGAGTGGGCCGCCGGGACAACCATCAAGCGGGTCCGGTCCTCAGTCGAGGAGTAAGTGCTTGACGGGGGCCTGTCCGGGAGGGGAATCTCGGACAGGCCCCGTCATGCAAGATGATCGAATGCCCAATTCGATCGATTCGGCTGGAGAGGAGGGGGACCGCTCCTGCCGTGAAATCAACGTAGGCGCGATGGCGTTCGCGCGGAACCCCGGCGACACTCCCTTCACCGCCTGTTCACGCGATGGAAAACTCCGACGTGTCGCCGGTCACGAACCGACGGTTGTTGCCGCCCACACGGCGTAGAGCGGATCGCCCTGACTGCCCGGTGGAAACACGGTGCGCACCTGCGGCTCACCCCATCCGGTGCTTCGCCTGAAGTACTCGGACACGATGGTCAGATGCGTGAGGTCATCGGTGGCGCCCCAACCCCGAATGGCCTTGGTCGGGAAGCAGCGGTTGCTGAAGGTGCAGACGAAGGTGCCGCCTGGGGTCAGTACTCGTGCCATCTCGGTGAAGACCTCGAAGGGCTTCGTGAGATAGTCGACCGACACCGTGCAGATGGCGCCGTCGAACGATCCGTCGGCGAACGGCAACGACGGGTCGAGGTTGAGGTCGTGGACGACCTGCTCGTCGGCCATTGGGTTCTGCCCCAGCTCGTGGTCGTTCATGCCGAGCACGGTCAGGTGCGTGGGGGGAGTCGAGAGATGCGAAATCCACGACGACATCAGGTCGAGGATGCGGCCCGAACCGATGAGCTCGGCATACAGCGGCCCGAGCGCGGCGATGGCCCGGTCATCGATGTGCGTGACGAGACGGGGGACGTCGTAGAAGACCGAATCGTCGGACTCGTCTGCACGCGCGAAAAAGCCCGGTGGAAATCCGGAATACGGATCCTCCACCGGGCTCACGAATCGGCGATCAGGGTCGTTCGCCGAAGTCTGGTCCCACGGTCCGGGTGCGCTTGAGCTCCCAGAAACCATCCATCGTGGCCATCGTCACCATGGCGTCCCACAAAGCCAGGCCGTCTTCGCCCTGCGGGGCGTGAGAGATGACCGGGCCGAAGATGCCCTTCTTCCCGTCGGGGGTGTCGAAGGCGATGATCGGGGTGCCCACGTCGCTGCCGACGAGGTCGAGGCCTTCCTGCATCTTGGTTTCGATGACGGCGTCGAACGACTCATCGTCGTACGCGGCTGCGTGTGACGCATCGAGACCAGCACCAGCGAGGACCTCGGCTGCCGTGATCTGGTGGTTCTTGTCGTGATGAATGTGTCGGCCGGCTTCCCAGTAGAACTGGAACGCGGCATCGTTGCCCTCCGCTGCCTTCACGGACTCGAAGACCCGAAGCAGCTTGTGGGTGTGCGCGACCGGCGCGTAGTAGTCCGATTCCTCGGGTGGCTGATTCTTCACCAGCAGGCTGATGGGTTGCCAGGTGATCTGCAGATCACGCTCTGGTGCCACGACGTCGACGACCCAACGAGCCGTCACCCAACACCACGGTCAAATGGGATCTACCCAGAATTCAATGTCCATGGCTCGACCCTACTCACGGCTTCGGCGAATGGTCGGCTCGGACCGGACCTCGTGGTGCTGGCTCAGTCGTTTCGATGCTTCCATCATGCGGAAGTCTCTTTGCTCCAACTTCCATAGTTCGTACGATGACCCCATGGTTGTCCAGAGCGTTGACCGGGCGCTTCGTATTCTTGAGATCGTCGGCGATCGCCCCGGAGGGCTGGCCGACGTGTCGGCACGATCGTCGTTGCCACTCACGACAACCTCTCGGTTGCTCGACACGCTGCAGCACCGGGGCGCCGTGGTCCGTGACGCCGCTGGCACCTACACGGTCGGCCCCTTTCTGAAGCATCTCGGCAATTCGGGCACGGCGGCGGCCACGATCGAGTCGTCGGGGGCGGAAGTTGTTGCTGCTCTTGCCGATGAGCTCGATGAGGCCGCCTGCATCTCGATCCCCATTGGCTCGCAGACGCTCACCATCATGCAGATCGCGGTGCAGAAGCCGGTGCAGGCTCAGGACTGGACCGGACATCGATGGTCCATCACCGGCGGCGGGTCGGGTGCCGTCATGATGGCCACCTGGCCGGCCGGCCGAGTCGATGCGCTGCTGGCGAACCTGGCTTCTGCGGAGCGGACCGCGGTGCGGGACGAGATCGCCAAGGCACGACGCTCGGGCGTGAGCTGGAGCCACGGAACCTACGTCGAGGGCCTGTCCAGCGTTGCGGCCCCAATCCTCGGGCCCGACGGAACCGCCGTCGCCGCGGTGCTTGGGTACGGGCCCACCTATCGATTCCCCGGCAAAGGCCAGGTGCGCGGAATCTCCGCAGCCGTCGCCGCGGCCGGCGCCACCATTTCACGAAACCTGGAGAGCTGAACATGGCCCGACGCGGTCGAGCACGATCCACTGCCACCGAGCCCCGAATCCGTCAGTTGCCGTGGCGGCAGGTGCAGAACAGCCACGGCACGCTGCCGATCCTCGACCCAGAGGGTGTCGACCGAATCCATGAGGCATCCATCCGTGTCCTCGAAGAGCTCGGCATCGAGCTCTGGAGCGAGGAGGCGCGAGCGCTGTTCGCCGACGCAGGCGCAATCGTCGAAGGTGAGGTCGTGCGTGTGGGCCGGGACATCATCGAAGAAGCGCTCCGGACCGCACCGCGCAAGTTCACGTTGACCAGCCGCAACCCGGACAAGGTGCTCACCCTGGGCGGCAACAATGTGGTCTTTGGATTGGTCGCGGGGCCGCCCGCGATCCACGACGAAGTACGCGGTCGCCGTTCATCCAACATGGACGACTACGAGCAGTTCATCCGGCTCGCCCACTACTTCAACGCTGTTCACATGATCGGCAACCAGGTCTCGGCACCCATGGAGCTGCCAGCCAACAACCGCCACCTCGACACCTACCTCGCCAACCTCACGCTCTCCGACCTCACCTTTCACTGCACCGCCATCGGTCGTGGCCGGGCGGTCGACGGCATCGAGATGATGGCGATCAGCCGGGGCGTGTCGGTCGAAGAACTGCAGCAGTCGCCCGGTGTCATCACGGTGATCAACGTGAACTCACCCAGGCGGTTCGACGAAGAGATGGCGAACGGGCTCATGGCCATGTCCGAACACGGGCAGGCGGTTTCCGTCACGCCGTTCACCTTGATGGGTGCCATGACGCCGGTGACCCTGGCCGCTGGGCTCACCCAGCAGAACGCCGAAGCGTTGTTCGGTATTGCACTCACCCAGCTGGTGAACCCTGGCTCGCCGGTCGTGTACGGCTCGTTCACGAGCAACGTCGACATGCGCTCTGGCGCTCCAGCGTTCGGGACGCCCGAACACGCCAAGGCGAACGTCGTCAGTGGCCAGCTCGCTCGCAGGTATGGGTTGCCGTATCGCTCCTCGAACTCGAGCGCGTCGAACACCGTCGACGCGCAGGCCGCCTACGAAACGCAGATGTCGCTGTGGGGTTCGATCCTGGGTGGAACAAACCTGATCTACCACGCCGCCGGTTGGATGGAGGGGGGTCTGCAGGCGAGCTACGAGAAGTTCATCCTCGACGTCGAGATGCTGCAGCACATGATGGAGTTCCTGACCCCCATCGATCTCGGCGAGGACGAGCTGGCGTTTGACGCAATGAAACGAGTCCCCACCGGCGGGCACTTCTTTGGCGATGAGCACACGCTGGCCCGCTACGAGGATGCGTTCTATTCGCCGATGCTCTCCGACTGGCAGAACCACGGCGCATGGGTGGAGTCTGGAGCGAAGAACGCAACGCAGCGCGCCACCGAACTCTGGCAGACCGCGCTCGACGACTACACCCAACCACCGATGGACGATGCCATCCGTGCGGAGCTCGATGCGTATGTGGCGCGTCGCAAGACCGAGATCGGTGACGGCTCGCCGTAGAACGAGGTCGTCTGCTCAGCTGGCGGCGGCAGCAGCGATGAGGTCGCTCAGCATGGGCGTGTCGGGTAGCTGGAACAGAAACCAGCGCTTCCCGCCGATCTGCGTTTCGACGTGTGGGCCTTCAAGCGTACGAAGTGCCGGCGGTGCCCCGCCCGGGAGCTTGTCGACGAAGGACGCTGCAGCGATTTCCGCGGCCGGAATTGACATGTTCGATTTGTGGCTGACGGCCGTTCGGCCCTGCGTTTCGTAGATCTCCACGTTCGCCGTGATCTCCTTGCGGAACTTGTCCAGGATCTTGTCGCCGGCTATCGCTCCCAGGCCGCTTCCTGCCGAGACCTGCACGTCGAGCATTGCGTACCTGCGCTCGAGTGGGTTGTTGGGGTTCATGCCGTTCGCGGCCATGCCCATGGACAGGTAATCGGGGCTCCAGTGCGCTCCGCCCGGCCCGACGCGAGTGAAGTGCGCTGTCGCTCCTTCGATCTCCACGATGTAGGTCTGGGCAATGCTGGTCATGCCCTTCTTCCACCCAACGAGAGCGGTCCGCATGTCGGTCATCATGATCCTTCCGTGCCCACCCACCGTGAGCGTCGATGCATCCCAGTTTCACGGGGCGCTGTCCGCTCGTCTGGCAACCAGGCGTCAATCCGCCCGCTGATTTCCCGGCGAGCTCCGATCGAGCTGGCCGTCGAACGATAGGCTCCGGCCATGACTTTTCATGAACTCACGATGGAGTCGATCACCGGCGAACAGGTCGACTTCTCCAGCTACAAGGGGCAGTTCAGCCTCGTCGTCAACGTTGCGAGTCGTTGAGGCGCCACGCCTCAGTACGCAGGTCTGCGTGCGCTTCACAACAACACCGCCGGACTCAACGTGCTCGGTTTCCCGTGCAACCAGTTCGGAGGTCAGGAACCGGGTTCGAACCAGGAGATCCTGGAGTTCGCACAGTCCAACTACGACGTGAACTTCCCCATGTTCTCCAAGATCGATGTGAACGGAGAAGGTGCGGCCGAGCTCTACACCATGCTCAAGGCACAGCAGCCAGGCGAGGGTGACTCGTCAGACATTGGCTGGAACTTCGAGAAGTTCCTCGTCGACGGCGACGGCAACGCCGTGGCGCGTTGGGGAACCGGCGTCACGCCCGAAGACATCGCCGCTCAGCTGCCAGACCTCATGAGCTGACCGGCCACGGAAGTGGTGCAATGTCCGGGGCAACCCAGTTGCCCCGGGCCTCCGCCGAAAACAGCAGGTCCTTGGTCCAGTACCTGGCTGTGGCCCCACGGTCGCAGTCGGGGTGGGTGAACAGCTCCTCTGGTTCGTTGGCTTCCGCCTCGTGGACCGCGGTCACGTAGTACACGGTGAGTGTCTCGTGGTAGCCGGACGTTTCGGTGTTCCGAATACCGATGCCGCAGTTGTGGGTTCGGATTGCGTTGCGAAGGAAGCTGAGGGCCTCGGCCGGGTTCCGGTCGCGAAGCGCAACCCAACACGTGATCAGGTGGGCTTCATGGGTCCACTCGTCGAGCGACAGTTGGCCCTCGACGAATCGGGTGAAGGTCTCGAAATGATCCGGTCCACTCATGGGTCAAGCCTACGTGCGAGGCCGCATGGCTATGCTTCGGGTTGGGGCACTCTGACGTTCCCTCGTGCGACCGAAGCGCCTCAGCGTTGGGCTGCTTCGAACGCCGTTCCCAGGGTGAGGACGATTTCGTCTTCGCCTGATCGGCCGGTCAGGAGCATGCCGAGGGGGAGCCCGTTGGCGGCTGTTCCGAAGGGCACAGTGAGCGACGGTTGTCCGGTCAGGTTGAACAGTGCGACGTTTCCGGTTCGTCGTTCTCGAGCTTCGTCCACCACTGCGGCCCGCGTCGAAGCGCCACCGCGAAGCGTGGGACAAAGGAGAACGTCGACACTCTTCTGCTTCTCTGCGACCACCGCCATGACCCGTCGCTGCTCTGCCAACGCAGCGGCGTAGTCGTCGTCGGAGGCGGTGGCGTACAGGTCGACCCAGTACTGGAACTCGGGGCCGAGCGTGCCATTGGATGCGCCCGCAATCTGGTCTCGGTACACGTCGAACAGATCGCGCCCGAGAACGTTGGCGTGTTCATCTGCCGCAGCGAGGTCGATTCCGAGATCGACTTCGGTCACGGAGTAGCAGAGCTTTTCGATGAGGCGGACGCCTTCCTCGAAGGCGGCGACGGCGTCGGGGTCGCAGTGTTCCAGGAACTCGCCGGTCAGTACGGCGACCTTGAGCTCCGGGGTGAAGGTGGGGTCGACCGACGTATCGGGCCAGCCCGGGTTCTGGATGTGGACGAGTGCCTGGGCCGCAAGCGGAACCGAGGAGGAGATGGGACCGAGGTGGTCCAAGTTGCGGGCGCACACGCTCATGCCCACGTTCGACACTCGGCCGAACGACGGCTTCAGGCCGACGACGCCGCATGCTGCTGCGGGGACCCGGATGGAGCCGCCGCTGTCTGAGCCCAGTGCCAATGGCACCTGGCCCGAAGCGACCGCAACCGCGGAGCCCGACGATGATCCGCCGGCGTGGTGTGCGGGGTTCCGGGGGTTCAGCGCATCACCGAAGTGTTGGTTCAGGCCGCTGGTACCGCACGCCAGTTCGGTCATGTGGGTCTTGCCCACGATGGACGCGCCGGCCGCTCGCAGGCGACCGACCACCCGAGCGTCGGCTGTGGCCGGACCGTTCTGATCGAAGATCACGGTTCCGTTGCGGGTCGGCATGCCGGCAACGTCCATGTTGTCCTTGACCGCCAGTGAAAGGCCATCGATCGGGCTGAGCAACTGTCCGTTCAGCGAGCGTTCGTGCGCCGCAGCCTTGGCCGCCTCGTGGCCGTCGTGATCGATGTGCACGAAGGCGTTGTGTTCGTTCTGGGCGATTGCCTCGTGCAACTCGTGATCGTTCATGACGCCATCCTCGTTTGTGCCGCCGGCCGCCGGAGGCATTGTCCCTTCGTCGGCATGCGAGGTTCAGGACTTCAGGACGTCCGCGATCTCTGCCGCTCCGGCGATCGAGGCGTCGCCGTCTGCTGCGACGACCTTCAGGTTCATGACCGAACACCCGGCGTCGACATAGGGCCGGAGGGCGCCGGCAACCTCGGCCGCAGTTCCGTACGGCACATACTTCTCGAAGGCCTCGAACGGCACCTTGTAGAACGCTTCCATCTCGGCGGCCACGAGGGCTCGGGCTTCCTCGGCGGTGTCGGCGACTCCAACCCATGGTTGGTACCCGTGTCGCCACGGCGTCCCGCCTCGGCCGTATTCGTCGGCCGTGGTTTCGATGATCTCGAGTGCTTCGCTGAAACGTCGCACCGAGCACCAGGCCCCAATCCACCCGTCGCCCAAACGGGCGGCCCGGTGCAGGGCAGCGTCGGAGCGGCCACCGATGAGCAGCGGCATGGGCGGGTCGATGGCCGGGCGAATCTGGGCATCCTCGACATCGAAAAACTCACCGGCGTTCGTCACCGGCTCTCCCGTCATGAGCTCGCGGAGCAACATGAGTGACTCGTCGGTTCGCCGGCCGCGGGTTCGTGGGTCGACCCCGCACACTTCGATTTCGTGGCGATCCTCGCCTCCGACACCAATGCCCAACATGACCCGATTCGGAGCGACGGTTGACATCGTTGCCAGCTGTCGTGCGACCGGCAGCGGATGTCGCAGGGCCAGCAGGTACACGCTGATCATGACGCGCATCGACGGATGCAACTGGGACAGGGCGGCGATCTCCACGAAGCCGTCGGTCCCCGAACCATCACGAAACGAGACGTGATCGGCCATGTACACCTGGTCGATGCCCGCTGCATCGAGCTGGCGCATCGTCGCCTGCTTCTCGTCGAACGACGAACGCCAGAACCCGACCGGAGTTGCGAAGCCGATGGTGCAGCTCACGAAAGATCGCCAAGGGGCGCCCAGGTGGAGTGGGTTCCGCTCGAGACGCGTTCGGGCAGACGGATCCGGGCGATGGGACCCGCCGAGGGGTCCGCAGCGTTCAGCACCACACAGTGCGACTGGTCGTTGACCATGTCGCTGGTGAACGTGATGAGGTAGCCGTCGTCCTCGGCGGTCGATCCGGTCCTTGGCGCCATGACCGTTTCGCTCACAAAGGTACCTTCTGGAAACTCGACAAGCTCCTCGGTGCCGGTCTCGACGTCGCGCTTCACCAGGGCATCGAAGGCGAACAGGCCGTGGGTGCACCGAGCTTCGTAGGAGTACCGATAGGGACGACCGGCGTAGCGGCCGTTGATCATCGGAAACTCCAGGCAGCGATCGCTCAACGACTCTTCACGGGTTTCGCCGGTGGCCAGGTTGAAGCGCCAGCGATGCGCCCGCGCCTGCAGCACATTCATGTCGAGCGTCTCGAACCCCTTGTGCTCGCTGTCGCTGCGTTCGGCGCCGCGTGCGGTGGGGTTGTGCTGGAAGAAGCCGTCGAGCACGACCTCGTCGCCGTCTTCGTAGGCGTTGGTCCAGTGCAGGACGAAGGTTGGGTCGGCCTCGAACCACCGAATGTCGGCCGTGGTGCCGTGCCGGGGGATGAGAGCAAACCGACTTGGGAGGTCTCGGTTGAAGGTGTTGGAGTAGTAGCCGTCGGCCAGTGCCTGGGGTTCCCAGTAGAGCGGCAGGTCATTGAGGATCGACCAGTTCTCGGTGAAGGCCATGTCGTGCGGAAGCCGGGGTCCAGGCAGCGGGATGTCTTCGTAGGTGACCAGTTCGCCCGTGGCGTCGACGACGCCGTAGTGCATGAAGGGTGCGGTCGCCGAGTAGTTGAAGAAGAGCAGCTCGCCGGTGTGCTCGTCGAGCTTCGGGTGGGCCGAGACTCCCTCGCCCGGAAACCCGCGACCCCAGTCGGAGCGGACGCCGGGGCCGGTCCAGTCGGTCCGCCCTTCCGGCTGGAGGGTTCTGGGGTCCATGGCCCACAACTCGCCGCACTGGTAGAAGCTGGCGAGGGCCTGGCCTCGGTGCACGATGATGTCGGTGCTGCCATTGTCCTTCATCATCGTGCGGGCGCCGGAACCGGTGGTGGCGATGGCGTTTGATGGGTGTTCGGTGATGCCAGCCCACAGGCTCTGCCGGGCGTCCTGCTCGGCGGTGAACGCGTCGGTCTGTACGAATCTGCTCGTGTACCGGGCCTCGCCTGCCTCGAATGTGAGGGAGTGGATCAGGCCGTCGCCGTCGAAGGGGTGGTACCGCTTGATTGGTTCGAACAGCGCGGTCTCGGTGTTCCGCAGGTACACGCCATTCAGGTCGTCGGGGATCTCACCCTCGACGTCCATGTCCCAGGCGTCGTACTCGTTGACCTGCGGCCGCCACACACCGGTTCTGTACGGGTGGGTGTCGTCGGGCGAGAGCGCCGAGTCGACGGTGTTGTGAAGCTGGACCTGCATGCTGACCCCTTGGGTTTTACAAGTGACACTTGACAAACTTTACGACTGCTACTCTACAAACATGTCGGACGAGCTGTCGACCACCGGAATTGATCCGCCGCTTGAAACCACGGGGGAGCGCGGAACCTCCGAGCTGCACGAACACCTCGGCAGCGCTCGTACCGGAACGGCCCGAACCGAACGCAGCCGTCGAACCCGTGCCGCCCTCGTCGACGCCGTCCGTTCCGACCTTCGTGCCACCGGCGGGTTCACAGCGACGACCGTGGCCGAGCACGCCGGCTGTTCGGCCGCCACGTTCTACAGCCACTTCGCCACCAAGGACGATGCACTCGCTTCGGCCTTCGAGATCGTGCTCCACGACCTCACCGACCTCATCGAGGCGACCGTCACCAGTCAGCGGATCGAAACGTTCGGGCTGGCACCGATGATCGAGGGTTGGGTCGACGCACAGGTCGACTTCTTCCGCGGCGAGAGCCTTGTCTTCCGGGCGGCACTGTCTCGTCTGTCGGACCACCGCGGCATTCGGCACGCGTACCGCGAAGCCGAGCGGGTCACCCTCGACCATCTCCTCACCCAATTCTCCGCGGCTCAGCACAACAGAACGGTGCGCCCGGGCAACGTCGAGGTTCTGGCCGAGGCGTTCCTGGTGGTGTCCCAGGGGCTCAACAACCCCAGGGTTCTGCGAACCGACGCAACCGCCCTCCGGGACGCGCTGGTGCGTCCGCTACTCATCATCCTTTCCCCCGACCCCGTGTCCAACACCTGAATCCAAAGGGAACACACATGACCACCTCCAACGTCAGCATCCTCGGCGGCTTCCAGACCGACTTCGCCGACAACGTGGCCAAAGCCGGCGACGGGGTCGAAGGCCTGGTGCAGAACACCGTGCTCGCCACGGTCGAAGACGCCGGAATCAACCTGGCCGACATCGACACCATTCATGTTGGCAATGCGTTCGGGCAGCTCTACACCGGCCAGGGTCACCTGGGTGCCATGCCTGCCACCGTCATCCCCGAACTCTGGGGTGTCCCGTCGATGCGCCATGAGGCGGCATGTGCCTCGTCATCGATGGCGGCGCTGTCTGCCATGGCCGAGATCGAGTCGGGTCGCTACGACTGCGTGCTCGTGCTGGGCGTCGAGCAGGAGAAGACGATGCCGGGTGCCGAAGCCGCGGCCGTGCAGGAAGCTGCTGCGTGGGTGGGGCGCGACACCGAAGGCGCCACGTACATCTGGCCCGAGACCTTCGACCGGCTCGCCGACGAGTACGACACCCGATTCGGACTCGACGACATGCACCTGCGGGCCATCGGCGAACTCAACCTTCGTAATGCCAAGGACAACCCCAACGCCCAGACCCGCTCCTGGGAACTCAGCTCTGACACCTGCAGCACCGACGACCGCATCAACCCCGTCATTGCCGGCCGCCTCCGTCGCAACGACGTCACCCAGATCACCGACGGTGCGGCTGGGCTCATCCTCGTGTCCGACCGATGGCTGGAACAGCACGGCCGAACCCCCCGCAGTCGAATCGCCGGTTGGGGTCACCGAACGGTCGGGCTCGGGCTCCAGGACAAGGTCGACCGGTATCAGGGCTCCACCTACGTGATGCCGCACGTGAAGGACGCCATCACCGATGCATTCGACCGGGCCGGAATTGCCGACGTCGGTTCGATCGACGCCATCGAAACCCACGACTGCATGACTCCGTCGGAGTATCTGGCCATCGACCATTTCGGCATCACGGCGCCAGGCGAGAGCTGGAAGGCGGTCGAGGACGGGTCACTCGAACGCGACGGGCGGATCCCCATGAACCCCAGCGGTGGCCTCATCGGCGGCGGCCATCCGGTCGGCGCCACCGGAGCTCGCATGCTGCTCGACGCCACCAAACAGGTGTCCGACACCGCCGGCGACTACCAGGTCGACGGCGCGCAGCGGGCAGCCACGCTCAACATCGGCGGTTCCATGGCAACGACCGCATGCTTCGTCGTCGAGTCGGCCTGATCCGCGCATGACTGGCGTCCACATCTACGACGCCCTTCGTTCGCCTCGAACCAAGGGCAAACCGGGCGGCGCGTTGGCATCGCTGCTGCCACACCACTTGGTGGGTCAGTTGATCGACGCACTTCGCGCTCGCAATGGCACGCCCGCGGTGGACGCCGCAGAGATGCTGTATCTCAGTTGTGTCGGCCAGGTCGGAGCGCAGGGCGGCAACCTGGCACTCGTCTCCAAGCTCGAAGCCGGGCTCCCCGACGAGTGCGGCACGCAGACGATCAACAACTACTGCGTGGGCGGAATCAGCGCATTGTCGTCGGCCGTTGGTGCGGTTGCGTCGGGCCAGGTTGAGCTGGCGATCGCCGGTGGAGTCGAGATGATGTCGCACGTTCGCTTTCTCGGCGACGGGGCCACCTTCTACACCGATCCTTCGGTTGCCGAGCAGTTCCGTTGGGCGCCGGTCGGGGTCGCCGCCGACCATCTCGCTGTTCAAGAAGACATCGACCGCGAAGACCTCGACTCGCTGGCACTCGAATCGCACCGGCGGGCGAGCCGGGCCTGGGACGCTGGGGTCTACACAAACCAGGTGGTTCCCATCGTGGCGGCCGATGGTGCGATCGTCGACCGGGACGAGACCATCAAGTCCGACTTCACCGCCGACAAGCTCAGCGCTCTGGAGCCCGTCTTCGAGGAGATGGGCCAGTCCCAGTACGACAAAATCATCTCTGGGTCTGCAGCTGCGATCGAGCATCGGCACACCATTGCCCACTGTCCGCCCATTGCCGATGGTGCCTCCCTGCTTCTCGTCGGCTCAGCCGAGGCAGGCGAACGCTTCGGCCTGACCCGGTTGGCGCACGTCGATGCCGTGGCCGAATCGGGGGGCGACGCAGTGAGCCAGCTCGATGCCGGAGACCGGGCCATGCGACGTGCCCTCGACCGGGCTGGAGCGACCCTCGCCGACATGGACGTCATCGAATACATGGAGTCCTTTGCCGCCGTACCTGCACGTTTCTTTCGTCAGCACGATGTCGATCCCAGCATCGTCAACCCCAACGGCGGGCACCTGGCCATGGGGCATCCCATGGGCGCCACCGGAGCCATTCTTGCAACGGCGCTCGGCCACGAGCTCCGCCGACGCGGCGGAGGTCAGGGTGTTGCGGTGGCCACGGGCGGTTCGGGGACCGGAGCAGCCGTCGTCCTCTCCAGCTGACCGGTTGTCACCAGCCGTCAGCGCTCCCGAAGACGCTCGATGTTGTCCTGCAAGAGCAGCGCCTGCGCCTGATGGTTTGCATTCGAGCGGCCCAGAAGCGCATCGATGTTCAGGTGCTCCGACGAGTCCTTCCGCCGCAGCACCCACCGCCATGCGTAGATCGTGGAGTTGTCGTCTTCCATGCGCTCGTGCGGCAACCGCGCGTAGCCGATCGCATCCTTTCGGACATCGCTCAGGCGTGGGCCCAGATAGACCTCATCCAGGGGCCAGCGTTCGGTCCCGAGAACGTTGGTGACGACGAGCTCGTGTCCACGTGCGTGGACAGCGATGACCAGAAACCGCCAGGCGGCGACTGCGGCGATCACAGCGATCGCAATGGAACGCGGACCGCTGTACCAGATGACCTGCGCAACGATGAAGGCAGCAGCGATGCCGACGCCGAAAAGGGCGGCCAGCGGCGGACCGAGGAGCCGGTGCGAGGTCATGATCGAACCGTAGCGCTGGGTTGTTCGCCGTGTTCAGCCATACCGAATGCGGATTGTGCAGTCGGCCCCTGCAAGACTCCCACGAATGGGAGGTCTGACCACCGCAGAGTTTTCGACTGCGCTTCTGGTGTTCCGCGTGATCTTTGGGGTCGTGTTCGCCATGCACGGCTGGGGGAAGGTCAAGGGCGGCATCGGTGGGACCGCTGGATGGTTCGATTCCATGGGCATGAAGCCAGGCAAGCTGCATGCGTGGGCGGCCGCCATCACGGAAATGGGAACCGGCCTGTTGATCGCCGTTGGCCTGCTCACACCCTTCGCCGCGGCTGGCATGGTTGGTGTCATGGTTGTGGCGGGCTGGACCGTGCACCGGAACAACGGCTTCATGATTGTGAAGGATGGTTGGGAGTACACGTTCATCGTTGCCGTGACCGCCATTCTCATCGCCTGGGTCGGGCCGGGCGAGTACTCCCTGGATGAGGCATTCGGGCTCAGCGACGGACTGAACGGTTGGATCGGTCTGGCAATCGCCGCGGTGGTCGGGGTTGTCGCTGGGGTGGCACAGATCGCACTCTTCTACCGGCCGCCGGTTCCCGAGAGCTGATCTTGGCCACCACGGGAGCACGGCCGAAGCAGGCGCTTGCGTTCCTGCACGACACGACCTTCGACGACCTGCCCGAAGATGCAGTCGCCAACGGTCTTCGGTGGCTCCTCGACCTGCTTGGCGTCGCGGCCGCAGGCAGAACCACCGAGCTCTCGCGGATCATCCACGCCCACGCAGTCGACCACTTTGGCCCGGGCGGCCGTCAGGCGCCGCTGCTCTTCGACGGCCGGATGGTGAGCCCCGCGGGCGCCGCGCTTGCGAATGGCATGACCATCGACGCCATCGATGCGCATGACGGTCACAACCTGACCAAGGGCCACACCGGCTGCCATCAACTGCCGGCGTTGCTGGCACTCGCTTCGGCCGAGAACCTGGACAACCCAAGAGAGTTTCTCGTCGCACTCGTGGTGGGGTACGAGTTCGCGACGCGAGCCGGCCTCGCCCTGCATGCATCGGCATCCGACTACCACACGTCTGGTGCCTGGGGTGCGGTGGGCTGTGCGGGGCTTGGCGCCCGCATCCTGGGTCTCGACCACGCCACCACCTTCGAAGCGCTCGGGATCGCCGAGTACCACGGACCCCGCAGCCAGATGATGCGGGTGATCGACCATCCGACGATGCTCAAGGACGGAAGTGGTTGGGGTGCTATGGCTGGCGTCTCGGCGGCGTACCTTGCAGCCGATGGCTTCACTGGAGCTCCGGCGGTCACGGTCAACGACCCCGAACTGTCGCACGTCTGGGACGATCTCGGATCGCACTGGATCATCGGCGACCAGTACTACAAGCCCCATCCGGTCTGTCGTTGGGCGCAACCAGCAGTCGAGGCAGCGTTGACGTTGCGAAGCACTCACGCCGTCGCCGCTTCAGACATCGATCGGGTCGAGGTCTCCACGTTTCACGAGGCGGCGCGTTTGGCCACGGCCGCGCCGTCAACGACCGAGCATGCGCAGTACAGCCTGCCGTTTCCGGTTGCCGCTGCGCTGGTCCGGGGCGAGCTCGGTGCCTGGGAGATCACCGAGGGGCTGCACGACCAGGACATTCTGTCGTTGTCCGGGCGGGTATCGATCGTCGAGGACGACGTCCACAACGACGAGTTCCCGGCGCGTCGATTCGCCCGAGTCACGCTCGTGCTTACGGACGGCCGGCGGTTGACGTCCGACGACACCGAACCGCGAGGAGACCCACGCGGTGTGCTTGCGGTGGGCGACGAAGAGGTTCGCGCAAAGTTCTCCACGCTCGCTCGTCCCGTACTCGGCGACCGTCGTACGACTGGCATCGAGGCTGCAATCGACGGTCTGCTCAAGGCCGAGGACCTCAGCGAGATCCTCCAGGTGGTCGTGCCGCCGATCGACGCCTGAGGGCAGCGGATCGATTCAGCTGGCTGGGTTCGCCTGCCACTCGAACACCCCGAGGGTGTCTCCCTTGGTCGGGATCTCGGCAACCTGCGTGAGCGGTAGGCCTGTTGTCGACCGCAGCACGTCGGCGTCGTCGGCCGGCCATCCGATCAGGGCGCGGTCTGCGTACTCGTGAATCTGCGCGCCGAAGCGTTCCAGCAGGTCGGGCGAACCAAGCGTGAGGTCGCTGGTGGGGCCGATCTCGTACGGCGGGTTCATGACGGTGACGTCGAACCACTCGCCCCAGACGGGGGTGAACAAGTCACCGGCTCGAACCTCCACATTGAGATCCTCGAGGTTCGTCTCGGCGACCTTGACGGCTCGTTCGCTGATGTCGGTTGCGACGACGGTCTTCACGACCTCTCGTGCGGCCGCCGCGAGCACGCCGCATCCGGTGCCCAGATCGTGTACTCGGGCGTAGGCATCCACCCGCTCCTCGAGCAGCTCGGGCAGCGCGCGGGCGAAGGCCAGCCCCGACAGATGTCGTTTCGGATCGAACACTCCGCGCCGAACGACGAACGTTCGGCCCAGACTGCGGATGGTTCGCTTTCGCCGGAGCAGGTCAGGCCTCGTCCACGAAGCTGACGAGAATCGCCGCATTGGCGATGACCATCAGGTCGACGCCGTTCGGTGCGGGCACATCGAGCCCACCCTGGGTTGGGGTGACGGTGACGGTCCCGTACGGGACCTCTTCAGCGATGGCGGCAACGTCGATTTCGTCAGGGTTCTGCACGGCAACCCGGACCTCCACGTGCATGTCGTCTCGGCTCTTGCCGGCGGCGTTGAAGAAGTTCAGGCTGCTGTGACGCAGTGCATCGGAAACCGCACGCCGCCCCGCCTTGGTGTAGTCGCCGCCATGGACGTCGACCCCCATACCCATCTCCGTGATCCAACGCGTGGTGTTCATCCCAAAGACCGTACCCGGCCCCACCCTTTCCACCCCGTTTCCTCCCCGCTCCTGCCAACAGCCCCACCCTGACCCCACATTGAGTGGTCACCAGACCACAACAGGGGCCAGGCCCCTGTTGTGGTTGCGGTCGCGCGGTGGGTGGTGTTCTGGTGGCCTTGCTGGAGCGAACCCCGTTGTTCTCGGGCGTTTCCACTCCGAACATGTTTGGGGGTTGCTGAGGTGTTCGCGCGGTGTGTGGTTGTTTCGCTACAGGTGGGGCCAGGCCCCTTGGTGGTTGGGGGTGGGGTGGGGCGGGTACCCTCGCCGTCGTGACTTCGTCTGAAACCGATGCTGAGCTGCGGGCCCGATTGCTCGATGCGACCGCGTTTCTGGAAGAGGTCGCGGCGTCGAAACATGTGCTCGATGAGCTCAGCGACGAGGAACGTATTCGTCTGGTGAATGCGGCTGGGGACGTGTTCTGCTCGGACCCTGCCGAACGTCGGCTGCGGGTGAAGGCCCGGGCG
The DNA here is from genome assembly GCA_964517125.1 of uncultured Acidimicrobiales bacterium. Taxonomy (GTDB): domain Bacteria; phylum Actinomycetota; class Acidimicrobiia; order Acidimicrobiales; family SHLQ01; genus SHLQ01. The sequence continues at coordinate 64,868 of CAZFBD010000015.1, forward strand.
AAGAAGCGCCGGAGCGAGCAGCAGGCTGCCGACGAGCAGGTGCTGAACGAGACCGGAATCCGGGTGCTCCGCGACAAGCCGGTGTTCACCACGCCAAACGTTTTTCCGCCAACCAACTTCGTTCAGCACGATGCGACCGAACCCGGGTACCGGGAGACCGTCGAGCCACAGCACTGCTACGTGTGCAAAGACAAGTACACGGCGGTCCACCACTTCTACGATCAGCTCTGTCCGACATGCGCAGAGTTCAACCACCACAAGCGCAGCGAGCTTGCCGACCTCTCGGGCCAGACGGCGGTCCTCACGGGCGGACGGGTGAAGATCGGCTACCAGGCCGGGATCAAATTGCTTCGGTGCGGCGTCGACCTCATCGTCGCCACCCGCTTTCCCCGAGACGCGGCCGCCCGGTACGCCGCTGAGCCGGACTTCGGCCAGTGGGGCGACCGGCTCGAAGTGATCGGGCTGGACCTGCGCCACACCCCCAGCGTGGAAGCGTTCTGCACCCACGTGCTCGACACCCGGGACCGGCTGGATCACATCATCAACAACGCGTGCCAGACCGTGCGTCGCCCGCCCGACTTCTATCGGCACATGATGGAATCGGAATCGGCAGCCCTCGACGCACTCACCCCCGAGGTGCTGCAACTCGTCGGCACCTATGAAGGCCTGCGCGGGTACGACATGCTCCCGGCGACCCAGGACGCAGCCATCCCTGGGCTCACCCAGTCGGCTGCCATGTCGCAGACGCCGCTGCTGCCCGAAGAACGGACCGCGCAGGCCGACCTGTTCCCCGACGGTCAGCTCGACCAGGACCTGCAGCAGGTGGATCTGCGGGACCGGAACTCGTGGCGTCTCCTGATGCACGAAGTGTCCTCGGTGGAGCTACTCGAGACCCAGCTGGTGAACGCCGTTGCGCCGTTCGTGATCAACGCCCGACTCAAGCCGCTGATGGAACGCACTCCCGGCGAAGGCAAGCACGTCGTCAACGTGAGTGCGGTCGAGGGCCAGTTCTACCGGCGCTACAAGACCACCCGGCATCCGCACACGAACATGGCGAAGGCGGCACTCAACATGATGACGCGCACCTCAGCCACCGACTACCACGCGTCTGGCATTCACATGAACAGCGTGGACACCGGTTGGGTGAGCGACGAGGATCCGCGGAACATCGCCGAGATGAAGACGGCCGAACATGGCTTCCATCCGCCGCTCGACATCGTCGATGGAGCGGCCCGAATCGTGGACCCGATCATCGATGGGACGAACACCGGGACCCACGTGTGGGGTCAGTTCCTGAAGGACTACACGCCAACCGACTGGTGAACGGCTGACTGGCGCCGAGCCAGATCTTCGTCAGAAGCCCGGTGCACGGGGCCACTAA
>CAZFBD010000016.1:0-13195 GCA_964517125.1 uncultured Acidimicrobiales bacterium
AGGTCGTTGTGCCAACGCTTGGGGTCCCAGTGCTCGGTTGCCTTCGCTTCTTCCCGCAGATCCAGGATCGCCTGTTCGCCAACCTTGTAACTGATCGCTTGACCGGGCCACCCGAAATAGCGAGTCGCCTCACTGTCACATTCGTCGGGGGTGAGGAAGCCGCGAATTCGAAGGAGCTCCACGGCGAGTGCGTGGGTCCACGCTTCCCCCGGGTGGAACCAGCTGTCGTCGGGAATCGGGTAGCCGCAGTGCACGCCAATGTCGATCACGATCCGGCTGGCCCGGAAGAGCTTGCTGACCACGAGCCCAATCTCGTACTCCGGCTTCTCCAGGTAGCCGAGCTCGCCCATCAGGTGTTCGGCGTAGAGCGCCCAGCCTTCTCCGGACCCCGGGTACCAGACGACCATGCGATGGAACCGGCTGAGCAGGTCGGCTCGGCTGAACTGCACACCAACCTGCAGGTGGTGGCCGGGGAAGCCCTCGTGATACGCGGTGGTGATCTCGCCAAAGAGCGGGAAGAAGGTGCGGTCCGGCACGGGATACCAGACGGCACCGGCGCGGCTGAAGTCCTCGGACGGCGGTGTGTAGTACGGCGCAAGTGAGCCGCCGCTCTCATCGACCTTCACATCGATCGTTCGGATCTGGTCGGGAACGTCGAAGTGTTCACCAGCCAGCTGTTCGAGCGCCTGGGCCTGCCGGTTTCGCATGATCGTCAGGAACTCATCCAGGCTGTTCGCCGCCATGTCGGGGTCGGTGGCGAGTCGTTCCATCACAGCTTCCGGGGTGGCGTCGGGGTCGATTTGGGGTGTGATCTCCTCGAGCCGCGCCCACAACCGTTCGATCTCGGACCATCCCCATGCGTAGGTGGCAACCGGGTCGAAGTCGGCGACGCCGAGCCAGGTCCGTGCGGCTTCCCGGTATCGGGCTTCGCCAACACCATCGGCCTCGGGTGCGCCGGGTCGGTAGTCAGCCTCCAGCCAATCGGCGAAGGCACCGAACTGCGTGCGGGCATGCTCGATGGCTGCAGCGAGTTCGGCCCGCTGCGCGGCATCAGCAACGGTCTCGTCGTGGGCAACGAGCAACCGCAGGATCGACGCATCGTCGGCCGTGTTCGATCGGGCTTGTCGGATTCCTTCATCGACCTGCCGGATGGCCACGTGTTCGCCCGCTGCCGCTCCGGCGGCAAGGCTTGTTTGGTATCCGCCGATGGCTTGGTCGATCGTGGCCAGACGTGCGATCACATCGGCCCACTGCTCCGGCGTGTCCTTTGCCATGAGGTCGATGACCTGTCGGATGGACTGCAGCCCGGACGCAATGCTGTTGAGGTCGCGGCGGTGATGTCCGGCATCGGCCTGGGCGATCCAGAGCTGCAACTCGTCGAGCAACACGTCTCGGGCGAGCGTCTCGTCCGGTCCGGACACTGATGTGGACTCCGCCTCCGCAAGGAGCTCACTCCACATCGCCCGACGCGCAGCAACACCTTCGGGCGAGAGGTCGGTCCAGCGGTCATCGAATCCGTCGATGCCCATGAACGTGGCGGTCAGCGGGTCGGACTCGGCGACGCTGTCTGTGGCGCGATCACAAAGTTCGTAAATGCTCATGGACCCGATCGTAGACCGGGGTGACCGTCACCCGATTCGGCGACTGAAGTAGACCCGGGTGTAGCCGTCGTCGATGCCCCGATGTGCCTCCACGAAGCCGCGCCGGGGATCGGCGATGAGCGCGTGATAGTCGTCGAGCATCGGTGCCGGCTTGCGTCCGATCGCCTCGATGTACTGGGTATAGGCGTCATCGATCGTGGCGACAACCCAGGCATGGTCGTCGGCGATGGCGGGTCTGCACGTCAGGCTCATTGCGCCGGCTCCAACGGAATGCCGGCGGCCCGGGCCGGTTCGGCGTAGGCCACAGCGAGTGAGGCAGCGGTCTCGTGGGCGTTGAGTCCGGACGGGTTGGGCACAACCCACAGCCGGCTGCCCTCGAAGTCTTCGTCCTGCTCCCCCATCACCGCCTTCGGTTTCTTGAATGCGGAGCGATAGGCGGTGATTCCCGCAACGGCGACCACAGCGGGTCGTTGCTCGGAGACGAAACGACGGAGTCGTTCACCGCCTTCGCGCAGCTCTGCAGTGGACAGCTCAGATGCCTTGGCGGTTGTTCGATGCGCGACGTTTGAGATGCCGATACCGCGGGCGAGAAGATGGGTGCGGTCGTCGTCCGACATTCCTTCGCTTCGATCGATGGTTCGTGTGATGACTCCGGCCATGGTCAGCGCCGGATAGAAGCGGTTGCCCGGATGCGCGAAGTGCGTTTGGGTCGCTGCCGTCCACAGGCCGGGGTTGATGCCGACGAACAGCAACTTCAGGCCCGGACCGACGAGGTCGGGTACGGTCGAGTCCCGAAACGATTCCAGTTCCTCACGGGTGAATCCCATCGAAAGGAGTCTTCCTCATGGCGGAGAACAAGACCGTACCGACAGACGTCGATCCATTGGATTTCATCGCACAGGTCGACCACGCCGGCCGGCGCGAAGACGCCGAGGTGCTGTTGGACCTGATGGGCCGCGTGACCGGCTTTCCGGCGCAGATGTGGGGCCCCTCCATCATCGGCTTCGGCCGGTATCACTACGTGTACGAATCTGGCCGGGAGGGCGACTTCCTCATGGTTGGATTCTCGCCCCGCAAGGCGAACATGGTCGTGTACCTGCTGCCCGGCTACGACGATCTTCAGGACGAACTCGAACGGCTGGGCAAACACAAGATGGGTGCCAGTTGTCTCTACCTCGGACGGTTGAAGAACATCGATCTCTCCGTGCTTGAAGAAATGGTGGCCGGCGCCGTTGCATCACTTCAGGCCACGCACGACACATTTCCCGAGTAGCCCTCCGGCTGCGTCATCCGAGCAGTTCCAGACCGCCGACGGTGCCGTTGTCCCAGTTCGTCTGCTGTGAGATCGACCAGATCGCCGCACCCACCTCGCCAGCATCGGCCAGGTTGCCGTCGGCGTGCAGCGATTGGAAACGCTCCAGGTTGGGGAAGCCGCCCACATCGCTGCTTCGAATCTGTTCCTGCATGCCGGTATCAACCACTCCGGGCGCAAGTGCGAGGGCCCGGACCAGGTCCGCTCGGTCGGCCTGCTCCACTCCAACGGTTCGGACCCACATGTCGACGGCCGCCTTCGAGGCGCAGTAGCTGCTCCACCCCGGGTACGGGTTCTTGCCGGCGCCTGATGAGAGTTGCACGAGCACGGTCGGAAGGTTCGTTCGAGTCGCGGTTCGAATGACGGCATCGCCCAACGCCTGTGGCGCTGCGCTGTTGAGCAGAATGTTGCGCTCGTAGTCATCGGCGTCGACCTCGCCCGCGAAGCCGACGGGGTTGATCATGGCCGCGTTGTGGATGACGGTCAGACGCTCCGGGTTCTCTGCATCGACCAACGAATCGAGCCAAGCGGCGAACGCCGACCAGCTGGACGGCTCGGCCAAATCAGCAACCAGTTCATCGGCCACGCCCGTCGCCGTGCGGTTGCATGCGGTGACACGAACGCCAGCTGAAGCTGCCGCAGTGGCGATACCCGCGCCGATTCCGCGCGATGAACCGGTGATGACAACAAGGTGTGAAGACATGAAGCGAGCCTAGAAGCCAGTGCGGTGCCACACTGGCCAGATGGACGACGCGATGGAACTCGAACGCCAGAAACGAAAGCGAGAAGTCGCACTCGGCTATCGCATCTTCGCAAGTCTCCGCTGGGGAGATCTTGGCGACGGACACATCACGGCCCGCGATCCCGAGCTCACCGACCACATGTGGTTGCTCCGGTTTCCGTGCGGCTTCGAGGAAGCCACCGTCGACGATCTGGTTCTGGTGCGTCCCGACGGAACCACCACCTGCGGCACACCGATCAACCTCACCGCCTACCACATCCATCATCCGATTCATGCGGCTCGTCCCGACGTGACCGGAGTCGCACACACCCACACCCCGTGGGGCACACCATTCAGTGCCACCGGGTGGCCGATCCGGGCGATCACCCAGGAGGCGTGCACCTTCCACGACCGCTGGGCGTTCTTCGACGACGACGAGGTTCAGATTCTCGGCACCCAGGGAGGCGAACGGATTGCCGCTGCGCTCGGTGACAACCAGGTGGCCATCCTGCGTAGCCACGGCCTGATCAGCACAGGACCCACCGTCGCCGACACGATTGCGGGATTTGTTGCGCTCGAACGAGTCACCGAGGCGCTCATGAAGGCACCCGACGCCCCAGCCATCAGCGACGAAGCCGCCCTCGTCGCCCGTGACGATCTGGTCCGGTACCGGTCGCTGCAGACCGCGTTCAGCTTTCTGGTGAAGCGACACGTTCGCGACGCTTCCGTCGTTGGATGAGGTTTGCTCCCCACCGACCCACGACCACGCTGCGCAGCACGGCAGCTGCCGCCGTTGCACTGCTTCTTCTGTTCAGCTGCAGCTCCGACGATCGGACCGTTTCGGCCGACTCGTTGGCAGGGGGCGCCGACCAGGAAGGCACCTCCACTGTCGGCCAACTGCCCGTGGCCACACTCATCGGCAGCATGTCCGATCGAATCGACCAGTCGTCGGCCGAAGCGGTGGCCGCGAGGTTCGCCGACGCCTGGGCTGCCGACGACTTCCTGACCGTCGCGCAGTTGTTCAGCAACGACGCCAGTCGCGTCATTGGTCGGTCCATTGGCAACCTGAGCCTCGCCGACATCGCTCGGCCCGGACGCTTCCTGGAACCGCTGGTCTTCGAGGATTTCCACGTCTCCAGTTCCATGTGGACGGCCGACCTTCTGCAGGCGATCGACCGGCAGGGCCTGTCACCGGTCGACCTGCACCGGACCCGAGAATCGGCGACAGCGACCGACAACGAATCCATCGTTCGATTGACCTTCAGCAGCGGAGTCGACGTCCTCATCACGACGATGCGGGAGGACGGCCTGTGGTGGGTTTCCGCACTTGCCGAGGACGGCGCGACCGAGACTGGTGAGCTTTACTCCATCATCGACCCCGCCGCCGGACGTGACTTCGTCTGGTGCGGAGCTGACGAACCGGTCGTCTTGCCGGGAGTCGACTGCGACCGAGTACGGGTCGGTACGGCTGGGCTCACCGAAGCCGAACAGGCCGAGGTCGAGTCGCTTCGCGCTGCGGCGATCGACGACCCGTCACAAGCACTCCTCCTGACCCAGAGGCTGCAGGCACTGTTGGCAGCCGCTCCCGGACAAGTGTGTCGACTCATGCAGGCGGGTCTGGTTCCTGCAGGAGATGCGCAGGTCCGAGCCGCCGAGCTCGAGTCGAGCACGTGTCCGTCCTTTCCTGCGCTGGAGAACACCTCTCCGGACCGCAGCGGTTGGAGGTACGGCGAACTCGACCTTTCAACTGCCGAAGCGGCGGCACGAACCATGCAGGATGCCTTCGCGCGAGGCGACTGGTTCGACGTGTGGTTCACCACCAGCCTGGGTGGTCAGCAGGACGTGAACCGCTCGGTGAACAACCTCGATGTCTCGGGGTTGGTCTCGGACGAAGCAGCACTGGAACTTCTCCGGCTTCCGAGGGGCGGAGACTTCGTGCCTCACCTGTTCGAGGTTGCCGGCCCGGCGGTGTCGTTGGACGGTGACATCCAGAACCTTTCAGTTGACGGATCCGTCGTCACAGTCACGCTGGACACCGGAGAGTTCAGCCTGGCGATGGCGCAGGACACCACCGATGGCAGCTGGCGAGTCCGGGCAATTGCAGGAGGAACCGTCGACCCCGACGGCCCGTTCATGCAGCCCTAGACGGCGGCGATGAGGTCGTCGGTACTGGGATGCCAGGACTCGATCGTCTGCAGGATCCAGAACAGACCGAACGGAATCATCTCCGCCAACTCCAACCAAAGCGTGCGATGTTCAAAGGCGCCCGGCCAGAGTCCCAACGCTGGTCCACCTGCGACCATGATGACGGCGATGGCGAAGTACCACGGCTCCAACCCAACCCGTTCGCCATCCGGTGGGCGGAACCAGGAGATCGCCGCCTGCCTGCTGAACAGGCCGATGCCCACAACCACGACTGTGCCCGCCGCAAGCACCACCCAACCGTCACCCGAGACGAGCCGAACCAGGCCAACCGCCGCCAGGGTGATGCCAAACACGAGCGCCGACCCCGACAGACCGACCCGAAGCAGGTACCCCCACGACCTTGAGCCGCTTGCGTCGCGCCGACGACGAACGGAGTTGATCGTGGCCACGAACCAGAGGCAGACGATCAACAGTGCTGCCGACACGTTGTGTGTTCCCTGCGCGCCCCAGACCGCATGCACAACGATCAGCAAGCCAATGGCAGCAACCGCAACGCCGAAGCCGACCTTCGTGCTTGTCGTGAAGGCTCCCTGAAGCGCACTCGCTTTGCCCCGCGACGAAATGGCGAAGGCCAGAACCAGAGCAAAGCCGGCGGCGGCAACGAGGGCCAGCACGTTGTTCCACTGCATGGCGTCGATCGGCAGGTTGTTCTCGAACAGATCCTTGTGCGCCGGTTCGTCGGGAAAGGCCGTGGGCACGAACGCCACGATGGGCGCGCACGATCCGGCGATGTTGAGCGCGATGTCCTCGGGGTCTGTGGTGCCACGAATCGCCACGAGACAGATACCGATCATGACCATGGCCCCGATGAAGATCGCATGGACCGGGGAGTAGTAGTAGGCGCTCAGTGAGCCGAGCCAGGACTGGGCATCGAGCGACTGCAGCACCACCGATGCCAGCAACGCAACCACCATCGAGACGATGGCGATACGCAGGTACCGGTACGTCTTGCGGGCGAACTGCAGAGCTTCGTCGGGTGGACGTACGACCACACGCTCCCGCTGCATTCCCTGGCGAAGTGCATGCATCACCGGAACCATCCTCCTCATCCACCGAGCTCCGACCGCGATGCGAACGTACTACGGTTGAGGTCCATGAAGAGCTGAGCCGAGTCCGACCCCGTCCGTTCTCTCCACCAGGAGCTCTTCATGTGCGCGCAACTCGTGGCCACCTCGCTGTCGTTCAGCTACGGCCCAAACCCCATCATCGACAAGGCAACCTTCACGGTTGCACCAGGCGACCGACTCGGCATCGTGGGCCCGAACGGAGCGGGAAAGACGACACTCCTTCGCCTACTGGCCGGCGAACTCGAACCCGAGCATGGTTCGGTTGGTGCAATCCCCCGTGACGCATCGGTCGTTCTCCATCGTCAGATCGTCAACCAACACGACGATCTGGGAGTCGTCGACTGGTTGCTTTGGCGGAGTGGCTCGGCGGCCATCGAGGCCGACTTCGCCGCGGCCAGCCAGGCGGTCGCCGACGGCGAACCCAATGCGGACGAACGCTACGACCGTGCGCTCGCTCGACTGCTTACGGTCGACCCTTCGACCGTTCAGGAGCGGGTTGCCATGGCACTCCAGTCCGTGTCGCTCGGTCACCTCGACGCTGCTCAGCCGGTCGTGTCCTTGTCGGGTGGTCAGCGAACCCGACTCCAGCTGGCAGCGCTCAGCCTGGTGGCGGCCGACGTGCTCTTGCTCGATGAGCCGACCAACGACCTCGACGCTGCCGGGCTGCGCCAACTCGAACAGATCCTCGACCAGCGTTTCGGTGCGACGGTTGTCGTGTCGCACGATCGTGCATTCCTGGCGTCGTTTGTCACCGGCGTGCTCGAACTCGACGGCCACCACCGCACGATCACACGGTATGAAGGCGGGTTCGCTGCTTGGCAGGAGCAGCGGGCGACCGCGAGCCGACACGCCGAGGAGGCGTTCGACCAGTGGTCGAACACGCGGGATGAATTGAAGGAGCGGGCCCAGCGCGAACGGTTGTGGTCGCACAAGGGTGTGGTCGCCGCGAAGAAGTCGGATGAGCCCGATCGTTCCATCCGGTCGATGCGTATCGAGGCGGGCGAGAAACTCGCCGGGAAAGCGGCGCGCACCGAGCGAGCGCTCGAGCGGCATGACAAGAAGCGGGTCGAGCAGCCGTGGCGAGGGTGGGAGCTTCGGCTCTCGTTTCCTGCGGTTCCAACCGCCGGTTCCGAGGTGGCTCGTCTCGACGGTGCCGTCGTGCAACGTGGTGCCTTCCGGCTCGGTCCGGTCGACGTCGTGTTGACCTCTGGCGATCGGGTCCTGCTGCAGGGTCCAAATGGCGGCGGCAAGACGACACTCATCGATGCGCTGTTCGGATCACTCACCCTGTCAGGGGGCCACGGCCAGGTCGGACCGGGCACCGTGGTCGGGATCATGCGACAGGGACGAGACATCTTTGGTCCCGAACCGCTGCTCGACGCCTTCATGGAGCGGAGCGATCTGGACATGGCGGCGGCACGCAGCAATCTGGCCAAGTTGGGGCTCACAACCGACCACGTGGCGAAGGCGGCTCACGAGCTCTCGCCGGGCGAACAGACCAGGGCAATTCTGGGGCTGTTCGCGGCGCGTGGCGTCAACACCCTCGTACTCGACGAACCCACCAACCATCTGGATCTCGAAGCGATCGAACAGCTCGAGGCCGCGCTCGGAGCGTTCGACGGCACGGTGGTGCTCATCACGCACGATCGCCGTATGGCCGAACAATTCGAGACGAACCGCCTGTGGTCCGTGGAGGACGGCACCTTCACCGAGGTTCAATGAGACCGAAGTGACCGTCGTAGCGTCGGTAGAGCACGAACGGTTCATCGTCGGCCGTTCGGGCGAAGACGAACGGTGCGTCGCCGCCCCGAAGCAGCATCATTGCCTCGGACACCCGAAGCGTCGGCACGGGAGCGTCGACCACGCTTGCGAACGCCGAAGCCGACCGCTCGGCCGGCGCATCGACGAATTGGGCTTCGATTCCGTTGGCTCCGTGCCACACCAGACCGACCGAACCGCTCGGTTCCTCGGTGAACAGATAGAAGTCGTAGTCGGCTTGCTCCATGTCCCAGATGGCCTCTTCAAGGCTGGAAGACCGAGGGCCCCAGGTCTTGTGCCGAACGATCTGCGGCTCCTGTTCATCCGCCGTGGGGACGAACCACGACGGCGGTCGCCGATCGGCGTGGCGCCACGAGTTGCCGCCCGACCGATGCTTCTGCGGCGGTCGCCTGCGCCGATCGCCCACCTGTTCGACCTGGCGGCGAAGTCGAAGACACAAGGTGTCCAGTGCTTCGGTGAACAAGGCTGCGGTCACGTGCGCCCGAACATGTTGGCCACCGCCATGCATCGATGCGCTCACCGACACCGGCCGACCCGCCGACGCAGGCACGTCCAGTTTCACGCGGATCGTTTCGACAGGAACGTGCGACCTTCCCGCGACGCGAAGCACATCGCTCCGTAGTCGGCTCTCGTCGCTGGTTGAAACGTCTCCGCGGCGAACGATGAAGATCGTTGGCTCGGCGTCGACCGCTTCAGGCTCGAACTCGGGTGTGGTGCTGTGCCACTGCTCGACAATGGCTCCACGGTCGATCTCGAACCACGAGGACATGGCGTTGCCCTCGCTGCGATCGGCACGGACGAGGTGGTCCACGCCGACCCAGTCCCATGCGCCGGCGTGCACGGCCTCCCAGATCATCTCCTCGAGCAACGATCGAATCGCCCGCCGGCCGACGATCGTCTGTTCTTCAAGATGAATGCGGGCGTTGGGCGCGTACAGCGAGGCGGCGTCGTCGAACGCTGCGTTGGAAACCGCGTCGAACCAGGTGGCCACAACCCGCATGGGTTGTGTCGTCACATCGACGCCCAGCCGATTCGTCGACGTGGAACCAATCTTGGCACCGGGCCGCTTCGCCCCCACCAGATCTCCGAACCGCCGCTGCCGTCGATTCGTTCGTAGACCCGAAAGCAGCTGGACGTTGCGAGCGTCGTCGAGACCGGCGCGGTGGTCGATGTCGAAGTGCACTCGGGCGCCGACGACGCGAGCGCTGCCTTCCACCTCCGAGAGTGCTGCAGCGAAACGCCGACCTCCCCGAACAATGGTCACCCGGTCCTGGGCGGTGTCGACTTTCTGGACGTGGCCATCGGGCATGGCTCCTCCTCCTGCGTGGTTGGCTCTTCGTTGCAGCTTGCGCTCGATGTCATCAACGGCGGAGGGACGAACGTCCCGAATCCGACGCGAACTGTTGCCAACGACGGTGAGGACGGGGCAGGGTGAATCCGTGACCAACGAAGAGGATGCGCCGCAAATGGATGCCAACCGTCGGCTCGCCGACGCGATCCTCGCCACTGCCGTGGACCCGATCATCGTCATCGACCGCGACGGCCTGATCCAGGAGGCGAACACCGCAACCACGACCCTTTTCGGTCACGAGCGCTCGGCCATGGTCGGGCGGAACGTGTCCATGCTCATGCCCGAGCCGTACCGCTCCGAGCACGATGGCTACATCCGCCGATACCTCACGACCGGGGAGAAGCGAATCATCGGTGTGGGTCGTGAGGTACAGGCCGAACGCGCCGACGGATCCACGTTCCCGATGGCCCTCGCCGTCACCGAGGTCACCGTCGACGAGTCGAACGATGACCGGCGGTTCACGGGCATCATCCATGACCTGACCGACCGCGTGGCCACACAACATGCCCTGGAGGAAGCGAATCGGAACCTGGAAGCCCAGGTCGCCGACCGAACCGCCGAACTCCGGAGCCTGCTCGTCGATGTCGAGCGTTCCAACCGGGACCTCGAGCAGTTCGCCTACATCGCGTCGCACGATCTTCAGGCACCACTGCGAAACGTTCGTCAGGGTCTCGAACTTCTCGACGAGCATCTCGAGACGGCAACCGGAGCCGGGTTCGATGACGAAGCACAGGAACTCCAACGGCTGATCACGGCGGCCGTCCTCCGGATGGAGGACCTCATTCGGGGTCTTCTCGACTTCTCACGAGTCGACCGTCGCTCCGGCCATCCGGACGAGAACATCGACCTGAACGAGCTCATCGACGAGCTCGTCGAACTGCTGCACGTCGACCTTGAAGCAGCCGACGCGACCCTGGAGATCGGTGAACTTCCCATCGTTGTCGGTGACCGGGTCCAACTTCGCCAGCTGCTCCAAAACCTCTTACAGAACGCACTGACCTACCGACAACCCGAGCAACCTCCACAGATCACGGTCGGGGCAACAGCCACCGAAGAGGACTGGATCGTCTCGGTCGGCGATGACGGCATCGGCATCGACGAGGAACAGCACGAACGCATCTTCGAACTGTTCCGGCGAGGGCACGCCGGCTTCTCAGGAGTCGGCTTGGGCCTGGCGCTGGCGCAGCGGATCGTCGAACGTCACGGTGGGCGTATCTGGGTGGACTCCGCACCAAACCAGGGCGCCACGTTTCACGTGGCGCTCCCGAAGAGCGAACAACCGGACTGAGCAACGAGGGGACGTAGGTCCCTTGTCGATCGTTGCCGCGGAAGCGGCGTGGGGCATGGACACAATCGATCTCGTCTCCGAGCTACTCCCCATTGCCGTTCTGGTTGCCGTCCTCGTTGGCATCGTTCGACTCGTTCGACGGGCGTCACCAACCCGAACGGGTGCCGCCTTCCTGAGTCGACAGGCGATCGTGTTGGCGACCGCGCTGGTCGTTCTCCTTGTGGGACAGGCGGGCCTCATCCACGTGGCGGTCGAACGGCTGCACCGCGGTATCGCTGGTGAGCCAGTTGCCGACGTTCGTACATCGAGCGCCCCATGGGGTGCACTCTTCATCGTTGCCGCGGCTGTATGGATCGGGGTGTGGCTTCGCGACTACGAACACGGGCCCCGCACGGACGCCTGGTACACGGTCGTGGTTCCGATCGGAACGCTCGTTGGTTTCACGGCGTCGTTCGTCTCGATCGCTCGACTCGCCTGGTTGCTCCTCGTCTGGTTCTTCGGCGATCCGGGCACCAACAGCGCGTTCACGCACTTCGAGGAACTGTCCGTGTGGGTCGGCATCGGCCTGACCGGCGCCATTTCGCATCTGTACCACCGAGCACTTCTCGGAACCGACGCCGTCCGAAACGAGGCCATGCGTGCCGCTGAATTCCTCATGCTGTTCGCCTCCGTCGTCGCCACGACGGTCGGCACCGTCCTGGTTGCAATGGCGTTGTTCGACCCGGCAGGCGTGGACGTGAACCGACTCTTCGCCGGACTCACCACGGCGATTCCCGGCCTGATCGTGGCTGTGTGGATTGCGCAGATCCCGATCACTCACCACAACGGCCCAGCGGGAGCAGCCGAGCGCGACTCCGCGATCCGCCGGACGTACCACCACGCGGTCCTCGGGCTCGGAATCCTCGTGTGCCTCCTCGCCGGAATCGAAGCGCTCCGAGGAATCTTCGAAGACCTCCTCGACGGCCGGGCAACCGGCCGCACGTTCGCGAACCATCGAGGTGAGCTGGCCACCATGTTCACCCTGCTGCCGGTGTTGTGGATCCACCACCTTGCGTACCGAGCCGACAGAGAGCACGCGGAACATGAGAGTTTTGAACAGCTTCGGATCGCATGGGAACCGGCAGCGACCCGAAAGCCCCGAAAGGTCAAACCCGGTCCGGCCGCCGTCGCAGACAGTTGAACCACCCGCCATGCCAAGGCGAACCGTCACGAGCACTAGCGTTGCTGTCGCAATGCTGGATCTCACACACCTCCGGGTTCTTCTCATCGAAGCGAACGAGCTCGATGCCCGAGTGATGCTCCGCGCGTTCCGGGAAGCGGCCGAGACACGGTTCGATGTCGAACGAAAGGTCTCGCTCGACGATGCAATCGACGCACTCAAGGGCGCTTCGTACGATTGCATCCTGGTGGATCTGGCGCTGCCGGACACCCTCGGTCTGCCCGTACTCGATGCGATCTCCGAAGAGGCCCCGGCGACCCCGGTGGTCGTGCTCACCGGCCTCGAGGATCCCCGCCTCGCGGTGGAAGCCGTGGACCGAGGTGCCCACGATGTGCTGCCGAAGAGTCGGGTCGACGGCGACATGGTCTCGCGTTCCATTCGCTACGCAGTCACCCGTCATCACAGTGAGACCGACCTGCGTGCGGCAACCGAACAGCTGCGCATCGCAACCGATCGGAACCGCATTGCCCAGGACCTTCACGACACGGTGATTCAGCAGCTGTTCGCCGCGGGCATGGGGCTGCAGGCCGTGGCCGGACAGATCCCGAACGAAGGTGTGCGCGGGTCAATCCTCGAATCCGTCGATCAGATCGACACCGCCATCAAACAGCTCCGGCAGACGATCTTCGATCTTCACGTCGCACCGGAACCG
>CAZFBD010000016.1:13295-33966 GCA_964517125.1 uncultured Acidimicrobiales bacterium
AGCGCAACCACCGGCATCGAGGCATGGCGGACGGCATCGAACGCAACGCTTCCTTCGCAGATCCACGCCAACCCAGCACGGGCTCGTGTGGCGACGACCAGGAGGGCGCCATTGCTTGCCTCGGCCAGTACTTCACCAAGGCTGTCCTTGCCCACCGAATCTGCACGAATCCGAGCGTGGATCTCCTGCGGCCGGTCGAACTTCTGGTCCTCGTAGTCGTGTTCGTACACAACGCCGGTCGGGTCGATCGACAGTCTCGCAACCCTCGAGTCGTCCAGTGCTTCGGCAAGGTCCGACGCCACGGAGAGCACCACCTCGGATGGACGACTCTGTGCAGCCGCTGCGACACATCGAACTCCATCGATGAGCGCATCGGCCTCGACCGCTGGGCCAACGAGGACAACCGGTCGACGTGAGACAGCGAGTAAGGCCGCCGCACACGAACCGACGTAGTGGTGATCGCGAAATGGCGACGCCGAGGTCGCCATGCACGTGAACGCATCGCTGCATCGTTCGACCACCACATCCGCTGGCCGATCGCCGACAACCACGTCGATGGACATGTCCACGGTGCTCGTGCTCTGCAGCACGGTGAGCGCCGACGCAAACCGACTTCGTTCATCGGTCAGATCGTCGTCGGGCAGAACGACGTTGAGAAACTGCAGCGGGAGCGAGAGTGCGGTCGCGAAGACCGAAGCGACACGGCCCACCCGCAGCATGTCGACAGGACGCTTCACCGGAACCACGATCACGTCAGGCATCGACGGCCACCGACTCCGGTGCCTCATGCTCGGCGAGCGCTCCCTCCGGTACGTCCACGTGAGGAACGATGAGCAAGGGCGTCTTGAGGTGGTGGACGAGGTAGGTCGTTGTGGATCCCAGCAGCAGTCCCTTGAACCCACCCCGGCCGCGGGTACCGGCAACGGTCAGTTTCACTGAGGCGTCCTCGTCGATGTCTGCGACCGACAGCAACTGGCTCCCGACGTGCCCAAGGCGGACGATCGGGCGAACCTCGACCGGAAATCCGCCGGGAAACTCGCGCTCGACTTCTTCCAGCTCGCGTTGCAGGGCGGCCATGCCACTGGCTTCGATCGCAGCGAAGTCCACCATCGTTGCGCCATCGACGCCAAGCGTGAACGGGTAATGCACAACATGCATCGCAACCACCGTTGCACCGCGCCATCCGGCCTCGTCCACGGCAGCGCGAAGGGCCTCGCGAGCGTTTCCCGATCCATCTACTCCAACGACGACCACATCCATGGTTCACACTCCTTCGTTCGTGACACCTTCAGTCTCCTTACCCAGCCAATGCACAGGCAGGGGCTTTGGTCCCTTCCCCCCGAAGCTCCAGTAGCGAACGCTGAACACATGCTTGAACGGTCGTCCTCAGTCACTCCGCGCCCCATACCGCCGCCCGGCGACGGTCTGGAACGCACGCTCTCCCTGCCGCTTCTCGTCTTCTACGGTCTGGGTGTCACGGTTGGTGCCGGCATCTTTGCGCTCGTCGGCGAGATTCTCGGACTTGCGGGCGACCAGGCACCGCTGGCCTTCCTCCTTGCCGGCGTCATCGCGGGGTTCACGGGCATTTCGTACATGGCGCTGGTTTCGCAGTTCCCGCGGGCCGGCGGCGAAGCCATCTATGTGGGCCGCGGTCTTGGCCGCACGGCTGGCCGGGTCGCCGGATATGGCGTCGTCACCACCGGCGTGATTTCGAGTGCCGTGGTGGCCAAGGCGTTTGCCGGATACGTCGCCACGCTCGTCGACCTGCCACAGAACCTGACAGCCTCCGCCCTGGTGATCGCTCTGTGCCTCATCGCCGCGTGGGGAGTGCGAGAGAGCGTGATCGTCGCCAGCATCGTCACCGTTCTCGAGGTTGGCACCCTGCTCGTCGTTGTGGCCTTCGGGCTCCCGGGCGTGGACGCAAACGTCATTCGAGCCAGCCTGGATGTCTCGCAGGCTGGCTCGAGTTCGGCGATTCTCGCCGGAGCTGGAATCGCCTTCTTTGCGTTCATTGGTTTCGAGGACATCGCCAACATGGCCGAGGAGACGAAGAACCCGGAGACCGCAGCGCCACGCGCAATTCGATGGACCCTCGCGATCACGGTTCTGGCCTACGTGAGCCTGGCCGTCATTGCGGTGTCACTCCCCGACCGCACGAGCATCGTGGACTCCGATGCCCCCATGGCCGTGATCTTCGAGCTCGCCAGCGGCCGCGATTCTGCCCCGGTCGCAACCGTGGCCTCCTTCGCCATGGTCAACGGCATCCTCGTGCAGATCATCATGGCGGCCCGGGTGCTCTACGGCATGGCGCAAGACGGACAGGCTCCACGTTCGCTCGGCGCGGTCGACAGCCGACGGCACACCCCCACCAGGGCGACCAGCCTCGTTGGAGTCGCAATCATTGGACTGCTGCTGTTCTTCCCGCTGGTCTCGCTCGCCCGGGCGACAAGCATCGTGATCCTGGCCGTCTTCACGCTCGTGAACCTGTCGCTCATTCGTCTTGCACGAACCGTCCCTGCACTCCAACACACACGGTGGATCCTGAATGGAACGATCGGCGCAGTGGTGTCGTTTGCCCTCTGCGCCTGGCAGATCGTGGAGTTGTTCTGACGGAGCGTCAGTCGAAGCGTCGTCGCTGCTGTTCTTCGATACGAACCGCCATTGCTGCGGCCTGAGTCCGTCGGGACACACCAAGCTTTGCGAACAGGTTCGAGATGTAGTTCTTCACGGTCTTCTCCGCCAGAAACAGCTCGTCGGCGATCTGTCGATTCGACATGCCGTTGCCGATCAGATCGAAGATGCGCCGCTCCTGTGGCGTGAGCTCCGCCACCTGTCCCGCTTCGGTCTCACGCACCTTCTGCATGCGCAGTCGAACCTCGGCCCCATCCAACAGCTGGGCGCCTGCAGCGACCTTACGGATGGAACCGACGAGTTCGTTGGACCGAAGCTCCTTCAGGACGTACCCGGCTGCACCGGCCAGTGCCGATTCCAGAAGCGCCTGATCGTCGTCGAATGACGTGAGCATGAGACAGGGCAGATCCGGGTGCGCGGTCCGAATCTCCTTGCAGACCTCGATGCCGTTGCCGTCACCCAGGCGCACGTCGAGCACGGCAACATCGGGCGTGCAGAGACGAACCTCCCGGAGCGCCGTCTGGGCAGAACCCGACTCGCCCACAACGACCATGTCCTCTTCGGCGTTCACGACCTGGACAAGACCCCGACGAACAATCTCATGATCGTCGAGCAGGAAGACGCGCGTCTTGTCGGTCGTCACCGTGTGGTCCCCTCTCGTGGCTGATCCACCGTACCCGGTGGGTCAGCCGTCGTTCGCCTGTCCTCGGGGCGTCTTGTGCATGGCAAGGACGGGCACCGTACTGTGAGCGACGACCTGGTCGAGCACGCTGCCGTGCAGCAGCCGATCGAACCCCAACGGAACATGCGAGGTCATCGCAATGAGCGGAGCTTTGCGATCGATGGCGGTCTGCACGATCTCGGCCGCCGGTTCTCCGTGACGGACCTCGAAGGTTGGTTGGTGTTCGTCGTCGACCGTTGCGGCGCGTGCGACGTTGCGGACATAGGACGACTCCTGCACGTCGCCGGAGGCGACCAGCTCGCGTTCCATGGTGTCAGCCGAGTTGAGGACCGTGACGATGTCCAGTTCCCGACCCATCACCACACCGAGATCGACAGCGGAACCCACGATCTCCTCGGCTTCGGGTGTGCCGTCGAGGGCAACCACAATCGGTCCATCGTGCACCAACGGCGTCTCCACGCACTCGGGTCCGACGAGCACAACTGCACGATCCAGATAGGTCAGGACGTCCATGCTCATCGAGCCGAGGACGAGTGAGCGCCGACCGCCTGTCGGTACCGGGAGCACGAGGGTCGCGTCGGGCGAGCGCTCGGCCTCGTCGACGATCTCGTCGTGGAAGAACCCCTGTGGGGTCAAGACCGTCACCCCCACCCTGCGGCCGGATGCAGAACTCAACGAGTCCGCCACCTCTTGGGCGGCGATGATCTGACCGTCTCGGGCGGGTCCGGAGCCAACAAGCAGACGCACCGAGCCGTCAACTTCGCCCGCGAGAGCCGTTGCGATCTCTTGCGCCGTGGTGGCGAGCTTGCCTTGCGTGAACGGGACGAGAACTTCGTGGATCATCTCCATCTCCTTTGATCGATGTGTTCTCACACTTCCGGATTTGCTCCCGCTGTCGTAGGGACGATGGTCCCAGACCTGGCCACCGGTTCGTGATGGTCGGGACCATCGTCCCTACCCGGACCGCGGCAATGCGAGGACGCTGAAGGCATGCCAACGTCACGTGTTGCCGAAACGCACATCTCCACGGTCTTCTTCACAGGCGACCGTGCGTACAAACTGCTGAAGCCCGTGGTGAACGGCTTTCTCGACCACCGGGACACCGCTGTCAGGATCGCCGCCGCCGACCGAGAGGTCGACCTGAACAGACGGGTCGCCCCCGACGTCTACCTCGGCACCGCCGACGTGATCGAGGACGGAACACTCGTCGATCGATTCATCGTCATGCGCAGCCTGCCCCAGGATCGGTCGGTCGGGAACCTGCTCCGCAACGATGAGCTTCGAGACGACGACGTGCGAGCGATTGCTCGGACGGTCGCATCGTTTCACGCAAGCCTGCCGCCGATCGAACCTGACCAGGATCTGGTGTCCGTGCACCGAGCCCGCTGGACCGAGAACTTCGACGAACTCGACCCGTTCATCGGCACGGTCCTCCCTGCGGCTGAAGCCGACCGGGTCCGTGAGCTTTCGGACCGCTGGCTGGCATCTCATGCACCGCTCTTGCAGCAGCGTGTCCGCGATGGCTGGATTCGCGACGGTCATGGCGATCTGCTCGCCGAGGATATCTTCTGTGTCGATGGCGAGACGCACATCCTGGATTGCCTTGCGTTCCGCGATGACTTCCGAGTGGTCGACATTCTCGACGACATCGCCTTCCTCGCCCTCGACCTGCACCGAATCGGTGGCGCACACTGGGCCAAGCGGCTCCTGCACCACTACGGCGAGTTCTCGGCCGAACACCATCCCGGATCCCTGGCGCACTACTACGTGGCATATCGAGCCCACGTTCGAACGAAGGTCGCATGCCTGCGAGCACAGGCTGGGGATGAGAACGCGGTCGACGACGCTCGCCTCAATCATCGGCTGTGTCTCCATCATCTCGAACGAGCCCAGCTCCGCCTCATCCTCGTGGGTGGCGCACCAGCCACCGGCAAGACCACCCTGGCCCAGTCTCTCGGCGAGGCGATTGCGGCGCCGGTCCTTTCCACCGACGAACTGCGCAAGGACATGCAGCAAATCGATCGGACGACACACCGCCTCACCGCGCCGGACGCGGGCATCTACACACCAACGATCACCAACGAGACCTACGACGAACTGATTCGTCAGGCCGAGCTGTTGCTCCAGGCGGGAGAGAACGTGGTCCTCGATGGCTCGTGGTCGACCGAGCCACAACGGGTGAAGGCTCGCGAGCTCGCTCGGCGGACGGGCGCAGAGATTCTGCAATTGGAGTGCGAGCTCCCCCTCGGGATCGCGAAGGAACGTCTCATTCGGCGTATGGCGAACCCGCTTCTCATCTCGGATGCAACGCCAGAGATCGCCGATCATCTGTCGGCCCTGCGAGAGCCGTGGCCAGACGCGATCTCGATCGACACGAATCGGCCCTTCACCGAGGTCGAAGCGGCGGGCCTCAGAGCATTTCAGGAACAACGACCCGCCCACATGGCGAGTGAGTCGGAGGTGGATCGATGACGACCATGAGGCGGATCAGCGTTGCCACGCTCACACTGGTGGTGGGGGTGTGGTTCACCGGGGTGGCCACCGCCACTGCGGCAACCGGAAGTTGTGGCACACACAGCATCGACCTGACCGGTGTCCGTTTGATCAACGACGGCGTGAGCGTGCAGGCCGGTCCCTTCGACTTCGCCTTGCCGGCTGGCACCTACGACATCACGATGCTGTCGAACGACAACCATCCTCACGAGAGCTACCAGACCGGACAGACGCTCGAGCAGTGGTACTTCACCCTCGACTCCGGGTACCGGTCGCCGCCCTCGCTCGACATCCCATCTTCCGAGACTCGAACGACAACGCAGTTCTCGGCGGTGACCCTCGCCGAAGCGAGCGCCATCAGCGTGCATCACCTGGGGCTGGAGGGGGTGAACTCGGTGAACGTCGAGTGCATCGGGTTCACGCCGACTCCTGTGGCGACCACAACGACCACGACAACGCCACAGATTCTGAGCCCTGAGACGGTGCCTGATCCGCCGGTTCCGGTCGAGGTGGCCCCTGTGGTGGAGCAGGCGGAGCCGGTCGAGCTCGCCATAACGGGTGGTACCGCCCTACCGACGATCGTCGTCGGTCTGGCGTTGATCGTTGTGGGGTTCGCTCTTGCACTGACCGGCAAACGTATGGGGGACCCGACATGGTGAGTCGAATGGTGATCGCTGTCGACGACAGCGCTGCGGCCGAGGCCGCCTTGGACTGGGCGGTCGATCTGGTGGAGCACGAGTACACCGCCGGCCGTCGTGTGCACACGACGCTGCTCACCGTGCACGAGGCGCGGGAGTTCATCGGCATCGAAGGCTACGGACTCATCGGGTGTGCAAACGCCGTTGGTGAAGCCACGACGTTGCTCGACGAGCTGGCCGAACATGCCCCCGGTTCGGCTGCATTCGAGCGCGTGATCAGTGGTGGCGAAGTGACTGAGACCATCCTGGACGAGGCACACCACCAGAAAGCCGACCTGATCGTCGTCGGTACCCGCGGCCTCGGCATGGTCAGACAAGCAATGATCGGCAGCGTCAGTCAGTTCGTGGCGGCCCAACGGGAGTGTCCGGTGGCCGTGGTGCCGTCCGATGCCAAGCCGGTGCACGATCGAGTGCTCGTCGGATTCGATGGATCTCCGGGTTCACGTGCTGCCATCCGGTGGGCCATGGAGAACTGCGCAGGGGATCTGCACATCGTGCAGGCGGTGTCGGACCCCGACGATCTTCCCCGGAGCCACGAACACCTCGGAGCACTTCTCCTCGCACTCGGCCCAGATGCTGCCGGTCGAGCAACCGCCGAGAGCGTGCTTGGCGAACCCATCGAGGTGCTCACCGACCCGAGCCGCGCCGCGCCACTCATTGTCGTCGGAGCACGCAACGACACGCCCACCAAGGACGGAGTCTGGGGATCGACCGCAGCGAAGCTCGTAGCCGTCACAGTACGTCCTGTCGTTGTGGTGCCCCCCGAACCATGGACGTGGGGTGCCAACAATGACGACCCGGAAACCGAGTTCGTCGATGTCCGCACATCGATGGGAATGGAACCCGCACTTCGACAGTTGTAAGCCTGTAATCAACATTACAGACTTCGATTCGAGGTACCCGTGTCCACAGTCAACAGCGTCACCCTCCCCATTCTTCCCCTCCCAAACGGGATCATCTTCCCCGACATGGTGGTCACCATCGCCGCCGAAAGCCCCGGCGCCCGCTCAGCCTTCGAGGCGGCAGCAACCGCCAGCGACGCCGTGTCCGAGGTCGTCGCCGTGCCCCAACATGACGATGATTTCAGCCCCATTGGTCTCGTGGCCCGCATCGAGCAGCAGGGTCAGCTTCCCGACGGCACGCAGGGAGCAGTACTGCGTGGACTGCGCCGGGTCCGAATCGGACGCGGCGAAACCGGACCCGATGGCGTCCTTCGAGTTGCGATCACCGAGGTCGACCCACCGGCCACGACCGCCGCAGCTCGTGCCGCAGCCGACGACTACAAGCGCCATGCCAACGAGCTCCTCCGTCTGGTGAGCGGCAGCCAGCTGAGCGGACTACTGGACGATCTCGACGAACCCGGGGCTCTGGCCGACACGTTCGCCTGGTGGCCGGAACTCGACGATGACCGTCGCCGCGAACTGTTCGAGACCATCGATCCAAATGAACGAATCGAGAAGGCGCGGGATTGGGCTGAAGCCGCTCTCGCCGAAACACAGGTCGCGACCGACATTGGTTCGTCGGTGCGCGAAGGCTTCGAGAAGGATCAACGCGAGGCCATCCTCCGTCGTCAGATGGAATCCATCCGAAGCGAGCTCGGCGAGTCCGGCGATGACGACATCGCCCAGTACCGCACCCAGCTCGCCGAGCTTGTCGAAGCCGGATCAATCAGCGACTCGACGGCAACGGCGATCGGGAAGGAACTCGACAAGCTCGAGCGGCTGGGCGACCAGTCGGCAGAGTCCGGGTGGATTCGCACCTGGCTCGAAACGGTCTTCGATGTTCCCTGGGGACAGGTGACCACCGATTCCCTCGACCTCGATGCAGCGCAGCAGAAGCTCGACGCCGACCACACCGGTTTGGACAAGGTGAAGGAACGCATCGTCGAGTTCCTTGCTGTGCGAAAGCTCCGCCAGCAGCGCGCCGGCGATGACACCACCGGCCGGGGCGACGGGGCGATCCTGGCGCTCGTCGGACCGCCCGGTGTGGGCAAGACGAGCCTCGGCGAGTCCATCGCCGCAACCATGGGACGCAACTTCGTACGCATGTCGCTTGGTGGAGTCCGCGACGAAGCGGAGATCCGCGGCCACCGCCGCACCTACGTCGGCGCACGGCCCGGACGAGTCGTTCGCGCCATGATCGACGCCGGTGCGATGAACCCCGTCATCCTGCTCGACGAGATCGACAAGGTTGGCGGCGACTGGCGCGGTGACCCATCGTCAGCGCTCCTCGAAGTTCTTGACCCCGCACAGAACGGGACGTTCCGGGACCACTACCTGGAGACCGAACTGGACCTGAGCCAAGTGGTCTTCGTGGCCACGGCAAACGTGCTCGACACCATTCCTGCACCACTGCTCGACCGTATGGAGATCATCAACCTGGAGGGTTACACCGAAGACGAGAAGATCTCCATCGCAACCGATCACCTCCTGCCACGCCTCTACGAACGCAACGGGCTGGAGCCAGATGAAGTCGTGCTCGACGAGGCGCTCATTCGTACGGTTGTGGGCGACTACACCCGTGAGGCAGGTGTCCGCCGACTGGAACAACGGCTTGACCGGCTGATCCGACGAGCGGCAAGCCAGCTGGTTCGCAACCCCGAGGACTCGACTGTCACCATCGAACCCGAGGATCTTCGACCCATCCTCGGCCGCACGGCGATGCGGGAGGACCCAAGCGAACGAACGGTGCTGCCGGGCATCGCCACCGGCCTCGCCGTGACCGGAGCAGGCGGCGACGTGCTGTTCGTCGAGGTGTCTGCGTCCGAAGGTGACGCCGGCCTGACCCTCACCGGACAGCTCGGGGACGTCATGAAGGAGTCGGCCCAGATCGTGCTCTCCTACCTGCGTGCACATGCCGACGAGCTGCAGCTCGATTCCTCCGCCCTGGACCGACGGTGGCACGTTCACTTCCCGGCAGGTGCCGTGCCCAAGGACGGTCCGTCGGCTGGCGTCACCATGACGACGGCCTTCATCAGCCTGCTTCGAGGAACCCCGATGCGCAGCGACGTCGCCATGACCGGCGAAGTCACGCTGCATGGACGGGTTCTGCCGATCGGCGGCGTGAAGGAGAAGGTCCTCGCTGCCCACCGGGCCGGCGTCCGACACGTCGTTCTGCCCGAGGGCAACCGAGAGGACGCCGACGACATCCCCGAGCATGTTCGCGACGATGTCGAGCTCCACTTCGCCCAGACGATCACCGACGTGCTCGATGTGGCGATGCCACGCATGGCCAACGCCGCCTGATCGTGAGCACAACGACCGCCTAGCGTGGGGCCATGCGACGATGGCTCCTCTTCAGCGCTGCGGCGGCCGTTGTGCTGCTCGGAGTTGCGGGCTGGCAGCTTGGCCTGTTCTCGAGCGATCCGGCCGAGGTGAGTCTGGCGGAGACCGTGGCAGCCATCGCCCGTGAAGAGGCAGAGATCCAGGAAGCGCAGGCGACCACGACGGTTGCCGACACCGCGGTCGCGGCCGATGCCGCATCGGACACGACCGGCTGTTCGCTCGACACCGAGATCGCGACTTCCGGCGGGGTGGCCACGGCAGTGCAATCGGCCGACGACCTCGGCGGCACCTGGATCATTGAGACCGGCGATCAGACATTCGTCGGCTATCGGATCGACGAGATCCTGAGCGGGGTCGACTTCACCGCCGTCGGGCGCAGCTCCGGTGTGACCGGGAGCATCGAGTTCCAGGACGGCGTGTTGACGTCTGCAGAGATCGTCGCAAACCTGTCCTGGCTCACGAGCGACAGCCGGATCCGCGATGAGCAGATGAAGTCCCAGGCGTTGCAGACCAACCGGTTTCCAGCTGCATGTTTCGTGCTCGACTCGCCAACACAGCTTCCCGAGGTTCCCGCACCCGGTGAAGCGGTCAGTGTGACCGTGGACGGTACGTTCACCATCCACGGAGTGTCCCAGGCCCAGAGCCTGACGCTCGACGCGACCGTCGTGGGCGAACGTCTCGCGGTGGTGGGGTCAACGATCGTGTCGCTGGCCGATCACGACATCGAGACACCGAGCGCGCCCGCGGTCGCCGGTGTCAGTGACACCGCAACGGTGGAGTTCTCGCTGGTGCTCGCCCGCTGATCTCAGACGGCCAACACGAAGCGATCGCCGCCAGACCGCTTCGCCGAATACATGGCCGCATCTGCGGCTCGCAGCATCGTCTTCACATCGAAGGACGCACCGGGGTCTCGGGTGGCCACGCCAAGACTGCAGGTCACGCGGGCGTCGACGCTCGACACCGCGGCAACGATCCGCTCCGCCATGATCCGGCGCACGGTCGCTTCGCTGACGCCGGGCACGAACACCACGAACTCGTCGCCACCCAGCCGGGCCACGACGTCTTCGGAGCGGAACAGGCCGGAGATCTTCGAGGCGACCTGCTGCAGCAGCCGGTCGCCTTCCTCGTGACCGTCGGAATCGTTCACGTTCTTGAATCCGTCGAGATCAATGAAGTACAGGGTCGCCGGAGTATCTGGGGAAAGGGCTCGGGAGGAGTCGATCAGACCCTGCCGGTTCAGGAGCCCGGTGAGGACGTCGGTCGACGCGAGCGTTCGGGCGTGATCGCGTTCGAACTCCGCGGCGTTCAGCCGGTGTCGGTCCCGCCGAATGAAGAAATCCAGACAGGCTGCCAGCGCGGTCAGCGCCATGCCGATGGCCCAGGGAGCGGTCTGATCAAACAGTCCGGTGGCGAGCAGGTAGTCGTCGCTCGTCCAGACGTCGATCGTCCAACCCGCCGTTGATAACTCGATGAACTTGGTCGCCTGCAGCTCTGCGTCTTCAAACCGAAGTTCGGGATTGGGACTGAGTTCCGCCACCACACCGTCGATGTGGTCAACGTGCAGACGCACGTTCATTCCGTCGGGAATCGACGCAAGGGAGTCGCCAAGCAGCTGCTGGCTGTTGACGAATCGAACAACCCACCCCGACGAGGTGTCGCCGACGATGACCGGTCGAATGAGCACAGCAGTGACGTCGTAGAGGTCGGTGTTGAGCCGATCGAGTTCTTCTTCGTCGACGCCCGAGACGGAGCTGACGAGACCGACCGGTTCGATCCAATTCACCGTCTGGCCGAAGACCGGTAGATCCCCCGGACCCAACATCTCGGAACGGAAGGGCACGATGTCGAGCCCGCGCACTCGGACGCCTTCGACGACGGCGTCGACGACCGTTCGCGTCACCACGAGCATCTCCGCATCGGCGCTTGTGGCAAAGCTCGTGATGGAGAAGTCGGTGTTCCCGGCCGCATGTTCGGCGGCGACCACATCCTCCAGATCGCCACGGCGAATGAACTCGATCAGCATCACACCCGGATCGGCGGCATTGTCCGAGGTGTAGTGCTCTTCGGCGCGAAGAAATCCACCGAAGACATCCTGTTCGACCGGTCCGGCCTCGGCCATGAAGTTCGCAGCGGTGCTGAGCTCCTCGACCCGTGCTTGTGCGCCGCGGCCCAAGACATCGGCAATCTGTTGCGCCGTCTGGTTGAACACAAGCTGTTGTTCACGAGCGGCCGCTCGCTGTTCAAAGAAGGCGAATACCGTAGTTCCGACAAGCCCAAACACGATGATGAGTACGAGCGCGCTGACGGTGGAACTCGTACCCGAGTCCGTGTGCCCACCAAGCAACGTTGATCGCGTTGCATTTTCCGCCATCGCGTTCATTCGGTGAGTCGGTCGAATCTCTTGAGATTCTGCGAGTTTCGATTGGATGTCGATCTGGAGGATCAGCGGGTCCGCAGGACGAAGGGGAGGACGGTTCCGCTTCCCACCGAATGGAGCAACGATGCGGCGACCGTGAGCGTCCACCGGCTGTCGGCGGTGTCATCGACCAACAGAACGGGCCCCGAGAGAACCTCGGCATCCGGGAGCGCTTCGGGATCGATTGCGAGTCTTCCCCACACGTTCGCCAGCTGAAAGGCGCTGTTGGCCTGCTCGGCCTGGAACCCGGCGCCGACGGTCTCGTGGATGAAGGGGTGAGCCACGCGAAGCTTGCCGAGCCGACCGAGCTCCGTGGCGATTGCGGTGATGAGCCGAGCGTTGCGACGCGACGGCATGGCGGCAACCCAGGTTGGCCGCTGCGCCCAGTCCCACCGTTTGAGAATTCCCACGACACCCTGCACGAGCTCGGGCGGAATCTCGGTCGACTCCCCCGTGAGCAACCCAGTGACAATGGGATCCCAGCCACCGTCGCCAAGCCGGGCAAGCGCCCGACCGAAGCCGGCCTGTGCATCGGCGGCGATGCGACCCTTCGGTTCGTCGAGGCCGGGGGCCCATTGCCGTCGGGGCTCCACGCCAATGTCGGTGCCACGCAGATGAGCCTGTGCCTCAGCAATCGCTTCGACCGGAGGCTCAACGAAGGCCGCACGGTCCGTGCAACGATCGCAACGGCCGCAGTCCTCGGCGGCATCATCGTCGAGCAGGTCTCGCAGGTACCGAAGGCGACAGCCGGCCTGGCTCACGTACGTTCGCATCTGGTCGGCTTCTTCCGCACGGAGCGCCCGGAGGCGTTCGGCCAGCTCGGCGTCGTAACTCCACGGATTCGGGCTTCGAACCCAACCGCCCTTGACCTTCTGAATGGCGCCCTGAACGTCGAGGATGCTGAGCAGCGTGGTGAGGCGCGAGCGGCCCATGTTCACCTGGGACTCGAGCGCCGTGAGTGAAACAGCGCGGCCCGCCGACAGCTGATTGAGCACGTCGAGGCACAGCTCTTCGGACGGCAGGCTCACCGATTCGAACCACTTCCAGATTCGTTCGTCCTCGACCGGACGTGGCAGCGCAATGACTTCGGCGCGGTCGATGGCGCGGCCCGCACGGCCAATCTGCTGGTAGTAGGCGACCGGCGTTGGAGGAAGACCAAGGTGTACGCAGAACGCCAGGTCGGGTTTGTCGTAGCCCATGCCGAGTGCAGACGTGGCAACAAGTGCCTTGAGCTCGTTCGTTCGGAGCTGATCCTCGAGCGACTCCCGGTCTTCGGGCAGCGTGGAGCCCGAATATGCCGCGACGTGGTGACCTTGCGAGCGAAGCCATTCGGCCGTGGTCGTGGCCTGGTCGACGGTGAGCGCATAGATGATTCCCGACCCGGACAACTGGGGCAGGTTGTGCGACAGCCAGGCCAATCGGTGGGCGTCGGTCGGGAGTTCCAGAACCGCACTGTGGAGCGACTCGCGATCGAGGGTGGTTCGAAGGGCGAGCGTGTCGTCGCCGAGCTGACCGGCAACATCGTCGGTGACACGCTGGTTCGCAGTGGCGGTGGTCGCCAGTACGGGAGCCCACTGCGGGAGTTCATCAATGACCGAACGCAACCGCAGGTAGTCGGGGCGAAAGTCGTGGCCCCAGTCGGAGATGCAGTGCGCCTCGTCGCACACCAGCGCAAACGGGCGCGACAACATGAGCGCAAACACCCGCTCGCGAAAGCCAGGGTTCGCCAGCCGCTCGGGGGCGATCAGCAAGAGGTCGACGGCATCGGCGGCGATGCGTTGCTCAATCTCGTCCCAATCGCCGAGGTTGGACGAGTTGATGGTGAAGGCCGCAAGCCCGAGCTTCGTGGCTGCCGCAACCTGATCGCGCATGAGGGCCAGAAGCGGCGACACGACGATGGTCGGCCCCCACCCGCGGTCGCGGAGCATGCGGGTTGCCGAGAAGTACACGGCCGACTTCCCAAACCCGGTTCGAGCAACCAGAAGCGTTCGGCGCCGATCGGCCACGACGGCCGTGACCGCAGCCAGCTGCTCCGGTCGGGGAACGGCATGTGGCCCAGCGAGCTGCCGAAGGTGTTCGGTCAGTTCGGCTTCGACTTCGGATGCCGTTGGACGTGGGGGCTCGACGAGCTCGGTTGGCGCCATGGTCGCAACGTTACG
This sequence comes from uncultured Acidimicrobiales bacterium, assembly GCA_964517125.1. GTDB lineage: Bacteria > Actinomycetota > Acidimicrobiia > Acidimicrobiales > SHLQ01 > SHLQ01. Next base: position 27,659 of record CAZFBD010000016.1, read on the forward strand.
ACGAACTCCTGACAGTTAAGGTTCTGCCACGCGACCGATCCCGACGGATCCGAAAGGACAACGCATGACCGTGCCCCAATTCGAAGGGTTCGAGGTTTCGGTGAATGACACCCGTGGCGACATCGTCTTGAACCGGCCCGATCGGTTGAACTCGCTGACGACGCAAACCCTGCTCGACCTGGAATCCGCCGCCCGCTGGTTCGACACGCAGCCAGCCGTCCGTGTCGTGGTCGTCCAAGGACAGGGCCGAGCCTTCTCCGCTGGTGCCGACCTGAGCTCGTTCAGCGACGAGGGCCGCGGCGACATCACCGCGCACGCAGCAGGAGATGCCGGTCGCCGGATGGCCGACGGGCTCGAGGCCATGCGCGCCATCGCCATTGCCCAGATCCACGGTCACTGCGTCGGCGGCGGGCTGGTGTTGGCCGCGGCCTGCGATCTTCGCTTCGCCGCAGACGACACCCGGTTCTCGATTCCAGAAGTCGATCTCGGCATCCCCCTCGCATGGGGCGGCATCCCCCGACTGGTCCGCGAGATTGGGCCGGCGCGAACGAAGGAGCTGGTGATGACCTGCCGACCCTTCGACTCCGCCGAAGCGCTGCACGCCGGATTCCTGAATGGGAGCCTGCCGATCGATGATCTCGCCGGCCGCGTCGACGAGACGGCTGCACTCATCGCCGCCAAACCGGCATATGCAATCCAGACGACGAAGGCGGCAACCAACGCGGTGACCGCGTCCATGGTCGGCACGGTCGGCGCATGGTCCGACGCCGATGCACTGGCAGCCGGCCTCCACGACCCCGAAGGCCAGGCGGCTGCCGCCGCGTACATCAACCGGGTTCGCCGTTAGCCAATCCCACACACAAGCAACCTCACCAACTCGATTAACACCCGCCACAACTCCTCCGTTAGGTTCGCGCCAAGAACGACAGCGGCGTTTCACTACGGTTACGAACACATGTCGCTGTCCGACGATGGAACTCGGACCGGTTCGCCGGTCGCGAATGAAGTGGAGTGCGGACATGCCACGACAATCGCCACGACACAGCGCTGCGCGGCGGCTCGCGCTCGCAGGACTCACCGTGTTGCTGAGCCTGACCACCTGGGGGGTTGGCACGAGCGGTGCGGCGGACAACTGTGGAACACACAGCTTCTCGTTCGTTGGCACGCGCCTTCTCAACGACGGCATCAGCGATGGAGCCGGGCCCTTCGCCATCGATCTGCCGGCAGGTCGCTACGACGTCGTGATGCGGTCAGCCGACTATCACAGCGACCAGGACAGCCAGGTGGGCCAGGAAGCGGAGCGGTGGTGGTTCTCCCTCGACTCCGGATTCCAATCGGTGGCGACCACAGACCTGCCCGACGCATCGGACACGAACGTGACGACCATGTCGGAACAGGACATCGCTGCGAGCACGGCGATTGCCGTACACCACCTTGGCGAGGGTGGCGTGAACTCGATCAATCCCGTCTGCGTCGGATTCACCTTGTCGTCGCCCGAGGACGAAGACCCGAACCAGCCGGGTGATCCCGACGACCCGGGTGGTCCCGGAGACCCGGACCGCGCCATCCCCGACCCCGGCGACCCCAATGATCCAGGCGACCCCGACCCGGACCGCGCCATCCCCGACCCCGGCGACCCCAATGATCCAGGCGACCCCGACCCGGACCGCGCCATCCCCGACCCCGGCGATCCAGACGATCCGGGCACGGTTCCCGACGAGCCTGTCGAACCACGCCTCGCAATCACCGGCGCGGGCACCACGATGATCCGGCTGGTGGGCCTGGCCATCGTGCTGTTCCAGATTGGTTTCCTTCTGACACTGGCCGAACGCCGTCGAGCCTGAGCCAGGGTCAGCCCAACAGTCGCTCGTCGAAGGCGTACGAGGTCAGCAGGTCGTAGCCGTGGCCACGACCTGTTGTTCGAGCTTGACCCCATCGGTCTCACCCACAGCGCCCACATAACTCTCACATCGAGGTGCATCTCGACACCGCTGCGGGGCAACTGACGTACTACACGGTTGCTCGCTGAGAACCCACCATCGACAATCTCCCGGTGACCGGGGCCGGAACGGTCGTCACGAATCCGTCTCCCACTAGGTTGGCGCCATGAGATCGGCCAGGTCTGCGCAACGCAAGCGCCGCGAAGACGAACCCTGGCGCCGGCTGCGCGCCGGTATGGCCGCCGTTCTCCTGGTGATCATCTGCGGTTCGATCGGCTACCGGATTCTCGGACTCCCCTGGTTCGATGCGATCTACCAGACCGTCGTTGTCGTCACCACAGTGGGTTTCTCCGAGATCGGAATCGAGGACGTGGACAGCGTTCTGACCTACCGGGTCTTCAGCCTCGCGCTCATCGTCGTTGGCGTGGCCAGCGTGCTCTACACACTTGGTCTCGCAGCAGACAACCTCATCGAAGGCAGCCTCAACCACGAACTCCAAAGGAGACGCATGGTCCGTTCAATCGACAGGATCTCCAACCACACGATTGTCGCTGGCTGGGGACAGGTGGGGCGCTCCGTCGCCGAATCCGTGAGCCGGGCCGGCGGCCAAGTGGTGCTGATCGACCGCGACGGGAGCATCGAGGACGACGACCACCTCCTCGTTGTTGGCGAGGCGACCGATGACGACACTCTCATCGATGCCGGTATCGAGCGGGCGAGCAGCCTGGTCCTCGCCCTCGACCACGATGCCGACAACCTGTTCGTCTGCGTGTCGGCCCGCGCCCTTCGCCCAGATCTCATGATCGCCGCCCGGGTCAACGACGACAAGAACGAAGCCAAACTCCGACTGGCAGGGGCCAATCACGTGGCCAACCCCCACGAGATCGGTGGCTCACGACTGGCAGCCCTGGCCACCCAGCCACACGTCGCCGACTTCCTCGACGAAGTCCTGGCCAACGACGAGGCCGGTGTGACCGTGCAGCAGTTCGAGCTTCGCTCCGACGCCCCGGACCAGACCGTCGGCAGCCTCTTCAAGGAGGGCGAACGAACCCTGATTCTTGCGCTGCGCCGTCCCGACGGCAGCCACACGGTCAACCCCCTGGCAACAGCCACCTTCTCCGCCGGGGACATCGTCATCGCGTTGGGCACCCGCCCCGAACTCCAAGCCCTCCGAGGTCGCGTCAGCTGAGTCGACCCCACATGTTCTTGTCGCTGTTTTTGGGCAGTCGACACTCTTCCCCCACGTACGACAACAGTCGCTGGCCGATTCGAACGCCACGGGGGAGACATGGACATTGGAATCAGCACGGTGCTCGCCCAAGACGAGCCCGGGTTCTTCGACAACCGATGGCCCGAGGGATTCCGGTTTCCCTTCGGCGAGTGGATCAAAGAGCTCGTTTTCTGGATGGTCAACAACCCCGTCTCCGCTTGGATTGGCGAAGCCGTCGAATGGCCATTTGAGCAGCTGTTCGAGCTGATCCTCTCCGAGAAGGTGGGCCGCACGTCGATCGAGACCGTGCCGTGGCTCTGGCTTGTTGCCGGGTTCTTCCTTGTCGGCTCAATCGTTCGCAACACCCGCGTCGGGTTGTCCTGCGCAGCGATGTTGTCCGTCTGCGGATTCCTTGGTGGGGAGTACTGGGGAGAGACCGCACGCACCATTGGCATGATCATCGTGGCGGTCACGTTCTGCGCCATCGTTGGAATCCCGCTGGGGATCCTGTCGGGCCGGGTCGACGCGGTATGGTCCGTGGTTCGGCCCACGCTCGATGCAATGCAGGTCATTCACCCGTTCGTGTTCATGCTGCCGTTCATCTTCTTCTTCGGCCTGGGCAACATCTCGGCGACGATGGTGACGATGGTGTTCGCCCTCCCCCCGATCGTGCGACTCACAAACCTCGGCATTCGGCAAGTGCCCGCAGATGTGGTGGAGGCTTCCCGCGCCTATGGGGCGACCGAGCTGAAGGTACTCACAGGCGTACAACTGCCGCTGGCCCGACCGGCGATCATGACCGGCCTCAACCAGACCCTGCTGCTTGCGTTCTCCATGCTTGGCATCGCCGCGCTGATGGGTGCTGGCGGTCTGGGCCGGCTCCTCTACCGGGCCATCAACAACCTCAACCTCGGCTTGGCGGCATCGGCCGGGCTGGCCTTCTTCATGTTGGCCGTTGCCCTGGATCGCATCTCGCAATCCGAAGACCAGGACGGTGTGAGCCTGCTCACCCATCTGCGGCAGGCCTGGAGCCACCGAAAAGATCCCGCTGAGCTCCTGGCGGCGAAAGCGGCGGCGGGCACCCCAACCGACGAGTCGGTCCCGGACGAAGTGGCGGCTTCGGTCGAGGCCGGTGAACGCCTCGGGCTCAGCCTCGGGCTCGTCGGTGGGGTGCTGGCGGTCGTCGGCGCAGTGATCACGTGGGGGTCCAATGCCGGACGGCTCAGCTCGTGGGCCAGGTTCGCCGATGAGAACGCGAACGGCGAGCTGCAGGGACTCAGCTTCAACGGCGTCAGCGCATCGGGCGGGTCATTCTTTGGGCTCTTCGTGGCAGCGCTTGCCGGATTCGGGCTGCTCTGTGCAGCGAGACCCCTTCTTGGATCCAGCCCTGCGCTCGCCCGGACGCTGGCCCGCGGCCAGAGCATGCTGTTGGCGGGCATCGCGGCCGTCGTTGTCCTGATGTGGACCTTGAACCTGTTTGGGTTTGGCCTCGGGCCCTTGTCCAGGATTGGCCTCGGGCTGTTTGGCCTGTGTCTCGTTCTTGTACTGGCCGAAATCGTCGTGACCGGCAGTCCACGACTGGGAGCCGACGGGTTGTTGATGTCTGCGTTCGGCGTGGTCGCCGGTGCTGGCGGCTACCTGCTGATCAACACCTCCCCCTTTGTCGTCGGCTACAGCCACGGCCCAGGGGCTTTCGTTTCTCTCTTGGGCGGAGGACTGATGCTCGGCGGTGGGGCAATCGCCATCCTGCGCGCTCCGTACGGGCCCCGTCGACCGCTCCCGACCACCAACGGTCGCGGTCAGGTCGCGCTTCTCGTGCTGGCCCTCCTCGTTGTGATCGGCTCGGCCGTTGGCGTTGGAAGCGCGGAGAATCGGACCGAGTACGGATGGCTGTTCGATACTCGGGCCGAGTCTGTGGAACGTTCCGCAGACACCCCGGATCGACTGACGATCGTGCACACGGGCGTGAACGAACAAGGACCCGGTCTGGGCTGGGTGGTCATGTCGCTGAGCGCAGCCGCTGTCGTGGTCGGCCTCGCCGCTTCCGGTGCAACCTCTCGAGATGAGCAGCTTCGATGGAAGGCGTCGACCGTTCTCTCTGGCCTCGGTCTGAGCATCATGGTCATCACCGCGGCGTTCACCCTGTCGCTCGTGCGGGTGGCCAACGGGTTGGATGCCATCGCCGGCGTTGGAGCCTTCATGACCTTCCTCATGGGGTTCATGACCTTCATGAGCGGACGTTCCCTCGTGGCCGAGTTCCGCCGCACCATGACCTACGCACCGTGGGCGGACCCAACCACCACGGACTCCATCGCGAGCCCCGAACTCCGCGAACCGGCAACCACACCGGCCACCGTGCCCGTCGCGCCATAAGCCGACCACAACCCGCGCGCAAGTAACCACAACAGGGGCCAGGCCCCTCATGTGGTGAACTGCGCGCGGAACGTGGTCTGGGGATGGGCGTGTGCTCGATCCAATCCATGGAGCTGATGGCTCCGAACTCCGGGTATGGATACTCCAGACGCACCTGCCATCTCTCGACGCCTCGCGCTCCTTGCCGGAGTTGCGGCGGCCCTGTTTGGCCTCGCTGTCGCCGAACTGACCACAGCGATCTCGGCGAGGCTCCGCTCCCCGGTTCTCGATGTGGGCGATCGCTTCATCGATGCCACGCCAGCCTGGCTCAAGAACGCTGCCATCGACATCTTTGGAACAGCCGACAAGATCGCTCTTCTCGTCGGTATTGGCGTGTTGCTCGCTGCGTACGCCGCCATCCTCGGGCTCTTCGCCCTGCGCGGACGCCGTTGGATGGCGATCGTTGGCGCGATCATCTTTGGGCTTGTTGGCGCGTTCGCAGCATTGGGTGGTCGAGCGGATCCGAGTCCGTTCGTCGTGGTTCCGTCGGTCATCGGAGCCATGGCGGCAATCGCTGCACTCCTGGCACTTGGGCGTCTGGCGGAACAGCCGCTCAGCGACCCGAGTCAATTCCACACCGACGAACTCGACGCACAGTCGATTCGGGCGAGCCGCCGTCGAGTGATCGTGGGCGCCGCAGGGTTCGCTACCGCAGGGTGGATCGCCGCTGGGATCGGTCGTACGGCTGCGTCCCGGTTCAGCGCCGGAGCATCGAGGCTCACCGTCGCGACACGAAACGTCTTTTC
>CAZFBD010000016.1:34066-40782 GCA_964517125.1 uncultured Acidimicrobiales bacterium
TCCAACGAGATCGGAGGCGGCCTCATGGGAACCGCCATGTGGGGCGGCATCCGTCTGGATGACCTCCTTGACGAAGCCGGGATCAACCCATCGGCCACCCAGATTGTCGGTCGGTCGGTCGACGGCTACACCTGCGGCTTTCCCGTGGCAGCCCTCGATGGGCGCGATGCACTTGTTGCGGTCGCGATGAACGGCGAGCCGCTGCCGCTCGAACACGGTTTTCCCGCACGGCTCATCGTCCCAGGTCTGTACGGCTACGTGTCCGCAACGAAATGGCTGACCGAAATCGAACTCACCACATTCGAAGACTTCGACCAGTACTGGGTGCCGCGAGGCTGGGACGCGAACGGACCCATCAAGGTCCAGTCCCGAATCGACACACCCCGAGCACTGGAGACCATCGACGCTGGCCAGGTCGCCATTGGCGGTACCGCATGGGCCCAGACCCGCGGCATCGATCGGGTCGAGGTCCGGATCGACGACGGCGCGTGGCAGGACGCCGCACTCGCCGACGAGCTCAACGACGTCACCTGGCGCCAGTGGCACCTCGCGTGGAATGCCACGCCGGGCCGGCACACGATCACCGTGCGAGCGACCGACCGCGAGGGCACGACCCAGGTGGAGGAGCGAACAACTCCCATGCCAAACGGCGCAACCGGGTGGCACCAGACCGTGGTCCTCGTCAGCTGACCATCAGCGGAACTGACCAGTTCCGAGATTCTTCGAGAAATTCCAATCCGGCGCTTCGACGCCTCCGAACCACTACCAACACCAAGGCAAAGCGTCTTGGGACAACCCCCCGAAAACACTGCAAGGAGACACACCATGTCAACCAACCGCAAACCACGATTCACTCGAGCAGCAAGCTTCCTCTTCGCCGGAGCGCTCGTGTTCACCGCATGCGGATCCGACGAGATCGAAGCATCCGCACCAACAACCACTGCCGAGGTTGTCGCCGATTCCGCCATGGAAGACGAAGCCATGACCGATGAGTCGATGGAGGACGTCATGCTCGGCGCATTCGGCCCGGGCTGTACCGCAGTTCCCGCCGACGGTGAAGGCAGCTTCGCTGGAATGGCCGACGATCCCGCAGGCACCGCTGCTTCCAACAACCCCGTGCTCTCCACCCTGGTCAGCGCAGTCGTCGAAGCCGACCTCGTCGACACCCTCAACAGCGAAGGACCATTCACCATCTTCGCACCCACCAACGATGCCTTCGCCGCAATCGATGCCGACACCCTCAGCACCGTCCTCGCCGACAAGGACCTCCTCACCAGCATCCTCACCTACCACGTGATCGCCGGAGAGAGCCTCAGCGCCGAAGACCTCGGCACGGCCGGGACCAAGGCAACGGTGAATGGGGGCGAGCTTTCCTTCAGCGCCGACGGAATCGACATCGCAGGCTCCACGGCAATCTGTTCGGACGTTCCCACGTCCAACGCCACCGTGCACATCATCGACACCGTCCTACTCCCCCAGGAAGCCCTCGATGCGCTCGCCGCTCCAATGGAAGACGACGCGATGGAGGAAGACGTGATGGAGGACGCGATGCTCGGCGCATTCGGCCCGGGCTGTACCGCAGTTCCCGCCGACGGTGAAGGCAGCTTCGCTGGAATGGCCGACGATCCCGCAGGCACCGCTGCTTCCAACAACCCCGTGCTCTCCACCCTGGTCAGCGCAGTCGTCGAAGCCGACCTCGTCGACACCCTCAACAGCGAAGGACCATTCACCATCTTCGCACCCACCAACGATGCCTTCGCCGCAATCGATGCCGACACCCTCAGCACCGTCCTCGCCGACAAGGACCTCCTCACCAGCATCCTCACCTACCACGTGATCGCCGGAGAGAGCCTCAGCGCCGAAGACCTCGGCACGGCCGGAACGGTGACCACGGTCAACGGTGGAGAACTCACCTTCTCCATCGACGGCCAGCTTGATGTCAACGGTGCGACCGCCATCTGTCAGAACGTGCCAACGGCCAACGCCACCGTGCACATCATCGACGCAGTCCTTCTGCCTGAAGGCTGATAAACCCTCCCCAAAGCGGAACCCTTCAACGCCCAACGGGGGCGACAACAGCGCCGACCGGAACCACCCCGGTCGGCGCTTCGTCGCGTTCGGGTCAGTGGGCAACAGGTTGAAAGAACTACTCGGTTGAGTCTTTCTGAAATTCGGGAGTCACGGCGCCGGCCCGAAGCGTGTCGTCGATCTGAAGCGGCCCAAAGCCGTCAGACCATCCGCCGGAGGTCGCCGCCACAGCGAAATCTCCTTCCGGAAGGTCGCTACGGTTCACTGCCAACACAATGAGGTGTGGGTTGGCGTCAGCCGTGCAGACGCGGTCATCGCCATCGGCTTCGCCATCTTGAACAAAGGCCAGGGGAACGACTGGGTAGAGCAGTCGGGTCACCTGATCGAACTCGAGCTCCTCGATCGTGCCCAGCGGACAGCTACCTGACTCGGTCAGTGCAAACTCGAAGACGATCTCGTTGTCGAAGTCGACTTCGACCTGACCGTACGCAGGTGCGAGCTCGTCAATGGTTGGGATGACTCGAGCCGACCAGCCGTCACCAAAGAATGGCGCTGCTCCGTCTTCGGCGAGCAGACGGAATGGAATCGATTCGATATCAGACGGGTCGACAACCCGCTGTGGGTCAGTGATTGCAAGGACGTTGACGACCATCTCATCCACCGAACTGCCAGCGTCTGAAGGTCCTGGTTCGAGAACGGGTCGAGTCGGGCCATCGCTGCAAGCAATGTGCAGGCCTTGGATCACCACATTGGCGTCCTGTTGCGGTGCATCAGGAGCTCGGAGAAATGCGATGAAACGAGTCGTCGCATGGTCAAATGTCGCCCCGCCTCCAAGTGGGTCTTCGACGTTTCGGTCCACCCAGCTTGAATCCATCGAGAATGCCCGATCGTCCGCGAACTGTGTTGCCAACGATTCACTGGCGGAATACAGAACCTGGTGCTCTGCGGTCTCGAACCGCGTGTATGCCAGGTCGTCGAACCCGCCTCCCTGTGGCTCAATGATTCGGGCCGATGACGCCAGGGTTCCTGTGACGATGATGTCGGAGCGATCGATGAGCGCTTGCAGATCGGCTGCGGGCTGGTAGTCGTATGAGGGCAGTCCACTCTGTAGCAGCTCTACGATCGGCGCTACGTCAGTGCAACCTAGCGGGATGCCTGCCGGGCCAGCCAAGCTCTCGGGTTCGCCTTGTCCGTCACTTGTGACGACGCCGTCCCCGCAGCCAATCAGAGCAAGTGCTGCGAGCAGAACGAGGATGATTCGGGCGGGTGAAGCGGATGTACTCATTGATGTCACCTTGATTGGCATACCACTAGGACGTGCGCAGATCGGTTTTGGTTCCCGAGATCGTTGACGTTGGCAATGGAACTACCAACCAGCGCACCGATCAGCTTCGACGACGCGGCCGTCGAGGTGCACGCGTGCGAGCGTCGGCGGCCACCTGGGCCGGGGTGCGAAGCACACCGGTGAGTCCTCGGCCCTTGGTCGCCTGGCCTCGCGCTCCAAGGGGCGCCAACCATCCGAGTCGCCAGAACACGAACAGCGAGCTCAGCGCAAGAACGACCATGCCAACAAGCACAGCGATCCAGCCATGGTCGGTGTCGACACCGGGAATGTTCTGGTTGTTCATTCCAAAAAAGCCAGCGACAAGCGACAACGGAAGCACGACCGCGGCGTAGACGGTCAGAACCATCGTCACGTCGGTGGCACGCCTCGCCTCGGCACCGCGATAGGTGTCGAGCGTTTCCGCAAGTGATGAACGGGCAGCATCGAGACCGGACACCGTTCGATTGGCGACATCGAAGACGTCGGCGAATCGGCGCATGGCAACCGAAGTCACCAGAGAAGACTCGACATGTCGAAGCACATCGAGCGCCTCTCGTTGTGGCCGGACGACCCGGCGAACGGCAACCACTTCGCTTCGCACTGCCATGAGGTCTTCGAGGAGTTCGTCATCGGCATCGAGCGCCTGCACGATCAGACTCTCGATCCGGTCGTCAAAGGCTTCCACCACCGACTGCAGACCACGTCCGATCAGATCCGCGAGGCGGCCGAGCAACTCGCTGGGGTTCTCCGGTGTCGACATGTGCTGATCGCTGACTCGATCGAACATGACGTCAACTGCCGGAGAGGGCTCCGCACGCACCGTCACGAGCATCGACGACGTCAAAAAGCAGTCGAGCTCATACGTGCCGTGGCCCTCAACACGCAGCCCATGCAAAATCACCAACAGGTGATCGCCAAAGTCATCAACCTTGGGGAGGTCCCGATCGGATACCGCGTCATCGATCGCGAGCGGATCAAAGCCGAAGCCGGCCAGAAGGGTGCGCGCTTCGTCGACTTCCTTTGGACCTTTCCCAACCTGGAGGTCGAGCCACTTCCACGAGTCGATGCTCGAGGTGTTGTCGGCTGCTGAAATCACTCCATCAGGACCGATTTCCAACCAGCGTTCGATCACAGTTCATGCCGATCAAGCGGGCTGAGGCTCATTGCTCAAGCATGGCGACCGCACCGTTCGATCACCAAACCCACGTGTCGAGAGCTCCGCGCATGATTCCCGCAATGCGCCGCGAGCACCAGCCCATGTTGACGCATTCGTGTCATGCCGGTGCACGTCCGATCCCACCATGCTGTACTGACCAACAAACGAACCCTCGGATCACCATGGCACTGCCTTCCACAATCAATCGCCTTCTCGTCGCCTTCATCCTCGTGATGACAACGGCGTGTACCCCCTTCATCTCAACCGGAGCGCCTCGAGTGCCCGCCATCCGTTCCGGCGCTACCACCGAACCCGTGGCGGTCGCCGTCGCACCCGCCGTACCGCTGACCGCTGCGATTTCGGTAGACGAGGCAGGCGTACCGACTGAATTCCCAATTGGCACGGTGTATACCGACACCGGCGGCCATTCCAGCACCGTGATCGAGATCGTTGGCACCCGCGGTCTTCTGGCCCCCGCACCCCGTGCGTGCGGCGCAGATTGCGCCACCAGCCCATGAACCTGACCGATCCCAAGCTGACGGTGGGTTGGCGGGAATGGCTCGTGCTGCCCAATCTCTGCTCGATACCCATCAAGGCAAAAATCGACACGGGAGCGAAGACATCCGCCCTGCACGCGTACGACATCGAAACGATCGAACACAACGGCGTCGAACACATCTCCTTCGAGCTGCATCCGTTCGTCGACAGCGAAGTATCCGCACCGCGTGTGGAAATCCCGATCATCGAATACCGCACCGTCAGCTCCTCCAACGGGGCCAGGGAACTTCGACCAGTCATCGAAACCCAGCTGGTCGTTGGTCATCGGACATGGACGATCGAGGTCACGCTCACCAACCGGGTCGACATGGGCTTCGCGATGCTCCTCGGACGCAGCGCGATGCACCAGAGAATCGTCGTTGATCCATCAGTCTCCTTTCTCCTCCAACCCGACAGGACCGCTCATGCAAATCTCACCACTCCATCTGGCTGTACTCTCCCGAGCGCCTGATTCGTACAGCACGAGGCGACTTGTTGAAGCGGCAAAGGACCGCGGTCACGAGGTCCGCGTAATGGACACACTTCGTTTCGCCATCGACCTGTCGAAGCGCACCCCCGACATGCAATACCGAGGTCGTGCCCTTCCCGACATCGATGCAGTCATTCCTCGAATCGGTGCGTCGATCACCTTCTTCGGTCTCGCGGTCGTTCGCCAGTTCGAGCAGATGGACGTGTACACACCAAGCTCCAGCAACGCCATCGCGAACTCGCGTGACAAGCTTCGGGCGAATCAGATTCTGGCGCGCCACAGCCTTGGACTTCCGGCAACAACATTCGTTCGGAACCGGGCTGACGTGTTGCCGGCAATCGAGCGGGTGGGCGGAGCGCCAGTCGTCATCAAATTGTTGGAGGGTACGCAGGGCATCGGGGTGATCCTGGCGCCCGACACGACAGTCGCAGAAGCAGTGATCGAGACCCTGCAGAGCACTCGGCAGAATGTTCTGGTCCAGCGATTCATCGCCGAGAGTCGCGGCAGAGATGTCCGAGCCTTCGTTGTTGGTGACCAGGTCGTAGCCGCCATGCGCCGCACGGCAAAGGGCGAAGAGTTTCGATCGAATGTCCACCGAGGTGGTTCTGCGCAGGCAATCGAACTGAGCGATGAATACAAAGAGGTTGCCGTGCGCGCTGCGCAGATCATGGGCCTCCGGATCGCCGGCGTCGACATGCTCGAATCCGACGATGGCCCACTCATCATGGAAGTCAACTCATCGCCAGGACTGGAGGGCATCGAGGGCGCTACCGGCCTCGACATCGCCGGAGCGATCATCGACCACGTTGCCTTGCAGATCGCCTTTCCGGAGATCGATATTCGTCAGCAGCTCTCGGTGTCAGCAAACTACGGAGTTGCCGAAATCATCTTCAACTCTGGAGCTGCCCTGCTCAACCAGAAAAAGACGGTCGGCGACTTGCGAGAAATGGACATCAGCGTGCTGACCCTGCATCGCGACAACTCCGTAATACCCAACCCCAAGGATGCTCGCGTGCTTGAAGAGGACGACCGACTTCTCTGTTTCGGCAACCTTCAGGTCATGCGAGATCTTGTGCCGGAGCGCCGCCGCCGGCGCCGCGAAACCCAGATACAACCACTCGAAACGTAAATCGGATCCACCACGCTCTGCACTCCGAGTCCAGCAGCCTTGCCGGCAACGC
>CAZFBD010000016.1:40882-66012 GCA_964517125.1 uncultured Acidimicrobiales bacterium
CGACCTCGCTGCCACACACACGGGCATGGAAGGAGCGATGGCGTGATCAAGAAACACGCCGTCACGCTCGGTGGACTCGCCATCATGGTGGGCGCCTTTGCCTGGAACAACCTGGCTGTCGATGAGACTGTTCCGAACGACGCCAACATCGGCGACGGACTGCTCTTCCTCGTCGGCATCGGCGTGGTAATCGCCGGACTCGCAATTCAATGGAACAAGCGGCAATCCGGTCCGACACCACCACCTCCAAGCGACACGTCAGCAACAGTCTGACGAGCGACGGTTCCGCCTCACACCGCTGGTTGAGAAACTCAGCGGTGGGGAGAGGTCCGTTGCGTGAGGTCGTGGTCACCCGACTCGCAATCCAATGGACTCCCCGGAACTCCGGTCCAACTCACCAGCCTTCGGGCCAGACACCAGCCCTTCTCGACAATTCAGACGCTCCATGAAGGTGACCAAATGCAAGCAATGACCCTCCAGAAAAAGCCCGTCCGCGAAGCTCCATCACCAGGTCCTCAGACAGCGGACACCGTTTCGTGCGGCCGAGACCCATTCACAATCGACGGACTTGTTGTGCCTCCAGCCACGCGTGGCGAGACGGAGCTCGAGATCTCCCGGCTCGTGACTGGCGCCAAGGTATCGATGCCCATCATCGTGCTACACGGTGCCAAGCCCGGACCCACGATCTGGCTCAGCGCCGCCGTTCACGGTGACGAGATCAACGGAGTTGAGATCATCCGTCGGGTGCTCGAGGCCCTTGACCCAACGTCGCTTTCAGGGACCGTGCTTGCAGTTCCTGTCGTGAATGCACTGGGATTCGTCAACGGCGACCGCTACCTGCCCGATCGCCGAGACCTCAACCGGTGCTTCCCCGGCTCCGCACGGGGCTCGCTCGGCAGCCGCACCGCACACATCTTCATGTCCGAGGTGGTCAGCAGATGTTCGGTCGGCATTGATTTTCACAGCGGATCTGACCATCGCACCAACCTGCCGCAAATACGGGCAGACCTTCACGATGAGACCACGCACCGGCTTGCCGCCGCGTTTGCAGCGCCTGTCATGATGCATGCACCGACACGGGACGGCTCGCTACGCAAGGCTGCGGCGAAGACCGGCGCAAGCGTGCTTCTGTTCGAGGGTGGTGAAGCCTGGCGCTTCGACACGACGGCCATCCGTGCCGCCGTCGAGGGGACACTCAACATCCTCTCGGAGCTCGGCATGATCCGCTCCGACGATGAGGTCGAACAACCCGGTCAACCCAGTATCGAGCTCGGACGCTCCCGATGGATTCGGGCTCGCCAGAGCGGGATCGCCCAACTCTGGGTCGACTGCGCCGATCTGGTTGCGAAGGGGCAGACCATCGGCCGCCTTCACGACTCGTTCGGGCATCGGATAGCTGACATCACATCGAACGGTGACGGCATTGTGATCGGACTCAACCTCGACCCGACCGTCAACAAAGGCGACGCGATCGTCCATATTGCGGAGATTGCCGACAGCTGAAATCTGTGGTGCACGCCAGCGAACCTCACGTTTGGTGAGAGTTTGAGGCGGCAGGTTGACACGTTCATGTCATGGAGGCACAACCCTTCAACCCCGATGATGAGTGTGTGCAGCAAGGAGCCGCACACCACTCACCGAAAGCTGTTGCCATGACCATCCGACCGAGCCGTACCCTGCGCCTCACCGCCGCCGCCCTCGCCATCGCGAGCACCACGATCGTCGGAACCGCCACCACTGCAAGCGCCACCATGGGCTGCGGCGAGTACTCCTTCAGCTTCGAAGGCACGCGCCTGCTCAACGACGGAATCAGCGACACCGCTGGTCCGTTCACCATCACCCTTCCCGCCGGTACCTACGACATTGCCCTCCACTCCTTCGACGACCACGTCGCCCACCCCGGCCAAACCGACCAAACCCAGGAACAGTGGTACTTCCAACTCGACAACGGGTATCAGTCCCCGACCACCACCGACATCCCCGATGACGACACCTTCGCCGCCGACACGTTCAGCAACGTCACCATCCCCACCGACGCCACCACCATCACCGTCCACCACCTCCGCGAAGGCGGCATCAACTCGGTCGCACCCCTGTGCGTCGGGTTCACCACCACACAAACCCGAACCCAACCCGAGCTCGACACGGCCATCGAAATCGCTGGCCCGCAAGCGCCCTTCCAACCGCTTCCCGTCACCAACGCCCCAACCATCACCGTCGAGGTCGAAGCGGTCACCGAGATCGCTGCACCCCCAGCAGTCGCGCCGGCACCGGTCGTGGAGACCCCACAACTCGCCTTGACCGGTCCAACCACCACCTGGACGATGATCGCCACCGGCGTCACGTTGATTGCCCTCGGCACCGCGCTCACCGCTCACCAGCGGCGAAGCAACCTCGCCGGTTGAACCAACCTCGCCCCGTCGAGCCGCCAGCACACCTGGGGGCTCGATTTCCCTCTCCCGCAACGCGGAGGTCAATTCGATGTCGGCTTCGCCAAGCCGGTCGGAGTCACACCCGGGTGCTGATGTTTGCGCCCGGCAATTCGAACTCGACGGTGGTTCCGGCGCCCTCGGTGCTGTGAACCGTCCAGGAGCCTGAAGCTCGCCCTGCAAGCTCACGACACGCCGACATTCCCATGTGCCCGGCACGCCGCCGCAGCCCAATCGAGCTGTCGAAGCCCTTGCCATTGTCGATGATGGTCGCTCGGACGCTGCCATCGGCACCTTCGAGACGAACCAGCACCTTCGTTGCCTCAGCATGCTTCGCAACGTTCCACAGCGCCTCTGCAACCAACCGATACGCCAACGATGCTGTTTCGAACGACGGTTCATCGCTCAATTCCTCATCGAGCGAGCATTCGAGATCCAACGGCTCGAGCACTTCGCCGAAGTAGACGTCAACCGCAGCCGCGAGACCGTCATCGCCCAACGTCGGCGGGTGAAGATCGACCAACAATCGGCGCATGCGATCGACTGCGGTCACCACGGAATCCTGCACGTCCCGCAGAAGATCCGCACCCTCTTCATCGACATGTCGTCGCAGCCGTTGCAGCCGGAGCCCAACCGCAGTGATCACCTGAATGGGGTCGTCGTGCAACACTCCCGCAAGCGCTGCCCGTTCTTCTGCGATGAGCCGTTGCAGCTTGAGCTCAGTCTGGTGTCGATCGAGCGCAAGTTCAGCAAGCTCCCCGTAGCGCCGCAGAAACTCGAGCTCCGCATCGTCGATCGAGTCATCGGCCAGCAGCACGGCCGCCAACCAATTGAGCGAGCCGACAGCTTGGCGACCGACCGGGACCAGGACAACTGACGACCCGTCATCCAGTGGAAACAGTGCGATCGGGGCGTGAGATACAACACCGTCGATGATCCGCAACACCGCTTTCTCGGTGGCGGGCACGAGGCGATTCCCCGTGATCACTGTTTGACGGCCGGCATCGAAATCGACGACCACTGCAGCGGCCGTACTGGGCCAGCTGTCCTCGATCCGGCCGACGATCTCGCTCATCACCTCATCGATGGGAGCATTCGCAACGATCAGGCTGGTGACCTGGCTCTGAGAATCGATCAGCGCCCGCAGGTCCCTGCGAGGCAGCTGCTCGATGGCTTCAATTTCTTCCACGACGACCTCCAAGAACCACGATGACACAAACGTGTCTTGAGAACTGTCGCCAGGCAACCGAAGATGGAGGCACACAAGACACACGCTCTCCAATCGTCAAGCAATCGAACCCAAGGGAAGAGGAGCCGGAATGACCACAGATCAGGAGACGCAAATCCGTACGCTGCTCGTCGACGACCATCGCGTCGTCGCACTCGGGCTGAAAGCCCTCATCGAAGAAGACGAACTGGTGTGCGTCGAAGGCATCGCCGCGACCGTCGCAGAAGCCAAAGCAATGGCGGCTGCGCTCCTTCCCGACGTGGTCCTCGTGGATTTTCGGCTCCCCGACGGCAGCGGGTTGGAAGTCATCAGCCATCTACGGTCGGTTACGCCCACCATCGGCATTGTCATGATCACCGGTTCCGCCGACCGTCGAATCCTTGCGTCGGCCCTCGACGCTGGCTGCAACGGGTTTCTCTCGAAAGGCGCCGACCAGGAAGATCTTCTGGCCGCAATTCGGGCTGCCCGACACGGCGAATCCCACTTCACGCCCGACGTAGTCCGGCATCTTTCCCACCTGAAACGTTTCGAACAGTTCGACAACGAAGCGCTCACCACGCGGGAATGCGAAATTCTGCAACTGTGCGCTGCGGGCCGCAGCCCGGATGAAATTGCTGCCGAGCTGTACCTGAGCACGCACACCGTTCGGAATCACATTCGCAACGCGATGAACAAACTCCAGGCACACTCAAAGCTCGAAGCCGTGGTGAAAGCCGTACGACTCAGATTGATCTCCATCGATGACTAACACTCTTCAATCCACCATCGGCGTCGTCATTGCCGACGACGACCACGACATCTGCGCCGCACTCGCTGAACTGATCGAGGACCACTCAGCACTGTCACTGCTCGCCGTAGCGCACTCTGGCGAGGATGCAGCGCGCCTTGCCCAGCAACATGGCGCCGACCTCGTCGTCACCGATGTTCAGATGCCGTCCGGCGGTGTCGAGGCGATCAGCCTCGTGAAGGCCCATTCACCCGGCACGATTGTTGCGGTCTTCACCGCCAAGCGCGATCGTCGCACACGTCTCGCGATGCTTCAGGCAGGAGCCGTGGAGGTGTTCACGAAGGGAACGAGCCTGGATCTCGCGCAGGATCTCGCGGATCTCTTCGGCCAACGGCCGTCGAGGCGCTGATCTTCACCTCCACTCCTACCCCCCGGTCCCCCGGAGCAGCATTCTGGGAAGAATGATCATGACCACGATGGGACATGTGGCTACCAACTGCGCACTTGTGGTACGGGTGTGCCCTTAAAACGCAACGATGCCCCTGCGAGATCCGCAGGGGCATCGTCATCGAGGCGTTGGGGGGTCACGCCGCCATGCTGGGTGCTGCGTTCAACGACCATCGGTGCTCGAGCTCACGCAATCGTTGTTCGCACACGACCAGGTCGGAACCGGCTGTGAGGTCGAGAACGTTAGCTGCCGAGCGGAATGACAATCGATCGACCAGCAGCTCAATCTCGTGCAACTCCTTGAAGAGCACGACACGGGAGGCGGAATCGACTTCGGGTTCTCGCATCGCGAGGTTCCGTACTCTTCGACAGAGCATCTCCGGGGTGTCCATCGAAGTGGGTTCACGCTGTGCGGTTCGTGTCATTATCGCACCTCCTTGAATAGATATTATTCAACGTATGCGTTCTGTAAACCCTATTTAGGAAAAAAGATCGATGGTCGAGGTGTTGGCGGCTGCTGGAATCACTCCATCAGATCGTCACCCACGATGACGACGACATCTGTGCCGCGCTCGCTGGGCCGATCCAGGCAGCGAGTCGTCAGCCCTGTTGGCTGCGCAGTTTGTCCTGCACCCGAAGCCATTCCTCGAGAATTTCATGTTCGACGCGCCACACGTCCGATGTGGCCACGGGAACACGCACCGTCAGCTCGACCCCATCTGCGCTGATCGGTCGCGGCGTCACAAACGGTTCGATGATGGGCGCCGGAAGCGCATGCCGTTTGGCCCTCTTGTCCATCTGCTTGCGCGCCGGCTGAACATAGGGTGCCGCCACTCGGTCGGCCGACTTCTTGAGCGCATCCATGGCTGCCCCCCACTCCTTCGAGCTGACCGGCACGTGAAACGAATGCAGGATGTACTCGTGGCCAGTCGTTTCGTTGACGACCGGTTCGGTCAGGAACTGGCTGTTGGGCACAGTGATCGTCCGACCCGTGCGGAGATGGCCGGGACTGATTTCGATCAGCGTTGTGGTCAGGAGCGAGTGGTCAATCACCTGTCCCCGAATACCCGCGACCTGTACACGATCACCTATCGAATACGAAGAACTCGTGGCACGAACAAATGCACCCACCATCGACTTGATCAGGTCCTGAACCGAAATGGCAACTGCCACCGCCACGGCCACGAGCGACAGGCCAATGACACGAAGCTCATCCGCCCAGATGAGCATGATGAGAAATGCCCCGACGAGGAGTGAGACATTTCGGACCAGGACGATCCAACTCCTCCGCTCCTCGATCGACGCCCACTCAAAACGCCCGAAGACCCGAAGAAGTAACACCCGAATCAAAACGATGAGAACCAGGACCAGCCCTGTGGCGATGAGTTCAGGAGTCATGACCTGCAGTTTCGCACCACCGAAGGCCGATATCACCCGTCCACCATCCGGCGATAGGAAGCAATGTCTGCTCAGACCTCGGCGACGTAGAGAATTTCGCCCGTAGGTGCGGGCGAACCCGTATCGGGCTCGATCGTGATGGCCCACACCGCTGGCTCGCCCGAAAGCTCGCCGTTGACCGTCGCGATTCCATCTTCCGGAATGAACAGCCCCACGGGTTCCGGTTCGCCTGAGCCAATGAACCACAACGCGTACGCACGTCCGTCGCCCGGGTCGGGCAGGCCGTCAGCCCGGAGAGCGAACGTGCCGTCGGTTGGCGACCATGCGACGTCCACCGAGCCGGCCGGTGTGCCAGCAAGAGCCGCCTCCTGCGCGTCCTCCTGTTCAGCGACGCTCGCAAACACGTCTGGCTCACCTGAGGTCTGGAGGAATACACCGACCCCGATGAGGGCAGCCATGACGGCAGCGGCTGCGCTGAGCAGCACTCTGGATCGACGGCGTTCGCGGGCTGCGGTCAGGTCGATGACGGGCGCAGGCGTCGAAATCTGTTCGGTCTGGGCAATTTCGTCCAGCAGCGACGCTCGAAGGTCCGCCGGTGGGGCCACGTCCACAACTTCGTCGAACCGGTCAGTCGTGCCTCGATGGGCCTCGACCTCGGAACGCAAGTCAGGATCGGAAGCCAACGCCACTTCGAAGGCGGTCCGTTCATCAGCAGGGAGCGCATCCAGTGCGTAGAGGATGGCGAGATCGCGTTGTTCATCGTTCATGCGTTCGCCTCCAGAGTCCGACGCAACCGGTTCATGCCGTCGCGAATTCTCGTCTTGATCGTTCCCTCGGGTTCGCCCAGGTGGGCTGCGACCTCGCGATACGTCAGACCGCCGAAGTAGGCCAGTTCGATCGCTTTCTGGTGGGGGTCTCCAAGTTCTGCGAGGGCGTCCCGGAGCCTGTTTGCTTCGCTAGATGCAGTCACCGCCTCATCCGCACCCGGCGCGACGACACGTTGCTGACGGGCGTCATCGAGGTCCCGCCGTCGGGCTGCCTCCTCCGATCGCACCCGGTCGATTGCTCGACGGCGCGCCATCGTGAGTATCCATGAGCGAGCGGTGCCGCGCCCGGAGTCAAAGCTCGAAGCCGTACGCCACACTTCAACGAATACCTCCTGCGTCACTTCTTGTGCCATGGCATCGTCGCGGAGGACGCGACGGATCGTCCCATGGACCACGCCGGCAACCTCGTCGTAGAGCGTCGCGAAGGCCGCCTGATCGCCGGTTCCCGCCCGCTCAAGTGCCACACTCGCCGAATCGATGGCGGCACGCTCGACCGGTTCTGTCACGGCGGCCGCACGACTACGGCGAAGGGGAAGCACCGGCCCAGCGTAGAGCGGCCACCTCGACAACGGACGGAGCGAGAGTGGAGCGCTCGGTGGTGTCAGCGTGGCGATCATGACCGTGGTTCGGAGCCACCGCTGCTCTGGATTGCACACAGTGGGAAATCCTTGAAGCTACGGATCGAAACTACTGTTCGACACGAACGGTGCTCTCGCCGATCATGAAGTACTTGAGCTGCGGAGCGCCCTTGTGGCGAACAGCAACCACAGCACTCTTCAGGCGAAATTCTGACGAGACTCGAAGTTTGTTCCAGTGTCCGTCCCAGAGTCCCCGGTTCCGGCATCGATGCCGGTTCCACCATCCATGTCGTCGTTGCCTGGGCCGCCGAACATGCGATCGTTGCCAGCTTCGCCAAACATGTCGTCCGGGCCGCCGTTGCCCTTCAACAAGTCGGCGCCGGCGCCGCCGAAGACGGTATCGCCACCGCTTCCGCCAACAATCGAGTCGTCCCCGGCTGCGCCGTGGAGTGTGTCCTTGCCGCCGCCGCCACGAAGTGCGTCAGCGCCGGCATCCCCGTGAATCTCATCGCGGCCGCCCATTCCCGAGATCCGGTCGTTGCCATCATCACCAAAGAGTCGGTCGGCACCTCGGCCGCCCTGAATGATGTCGTTGCCCGCACCAGCATCGATACGGTCACGGCCTGCGCCGCCATAGATCTTGTCATCACCGTCTCCTGCAACCACCCGATCGGTACCCCGACCAGCGCAGATCACGTCATTGCCCCCTCGTGCATCGATGATGTCGTTTCCACCGAGGGTTGCGATCACATCGTCGCCGTCGGTCCCCACAATGCGGTCGGCACGCCCAGTGCCAACGATGGTTGCTTCGCGTCCTGCGCACAGGACCGTCGGCGGCGGGGTCGGAGCAATCGTGGTTGTGGTTGTGGTTGTCGTTGTGGTCGGAGCGATTGTTGTGGTCGGAATCAGGAAGGTGGTCAGCGATGACGATGCACTCGCGACCACAAGTTCATAGGCACCCAGCGTGGCGTAGGTGTCGTAGTGCTCAGAGCCTTCAGACGTGACTCGGACGAAGTAGGTCCCGGAGCTCAACGAGACCCCGTGAATTGCTGCGTCACGAGTCTCGTATGTGCTCGAGTGCAGCAGCGAACCACTTGCATCATGCAGTGTGAGTGCAGCGTTGAGGTTCGGTCGAACATTGTCGACCGTGGCGTCGATGTCGACCGTATCGTCGGCTTCGAGAGCGAAGCTGAACCAATCCGCGTCGTTCGTGCGCTCGATGACTCCACTTCCACCAACCTCGTCCGAGCCTGTCAGCGCCGTGGCCTGAACCTGCGATGCCCCATGGTCATCCGAGCGGTAGGCGATTCCGTTCGACGCACTGACGATGAGCGCAAGGTCGTCAGCGCCTCGACCCATGTTGCCGGAGGCACCAGAATTGTTGGAATCCGCGTAGGTTCCCGCGTCCCACTGCGAATAGCCGGTGAAGAAGGAGGCCCCCATGATCGGTGCCCAGGAGTCTGGATTGCTCCCACCACCATGGCCCGCGTAGTAATCCGAGTCGCTCGTTCCGTCATGTGTGAGTCCAAGCGAGTGACCGACCTCATGGGAGATCGTCTCGCCGGTGCTCTGCGTACTCTTGTTGAAGACGAAGGCGGGCTCCTCGTAGCCGAAACGGTTGAGGTACGCGAGCCCGCCGCAACTGCAGGTGAACGGATCGTCGGTGATGACGGTTCGAATTCCGTATCGACCAGAGGCGCCAGAGTTGCGAAGCAGGTCAGCTGCCGGTGGCTCCACAGTCGAAACATTCACGTCAAACGGCGCGAAGTCCTCGGCAACCGCCAACCAGGCGATGTACATGTTGGTGAGCTCAGCGTCAGAGAAGTTTGCGTAGTCAGCATCGAGTGAATACGGCGGAGAGATGATCTCGTCCACTCCGCTCCACTGGTTCCAGTAGGTGCCTGAGGTGGTGTGGCCGTCGAAGTCCAGGTAGAGCGTTATTGGCGCATCCGCGTTGCTTTGGAGCGAGAACACTTCGGAATGGGTTGGCTGGAATCCAAGGTCCGATGCGGACGCCGCGGCAGGTTGGTTGTCGCCGCCGACGGGTGCGACGCCGCCCTGATCCATGTACAAGACATGGTTGTTGCTGTCCGTGAAGAGGCTTGAATCGTTTTGGAACTCCCCAATCAGGGCTGTTGGAGATACCTGGTTCGTTGCCGCGACCGTGACCATGTCGACGCCAATCGAATCGATTGCTGCTTGGCCCGAAAGAAGCAACGCGGCAGCGTTCGTGTCAGTGGGCGGACCATCGAGAACGATCGGATCCGGCGTATCGCCAAGGGCAAGCCCACTACCGGCAGCGAAGACGACAACGAACAGACTGGCCGCCAGCATCAGCTTGTTCGTACGAGTCGGACTTGTAACCATTCCGAGGTAATCGGCGTCGACACCCAAGACCTTGATCTACATCCAACGGGCGCTCGTCAGCTCTTACCAAAAGGCCAAGCTGGTCAGTCCTCGAGGGTCTGGAGGAGTTCTTGAACCGTGTGGTTGCTCTCGAGCGGATGCCGCAGCGGAACGTCGGCAATGACCTCGTAGTGGTTCCGACGACCGACTCTCGTGCTCTTCAGGTACCCATGTTCTTCGAGGTCATGCAGAATGCGCTGCACGGCGCCAGGCGTGATTCCCACAAGTTGGCTGATGTCGCGCTGGCGCAGGTCACCGTCGCGGCTCACAACCAGCAGCACGTGGGCGTGATTCGTGAGAAACGTCCAAGAGGGAAGCTCTGGGGCCGTCATTGACATGCCCCAACCATACATGTCTGAATGTCCACTTTTCATCGTGGGCGTTGCGATGGCAGTCATCCGACCACCTCCTCGGCCACCTCGGCCGCGCCAGACGAATGCGGGTCAGGCGTGGCCGCAATGATCAACGACGTCGCCGTGCCAGCCACCAACTCCTGCACGGTGCGTCCGAGAAACGGCCGGTCGCCAATGGCGCGAACCGTTCCGGCCACCACGACCATGTCGGCCTTCAACTCGTCAGCGGCAGCGATGATTGCCTCGGCGGTGTCGTCGGCGTGGGCGACCCAGGTCGACGAGTTCGCACCGAGAACCGTCGACAACGCCTCGGCACGCTGCACCACTTCGCGCGTCTGCGCCGACTCGCGGGCCACGAGAGCAGACGGACCATGCGGCAGCGGTGGCGCCACGTGAATCTGTTGGATGTTCGTTCCAATCGAACCCGACAGGTATCCGGCAATCTCCTGTGCGGCACGGGTTGAAGACCGACCGGAGATCGGCACGACGGCCCGTCCGAATGCCCACGGCAGCTGATCCAGGTTCTTCGGCCGACGCACGACCACCACCGGGATGGCAGCGCCCAGGAGGATCGCATCGACATTCGGCGAGAGCAAATGGTCGACCGACGGTTCCGCTGAAGCACCGAGCACGATTGCGTCGTAGCCGAGCTTCGACTCGGCCGCGACCGCCGAAACGAACCCAACATCACCATCGACGAACTCATGGCGCACGGTCCGACCGTGAAAGACGTTCCGGAAGGCCTCAACGTCGACGCCATCGGGGTCGCTCCCGACCGTGAGCAGCGTGATCTCGGTGGTCGACGGCCAGGCCAGATCCACCACCTGAGCTGCGAGAAGGGACGAGAGCCCGCCACGAGTCGGCAGGAGCACGGCGCCGCCTCGGACCACAATGTTGGCGTCGAGCTGGCGTTCGGTGTCGAGGCGCTCTCGTTCCTCGGCGGAACCCTCCCACCCCGACAGCACCCGCCGGAGCATCGGCGGCGCAAGCATGGATGTCGCCATCGCCATCAGAACGATGACCGTGTACGACCGATCGTTCAACACGCCGAGGGACAGACCAACCGTGGCGATGACGATCTCGAGCGCACCTCGAGCATTCAGGCCAACGCCAAGGGCCGCGCCCTCACGCGAACTCATGCGCACGGCCGCAGCACCAATCATCGACCCGAAGAACTTCGAGGCAGAGGCGGCGAACAGGACAAGCAACGCCCACACCAGGGTCTCCAGATCGAACAGCAGACCCAGGTCGACCCGAAGGCCAGCGGTCGCAAAGAACACCGGCGCAAAGATCGCGGTGGTCAACGTCTCCAGCGGTGCCACCAACTTGTGGTCTGCAAAGCGGGAGCGGGCAACAATCACGCCCGCAACGAACGCTCCAAGGACTGCCTCAACGTGCAGCCACTGCGTGATCACACCGAACGAGAGTGCGGTGGCGAGGATGACGCCCGTGGCCGCGACGGGATCGTCTCCACCAGCGCGGACCGCACGAAGCCCACGATCGACCAACCGCTGCCCAATCGTGAATGCGAATACGAAGAACACGGTGAGACCAACCAGCGTGATGGCGAGCTTGTCGAACTTCACCCCGCCTGCCTGGGCCAGTCCCGCGATGAATCCGAGCGCAATCCAGCCAATGACATCGTTGGCCATTCCCGCCGCCAGGGTGAGCTGACCGAAATCCCTTCGCATCAGACCCATCTCGCCGAGAATTTTGGCGATCACCGGAAGCGAAGAGATCGACAACGCAGTGGCCATGAACAACGCAAACACCAGCCGGTTCGTGTCGTCACCCAGGAAGGCGGCAGGGATGAGCCAACCCACCAACAATCCGGCGAGCATCGGCAGAATGAGCGAGCCCGCCGAGACTGCGGTGGCCGCCGAACCGAGCCGGCGAATGAGCCCGAGGTCGGTCTCGAACCCTGTCGCAACCAGCAGGAGCAGGACCCCCAACCAGCCCACGGTGAACAGCATGGCGGTCTGCGCATCGTCGTCGGGGAAGAGCCACGAGGTGATGTCTGGGGCGATTCGTCCGAGCACCGAAGGACCAAGAACGAGTCCAGCAGCCAGCTCACCAACAACCGCGGGTTGGCCAACGCGCTGCATGAGCGCACCAAAGACCTTGGCGACCCCAAAGATCACCAGAAGTGCGACCCAGAAGACGAGAAGTTGGTGTTCTGTTGGCGGATTGAGATTCATGAGTTGACCTTTCCGGCCTGATTGATGCCCGAGGGTCGCTGTTCGCTGGGCCCGGCGACTGGGTTTGGCCGTAGATCGAGGTCCGCGTCGGTGATGTCAACAACCGGGATGTCGAGTCGTGCCTGGAGACGCCGCTTGAGGGATCGTCGGCTGGCCCGCTCAGCCGATTTCCCAAGCACGACCAGCGATGCATCCTGCGACCACCGCAGCAGTACGTTCATCGGGCTGCCCTGATCGGCGACGGTATGGACGTCCGCTGGCGGAGAGAAGGCCGCCACCGTTGAGTGCAGGGCCGCCCACGACGGATTGCCGAGCTGCTGGGCGACACTCGCCGACGGCCCATCGTGGGCAGTGAGCGGAAAGGCCGACGCATGGACCACGCGTAACGTTGCGCCGGTGGTGTGGGCTCTGCGTATGGCCCAACGAAGGGCGAACGATGATCTCGACGCGTCGGCAAAACCAACAACGATGATCTCTGGTGACGAACTCCGAATCTGCTTCATGGACACCGGCCCTCCTGGTCGATCACCGAACTGGTCGATCACCGAAACCCTATGTGGAATAGATACGTTGTAAACCTGCCATTGCAGAGTATCTATTACGAGACCCAAACGAGCCCCGCCAGATAGGTCGTGTACGCGGCGACCAGAACGACTCCTCGTCGCTTGCTCAGAGAACGAGGGCCCGCGACGAGAGCGGTGAGCAACAGCGCACTCACCACCATCACGGGCATGGCCTGGCTGGCGACATCGGAACTCACCTGCGCGCCCCCGGAGAACAACCCTGCGGTGCCGAGAACCAGCAGCAGATTGAAGATGTTCGACCCAACAGCATTGCCAAGTGCCAGATCACCGCTGCCGCGGACGGCCGCCACGATTGTCGTGATGATCTCCGGCAGGGAGGTCCCGATCGCCAGAATGGTCAGTCCAATCACCAATTCTGAAACACCGAGCTCGATCGCTATTTCTTCAGCACCTGCGACCGCCCATCGAGCACTGATCACCAGCAAGCCCAGGCCGACCACAAACTCCGTCAGCGCGCGAGGCAGGCCCCCGACACCTTGGGGCGACGGTGAACCGTCTGTCGGTTGTTGATTTGATGCCGCCCGACCAGCTCGGCGGATCGAACCGCCAACAAAGAGGAGAAGCAGGCCCACCAGGATTGCTCCGTCCCATCGGCCGACGGTCCCGTCGATCACCAGGAGCATTGTGAGGATGGACGCTGCGACCATCGTTGGAATGTCGATCCGGAAAGCACGTGTGCTCACGCGGACCCCGCCAATCAGTGCAGCTATACCCAGCACCAGGAGGACGTTCGCGATGTTCGAACCAACAATGCTGCCAATGGCGAGCTCCTCGTCGTTGCGAGAGAGCGCCTGAAAGACAACGGCGAGTTCGGGCGCGCTGGTGCCCGCAGCGACGATCGTGAGGCCGACGAGTCCAGGAGACAGGCCGAGGCGATGGCCGACCACCGATGCTGCATCAACAACGAGGCGGCCTCCCGCGACGAGAACTGTCAGTCCAGCGGCAAGCAGAAAAAGCGCATGCCCCATCGGGGTTCAGGCGGCAACTGCCAGATTGCAGGAGGACCGAATGTGGTCGAGGCCACGCTCGATGCGCTTGCGAACCGCAGTGGCCGACACACCTTCAGTGGCAGCGATCACACGAAGCGACTCAGCCGGCACCCCACCGATGCCGAACCACCGAACGACGTACCGGCGCGTCTGCGCATCGAGACGGTCGAGCTCGTGGTGGATCAGATCAAGCACAACCGAATCGACTGCCTGAGCGCTGGGGTCATCGGTGGCGACGACCGGGGGAGCGTGGGAGCTTTCCGTGAGGGCCTGGATGCTCTGGACGCGCGATGCGTTCCGGGCAAGCGATTCAAGCGTTCCGATCTCCGTTCCATCCGTTCGCGGTTCGCTGAGCGCCGAAATGCGGACGCCATGCGGAATGCGGATGGGACCCGCCGTGGTCTCAAGACCCTTTTGCATGGTCTGACGAATCCACCAGGTTGCGTAGGTGGAGAAGCGGAAACCAGCGTCGGGGTCGAAGCGATCGACGGCCTTGTGCAGCCCGAGCATGCCGTCTTGAATGACATCGTCCAGGGCTACGTGGCGCGGCCGACCGAATGTGCGGGCCATCGAGTACACGAGCCCCACGTTTGCCTCGAGAAAGCGCCGGCGCGCACGTCGACCGCGAGCCGCCGTGGACCTGTCGTCTTCACAGACTGCTCCAGCCTGGAGCCGACCCTCGGCCTCGGTGCCTGCGTGAATCAATCGTGACAGGCGCACCTCGTCCGAAGCAGTGAGGAGCCCTGATTGACGACCGAGAAGCTTATTGTTCATGTCCCTATCTAAACACATATGTTTGAAAAGGTCAATCAAAACAGTATGGTTCACAAACGGCTTTCAATACATAGACATTATTCGTGGCCGTATGTCCCTGTTTGTTCCCCGCCAAACCGAAGGCGAGCGTCATGAACCCCCACAACACGTCGCTGAGGGCCAATGAACATGCGCGGAAGTACGGGAGTTCGCGACCATGATTGACTCCATCATGACGAGCCCCACGGCGCCCGGAGTTCTCCTCGGCCTCCATCTCATCGGTATCGCACTGGCAGTCGTGGTCGGCCGCCGCGGCATCCGGCCCGGCCTGATCGCTGCCGGTATTGCGCCAGGCATCACCACACTGTGGGCGATCGGTGTTCTCACCCGCGATGACGAGCCACTGACCACCGAGTGGGTTTGGGTCGAGGGCCTCGACCTGGCGTTGCGATTCCGGATCGACGACGTCGCCCTGCTCATGACGCTTCTCGTGTCTGGAATCGGCACGATGATCTTCCTCTACGCCACCGGCTACTTCAGCGCCGATGCCGTCCAGGGCCCTCGCATGGCTGCGAGCCTGTTGGCGTTCTCCACCTCGATGCTCGGCCTTGTCTGGGCGGACTCGATCTGGACTCTCTTCATCTTCTGGGAGTTCACGTCCGTCACATCGTTCCTGCTCGTGGGTCACAAGGACACCGACGAAACGGTGCGAACGGCTGCCCGCCGAGCACTGATGATCACCGGCGGAGGCGGTCTGGCGCTTCTCGCGGGACTCATGGTGCTCGCCAACGAAACCGGCACGACCACCCTCACCGACCTGCCAGCAGTCAACGGCACCCCGGCGACCGTCGCAGCAGTGCTGATCCTGCTCGGTGTTGCCACGAAGTCGGCACAGATTCCGTTTCATGTCTGGCTCCCCGGCGCCATGAAAGCCCCCACACCAGTGAGCGCGTACCTCCACTCGGCAACGATGGTGAAAGCGGGTGTTCTCCTCCTCGCCGTGACCGGGTCAGCGTTCGCAGACGTCAGCACCTGGAAGGTCATCGGACTGAGTTTCGGCATCGGGTCGATGCTCTGGGGTGGTTGGAACGCACTACGACACCGCGACGCAAAGCTGATCCTGGCCTGGGGCACCATCTCCCAACTTGGACTGCTCGTGACGCTCCTCAGCGTCGGTACCGGCAAAGCGGTCTTCGCCGCAACGTCGCTGTTGTTTGCGCACGCCCTCTTCAAAGCTGCACTGTTTGCCGTCGTCGGCGAGATCGATGTCCGAACAGGCACCCGTGACATCACCGAGCTGGGTGGCTTGTCAAAGTCGATGCCTGTGGCCACCGCAGTCGCCGTCGCCGCGGGGCTCTCGATGGCGGGCGTTCCGCCGCTCCTTGGGTTCGCAGCGAAGGAAGCCGCAATCGAAGCAGTCCTCAAGCTGAGCGGAGCCGAAGCCGCGATCGTGACCTCGACAGTCCTCATTGGCGCTGTACTCACCGTCGCCTACACGACCCGCCTGCTCATCGGCGTGTTCGGCCGCGGTCCCGAAACCACCGTGGCTCCACGACGAGGATCCATGACCGCCGCCACCACACTCCTCGGTCTGAGCAGCGTGCTTGGATTCGTGTTCCTCGGCGCGGTCAATCGAATCGTCGAGGCGGCTGCAACAGAGCTCAACCCCGAAGCTGCCGTGTACACGTTGTACCGGTGGCCTGGCATCACCACGGGGCTCATGACCTCGGTGGTCGTGGTGATCGCCGGCGCGTTCATCGGTCTGTCCATGTCGAGCGACCTGAACGTCAAGGCTCCTGCGCCGCTGGGAGCCGACATGGTCGACAACGGCCTAGACCGATTCCTCGCATGGGCTCCACGAGCCACAGGTGCCGTACAGCACGGATCGCTGCCCGTGTACCTGGCCACGATGGCACTCGTCGCCGTGAGTGCAACCATTCCGTTCCTCACCGACGTCCAGACCGGTCACCTCATCGCCTGGGACCAACCGATGCAGGCAGTACTCGCCGCCGCAATCATCGGGGCGGCCGTGGCAGGCGCATTTGTTGGCTCGCGACTGGGAGCTGCGCTGACCCTCGGAGCTGTCGGCATTGGCGTCTCCGGCCTCTTCATCCTTCACGGTGCACCCGACCTGGCGCTCACCCAGCTTCTGGTCGAAACCGTCATCGTCGTGGGATTCGTGCTCGGACTCGGCCACCTCGGCCGCTCCTTTCCCCCAACGAACGCCACCTGGCGTTCCACCCGACTGGTCGTGTCGCTGCTTGCAGGCGTGGCCGTCATGGCAGCACTTGCAGCATCGAGCGCCAACCCAACAGGGAGCGCACCCATCGAGCGACTGACGGAAGGCGCCGTGGACGAAGGCGGCGGCAAAAACATCGTCAACGTGATCCTGACCGACCTCCGAGCGCTCGACACGCTCGGCGAAGTGGTTGTCCTTGCCGTCGTGGCCGTTGGAATCCTCGCCCTCGCCAATGTGAAGAACGTGGAGGCCAGCCAGTGATCGGACAACACTCCCCCATCATGCAGCTCGGAATTCGAGCTGCAAGCCCACTTGCGATCGTCGTCGGCACATACCTGCTGTTTGCCGGGCACAACAATCCTGGTGGTGGCTTCGCAGCCGGGCTCGTCTTCGGTGCGGTCGTCACGCTGCGCACGGTTGCCGGGCTGCAACGACCCAGCCACGCGGTACCGCTTCTGTCGGGTGGACTCATCCTCGTCATCGCCGTCGCCGCTGCGCCGCTGTTCTGGGGGGACACACTCCTCGATCAGAAAGTGGTCTCCACCGACCTTCCCGTCCTCGGGCTCATCAAGACCGGAAGTGCGCTTCCCTTCGACATTGGTGTCACGGCAATCGTCGTCGGCGTCGTCATTGCGCTGCTCGACGGACTTGGCGTCTCCGCCCTCACCTCTCCCACGACACCAACCTCGACGGAGCACGCATGAGCATCGCCCTTCTCCTCACCATTGGCGGCCTCACATCGGTCGGCATCTACCTCATCACCGCCCGGTCCCTGAGCCGGATCATTCTCGGCTTCTCCTTGCTCGGACACGCCGCCGTGCTTGCGTTGCTCACCGCTGGCGGCCCGCCCGGCCCTGCGCCAGTCGCCGGCAAGGACGACGACACGATCGCCAACCCCCTGCCCCAGGCACTGGCGCTCACCGCAATCGTGATCTCGTTCGGATTGGCCCTGTTCCTGCTGGCACTCGCCCGCAGACAGCAAGCCATCACCGGTGACGACCTGGTCGAAGACGACCTCGAGGATCAGCGCATCGCCGCACAGCTCGTCGCCGCAACCGCCGATGCAGAAGAGACGGACCAATGACCACTCTGGTTGCGCTCACCATCCTGGCGCCCCTGCTCGCTGCCGCCGCCGGCCTGGCACTGCGGCAGCAGTCCGTCGCTCGCGACGGCGTGACCATCGTTGGTCTTGCGACAGCAGCCGGCTCGGCACTGTTGTTGCTGAACGAGGTGCACGACAACGGATCGCACGTCGTTCGGGTCGGCGGTTGGGATCCCGAACTCGGCATCGTGCTGGTCGCCGACCTGTTCGCCGTCCTCACGCTTCCCGTTGCGCTCTGCATCATCTTCGTCGTCGAACTCTTCGCCATCGGGCAGCGGCGCACCGCATGGGGAGCGAACCCCGAGCTCGCAGGACCATTGCTCTGCGTACTCACGGCTGGGGTGTCCCTGGCCATGCTCACCGGCGATCTGTTCACGCTGTTCGTCGCATTCGAGCTCATTCTCGTCTCGAGCTATGTGCTGCTCACCCATCAGGGTCGACGCGGCCAGGTGCAGTCGGGCATGACCTACGTTGCGATGAACCTGTTCGCGTCGACACTGTTTCTGCTGGGCCTCGCCTTCGTCTACGCAGCCACCGGAACCGTGAACCTGGCGCTGCTCACCGAACGGATCTCCGAGCTCTCCGACGGTGTGCGACTGGGCATCGGTGCGTGGTTCTTCATCGTCTTCGGGACCAAGGCCGCCATCTTCCCGCTCTTTTCGTGGCTACCCGACTCCTACCCGACCGCGCCGACGACGATCACCGCAGTGTTCGCCGGGTTGCTGACCAAAATCGGCATCTACGCAATGATCCGGTTCCACACGCTGACCGGCATGGACGACCTCGGACCCGTCATGCTCATCGTGGCCGGCGTGACCATGGTTGTTGGGGCGGTCGGTGCACTTGCACAGACCAACGTGAAACGCATTCTGTCCTTTCACATCATCAGCCAGATCGGCTACATGCTCATGGGACTGGGCTTGTTCTCCGCAGCCGGAACCACCGGTGCAATTCTCTTCCTCATCCACCACATGCCGGTGAAGACCGTTCTGTTCCTCGTGGGCGGACTCATCGAAAACGATCAGGGCACGAGTTCACTTGAGCGTTCGGGAGGACTCGCCCGACGCCGACCCATCATCGCCGTCCTGTTCGCGGTGCCCGCGCTGAGCCTGGCCGGCCTGCCACCATTCTCGGGGTTCGTCGCCAAGTTCTCCGTCATTGCAGCTGGCATCGAAGCATCGTCCAGCCTCATGGTCGCCACCGCACTCGTGGCCGGAGCACTCACCCTTCTCTCCATGACGAAAATCTGGATGGGAGTGTTCTGGGGCCCACCAGCAACCGAGGTCAACCCGGTCCCCACCCGGCCGGCAAACCGTCGCATGATGCTCTCCGCCACCGGCCTTGCCGTGGCCGGCACGCTGACGATCTCGCTGTTCGCCGGCACGGTCTTCGACCTGAGCGAACGTGCATCGACCGAGCTCCGAACATCGGAGATCTACAGGGAGGCGGTTGGGTCATGACACGCCACGTCACAGTACGGCGACTCGTTCTGGTCGCATCCTTGACCGCAGCATGGTGCAGCCTCTGGCGAGACATCTCCGCTGCCAACATCCTTGGCGGCGTGCTCTTGTCCATCGGGGTGCTCAGCCTTGGCGTCGCTACAGCCGGCCGCGGAGCCATACGACCCGGCGCCCTGGCGAAGCTCTGCTGGATCGTGCTCGTGGACCTCATTCGGTCAACCGTCAGCGTGGCCGTGGAGATCATCACGCCGACAGACCGGACCGAGGAAGCCATCGTCGCCGTTCCGGTTTCGGCCGAGAGCCGAGACCACCTTCTGCTTCTGATCGTGGCCATCACCCTCACACCCGGCACCGCCGTCGTGGACGCTGACCTCGACACCGCAACGTTGTATCTCCACGTGCTTCACCACGACCGACTTCCCGAAACCATCGCCCACGTTCACACCCTCACCGACCTGGCGTGCCAGGCGCTGCCCGTATCCGCCTCGCAGCCGACCGGAGCCACCACATGACCACCCTTGCCCTCATCGGATTTCTGATTGCCGGACTCTGTGGAGCATTCCGCCTGCTCGCGGGTCCCGACCTCGCCGACCGCATCATTGCCCTGGACGTCACCCTCATCTCGTTGATGGGAGCGATCGCCGTCGATGCGGCACGCCGTGACGACACCACCAACCTGGTCCTGCTGGTGGTGTTGGCCATCATTGGGTTCACAGCAACGATTGCTGCGAGCCGGTTCCTTCACCTCAGTACGCAGAACGGCGGCACACCATGACCGTCGTCGCAGAGATCTTCATGGTCATCGGTAGTGCCATCGCCGTGTTGGCAGGCGTTGGTGTGCTCCGGTTCTCCACCGCCTACGCACGGTTCCATGCAGCCGGAAAGGCCAGTCCCGTGGCATTCATCGTCACCTCCATCGGCGCTGGCCTCACACTTGGCTGGCAGGGTGCGGCGCCGCTTGCGCTCGCCGTTGCTGCGATGACGCTCACCCTTCCAGTCGGAGTTCACTTGTTGTTCCGTGCGGTTCATCGCACGACCCCGGGCGATCATCTGCTGGTCGACGAACTCGCTCCGGTGGAAGCGAGGGTGAACACCAACCGAAAGCCAACCTCGGGAGCGTGACCCTGCCAGCTGGCGTACTGTCGATGGCAACGACAATCGAGGAGATGCGATATGACCACAATCGTTGGACACTTCGAGCAGACCGCATTGCAAGACATGCACTTGTCGTCCCAAGTCGTCATTGCCAGCGGTACGTCCGTGCACGAGAGCGTCATCGCCATGGCAAATGCCGATACGAGCTGTGCGTTCATTGTTTCCGGGGACGAGCTCATCGGAATCTTCACCGAGCATGACGTGACACACCGCGTTGTTGCGTCGCCCGATGTCTGGGATCAGCCGGTCGAGAACTTCATGACCCCGGACCCCCATGTCATTGATCGGAACCAGTCCGCAATGGACGCTCTACGCCTCATGCGGTCGGGTGGCTTCCGGAACCTTCCGGTCGTTCTCGACGACGAGGGACGCCATGCGAACGTCACGCACTACGACCTCATCCTGCTCGCGTCCCAGTTCCTTCAGAACGGTTCGGTCGCCAACGAAGAATTCAGCGCCGAGCACGCGCTCCGCTATGTCGACTTCTACGGCATGCCGAGCCGAGTGCCGGTCGAGGTCACCGCTGACACCACGCTGGCCGAAGCGATCCGGCTCATGCAAACGATGGACCGCGGCCTCATTTCCGTGGTCGATGACCGGGGAATTCTCATTGGCGAGTTCACTCAGCACGACGTGTTCCGAAAGGTCGCGTGTCGAGTCGACGACCTTGAAGATCACGCCATCGGCGATTGGATGACCACGGTCTGGGCGTCTGCTCTGCCTGCCGCCACGATCGTGGATGGTCTGCACGAGATGGCCGCCAAACGTCACCGCTACCTCATGCTGACGAACGAAAC
Source organism: uncultured Acidimicrobiales bacterium (assembly GCA_964517125.1). Classification (GTDB taxonomy): domain Bacteria; phylum Actinomycetota; class Acidimicrobiia; order Acidimicrobiales; family SHLQ01; genus SHLQ01. The sequence continues at coordinate 62,553 of CAZFBD010000016.1, forward strand.
CGGACGTTCCGTTGGCATCGTGACCTTCCGCGATATCGCCGTCTATCTCGACGCAGCGTTCGCCACGTTGAGCTAGCGCGAGTTTTGTTGCAGGTGTGCTCGTCGAGCCTTGCGGTTCGTCGTGCTCGACTCGGAGTTGCCGCCACCACCACGACGACGGCGATTTCCGCCGCCACCCTGCTTCTGGCCGCCTCCGCCCTGCTTTTTTCCACCAGCGGTTGAGCGACGTTGTCCCTGGGACTCGCCGTTGTTCTGGCGTTCGCCGGACTCATCGGAACGGTTGCGGTTGCCGCCGCCCTTGCCCTTGGCACCCTGACCGCCGCGGTTCCGAGACTGACCCTGCTTCTGGACGCCCTTGCGGTTGCGATTCCGGTTGTTGCCGCCACCCTGCTTCTTTGGCTGGTCCTGGCCCGGACGTGCGAGTGCCAGCGTGCGCTCCTCTGCCGGAGACAGGCTCTTCATTGCCCGAACGTCCGGATCGATGAGCGGCTCATCGAGATCGATCTGCCGCTGCATCTTGCGCATGTCCTTCTTCTGATCAGCCTGGATCATCGACACAACCACACCGCCTTCGCCGGCGCGGGCCGTACGTCCGGATCGGTGCACGTAGGTCTTGAAGTCTTCTGGCGGGTCGTAGTGAACAACAAGCGCCACACCATCGACATGGATCCCTCGGGCGGCGACGTCGGTGGCGACGAGCGCATGCACCCGGCCTTCTGCGAAGTCCGCGAGGGCCCGCGTCCGCTGGTTCTGGCTACGCCCACCGTGAATTGCCGCTGCCTTCAGGTCGGCTCGACCGAGCTGCTTTGCCAAGCGATCGGCGCCGTGGCGGGTACGTGTGAAGATGATCGCCGGCCATACAGCAGAGACCGCCTGCGCAGTCAGTGACTGCCGGTCTTCCTTCTTGGCGTTCCAGAAGACGTGGCTGGCCGAGGTGATGTCGGGCGTCTCTTCGCCAACCTCGTGGCGTACGGGGTCGTGCTGGTAGTCGCGGGTGAGTTTCGCGACGTCACCGTCGAGGGTTGCCGAGAACAGCACGGTTTGACGATCACGGCTCGTCTGATCGATGAGCCGGCGAACCGCCGGCATGAAGCCCATGTCGGCCATGCGATCGGCCTCGTCGAGGACGACCTGGGTGACATCGTCCAAGCGGACATCACCGCGATCGATGAGGTCTTCAAGACGTCCGGGGCAGGCAACGAGAATGTCGACGCCACGTCGAAGGAGGTTCAGCTGCGGGCCGTAGCCAACGCCGCCGTAGACCACGCCGACGCGAACCTTGCCGGAGAACGAGCTGAGTTCAGCGTTGATCTGATCGGCCAGCTCGCGAGTGGGAGCAAGCACGAGTGCGGTCGGGTACTTGGGTTCGGCCCGCTCGACGGTTGCAACGAGCGGAATGCCGAAAGCGAGCGTCTTGCCGGAACCGGTGGGGGCTCGGCCAAGTACGTCGCGGCCGTCGAGGGCGTCGGCGATGGTGGCGGCCTGAATTTCGAAGGGTTCGGTGATGCCTCGATCGGCGAGTGCGTCACAGATGTTCTGAGGGATGCCCAACTGGGCGAAGGTGGTGGTCATGTTTCCTTTGCACACGCACGAAGAAGTGGCGGTGCGGATCTTGGGTTCAAACGGACCGCAGCAAGGGATGCGTGCGGATGAATAGGGGGTAGGTGGCTCACGATGACCGGAGGAACCTACGCCTGCCTGCGAACCCAACGGCAAGAAACTCTCGCCGAAGCACCATCAACGGTAGCCGTCCAACGGTGCAATCCCCGCCGAAACCCCTCCGATGTGCCCCCTGCCACCATCAACACCCCAGCCAAACTCACCACCCCACCACCTCCACACACCACCATCCGCGCGCACCCCACCACACCAGGGGCCTGGCCCCACCTGCGGTGAGGCGACCGCGGAGTGCGCGAATCAGTTGGACTGGATGCTGATATTTCAACGATGTTGCTTCCAACGCTCGTCGAAAGGGGCCTGGCCCCTGTTGTGGTCGGCTGACCGCTGGGGGTGATCTTGTGAAGGGATCGCTGATGTGGAGGGGTTGATGGCGTGAGGGCTTGCGGGCTCAGGTGTTGAATTGTCCGGCGTTGGGGGCTCGGTGGACCTCGGTGTGGTCGGGGGCGAGGGTCTCGTTGCCGAGGATCAGGTCGGCGGCACGTTCGGCGATCATCATCGTTGGGGCATAGATGTTGCCGTTGCTGACCGCCGGCATGACCGACGCATCGACCACGTACAGACCCTCGGTGCCGTGCACCTGCATGGTGTTCGGATCGACCACCGCCATCGGGTCCGAGACCGGACCCATCTTGGCTGTGCACGAGGGATGCAGCGCCGTCTCCGCATCCTTGCGGATCCAGTCCAGGATCTGCTCGTCGGTCTCGACCTCCGGGCCCGGTGAGACCTCGCCACCGTTGTACGGATCGAACGCCGGCTGACGCATGATGTGGCGCGTCGTGCGCACGGCCTCGACCCACTCCTTGCGATCGTTCTCCGTCGACAGGTAGTTGAACTTCACCGCCGGATGCTCACGCGGGTTCGTCGAACGGATCTTCACCGTGCCCCGAACATCGCTGTACATCGGACCCACATGCACCTGGTACCCGTGTCCACCCTCTGGCGACGAGCCGTCGTAACGGATCGCAATCGGCAGGAAGTGGAACATGAGGTTCGGGTACTCGACCTCGTCGTTGCTGCGCACGAACGCGCCCGCCTCGAAATGGTTCGTCGCCGCCGGACCCTTCCGGAACAACCACTGCAGACCGATGAACGGCATGCGCCAGGTTGCGTTGTACGGCTGCATCGACACCGGCTTCGTGCACGAGTGCTGGATGTACACCTCGAGGTGATCCTGCAGGTTCTCACCCACACCGGGAAGGTCAGACACCACATCGATGCCAAGACCCTTCAGGTGCTCCCAGTCACCCACGCCACTCAGCTGCAACAACTGCGGAGTGTTGAACGCACCGCCGCAGCTGACCACATGCTTCGACCGAACCGTGTGCGTCTTGCGGCCACGCTTGTACTCCACGCCGACGGCACGGTTGCCCTCGAAGAGAATGCGGTTCGCCTGCGCCAGCGTGCGCAACGTCAGGTTCGCACGATCGAGTACCGGATGCAGATAGGCCCGAGCTGCGCTCATCCGACGGCCCCGCGTCATGTTCTTGTCGAAGATCGCAAAGCCCTCCTGACGGAAGCCATTCACGTCGGTCGTCGACGCGAAGCCAGCCTGCGGGCCCGCCTTCAACCACGCCTTGAACAACGGCGTACTCGCCGGGCCGGTCTCCATCTGCAACGGGCCCTCGTCGCCCCGCCACGCATCGCCGCCAACCAGACGATTCTCCATGCGCTTGAAGTACGGAAGACAGTGGGCGTAGTCCCACTGCTCCAACCCCTCGGTGGCGCCCCACTTGTCGTAGTCCATCGGGTTGCCCCGCTGGAAGATCATGCCGTTGATGCT
>CAZFBD010000017.1:0-60216 GCA_964517125.1 uncultured Acidimicrobiales bacterium
TGGACATGACCAACGACGGTAGCACTCCGTCATGGTATTGAAACATTCAGGTCGGCGGATTCGGGTCGGTCAGAGCTCGCTGAGTGCTTCGAGAAAGGCGGCCTGGCGTGATTCGTCGAATCCGTACGTCAGACCAGTGGCACGCTCCAGGTCGGCCGAAATCAGCATCATCTGCGAGTTCGCCTGCACGCCAAAGGCGCTCCATGTGGAGAAGCCGGCGTCCCAGAGCATGGTTGGTGTCTCGACGCCGGTCCGATCCAGAAAATCGGTTGCGAGGTCGAAGTCGTCTTGTGCACCCAGGCCAATCACCTGGATGGAATCGCTGTGTTCTTGAGCAAACTGCTCAACTGCGGGACCTTCACGCAGACACGTCGGTCAATGCGGAGCGTAGAACCACAACAGGACCGGTCGATCTCCGGTCACGGCATCGCGCAACGAGGTGATCGAGCCGTCCTGGACGTTCAGAACCTCGACGTCGCGGGCGTCATCGGCCGGCTGGAGCAGGTCAATGTTTGCCTCGCCGATCGAGGTGATGTCGGCACCGGCGGATTCGCCAGAGGCCGCAGCCGAGGTCTGTGTTTCCACAGCTGAGTCACCGCCGCAGGCGGCCAAACCCAGTGCAAGTGCAGGCGCGACCACGAACATGGTGCGCAAACGAGAAGTATCCATGCACGTGCCAACCCGCCCACCGCCTCGGGTATTCGGAAAATTCGGGAATTTTCTGCCCCTACCAGCGGCGCTCAATGCGGACCCTCGACCGTCACGAAGTCGATGAGTTGTTCCACCGCTCCGACCATGGGTTGTTCCAGGTCCCGGAACGAGTTCGCCTGGCCGAGCAGCTGCTTCCAGAAGGCCCCCGGGTGGCCGTGAAATCCAAAGGACTCCATGATGCCGCTCTTCCAATCGGTGCCCATGGGAATGGTCGGCCACGCCGCGATACCAAGCGATTCGGGTTTGATCGCCTGCCACACGTCGACGTAGGGATGACCGGTGATCAACACGTCGGGGTGGTTGATCACCGCCGCCTCCCGACTCTCCTTGGACCCCTCGACCAGATGATCGAGCAGAATTCCAAGCCGTCGGCCCGGCCTCGGCTGGAAACGGGCGACTCGGTCTGCAAGGTCGTCCATGCCTTCGAGCTGCTCCACAACCACACCTTCGATTCGGAGATCTTCTCCCCAGACCTTCTCGATGAGCTCGGCATCGTGCATACCCTCGACCCAGATCCGGCTCGGACGTGCGATCCGTGCCGGAACCTTGCCGACATCAACAGACCCCGACGCGGTGAACTGCAGCGATTCATTCTGCGCGACGGGCGCAGGCTGGCGAAGCGAGATCGGCTTGCCGTCGATCATGAATGCGCCGTCGCGAGGGGCAATGGCGTGATCGCGGCCATGACGATCCCGCAACACGACCTGCTGCGGCTTGAAGGAGACGATCGCTCCCACGACTCCGGTCGCCCGGTATTCGACGACAACACCCATCTTGGCTTCCACCGCTGGATAGCTCGGCCTGGTATGGCGCGCGGCGTTGACGTCGAGGGGCTCGGACAGAATTCCGTCGTTCACGACACGACGGTAGGCCACGGACGGGCCGCGATGGCCGACGCTGTGCGGTCGGTCAGAGTTCGGAGTTGATGGCGACGTGCATGGGAAGGTTCTGGTCCTTCTTCAGCCCGAGTTCCTTGCGGAGCGCAATGAGGCTCTCGAGGTCATCGCCTTCGATGGCGATCGTCTGCAATCGTTCGCACGATCCCTGGATCTCGATCTCGGTTCGTTCGGCTCGGATGGCGCCAACCCGGTACCTGCGGCGGCGTTTGGTGACGAACACGGGCCGTGGGCCATCGTCGTCGAGCCGTGCCACCTGCTTTGGCAGGTTGTAGCTCTTGCCTCGTGCGGGACGATCCAGACGGAGATCCTCGAACAGCTCGTCGAACGGCGCAGGTGCGCTGTCGGCGTCTTCGTGCCACGTGGTGGTCCAGCGTTCGAAGCCCTTCTTGGACCCAACCAGTTCCTTGACCTTCAGCGAGCGGCCGCGGACCTTGGCGTTCCAGGTGGGATCGTCGACGAGGAAGTAGCAGTCTTCGATCTTCTCGACGGTTGCTTCAGACGCAAGCTTCTCGAGCTTGCGGCAGGCCTTGCGATGCTCGCCCCAGACGCGGTATTCGTACCGCGCATCCGCCGATGCGTCGCCTCCGTCATCTTTGCTGGTTTTGCTGCTGTTTTTGCCGCTGTTGTGCGTGCGATTCGTGTCTTTGGCCTTGGCCATGAGGACACCGCTTCCGTCGAACGTGGGTTCCACTCTAGCTCAGAATCGTCCATCCCGGGTGCCGGTACGGTCCGTGGGCTTCGCGGCCGGCATCGGCAGTAGAGTTCGGGGTTCGATGGACGACACGACACTTTCCGGGCCAGCCGACGCCATGGTCGGCCGGGTTCTCGGCACCGACGAGGCCACACCGCTGCAGTTCTGGGTGGCCATTGCCGAAGGTGCGCACCTGCAACTCGACGACGTCGTGGCCCTGGACCGGATCATGCCCACGGGCGAGAAAATCTCCATCTACGGCATCGTGAACCAGGTCCGTGCCCGGCACGAAGGAGCCACGTTCGACAGCGACGTCTTCCTCATTGCCGAGGGTGTACTTCCGGCCGAAGTCACCGAAGCTGCGCTGGTTCAGGTGACCCGAATCGTTCCGGAGACGTTCGTGCCGCCGCTGCCGGGTTCCGAGGTCCGACGGGCCACCGACGACGAGCGAGACGCGGCGCTCGACTTCGACAGTGTGGGTCGGCGCCTGCCCGCCGGGCTGAGCCGCGAGAACGAGCCCATCTTCCTCGACCTCGACTTCGTCGACGGGACGAAGGGCGCGCACATCAACATCAGCGGCATCAGTGGTGTCGCAACCAAGACCAGCTACGCGACGTTCCTGCTCTACTCGTTGTTCACGTCCGGCGTGCTCGGGGCCGAGGCCGCCAACACGAAGGGCCTCATCTTCAACGTGAAGGGCGAGGATCTGCTGTTCCTCGATGCGCCCAACGGCCACCTGACCCGCGACCAGGCCGACCGGTACGCACACCTCGGTCTGGAGCCAGCGCCGTTCCGCAGTGTGGGCATCGTCGCACCGCCTCGCAAGGGTGACCCCAACGCCACCCCGGCCACGGGTGCTCGCACCGTCGGGGTGAACCCGTTCTTCTGGACCCTCGACACGTTCTGCCGCGATGGCCTTCTTCCCTTCCTCTTTGCCGATGCTGAAGACGAGCGCCAGCAGTACACGATCGTCGTGCAGTCGGTCGCCGCCCAGCTCACCGCGGCGACACGAGGCGCCCCGTCGTCCGACGGCGCCGTGCGCATCGAAGGCGTCACCATCCGCACCTTTCGCCAGCTGGTGGGCTTCATCGAACGCAAGTTGATCCCGGACGATCCCGAGGCTTCGGTCGATCAGAAGTGGACGGGTCGTGCGGTGAGTGGCGGCAGCATCAATGCCTTCGTCCGCCGACTCAGCTCCTCCGTCCGCCACATCGAACACCTCATCCGCGCCGACATCGACGACGCCCCCACCTTCGCTCTCGACCTGGACCGCAACCAACTCACCGTGGTCGACATCCATCAGCTTCACGACCGGGCGAAGCGGTTCGTCGTGGGTGTGGTCCTGCGCCAGGCGTTCGACGCCAAAGAACGCTCGGGGGTGGCGAAACCGCTGCAGTTCATCGTCCTCGACGAGCTGAACAAGTACGCGCCGCGGGACTCATCCAGCCCCATCAAGGAAATCCTCCTCGACGTCGCAGAGCGGGGCCGCTCCCTCGGCATCATCCTCATCGGCGCCCAGCAGACGGCCAGCGAAGTCGAACGACGAGTTGTCGCCAACAGCGCCATTCGAGTGGTCGGCCGCTTGGACACCGCCGAGGCTGGCCGGGACCAATACGGGTTCCTCCCCGGCGTACAGCGCCAACGGGCCACCATCCTCAAGCCGGGAACCATGTACCTGAGCCAACCCAGGTTGCCGATTCCGCTCCTCATCGAGTTCCCGTTTCCAGCCTGGGCCACCCGCGCTGCCGAAGCAGGAACACTCACCGGCGAAACGGAATCGGGAGATCCGTTCAGCGGACTCTGATGCGGCTTCTGCACACCTCTGACTGGCATGTTGGCAAGCGGATCCGCGGCCATTCACGTCACGATGAGCACGAGGCCGTGCTCGCGGAAATCGTCGCCATCGCGGAAGAACACCTGGTCGATGTCGTCCTGGTCGCCGGCGACCTGTTCGAGACAGCATCACCTCCACCCGAGGCCGAGGATCTCGTCTATCGGACGCTTCTGGCCTTCGCCCGAACCGGAGCGCATGTCGCCGTCATCGCTGGCAACCACGACAACGCACGCCGCCTGGCGGCTGTTCGCCCGCTTCTGGAGCTGGGCAACGTGCACCTCCTGACCGATGCTGTCGGGCCGGACGACGGAGGTGTTCGCACCCTGGACATCGATGGGACCGCTCTGAACCTGGCCCTCCTTCCATTCGTGTCGCAGCGCGGCATCATCCGTGCCACCGAACTGATGGACCGCGCCGCGTTCGAACATGCCAACGTCTACGCCGACCGGATGCGCTCGCTGCTCGACCTCCTCAGCCGGCAGTTTCGGCCCGACGCGGTCAACGTGATGATGGCGCACGCGTTCGTGCAGGGTGGCAGTATCGGTGGCGGCGAACGCCTCGCCCACCTCGTCGAGGAGTACGCCGTGACGGCGCAGTCGTTTCCGGCGAGTGCCTCTTATGTGGCACTGGGGCACCTGCACCGTGCGCAACGCATCGCTGGTCCGGCGCCCATCCACTACTGCGGATCGCCTCTGCAGCTGGACTTCAGCGAGGCGGACCAACGCAAGCAGGTCAACGTGATCACGGTTGAACCCGGAGCGCCCGCGGCCGTCGACGCGGTTCAGCTGTCGGGTGGTCGCCCCCTCCGCACGATCTCCGGAACGCTCGACGACGTTCGGGCCATCGCCGAAGAAGACGCAGCCGACTCGAACCCCGCCTGGCTGCGGGTCCGGCTCGACGAAGCCCGTCGAGCGGACCTCGCCGATGACGTCCGCAACCTGCTGGGCGACCGAGTCGTCGATGTGCAGATTGTCCGGCCCGATGAAGAAGCCGTCAGTCGGCCGGAACGACGAACCGGCCGCGACCCTGTGGAACTGTTCTCTGACTACCTCGACGAACTCGGTGTGGAAGACGAACGTGTTCATGCGTTGTTCGTCGAGCTGCTGGAGGACGAGTTGGGGACCAGCGCCTGATGCGCCCGGTCCGCCTCGAGCTCAAGGGGTTCTCCACCTTCCGGGACCAAACCGTCGTCGACTTCTCCGACCTCGATCTGGTTGCCTTCGTCGGACCCACCGGTGCTGGCAAGTCCACGATCATCGACGGGATCATCTTCGCCCTGTACGGCTCGGTGGTCCGATACAAGGCGAGCAACCTCGTTGCACCAGTGATCAACCAGCTCGCGACCGAGGCACGCATCCGTCTGGACTTCGCCATCGGGCCAATCGAGTACACGGCAGTTCGAGTCGTTCGGCGCACCGCCAAGGGAGCCACGACCAAGGAAGCCAGGCTCGAGTCCGACGGCGAAGTACTTGCGGGAAACGCCCGTGAACTCGACGAACAGATCGAGGATCTTCTGGGGCTCACATTCGACCAGTTCACCAAGACGGTCGTGCTCCCGCAGGGCGAGTTCGCCCGCTTCCTGACCGAGACGCCGGAGGCCCGACAAAGCCTGCTGCGTCGCCTCCTCGGGATGGAGCTCTACCGGTCGATGGGCACAACGGCGCGCGAACGGGCCCGTACTGCGGACACGAAACGAACAGCTCTGGTGGAGCAACGCGACGACCGCGACGTCGTGACCTCCGAAGTGGTCGCTGAAGCCGCCGGAGCGTTCGCGAGCCTCTCGGCTCTCCAGGGGGTGATCGCTGATGAGATCGACGCGGTCACGTTCGCTGAGGCCGAGGCAGCTGCAGCCACCGATCAGGTCGGCACGGCCGAGGAACAGTTGGAGCTCCTGCTTGCGTTGAAGGTTCCGGCAGCTGCCGGGCGGTTGGAGAAAGCCATCGCCAAGCTCGAGGACAAGCGGTCCGCTGCGCAGGAGGCGGCCGAGGCCTCTGCCGTGCAACTTGCAGACGCAAAGGATGCGGTCGACGAGCTCCCTGCAATCACCGATCTGGAACGTCTCCTCGAGCTGCACGCAGAAGCGAACGACATCGACGGCCGCGCCTCTGACGCCGTTCGTGACGCAACCACCACGGGCTCGGCCGCGGAAAAGGCGACCAAGGCCGAAGCCAAAGCCACAACGGCGCTCGGGGAGGCCGAGGCGAAGCGGAACGACGCCCGCATCCGAGCCGGTGCGGCAGGCCTGCGGGACGCACTCATCGCCGGCGAGGCCTGCCCGGTGTGTGACCAGGTCGTTGAGCAGCTTCCGGATCACGATGTTGTCGCTGAGCTCGAGACCCTCGACGCCCAGGTCGACAACCAGCGAGCGGTTGCAGACCTTGCTCGAACCGAACGCCGCGACGCCGAAGCCGCCCACGCCCGAGCCGAAGCAGAGGTTGCGTCGTTGGAGAACCGACGTCGTGACCTGAACGAGGCCCTGGACGGGGAACCCGATCTCAAGGCCACCACGAGCCAGATGCGCGCTGCACGGTCGGCACAGACCAGCCTGGACAAGGCGCAAGCGAAAGCCGAGCGGGCCCTGGCCGATCTCCAGGCGGTGGATGCCTCCTCCACCGAACTCGATGCAGAATCGTCTGCGCTCCGACGTGATCTGACCGCGGCCCGGGACGGCCTGGCTCCACTCGATCCGCCGGCACCGTCGGAGGAGTCCATCACCGCCGATTGGTCTGCACTCGTCGAGTGGAGCGGCACCGTGACGGCCGAGGTCCGAGCCGCCAAGAAGGCAGCCACCGCAGAGGCCAAGGCTGCCAGCAAGCGGGTCACGGACCATCAACGAGTCATCGACGACCTCCTCGCCCCTCACACAGACGGCCATCGCCCCGACGATCCCGTGGCCTGGCTTGCGGCCGAAATCGGACGTTCTCAGGCGCACGTCGAATCGCTCGAGCGGGAACAGGCAGCGCAACAGAAAACCAACGACCGCATCGACGCGCTGCAGACCGAATCGAATGTTGCGGGAGAGCTCGGCCGGCTCCTGAATGCCCGCGGCTTCGAACAGTGGCTCATGACCGACGTCATGCACGCGCTGGCGGAGCGAGCAACGGAACGACTCATCGAACTCTCGGGCGGCGCCTATTCGCTCCTCACCGATGGGACCGACTTCAGCATCCGCGACCACCGCAACGCCGACGAGGTCCGCGGCGCCCGAACCCTGTCCGGAGGCGAGACCTTCCTGGCAAGCCTCTCTCTGGCGCTCGCCCTAACCGACAACATCGCATCGCTGGCATCCGAGGGTGCTCCGGCCATCGAGTCGATGTTCCTCGACGAAGGTTTCGGCACACTCGACGCCGAGACCCTCGACGTCGTCGCGTCCGCCATCGAGGAGCTCGGAGCCGAGGGCCGGATGATCGGCCTCGTCACCCACATCCGAGATCTGGCCGACCGCATTCCCGTGCGTTTCGAGGTGGCCAGAACGCCAAACGGCTCCACCGTCACCCGGACTACGCTCGATTGATGGAAGTCACCAACGACGCCGAGCCAGCCGATGAACGGACCGGAGCCTGAAAATGGGACGAGCCTTCGACACGATCACACCCCAGATGCGCGAATTCATCGAACGTCAGCACATGTTCTTCGTGGCAACGGCGCCGACCTCGAATGGAAGGGTCAACCTTTCGCCGAAGGGGTACGACGCCTTTCGAATCCTGGACGACAACCGGGTCTGCTATCTGGACCTGACCGGAAGTGGAGCGGAGACCATTGCCCATCTTCGCGAGAACGGCCGCATCACGTTCATGTTCTGCGCATTCGAGGGAAAGCCCAACATCTGTCGTCTGTACGGAACAGGCAGAGTCCTCCGATCGGGTGACGATGAGTTTGCCGACCTCCAGAGACTCTTCGGCCCGCACGACGGCACGCGTGCGATCATCGTTGCCGACATCGACCGCACCTCGAATGCCTGCGGCTTCTCGGTGCCGTTCATGGACTTCGTCGAAGAACGCGAGACGTTGAACAATCATTGGGATGGCAAGGCCTCCGACGAAATGGCCGAGTACTGGGCGAAGAAGAACGCAACCTCCATCGATGGCCTGCCCGCCGTCGACGGCTAGGACACGCAACCCGTGCACTTTGCAGTGGAGTCCTGGGATCCGGACTACGGCACCGGAGGCGATTCCGACGCGCTCGACGCCTCGACCGACGTCGTCAACCCTGATCTGGAGATGCCGACGACAAGCTGGGCTCCAATCACACCCGAAACCCGACCGACGCCCGGCACCATCTGGTTCGTCGACGGCGTCCGCCGAATCGACGCTCGGATCTGGGTGACCGATGACGGCCTGGTCCTTCCGGGATCCTGCGCAACCGTCGCTGCCGGCGCCGTTGCGTGCAGTGGATCGAGGGCCGAGGTCATCGGTGCCCGTGTGCAGCGCGGCGTCTTCACCCCACCGGCCGACTCGGTCGGCCCCATCGTGACCGAACACGGCACCTATGAGCACTTCCCCGTCCCTACAGGTTCACCTGAAGACCTGTACCTGGGCATTCACGAGCTGATGACCGACCTGGAAACCGAGATCGTTCCAGCCGCCGGCGAAGACGACCTGATCGTTTTCGACGGGCCGCTTCGTGGCCGCCGTACTCCTCAGGCCGTCGGCCTGATCAAGACCCAGCACGTGCAGTATCTCGAGGACGAGCTCCAGCGGGTCGTGGGTGTTCTGGAAGCCGGACAACGTACGCCTCTGTTCCTCATTGGCAAGACGGGCTTCGCCAGATGGAGTTGGTATGTCCGCCTTCCTGGGCCGCGCACCCATGGCTGGGCAGGAATTGTGCGGTTGGAGTCTGCGGGCGACATCGACCTTCACGCTGCCATCATGCTTGCGGACACGGTCACCGGTGCGCTGCCACGATTCGCCAGCGAACCCCACAAGGAGAGCCGGGCGCCGCAGAACCTGTACCCGATCAAGGGCCTCGAGAACGAGCTTCGCCGCCGGCTCGGCGATCAACGCCTACTCCAACGGGCGCTGCGCGCCGCTGCCAGGACCGCAAGCGATGCAGCCGTTTCCTGAGTTGGCGGCTGCCGGCCTGGAGCTTCAGGCGTCGATTGCGCTCCGAGACCTCCCGAACGCTGCAGTCCGTGCCCTGTGGGCCGACGGTGTCGACACCCAGCCCCACTCCCACCTCGTCCTGCTTGGGCAACGGGGCACGCGGCTGTGGGATGCCAGCGTCCGCCACAACCTGGATGCGCCCGATCCGTTCGACGACACGGTCCGACAACTCGTCGAATCCTGGTTTGCCGAACATGCACCGCACGCGGCGCTCACGATCGTGTATCCCGGGTCGGTCATGGTGCCGCTGGGGCAACTGGCGTCGTTCGTTGGTTGGGGTGAACCATCGCCACTGGGAATCACCATTCATCCGATCCACGGATTGTGGATTGCGCACCGCCTTGCGTTCCTGTGTGACCTTGATCTGCAGTTCGAGCCCGAGCACCTGCCATCGCCGTGCCTCACCTGCGTGGACAGCCCGTGCGTTTCGGCGTGTCCTGTCGATGCCGTGAGCGTGGAGCGACCGTTCGATCTCCGGACGTGCGCCGAGCATCGGGCACCAGAGGGTTCGTCGTGCGGTCGTTCGTGTGCAGCCCGCGAGGCGTGCCCGGTGTCGGCCGACCTTCGGTATGGCCCGGAGCAGATGGCCCATCACTATGCGAGCGGCCTGTCCTCCATCCGCAGCTGGCTGGCGGGCGCCTGAGCAGCAAATTCCGCCAATGAACGCGCAATGCAGCGACCGTTTGCAGAGACCATCGCTATCGTGGATGGGTGGTCCAGTCATCCCCCCCGCTCAGCGACCTGGTCGTCACCTGGCTCGCCCCAGGTTTCGGCGTGTGGAACCGGCGACCCGACGCCACCTATGGCGACGTCGTCAGCCTTTGTGAGCGGGCACTCGGCTCGCCCATCCGTCCCTATCTCTCCGACCGAGCGAACGGCCGCACGCTGACCCCGGCGGCCACGGAAGCGATCGGCCAGCCCCAGATCACCCCGCTCGAAGTGGACCCCGACGGCCTCGCCGCAGTGCTGCTCCACCGGTCGCCGTCGAAGACCTGGTCGGCCTCGCTCACCTGGCTGCACCACGCCACCCGCCTCGCCTCGGAAATCGCGGCATCGGGTCGGATCCTTCCCACCCTGCAGACCTCGGGCCTTCGGTGGGAGGCCGGTTGGAACGTCCTCACCGATGACGCCGTGGGAACAGCGTTGAACGATCTGGCCAACGCCGCACCTCCGGTCATCTGGGCGCTCGACGACCGGCCACCGCTCACCCAAACCTCAGAGCTGGTCCGACTGCTCGTCGACGGCCTGTGTCGAAGCACCCTGTCCGAGCTCGACTGGCGGCCGCCGCTCCCCCGCGCCCGGTCGTCGGCCGTCGTTGCGCTCCGGCGAATCACCACCGCGATCTCCGCCCGCGACTCGGTGTTCATCGGCGACACACCTGCGCACGAGACCGCGTTCGCCGAGTGGGCCACTGCGCTGTCCGAAGTCGAGAGCATCATCGAAGGGGCCCCCGACGTCACCTTCCGGGGTCGGCTCATGCCGCCCGCACCCAGCGAATCCGACGACACCTGGACGCTGCTGTTCGAGGTCGTCAACCGTGCCGGAGCGGCGGTCAGCTTCAGCGATGTCTGGGGCGAGACACCCGCAGCAGCCGAGTTCGCCGACGGCGCGTCGCTCATTCCACTCCGAATACGAATGACACAGCTCCTGGACCGACTCGTCGCCCAGCTCGCCATGTTCATGCCACTGTCGGACGAGCTCGAACCAGCGGGGATTCAGCTGCCCGTCGCCGACGTCTCCGACCTGTTGACCGACTCGCTCGCCCTCTGTCGGCGGGCGGGGCTTCCCATCGTCACGCCGACCGACATGCTGCAGCGATCCGCTCGGCTCACCGCGCGGGCGTCTGCCCCAACCTTCTCCTCCTCCACCGGTCGAGGCATCGGCTCCACCATGGTCGACGTCGACTGGGGAGTGGCACTGGGCGACCTTTCGCTCACCCAGGAAGAACTCGAAGCGCTGGCCCAGTCGGCGGCCGACATCGTCGCCGTCCGCGGGCAGTGGATACAGATCGACCGTCGCGAGATCAACCAGGTGCTCCGCCGGCTGGACCATCAGCAGGAGCATGCCAGCGAACTGAGCCCGGCCGAGCTGCTTCGCCAGTCGGTCGAAGCCCTCGATCAGAGCAACGGCGACGACGACCTCTCCGCCGACGGCTGGGTCGCCGAGCTTCTGGCCGGACTTCCCGACGACGAGTTGAAGGAAGCCCAGGAGCCACCCGGTTTCATTGGCGAACTGCGCCCGTACCAGCGCCGTGCCCTGAGCTGGTTGCAGTTCCTCGGACGTCTCGGCCTCGGTGGCTGCCTCGCCGACGACATGGGGCTCGGCAAAACGCCCACCGCGCTCGCCCACCTTCTGCAACGTTCCCTTGACCGCGTGCACAACGACGCACCGTCGCTCCCCCATCTCGTGATCTGCCCGCTGTCGGTCGTGGCCAACTGGGAAGCTGAGGCCGCCCGGTTCGCTCCCGAGCTGCGCGTGTTCATCGCTCACGGACCCGACCGTCCACGCGGCAAACACCTGCTGGAACAGGCGATGAAGCACGACGTCGTCATCACCACGTACGGCACGGCCTCGCGTGTCGCCGACGAGTTCGCCGCCATCGACTGGGACGTTGTGGTCTGCGACGAGGCCCAAGCCATCAAGAACCACCAGACCAATGCCGCCAAGACGGTCCGCAGCATTCGTTCCCAGCAGCGGATCGGTCTGACCGGTACGCCGGTCGAGAACCGGCTGACCGAGCTCTGGGCCATTCTCGACGCCATCAACCCGGGCATGCTCGGCGGCATCACCTGGTTCCGCGACACCTTCGCCTCACCAATCGAAACAACCAACGATGAAGAGGCCGTTCTGGCGCTTCGACGCCTGACGTCGCCGTTCGTCCTTCGGCGTTCGAAGGCCGACCGAAGCCTCGTGCCCGACCTTCCCGACAAGGTCGAACAGGTCGAATGGTCGAGCCTCTCCACCGAACAGGCGGGCCTGTACCAGGCGATCGTCGACGACTTCCTCAAGACCGTTGCCGCCTCGACCGGCATGGAGCGTCGTGGACTGGTCCTGGCCACCCTCACCAGGCTCAAGCAGCTGTGCAACCACCCGGCGCACTACCTCGGCGAACCAACCGTTGGGGACACGGGGCGCTCCGGGAAACTCGACCGTTTCGACGAACTCATCGACGTGATCCTCGAGGCCGAAGAACAGGTCATCGTGTTCACGCAGTACCGCGAAATGGGAAAGCTGCTGTCGGCACATGTGAAGGCCCGCTCCGGGGTCGAGGCGCCCTTCCTGCACGGCGGAACCACACGAACGCAACGAGATCGCATGGTGCAGGACTTCCAAACGGGCGAAGGGCCACCGGTACAGCTCATCTCGCTACGAGCTGGCGGAACGGGCCTCAACCTCACCGCTGCCAGCCGAGTCATTCACTACGACCGTTGGTGGAACCCCGCCGTTGAGGATCAGGCCACCGACCGTTCGTGGCGTATCGGACAGACCCAAACGGTGTTCGTTCACAAACTCGTGTGCCGGGGCACACTCGAGGAACGCATCGACGCGTTGCTTACCGAGAAGCGTCGTCTGGCCGAATCCGTGGTGGGCTCCGACGAGAGCTGGCTGACCGAGCTCTCCACCGACGAGCTCCGAGATCTGTTGGTGCTCGACACCTCGGCCACCAACGTTCCCGATACCGAAGTGAGTGCCTGGTGAGACGTCCACTCCGAAGCGACACCGCCCGGGCGCTGTCCAACCTGGCCATCGATCTCGGCGACCCGGGCCGAATGGCGCGGGCACGCAAGCTCCATCGATCAGGCTCGATCGGCGACATCTCGGTCGAGGCCGGCGAGTTGTCGACACTCGTCTATGGCAGCCAGCCCGACCCCTACCGGGTGGTGCTGTCGCTCAGCGCCGACCAGCGGATGGTGTGGGGCATTCCTGAGCCCGAGGCCATCACCAGCAGCTGCACGTGCCCCGACGCCGATGCCATCTGCAAGCACGCGCTCGCCACCGTGCTGACCTTTGCCGAGGAGGTCGAGGCCGACTCTCGACTTCTCGACGAATTTCTCGGGCGTGGTGGCGCGGTCGCCACCGAGGATCCGGGTCAACGTCCCGACGCCGATCCCTTCTTCGAAGGCGCCATGCACGACGACCTCAACGTGGGGCCGTTCGAACCCATGGAGCACCGGGCGTCGCCCACGATGCTCGTGGAGGCCACCGATGCGTGGCCCGTGTTCGTCGACGCGGTGAACGCAATCGGGCGGGAGCTCCGCCGCTAGCCCTCGTTCGCTGGTGGTGTGTCCGGGTCGACGAGCTCGTCGATCGCCGCCATGATCGCCGCACGGTCGCTCGAGTGCCCAACAAGCGTGGCACCCGCAGTGCTGCGCACGACCTCGGTTCTAACGCCTCGAAGGAGCAGCGAATCGCGGACGCGAAGCGCATCCTTGCCAGCGAGTTCGAACTCGATGCCATCGGGCCCGGATCGGAGCTCGGATACCCGGCGGTCACGCGCACCGGCAAGGCCGGCCCGAGAATTCGCCACCGAGCGGCGGTGCAGGGTTGGGGCGATCAGGAGCACAACCACGCCCGCTCCCAACAGCAGCGCAAGAATCATCCAGGGTTGCATGATCGTCCTATCGAATTCGGTACGGGGAGTTGCGGACCTGCTGTCGACGTTCATCATCGATGACGACACTGACCAGGTCCCCGGCCACGAGCTGGTGGCCGTCGGCGAGCGACAGTTCGAACCCGTACTGGCCGCTGAAGACGGTCCCGTTGGGGCGGGTGATGTCGGTGTGGAACCAGCGGGCGGCAGCGTCGACCGGTTCATCGTTCACGAACAGCTCGAGCGGCGGGTTCTCGTCGCGGTGGTGGTAGCGAAAGAACCCGGTCACGGTGCGGTCGGTGGACGACGTGATTCGCCCCATGAACGAATCCGCGCGTGAGAGTTCCAGGTAGTTGCTGTTGTCGACCTCGATCGACTTGAGCGCACGGCGGCGGGTGCTCGGCGTGAGCTCCACCCCGCAGAAGTCGGCCATGGCACCGACGAGGCTCCGCACGTTCAGGAGCGACTTGTCGAACGAGAAGAGGAACATCGGGTGCTGGTGTTGCGCATCGATGAACTCGACGAGATCGGACATGAGTGCGATGGAGTCGCGCATGTCGGTGACCGGGTCCTTGAACATCGAAATCCGGTTCCGGTTCGCGATGGACAACAGGTCGCGCATGACAACGACGTAGTGCGGGTTGCGGAACGGGATCTCCTGCGGGTCGAGCGAGCGGAACACGTTCGGCCGCTTGAAACCCCACACCGGATTGGCAGCGTCATAGTCGGCCACGACCGCCCGCACATCGGTTGCGGTGCCGTCCTCGAACGCCGCAGCCAGGCGACGATCCTCGACCACCGGATTGTCGGCCTCATCCCCCATGGGGATGCCAAACGACGACAGGAGCTGCGCAACCATTGTCGTGCCGCCCCGAGCGAGACCAAGGACCACGAAGGTTCGTTCCGGTGGCTGCTCGTAGCCGTCGGGCACGAGGGTCATGAACCCGTCGTTGCTCAGATTCGATGTCTCAGGCACGCAAACTCCTCACCGGCCGACGAGCGTACCAGCGGCCGGCGCGTGCCGAGGGCTACTGACCGGGGCGAATCAGTCCGTGTTCGTAGGCAAAGACGACCGCTTGCACCCGGTCACGGAGGGCCAGCTTCGACAGCACGCTCGACACGTGAGTCTTGACCGTGGACTCGCCCACGAACAGGTTCTCTGCGATCTCGGCGTTGGAACGGCCTTTGGCGACTTCTTCGAGCACTTCGCGCTCTCGTTCGGTGAGCTGCTCAAGCTGTTCGGACCGCACGACCCCGGGCCCACCCGATGCGAATCGCTCGATCACCGCGCCGGTGACCGACGGATCGAGCAGCGAGTTGCCCTCGGCGACCGTCCGGATCGCAGCCACGAGATCTTCAGGCGGGGCCGTCTTCAGGAGAAAGCCGCTGGCTCCTGCACGAAGCGCATCGAACAGGTAGTCATCGCGTTGGAAGGTCGTCAGCACGAGTACGCGGGTCTGACATTCGGGGTCGAGCAGCAGCTGTTCGGTCGCAGCGATGCCGTCCATGTCCGGCATCTGCACATCCATCAGCACAAGATCGGGCCGTTGATCGTCCACCAGTCGGACCGCCTCTTCGCCGGTTTCCGCCTCGCCGACGATCTCCATGTCGTCGTGGGCCTCGAGCAGCAATCGGAACCCGGCCCGCAGCATCGCCTGGTCGTCGGCGAGCGCAATACGAATCATGTTGGAAGTCCCTTCGGGGCGTCGATCGGAAGGTGTGCGGTAACCATCCAGCCGCCCGCATCGTCCGGGCCGGCAGTGACGGAGCCGCCGAGGAGGGCAGCACGCTCCCGCATGCCCAGGAGTCCGTGGCCGGTACCGTCGCCGGGCCGGGTGGGGCCCGAATTCTGCACCTCGATCTCGACATGACCGTTGCGTCGCTCGACCCGAACGTCGACACGACGTGAATCGCTGTGCTTGATGGCGTTGGTCAACGACTCCTGGATGATCCGATATGCGGAGAGGTCCACGGCGTCGGGAAGGTTGTGGAGCTCACCCTGAAGATCGGTGTGAACCTGCAGATCGGGAACACTCGTCATGAGCCGATCGAGCGCACGCAACGACGGGGTGGGCGAGCGATCTTCGGACTCGTCACTGTCGTCACCTCGGAGGAACCCGAGCAGCCGGTGAAGATCGTCGATTGCGGCACGGCCTGAGTCTTCGATCTGGGAGAGCGCAGGCGCAGCGGGACCGTCGGCCCCACTGAGTTGCCGCGCCACGCCAGCATGCACCGTCATGGTCGCCACATGATGGGCAACGACGTCGTGTAGTTCACGGGCGATCCGAACCCGCTCGTCGAGAACGGCCCGCTGCCGGGTGACATCGCGCTGTTCTTCGAGCTCCCGGTTCCGATCCACGAGCTCGGCTGCCTGCCGGTCCAGCCGGCGAGCCAGCAGCCCGGCCGCGATTGCGAGGACGCCGAACAACAACGATCGCGCCGTCGCCGTCAACGAGAACAGTTCAGATGACGCGGTTGCCGTGATGGACTCCAGCGTCTCCGAAGTCTGGTACGTGCGTATCGTCACCGCACCGGACACGAGCACGGTGAGCACGGCGGGAATGCGCCAGTCGGGCATCTTCCAGACCGACCAGAAGGCGGCGACCGCCAACATCAGCGCCCCAGCGAAGTCACTGTAGAGGAGCGGATAGAACCACGAGACCGCTATCACCGAGGTCGACACGAGCACCAGGGCCAGCAGCGGGCGCCGGTCGCGGACGATGAGCGAGGCGACGCCCAGCAGCGCCACGAGCAGGCCGACCTGAATGTTCTCGCTCGTCTTCCACAACCCCAGGGTGATCTGTCTTGACCCGGGACCGAGCTGCCGGAGTTCGTCGTCGAGCACCGCGTACTCGGCGATCCAGATGGCAGCGAGGACGACGACCAGTCCGATCTCCACGAGCCATTTGGGCACGGAGCGGGTCATCGCAGGGACTCCATGACCGCAAGACGCGCAATGGCGAGCTCGCGCAGGTCGGGTTCGTCGCCGGCGAGTCCCTGGAAGCTGATCTGGACGACATCGGTACCTGACGCGGCCATGGCGGCCATCAATCGGACGTCAAAGCTCTCGTCCTGCACGGTCTGGATCATGTTCACCGTGCCGACGACGTAGCGAATGCCGTCGATGATGTCTTCTTCCATGACCGTATCCACGAGTGCGAACCCGGACGAGAACAGCGGTTCGAGCTGCGACAGGATGCACGCTTCGCCATCGTCGATCGTGGCCTGCACCTCGGCGAGCGCATGGTCCTCGGTGGAGAACGATGCCGCATCCTCGTAGAGCGTGCTGCCAGCAAACTGCGAAATTGCAACCGAGGTGACACCCTCGGCCGCCGCGATGGGTTCGTTCTGGAACGAGGTGCAGTTGGGCTCGATGCGGGTCGACGCCAATTGCGGCACGCTGATCGGCTGGAACCAGGCTGGCCGCTCGACCTCGGTGTCCAGGGCGACCAAGAGACGCTCGGCAGCTTCATCGGCCGGCATGTTCGGGCTGGGCGGCTCCAGCGCAATCGATCCTTCAAGCCACGGTCCGCCGAGGGCGGCAATCTGCGAATGGTCTGGCGATCCGGGAACCACGCCAAGCGTGAACATGTGCACGGCGCTTCCACGAACAACCCAGGTGGATGTGACCTCCTGTTCGATGTCGGTTCCGAACTGACCGGTGATCATCGTCTGTCGTGAACTCGCTGCGCCCGACACGTCGTACTGCGGCTCGATGACCAGCTCATAGTCTTCGAGCGTGATCTCCGGAGTGCCGTTGGCGACCCGGTACTCCACACCCGCGGCGAGCTCCCGTTCTCGGCACTCTGCACCCTCCGGGGTCATGACGAAGTCGCTGAACGCCTGCGCTCCCTCGGGAGCCTCAAAGATCATGGAGCTGACCACGACGACCACGTCGAACACCGAACCCCCGACGCCGAGCCGGCCAAAGAGCCGTTCCGTGCTGGCAATCGGAAAGATGTCGGGACATCCTTCGAGTCGCGGGTACCCATCGATCTGGTTCGGAAGCGACTGCAAACCGACCGCCTCGAAGCCGTCCGTTTCGGGCATCGAGGTGAGGAGAAGGTCGATCAGCGAACCCGGACCTGCGTCGGATCCATAGGAGCCCGGCTCCAGCGGTTCGTACCCCGACGACTCCGATTCGGTCGGTTCGGTCGCCACGGCGGTCGTTGTGGATGTCTGTGCCGTCTCGGCGGTGTCGGTATCGGTCGAAGCCGAACTCGCACACGCTGTCAGCAGCAGAACGAAAACGGTCAGTCCGCCGAAGAACACCTGTGGGAGACCGGTTCGCATGGCTCCAGCGTACGGACTCGCCACAATCGGGTCATCCCACCTGACGATGGTTGCGTCCTCCCTCTCAGGGAGGAGGCTCAGACCGCGGCTTCCGGGGTGGACAGGTGCCGCGAGTCGTTTGCCTGCCAGAGCGCACTTCGCAGAATTTCGCGGTCGCGAAGTTGCTGTTCGGAGATGAAGATGCGGACGACCTCGGGGCCGATGGCATCTTCGTGTGAAACGTAGATCTCGTGCAGCCGTTCACGCTGATCATCGGACAGCAGGTGCACGGGCAGGCGGAGCGCAGCGAGACCGGCGGTTTCGCTGTACGCGCACAGGCCAACCAGCGAGTCGCGAGCCAGGGTTCCGGACGGGTGCTTGGGGTCGTTGGCGATGTGCGCCAACAGGTCGAGGGTGCGGGGCAGCGCCTTGCCCCGGCTCTTCTCATCGTTCGCCAGGCGACCGCTCGATGTGGGGCGGACGGCAGCGTCCAGTGCGGGAACGACCCGGAATTCGTGGGCGAGTTCGATGATGTCACGTTCGGTGTCGACCGCGGAGAACAGCCCCTGGTGCGTCTCGTAGCCGTGCTGGCACAGCTCGACCAGATCGATCTTCGCAAGCTCGTCGTTTTCGTCGAGTCGGGCCCGCAGGCGCCGCACGAGTTGTCCGAGGTTCTCGGCATCCCCCTGCTGATCCAGGATCCAGCGAAGCTGATGTTCGAGCCGGTGGGGGAGGACCCGATCGGCAAACAGGGTGAGCTCACACACTTCGCGGGCCACCTCGACGCAGTAGTCGACCAATCCAACAACATCGTCGCGAGGGTCTTCATCGACCAGGTACTCGTAGAAGGCGTCGGTGATCTCGGTGGTGAACTGGTCGGTCGTCAGCTGTCGCTGGCAGCAGCGTTCACGAATGCCATCGATGGCCTCGAGAGTTTCGGTGTAGCGCGGTGAACCCATCGACCCCATTCTGACTCGCCCCTTTGACACAAACGTGGACGGTCACCGTGACATTCACCCGTCACGGGATCACCCAACGTGCGAGAGCCTAGACGTTCGGCGACGTTCGGTGAGCACTTGCACCTTCGATTTCGCCGGAAAATTCCCAACATTCCCACCGGCAAAAAAGATCGGAAGGTTTGCGGTGCAAAACCCGACATCGAAAAATCAGCTGTGATATTCTCATACTCGTTGCGGTCGCCTCGGGAAACCGGGGCGATTTGCCGTTTTGGGGGACGCCGTTTTTGGGTTGATTGTCATTTTCGGGTTGCTTGTCGTTTGGCGGTGAGTTTGTCGCTTGCGGCAGGGCTGGCCGGAGGTTCTGGCGGGGCGGTCCGGCACCCGAACAGCAATCCACGTCATCACGAACGTCGGCGTGGAAATGCAGCACCGGTGCGCGCTACCGTCAGTGGTGGCGGTGGACACACCGATCGTCAGGACAGGGAGCCGAACAGGCAATGGACGCAGAAACCCTCTACACCATCAACGGCGGACAGTTGGTGGCTCTCACGCCGGGGCCCGCAATACCCCGCGGCATCGGCGCAGCAATTGCCGCAAATCTCGATTCGTTCGTGGCGAACCCCGGCCTTGCCATTGGCAGCTGGGACCAGACCGTGCAGCGCGACCGTCCTGCGGTCATGAGTTTCACGGCCACCGGCACGGTCGTCTCCGTCGTTGTTTCCAACATGGACGACGATGATGCTCCGGTGGCCGAACGCATCACCGCCATCCATCGCTGGATGGCCCCCATGCAGCTGCGGGACCTCAGCCAACTCTTCCCCGACCCCGGCTCGTTCTACGAGGGCCTGTGGGACATGAGCCCGAACGCAACCATCGCCCTGCAAGACGAGCGTCGGTACGTCGTCGTCACCGCAGACCGCGACACCGAAGCGCTGCAGTCAGTGCAGGCCGATCTCGGCAACGCCACCATCGAATTCGTCCACCTCGACGTGTTCACCTCAGAGCTCGGCGACGACCCCATCATTCGCTGGTCAGCCTCGAACGGCGACGAACTGTCCCCGCCTCGCCTCGACCTGTCCGAGTTGCCCGACACAACCGTGCACAACACGGTCGTCACGCCACCTGCCCCAGAAACCGCATCGGTTACTCCCGTCGACGTGCCCGACGACTCCGAAGCGTCCGACGCCGATGCAACCGAGGCATCTGCCGTGTCCGACATCGATGTTCGAGAGACCATCGCTCCTGCCACCGTCGCCGTTGCACCGCTGGCCCCAGAAACCGTCGCGTTCACTCCGGCGTCTCCCATGGAGAACGTCGTCGATCTCACATCTGATGACGAGCCCGAGATCGACCTCGACGAGCTCGAAACGCAGCCGGTCGATGTGTCCGCCGACAGCAGCCATCCCGGTCATGTCGCTTCGGGCGTCACCTTCGTGCCCGGCCGGACCTACGACATTGGCAGCCTGCCACTGCTGTTCGATCCAAACGACGATCTGCTCGAATCCATCAGCGACGAAATGTTCGGCGTACCCGGCCACCTCGTGCTCGTCGACAAGCTCCCCGAACGACGCCGACAGCCGTCGCCGTTCGAGAACCCGGGCCGCTACCGCTGGGACGCCACAACCGAGCTGCAGACCATGCTCGAGTCGCACAGCATCGATCACACCGGGGCCCGTTCGGTTCACCTCTTCGTCGAATCCGACCGCCAACCCGGATTGGCCACCTACGTGGGTCTGCTCACAACCGCTGCCGACAACCAGGCGGGCCGGTACAGCACGTCGTTGTGGTTCGACATCACCCCCAAGGTTTCCGCTCCCCTGTGGCAGTTGTTCCGCAAGGGCCGGCTTCCAGAACTGCACGACAGCACCGCACTCGATCCGTCATGACCGACCGCCCGGTGTCCCGGCTCAGTGAGCACCCGATTCATCTGGGCCTCGGAGCGGTCTCGGTGGTCCAGCCACTGTTCACCGGCGAGATGGACTGGTACGGCGGCTATGGCGAACGCCACGGCGCCGACGGCATCGAAGGCCGTCTCGTGAGCATGCACACCTTCTCCGAGGACTGGGACGTCTGGGAAATGCACCCCAGCGGGTCCGAAGTCGTCTTGTGCACGCACGGGCGGGTCCGCCTGCACCAGGAAGATCTCGACGGATCCGTCACGGCCGTCGAACTCGACGCCGGCGAGTACGCAATCAACAACCCCGGGGTCTGGCACACCATGGACCTCCTCGACGGACCGGCCACGGCCGTGTTCATCACCAGCGGTGAAGGAACCCAACACCGTGAACGAACCGCCTGACGGCGATCTGGTTTCCGTCAGCCTCGTCGGCCGAAGAAGCTCTCGAAACCGTGCACGATTGGGTGCGGTGACGACGCTGGCAGCTGCGCCCCGGCCGGAACGAACATGGCGGTCGACATGCCGAGCGACCGCGCCATGTCCAGATCGTCGATCTGATCGTCGATCAACAGGCTGTCGGCAAACTCCACTCCGGTCATGCGGCGGAGGGCCTCGAAGAACGCGGCGTCGGGTTTGCGACTGCCGATCTCGCCCGAGATGACCCACGTGTCGACGCGTTCGTCGAGCTGGAACCGTTGGCGAAGTGCCTTTGACCAACCGAGAACATTGTTGGTGATGACCGCCACCCGTAGCCCACGTTCGTGGAGCCGGTCGATGAAATGCAGCACACCTTCGCGAAGCATGAACTCGCTCGTGTACAGCTGATCGAGTTCGACGTACTCACCCTCGACCCCAAGTTCGGTCCAAAGTTCTGCCGTCGACAACCGGCCCAGACTGGCCGCCCGCGTGACGTCGTTGATTTCCTGCAGCGAGGCTCGGCTGCCACGTTCTCGGACGAACGGGACCAAGCGGGCCCCAATGTCGTTCGCCTCGTCGTACAGCACGCCCCGGGCATCGAGCACGACCAGTTCCAGCCGGGGTGGTCGCTCGCGAGGTGTCGTGGCGGTCTGCGGCTCCGAGGACGGTCGATCGGGGCGCCGCATCTTCACTTCGCCATCGGCAGCACGGGTTTCCGCCCGGCGCCCACCAAGACGGGCAAGCACACGGAACACCAACAACGTGGCCAGCAGAGCAAGCGCCACGAGGGCAATGGCAGCCCAGATGCGAGGAAGCTGATCTTCGACGCTCGACGAGACCGCGACGTCGGTGGGCAACGGATCGACCGGCAGGATCACCCACGAGGCCGTGTTGCCATCGACCTGACCCGACAACGACTCCGCAGTGTCGGGGAGCGTCACGTTGAAACGCAGCGTGATCGTCTGACCCAGGGGTCGGCCCGCCAGCGCTTCGAGTTCGGTGACCGGGCGCCCAAGGGGCGAACCCAACAGGCCGGTGACGTCAGCATCGCTGAAGCGTTCCACGCTGACACCGGCATCGATCTGACCGGTCAGCGTGTAGGTGGTCCGGGCGAAGGACCGTTCTCGGGCAACAACGAAGTCGTTGAAGACCGAGGCATCGCCGGTGATTTCGGCGAGAACGCCAGCCAGGTGGTCGGGCGAGGCGAAGTCCTTGGCCGCCATGACCACGACCGACTGCCCCGATTCACTTCCGACCGGGCCCTCGATCGTCCAGCCAGCCGCAGCCAGATCGCTGGTTTGTAGCCCATCGAGCAGTTCTGGTGCCGCAGCGACGACCTCGTCATCGAAGGCAACCGTCAGATTCACGGTGCCCGAGCCGTCCTCGGTCACCTCGACGTCGACAACGGCGTCGACCTGACACGCGGTCAGGACGAGCGCAAAGAGCGCGAGAAGGAAAAGGCGCAACCTCACAGCGGTCAACGCTAGGCGCTGGCTGCTGGATTGGGAAACTGAAGGGCCCGTGGCCAGATCCCCAAAAGGATCGGACCACGGGCCCCACAACGGTTCAGTTCACAACGATGCGAGTTCGCACCGTTTGTGGGTCAGACCTGCGCCTTCTCACCCTCTTCGAGTTCCTCGACCGGTGGGGGCTCGAAGCCCTCGATGGCCCGGAACACGATGCGCTGTTCACCAGCTTCTTCGGGATCATCCTCGATGTCGACGATGACGATCTCGCCGGCACGGAACTCCTTGTAGAGGAGCTTCTCGGACAGTGGATCCTCGACGAGACGCTGCAGCGCCCGACGCAGTGGACGTGCACCCAAGGTGGGGTCGTAACCCTTGACGGAGACGAAGTCCTTGGCCGCATCGGTGAGCTCGAGGCCCATCCCCTGCGATGCCATCTGGGTGGCCACACGCTTGACCATGAGGTCGACGATCTGGCGAACCTCGGGCTGGGACAGCTCGTGGAACACGATCGTGTCATCGATGCGGTTCAGGAATTCCGGACGGAAGTGCTCCTTCAGCGCGTCGTTGACCTTCTCCTTCATGCGTTCGTACGAGATGGCCTCGTCGACCTTCATGAAGCCGGTGTTCGCCTTGCGAAGGTCACGGGTACCAAGGTTCGAGGTCATGATCAGCACCGTGTTGCGGAAGTCGACCGAGCGACCCTGCGAATCGGTGAGACGCCCCTCTTCCAGAATTTGCAGGAGGGTGTTGAAGACGTCGGGGTGGCCCTTTTCGATCTCGTCGAACAGCACCACGGAGAATGGCTTGCGGCGGACGGCTTCGGTGAGCTGACCACCCTCGTCGTACCCGACGTAGCCGGGAGGAGAACCGACCAGGCGGCTCACCGTGTGCTTCTCCATGTATTCGGACATGTCGAGGCTGATGAGCGCTTCCTCGTCCCCAAACAGGAACTCGGCGAGCGTCTTGGCGAGCTCGGTCTTACCCACGCCCGATGGGCCCAGGAAGATGAACGATCCGGAAGGACGCTTGGGGTCCTTCAGACCGGCACGCGTCCGGCGGATGGCCTGGCTGACAGCCTTGATGGCGTCCTCCTGACCAATGACCCGACGATGCAGCTCGTCTTCCATGCGCAGCAGCTTCTGCGTCTCTTCCTCGGTGAGCTTGTAGACGGGAATGCCCGTCCACAGCGAAAGCACCTCGGCAATGGCCTCTTCGTCGACTTCGTCGAACAGATCGGTTCCCGATGCCTTGATCTCGGCTTCGACCTCTTCGCGCTTGGTGAGCAGTTCCTTCTCACGGTCGCGGAGACGGCCGGCTTCTTCGAACTGCTGCTCTTCGACAGCGGCCTTCTTCGAGCGGACGACGTCGGCGATCTCGGCCTCGATCTCCTTGTACTCGGGCGGCGTGTCCATGCGCTTGATGCGCAGACGGGAGCCGGCCTCATCGATGAGGTCGATGGCCTTGTCGGGCAGGAAGCGATCGGAGATGTAGCGATCGGCCAGGTTGGCGGCAGCGACGAGCGCCTGATCGGTGATGGTCACCCGATGATGCTCTTCGTAGCGCTCGCGCAGACCCTTGAGAATTTCGATGGTGTGCGCCACCGATGGTTCTTCGACCTTCACCGGCTGGAAGCGACGTTCGAGGGCCGCATCCTTCTCGAGGTGCTTGCGGTACTCGTCGAGAGTGGTCGCACCGATGGTCTGCAGCTCGCCACGAGCCAGCATTGGCTTCAGGATCGACGCAGCATCGATGGCACCCTCGGCCGCACCTGCACCAACGAGCGTGTGGATCTCATCGATGAACAGGATGATGTCGCCGCGGGTCTTGATCTCCTTGAGCACCTTCTTGAGTCGCTCTTCGAAGTCGCCGCGGTAACGCGAACCGGCAACGAGTGCACCCAGGTCGAGGGTGTACAGCTGCTTGTTACGGATGGTGTCGGGAACGTTGTCGGTGGCGATTGCCTGCGCAAGGCCCTCGACGATTGCCGTCTTGCCCACGCCGGGCTCACCAATGAGCACGGGGTTGTTCTTGGAACGACGGGAGAGGACCTGCATGACACGTTCGGTCTCCCGGGAGCGACCGACAACAGGGTCGAGGCCCTTGTCGCGGGCGACCTGTGTCAGGTTGCGGCCGAACTGGTCGAGGACGAGAGAACCCGAACCCGTTTCGCCGCTTGCGCCACCGGACGTGGCACCAGCCTTTTCGGCCGAACCGGACGAGCTTGCTGCGGAGGAACCGCCGGGGCCCGAGTAACCGGACAGCAGCTGGATGACCTGCTGGCGAACGCGGGACAGGTCGGCGCCGAGCTTGACGAGGACCTGTGCAGCGACTCCTTCGCCTTCGCGAATGAGTCCGAGCAGGATGTGCTCGGTGCCGATGTAGTTGTGACCGAGCTGCAGCGCTTCGCGCAGAGAAAGCTCCAGGACCTTCTTGGCTCGGGGGGTGAACGGGATGTGCCCGCTCGGGGATGAGCCGCCCTGACCAATGATCTCTTCGACCTGGCTACGGACGGCTTCCAACGAAATGCCCAATGACTCGAGTGCCTTCGCAGCCACACCCTCACCCTCATGGATGAGTCCGAGCAGGATGTGCTCGGTGCCGATGTAGTTGTGGTTGAGCAGGCGTGCTTCTTCCTGCGCCAACACCACGACTCTGCGAGCTCGATCGGTGAATCTCTCGAACAACGAATTCTCCTCTACGACCTGATTCCATCGAGTCTACCCAGCAGGCCCGACAGCACACGTTCGGATGAGTGTTTCCGCTCCGTGCGGTCGACACGGGTGTCGACAGATTGGAAACAACGCACCATGCGCTCGGGAATTCCCGTCGGCACGAAAACCCTCACACTGAGGCGCTCCGACCACAAAACGTGGTCCAATCGGCCCAGCCGGGCTGCCAGCACTTCACAATCGAACAAGAACTGCGCAATCGGTTCGCCGCGCGTCAAATCCGTTTCGTACATTGGAGGTGTGGCAACAACGAACCCCCTCGAGCATGTTCCGACCCTCGCCGCCGATCTCGACCGAGTCGAGACTGAACTGTTGCGGGCCGTCGAAACCGACAATCAACTCCTGGAAGAGATCGCCGCGCACCTGATCTCGGCCGGAGGCAAGCGGGTCCGCCCAGGCTTCTGCATCACAGCAGCAGCCGCAGGCGACACCGAATTCGCACCTGCCGAACACGACGTCGTCATGGGGGCCATCGCGGTCGAGCTCGTGCATCAGGGTTCGCTGTACCACGACGACGTCATGGATTCCGCCGAGACCCGGCGAACCGTCGAGAGCGTCAACTCCAAGTGGGGCAACCAGCAGGCCATCCTGGCTGGCGACTTCCTTCTGGGTCGGGCCTCCGAAATCGCTGCATCCCTCGGCACCGAGGTGGCTGGCCTCCTTGCCAGCACCATCAGCCAGCTCTGCGATGGCCAGATCCGCGAACTCGAGTACGTGTACAACGTCAACCGCAGCGAGGCCTCCTACCTCAAGTCCATCGACGGCAAGACCGCTTCACTGCTCGCAGCAGCAACCCGCATCGGCGGAATCGTTGGCGGCTTGGACCGCGACCGCATCGAAGCACTCACGGTGTTCGGCCGCAGCTACGGCTTGGCATTCCAAATCGTCGACGACATCCTCGACCTCACCGCCACCGACGAAGAGCTCGGCAAGCCGGCCGGCAACGACATGATCGAAGGCGTGTACACGCTGCCCGTCATCCGGGCCATGGCCCATGGCGAGATCGGCCCCGATCTGCGCCAGCTGCTCGGCCGTCCCATCGACACCACGGCACGAGACGAAGCCCGCGAACTCGTCCGCAAGAGCGGTGCGCTGCAGAGTGCCCACGCCGATGCCCGTCGGTACGCCAACCGGGCCACCGAGGCACTCCTGCCGATGGCCGACTCCGCCGGAGGCTCCGCCCTCAAGGCAGCCGCCGACCACCTGGTCGACCGAGTGGAACGCCTCGTTCTCTAACGCCGCCGCTTGCAGGTAGAGATTTTTCGACCTCAGGACCGAGCAGACATTTTGGTTCGTTTGACCGGACCAAATCCCAGACATTTCCCACCAGATGTATGGCCCATCGCCAGGTCGTCGTCGTTAGGTTCTTCACGAATCACACAACGAAGGTGGAAATGACATGGCCGAGTGGGGCTTCGAAACACAGCAGATCCATGCCGGGCAGGAACCGGACCCAAGCACGGGTTCGCGAGCGGTACCGATTCATCAGACGACGTCGTTCGTCTTCAACAGCGCCGAACACGCACAGAACCTGTTCGCTCTGGCGGAGATCGGGAACATCTACACCCGCATCATGAACCCGACGCAGGGCGTGCTCGAGGCCCGGCTTGCAGCTCTGGAAGGTGCGGTCACGACGGCCGTCGGTCTGCCGGGTGCTCTCGCAGTCGCAAGCGGGCAGGCTGCGGAAACGATCGCCATCTTGAACCTGGCGGAGTCGGGCGACCACATCGTGGCTGCATCGGCCCTGTACGGAGGGTCCTACAACCTGCTGCATCACACGCTGCCGAAGATGGGCATCACCACCACGTTCGTCGACGATCCCGACGATCTGGAGGCCTGGGCCGCGGCCGTGCAGCCGAACACCAAGGCGTTCTACGCCGAGAGCATCGGCAACCCGAAGGCGAATGTGCTCGACATCCGGGGTGTGGCCGACGTTGCCCATGCGAACAACGTGCCCCTCATCGTCGACAACACGGTGGCGACCCCGTACCTGATTCGCCCGTTCGAGCACGGCGCCGACATCATCGTGCACTCCGCCACCAAGTTCATCGGCGGTCACGGCACCTCCATCGGCGGCATCATCCTCGACGGTGGCACCTTCGACTTCGGCGAGAGCGGCCGTCACCCGGCGCTGACCGAACCCGACGCCAGCTACCACGGGCTTCCGTACTGGGGTGCGCTGGGGCCCGGCGCGTACATCATCAAGGCTCGCGTGCAGTTGCTGCGCGACCTCGGCCCTGCGATCTCTCCGTTCAACGCGTTCCAGTTCCTCCAGGGTTTGGAGACGCTGAGCCTTCGGATGGAACGGCACTTCGCGAACGCACAAGCCGTCGCCGAGTTCCTTGAGGCGCATTCAAAGGTGGAGGCGGTGTCGTTCGCCGGCCTGGCGTCGTCGCCATGGCACGACCGGGCCACCGAACTCGGCGAAGGCCGCGGCCATGGTTCCATCGTTGCCTTCGACATCGTCGGTGGAATCGATGCCGGCCGAACGTTTGTCGAGGCACTGGAGCTGCACAGCCATGTGGCCAACATCGGCGACGCTCGAAGCCTGGTCATCCACCCCGCAAGCACCACCCACAGCCAGCTCACCCCAGAGGAACAGGCCACCAGCGGCGTCCGCCCGGGCCTCATCCGCCTGTCGGTGGGCCTCGAAACCCTGGCCGACATCCTCGCCGACCTCGAGACCGGCTTCAACGCCCTCTGAAAACCGACGGTGCCTGGCACCATCACTCCAAACGGTGCCAGGCACCATCGACGTTTTCCTTGAAAATCCGGTCCAATTCGGAGATGCGCGGTCGAAGGTGCCTGGCACCTTGAGCGTTCAGGGAGCCTGGCACCTTTGATATATCAGCGGTATATCAGGCTCGTGGTGGCGAGTGGATGGCTAGCGGGCGCCGCGTTGGAGGAGTACTGCAGGGACGGTCTTGGCGAGGATGCCGAGATCGTTGCTCAGTGACCAGTTGTCGACGTACCACCGGTCGAGTTCGTCCAGCTGGTCGAAGTCGGTGTCCGAACGGCCCGAGACCTGCCACTGACCGGTCATGCCGGGCATGACGGCCTCGCGGTCGCGGAAACTGACCGGCGCTGCCTCGACCTCGTGGCGCAGCAGCGGGCGTGGCCCAACCAGGCTCATGTCGCCGCGGAGCACATTCCACAACTGCGGGAGCTCGTCGATCGAGGTCTTGCGGATGAACGCCCCGACCTTCGTGATGCGGGGATCGCCACGCATCTTGAACACGGGACCCTCATGGTCGTTGGTGAGATCGACGGTGAGCTGTTCGGCGTCGACCACCATGCTCCGGAACTTGTAGATGTCGAATGGCGCTCCGCCCTTGCCCAGCCGCTCCTGCTTGAAGATCGGCGAGTGACCATCGATCAGACGAATGGCCAGCGCCACGGCACCGAGCAGCGGAGAAATCAGCAGAAGGATCGCCGAGGCGACCACGAGATCGGCTGCACGCTTGATGAGCATGCGCCACCCGGCCCGGACCGCCGGAGCGATCGAGACCACGGGACGGCCCTGCACGTGCGTCAGCCCCACGCGGCGGACGGCGACGTTGCCGAGACCGGTGAGCGAAACCGCGATTCCCTTTGCGTTGATGGCCCGAGCGATGGGGGCGAACTGTGCGCCATTGAGGCCACCCATGCAGAACATGACCTGATCAACTTCGTACCGGTCGACCAGGTGAGGAAGGTCGGCGATCGCGCCAAGTGCCATGTCGGCAACGATTGGTGGCACGTCGTCGTCCAGGCCGTTGACCACAAAGCCGACGACGTCGTAGTCGTGGCGCCGATCGGTCCGAAGGGTGGCGCGCATGGCGACCGCTTCGAGCGGGCTTCCGGCAACGATGACACGGCTGTGAGCCGTACCCGAACGCCCCCAGGCACGAAGGCCATGGTGCAGCGACAACACGACCAGCCACGCAAGCGTGACGAGCAGGATCCAGTTGCGGGCGCCGTTGCCCATCTCGGTGAAGAAGCCCGCGAGCGAGAACAGCACAGCTCCGAGGAGCACGGACCGACCAACGACAAGAACCGCTGCGGGCCACCGCCGGCTTTGGGTCCGGTCGTAGAGGCCGATCCATCCCATGTTGGCGATGATCACGGGCACGACCAGCACACCAAGCCGGAACGACTCGCTTGTTGTCAGGTGATCGACGCCCCACAGACTCTCGGTGGTGAGCACCATCACGATCGACATGAGCACGAGGTCGACAACGACCCGCCCAAGGTTGCGGGCATGGATGCGGCCGGGGCCATCGGGAACGATCTGCAGGCCGGGGCCGGCGTCTTCAGGACGTCGGATGGAGAAGGTGGTGGGAGGCGTGGGTTGAACCGTCATGTTGTCGAGTCCTCGGTCCCTCAGCGGGCGCCGCGTGCGAGCAGCACGGCCGGGACGGTTCGGGCGAGAATTTCGAGGTCCTGACCGAGTGACCAGTTGTCGACATACCAACGATCGAGTTCGTCGAGCTCATCGAAGCCGGTGTCGGATCGGCCGGATACCTGCCAGCGACCGGTGAGTCCGGGCTTGACCGCCTGCCGATCGAGGAAGCTCGCCGGAGCGGCTTCGACCTCGTGGACTGGGAGGGGTCGGGGCCCGACGAGGCTCATGTCGCCCTGGAAGATGTTGAAGAGTTGAGGTAGTTCGTCCATTGACGTCTTGCGCAGGAGCGAGCCGATACGCGTGATCCGCGGATCGCCCCGCATTTTGAAGACGGGACCTTCGTGGTCGTTCGTGAGGTCGATCTGCAGCTCTTCGGCATTCTGCACCATCGTCCGGAACTTGTAGATCGTGAACGGCTCTCCGGCTTTTCCGACTCGGGTCTGCCGAAATATTGCCCGACCGCCGTCTTCGATGCGGATGGCGATCGCAATGAGCGCCATGAACGGAGCGGTCAGCGCAATGAGCACGGCCGAGCCAACGATGTCGACGAATCGCTTGGTGGCCATGTGCCAGCCGCCGAGCGGCGCAGGCGTGATCCGGACCAACGGACGGCCCGAGACATGGCCCATCTTGACCCGTCGGAGTGCGACCTTTCCGAGGCCGGTGCTGAGCGCGACATCGACGCCGTGCACGTTCAGTTCGCGGACCATGGGAGCGAACCGTTCGGCATCCATGGCACCAAGGCAGACGACGACGAGTTCGGCACCCGTCTTCTGCACGACGTGTGGAAGGTGATCGATCGAACCGAGCGCAAGCTGCGTGACGACCTCGGGCACGTTCTCGTCGAGTCGGTCCATGACGAATCCCTGCACGTCATAGGTGGTCCGGGGATCGGATCGGAGCGCCAGGCGAACGGCAAGCGCATCGAGCGTGTTGCCGGCGATGACGACCTTGACGGGAGCCGACCGCTGATGGGCCCGACGTGACAGGAAGACCCGAAGCGCCAGCATGCTGGCGAGCCAACCAAGGCTGAGGACGAGTTGCCACAGGCGGCCGTGAGCGAACTGGAACAGCCAACCGGCCAGAATCATCCCAGCTGAGACGCCTGCGATACTGCGGAGTAGGAGCGTGCCATCACCATTCCAGCGAATGGATCGGGTGACGACGTAGTCGTTCTGCCACCACAGCGCAGCAATGAGGGCAAGAGCTCCGCCGAATCCGAGGAGCATGGTGGGCGCGTCGAAGCCCGAAACACCCTCGGTCGCCGCAGTCCCCGCCACCACAACCACCAGAGCAAGAAGCGCATCACCAAACGCCAGCGGCGTTCTGGTTGCGCGAGTGTGCAGCTCTGCAGCCATTTGAGGCTGAGTGTAGACCTCTTGTTGCGTGAACATGGAATCCTGCATCGTCACGATGCGTGAGGTTGTTCGCGATGTTGCGGTCATTGTGCTGGGCTTTCTGTCCACCGACGGGTACCCCAGCCCACGCACCGCGTGGTTCCGCTCCGGTCTTCGAGTGTAGAGCTGTCGTGGAATCAACCGTGTGATACCGGCCGCGAAAAGCCGCGTTCAGCGGTCGAGGGCCGCCAAAACGGACTCGAGAAGGTCGGGACGGGCCACCACGAGCCCGGGAACGACCGGTTCCAGCTGGTTGAATCGCAGCTCGTTGCCGAACGGATCGCAGACGGCGAGGCCATGGGCTCCGGCGACGGCGGCCGGCGCACACACATCCCACTCGTACAGCGGCGAGGCATGCACATAGACATCAGCCTGGCCGGACAGGACGAGCATTGCTTTGAATCCCGACGAACCACAGCTAGCGAGATCGGCGTCGAGGGCCACGGCCAATCGTTGACCGTCGGACCAGGCCCGGGACCGCCCGGTGACGACAATCGTTCGCCTGTCGGGAATGGATGGTTCGGTTACAGGATCACCCGTGGCGAAGACGCCGCCAAGTCCGGGGGCGGCCACGGCAGCAGCGGCCGGAGCGCCATCGACGGTCAGCGCTACATGCACCGCCCATTCGACCGAGCCCAAGCCGAAACCGGCCGAGCCGTCGAGCGGATCGATGATCCATGCCCGCGACGAATCCACCCGCCCGCGCCGGTCGGCGCCTTCCTCGGACAGCACGGCGTCATCTGGACGTTCGAACCCGATGCGACCCATCAGCAGGTCGTGGGCGACCTCATCGCCCGAATACTCGAGCTGCCAGCCGGTGGTGTGCTGCGCGATCGCCCGCTCCTGCAGTTCGACCAACCGTTCGGCTGCCTCAGCTGCGAGTGCCGCAGCAACCTCGTGGTCCGACGTCACGCAGACGGCTGCTCGTCGGCCGGTGCCTGTTCGCCGGTGACCTGCTCGGGGCGCAGCGTCGGGAAGAGCACGACGTCGCGGATGGTGGTGCTCCCGGTGAGCAGCATGACCAGCCGATCCATGCCGATGCCCAGGCCACCGGTTGGGGGCAGCCCGTACTCGAGCGCCCGAATGTAGTCGAGGTCCATGCCCATGGCCTCGGCGTCGCCGGCTTCGCGGTCGGCTTCCTGATCGTGGAACCGAGCCAACTGTTCGTCGGGGTCGGTGAGTTCGGAGAATGCGTTGCACAGTTCCCGGCCGGCGACGATGGCCTCGAAGCGCTCGGTGAGACCAGCCTCGGAGCGGTGGTCTCGCGACAGCGGCGAGACCTCCTTGGGATAGTCGGTGACGAACACCGGACCCCACAGCTCGGATTCGGTGGTCTTCTCGTAGATCTCGAGGATCAGCTTTCCGGCGCCGTAGTGGTGCTTGACCTCCACACCCTGCTCCTCGGCGATGCCGGCGAGTGTGTCGCGGTCCATGTCGACCGACAGCTCCAGACCGGTGTGCTCAGCAATGAGATCGGTCATGGAGGCACGCTTCCATGGCGCGGCGAGTTCGAGCTCGCGACCGTCGTACTCGATGGTGGTGGTGCCGAGGATTTCCATCGCCAGGTGCGACACCAGCTGCTCCACGAGTTCCATGACGTCGTGGTAGTCCGCGTACGCCCAGTAGAGCTCGAGCATGGTGAACTCGGGGTTGTGACGGGTACTGATGCCTTCGTTACGGAAGACGCGACCGATCTCGAAGACCCGTTCAAAGCCTCCGACGGTCAGCCGCTTCAGGTACAGCTCCGGGGCGATGCGAAGGAACAGGTCGACATCGAGCGCGTTGTGGTGCGTCGTGAACGGCCGGGCCATCGCGCCACTTGCGATGCTGTGAAAAATGGGGGTCTCGACCTCCATGAACTGCCGGTCCTCGAGCCAACGTCGGGTGAGCGACATGATGCGGCTGCGGGCACGCAGGGCACTGTTGGACTCCTCGGAAACCCACATGTCGACGTAGCGCTGCCGATAGCGGGTGTCGGGGTCGGTGATGCCGTGCCACTTGTCGGGGAACGGCCGACGGGTGGGCGCCAGCATGGTCCAGGCACTGGGCCGAATGGACAGCTCGCCGCGGCGGGTCTTGATGACCTCGCCGGTCACCCCGATCCAGTC
The DNA here is from genome assembly GCA_964517125.1 of uncultured Acidimicrobiales bacterium. Taxonomy (GTDB): domain Bacteria; phylum Actinomycetota; class Acidimicrobiia; order Acidimicrobiales; family SHLQ01; genus SHLQ01. The sequence goes on from CAZFBD010000017.1 coordinate 33,461, forward strand.
GCCCAGGCTCAGCTTGGTGAATTCCTCGAAGTCGGGCGTGGTCTTGGCCGGAGCGAAGATCTGGATGCGGCCGGTGCTGTCCTGCACCACACCGAAGACGATCTTGCCCTGATCACGCTTGAGCATGAGCCGTCCGGCGACGGTGGCCGTGATACCGGTTTCTTCGCCGTCCTCGAGTTCTCCGTGGGTGGCATGGAGATCGGCTGTCGTGGCGTCGACCTCGAAACGGTAGGGAATGTCGAATGTTCGAACCACGTCGGGAGTTGTGGCTTCGTTCGATTCTTCGGTCATGTGTTCAGGAATTCCTCGAATGGATGATGCGGAGCCCATGCAGTGCCAGATACGGCTCCACGTGCTCCACGGTTGACGCTACCGGCGCAATCATGGAGGCCAGCCCGCCGGTGGCGACAACGGTGGCCTCGCCTCCGAGTTCGGCTCTGAACCGGCCGACCATGCCGTCGACCGAAGCCGCATATCCGTAGAGGGCACCCGATTGCAGCGACTCGACGGTGGAGGTGCCGATGACGCTGCGCGGCGTGCGAAGCTCAAACGACGCGAGCGCAGCGGTCCGATCGGCGAGAGCATCGAGCGAGATCTCGAGTCCGGGTGAGATCGCTCCGCCGAGGAACTCTCCGTTCTCCGACACGATGTCGTAGTTCGTCGCGGTTCCCAGATCGACAACGATGGTGGGACCGCCGAAGAGTTCCCATGCCGCAACCGCGTTGGCAATGCGGTCCGCACCGGCTTCGCGCGGATTGTCGTAGCGAATGGGAATGCCGGTCTTGACGCCTGGACCGATGATGACAGGCGCGATGTCGGTGAACCGTTCGATCATTCCTCGGACGGTCGCCTGCAGGCGCGGCACGGCGGAGCACACGGCGACGCCATCGAGATCGTCCACGTCGACCCGGGCCAGACGGAAGAAGCTGCCGATCGTGCCCGCCAGTTCGTCGTCGGTTCGCTGCAGGTTGGTGGAGATCTTCCAGTGCTCCACCAGACCGTCGGAGGCCTGCACGCCGGAGACCTCGAGGTCGAACAGTCCGAGGCTGATCTGGGTGTTGCCGACGTCGATGGCCAACAGGTACCGCTCGGCCATCAGCCGGCACCCACGTTGTCGGGTGCAATGTCGAGGCCGATGTCGAGCGTTGGTGCCCCGAAGGAGAGCTTCGACGTCGAGATCATGTCGACGCCGGTGTGGCTGATGGCGCCGATCGTGTCGAGGTTGATGCCACCGCTGGCTTCAAGGAGCGGGCGGCGTCCGGTGCCGACCAGTTCGTCGACCTGTCCAACCGCTTCGCGAAGCTGGTCCGGACCCATGTTGTCCAGCAGGATCGCGTCGGCGCCTGCATGCACGGCAGCGATGACCTGGTCGATCCGGTCGGCCTCGACGTGCACGGTTCGTCCGGGCCACCTGTCCCGGGAGAGCGCCACGCCATCGGCGATGGACATGCCCATGAGGTGGTTGTCCTTGAGCATGATCCAGTCGCTGAGATTGCCTCGGTGGTTCCGGGCTCCCCCAGCTCGGACTGCCGCCTTCTCGAGCGACCGGAGACCGGGTGTGGTCTTGCGGGTGTCCCACACCTGCGCGGTGCCGTCGGCGGCGTCGACGTAGCGGCGTGTGTTGCTCGCTATTCCGGAGAGATACATGAGGAAGTTCAGCGATGGCCGTTCCGCGATCAGGATGGACTCGAGCGAACCATGGGCGGTAGCGATCGTGGTCATGGGATCGACGATGGCCCCTTCGTCGACCAGCCAGGTGAGTTCGAGGTCGGGGTCGACCTGCCGGAAACTCTCGCTTGCGCATGCGGTACCGGCGATGACGCCGGCGTCGCGTGCCACGAACGAGGCGGTTGCCGTGACACCGTCGGGGAGCAGCGTTGCGCTCAGGTCACCGAGTGGCGTGAGGTCCTCGGTGAGGGTGCGGCGAACCGCGTCGTGGACGTCGTGACGGGGAGGATGCAGGTACCGGGACACGAGATCACGCTAGTGCGTTCATTGAGAGCCTCCGGCGACCGCCACCCTGCGCGCTCAGCTGCACACAGCTCGCGCCATCCGCGCGGGTTTGACCACCCTTTCGCGCGTAATGGATTCGACATGATGTTGCATTTTGATGACGATCACATAGGGTGGCTCGCGTGCGGATTGGAGAAATGCACATGGGAAGAAAACTGATGGGAGCCGCACTCGCGGTGCTCCTGATTGCCACCACACTCAGCACCGGGTTCGTCGGCGAGGCCGAAGCCCTCGACGACGGTCTGGCATTCGGTGCCTACGCCGCACCGGTCAACGGCCTCACGAACCAGACGGCAATCGAACGTCTCGAAGACCAGCTGGGATCGAAACTCCCCATGGTCCGCACCTTCAGCAAGTGGGACGACAGCATTGGTGAGGACAAGAAGTTCCATCGGTGGATTCGCGACGGCGACCGCCAGCTGATGGCCTCGGTCAAGCCCCAGCGCAACAACGGCCAAGAAGTTCGCTGGCGTGACATCGCCAACGCCCAGCCCGGGTCCAAGATCCACAACGAGATGCTCGACCTCGCCAATGGCGTGAAGGACTTCGGCGACGATGTCATTCTCGGGTTCCATCATGAGCCGGAGCACAAGAAGAACCTGGGGTTCGGAACAAGCAGCGACTACAAGGCAGCCTTCCGCAAGCTCCACGACGTCTTCGAGTCGCAAGGCGTCGACAATGTCCGCTTCGCCTGGATCATGACCGCCTGGTCCTTCGAGGTTGGCGACATCCACCCCGACGACCGCCGCATTGCAGAGAAGTGGTATCCCGGTGACAACTACGTCGACTACGTGAGCGTCCAGGAATACAACTGGGCGACGTGCCGCGACAACAACGACAGCTGGGAATCCCTCGAAGACGGGCTCGAGCCGTTCATGCGCTTCGCCCGCGAGCACCCGTCGAAGGAACTCATCGTCGCCGAGTTCGGCACCCCCGAAGGCAAGGCCGGTCAGAAGGGCGACTGGTTCGACGATGCCCGCAGCCTGTTCAAGGGCGGCGAATACAGGGACCGCTTCGCAGCCATTCTGTACTTCCACTACGACGACGCCCCCAACGGCAACCCCGGCTGCAATTGGTGGCTCGACTCGAGCACCGACTCGCTCAACGCCGCTCGCCGACTGGCGAACGACAGCTTCTACCGCACGGTCCTCGGCGCTCCCGCCGGCGGCGGTGGCGAAGGCGGCGGGAACGACGACCCGACTCCACCCCCGGTCGGCGACGGCTGCTCTGTCACCCGCGACGGAAACACCGTCTCGTTGCGTTGGACCGACGACGGGCACACCCCGGTCATTCGTCGTGACGGCTCCTGGCTGGTGACGCTCGGAAAGGGTGCCACCACCCACATCGATCGGAACGCACCGGCCAACGCCACGTATCTGGTCCGCACCAGCGGAGGCGATCGAACCTGCGGCGAAGGTGGAGGAGCCGGCGACGGCTGCACGCTGACTCGCAACGGCAACGACGTGCGGTTGGAATGGACCGACGACGGCGGCCGCCACATCATCCGGCGCAACGGTGACTGGCTTGCCACGGCGGGCCGCGGTGTCGACACCTTCGTCGACGACGATGCACCGAACAACGCCTCATACCTGATCCGCACCCGCGATGGAAACTCGGTGGTCGACACCACCTGCGGCTGATCTCACGAGGCCATTGACACACAGCGTCGCCATGACGGGAGCGTTCGTTCCCCGTCGTGGCGACGCCTGTTGTCTTCCCCACATTTCGGGCAGCGATTGCGCGACCGGGCTAACTTCGCCCCATGTATCGCGGTGGTCGTGTGGTGGTCGGATTGGTGATCGCGTCGCTGTGCCTGGCTCTTGGGAGCGGCATGGCTGGGGCGTCGGTTGACGGGACGCATGGCGGTGTCGTTCCAGACGATCCCCGAACCGACGTGCCCCAGGTCGTCGACGGTCGCCTCTACGGCGCCGCGCAGGTGGGCGACATCATCGTGGTGGGCGGTTCGTTCACCACCATCCGGGTCGATGGGGTCAACCAGAACCGACAGGGACTCTTCGCCTTCGACGCCAGTACCGGAGCGCTTCGCTCGTCGGTTCCCACGATCGCTGGAACCGTCCACGACATCGAACCCGCCGGCGGCGACTGGGTCATCGTGGCGGGCTCCTTCAACCAGGTCGACGGCACCTTCCATGGCCGACTCGCTCGCATCAACGTCGTCACCGGAGCGGTCGATCACGGCTGGAACCCGAATGCGAACTCCCGTGTCACCGCGCTGACGAGCAGCGGGTCCCGGCTGTTCGTCGGCGGCGACTTCACGAACATCGACAACACCGGCAAGGCGGGGCTCGCAGAGATCAACCTGTCCACCGGCAACGTTGTGGGTGGCTTCACCGCGAACCTTGCCGGCGACCTCGGCAACGGAGGACCAATCGTCCGCGAACTCATGGCCACCCCCGACGGTCAGCGGCTCGTCGTGGCCCATCGTGCCGCCACCATCGCCGGGCAGGTTCGGCGGGCCGCAGCCATCATCGACATTGGCGGTGGTGGTGGGTCGCTGAGCGGTTGGCGGACCGAGATCTACCCAGCCAACCTGCAGGTGGTTCTGCACGATGCCGACATCTCGCCCGACGGCAGCTACTTCGTTCTGGCCAACGCGGGCGCCGACATCCCGCCGAGCCGCGACACGCTCATCGCGTTGCCCACTGCGGGGAACGGCCTCGTCGAACCGCTCTGGATCTCCCGACACTTCGATTCGATCTATGCCGTGGCCGTCACGGATGCTGCCGTGTATTCGGGCGGACATTTCTGTTGGGTCGAGGGACCGCTCGCCGACGATCCATGGCCCGGACCACTGAACCGAGACCACAGCTGCAAGAGCGATCGCAACGCCGGCCAATTCCAGCCCCAGACCGTGTTTCGGGATCAGATCGCCGCCCACAACCCGGCGACCGGCAAGGCGCTCGACTGGGATCCAACCGCGAACGGACTCAACGGTGTCCGCATGCTCGTGGCCACCGACCGAGGCCTGTTGGGCGGCAGCGATGGTACCCGCTGGGGCGGTCGGAACATCGGGCGATTCGCCTTCTTCGACACCGGCGACGTCGCTCCTCCTCCGCCACCTCCTCCGCCACCACCACCGCCACCTCCGGGTGGCGATGGCTGCATGGCCACCCGTACCGGCACCACCGTCGTTCTGACCTGGAACGATGACGGCGGACGGCACATCGTTCGTCGCAACGGCGGCTGGCTCGCAACTCCCGGCAGCAACGTCTCCTCCTACACCGACACGAACGCACCGGCGGGCGCCACGTACATCATCCGAACCAGGAACGGCGGAGTCAGCGACCGAGCCTGTGTTGAAGGAGGCGATCCGCCGCCACCGCCACCGCCACCGGCAGATGGGTGCACGCTCACGCAGGCCGGAACCACCGTCACACTCACGTGGGCCGACAACGGCGGCAACCATGTGATTCGCCGCAATGACCGCTGGGTTGCGACTGCGGGCTCGAACGTGTCCACGTGGACCCGGTCCAATGAGTCCCCGGGAGCCACGTGGGTGGTCCGCACCTGGGCGGACGGCGTGTCCACGGATCGCACCTGCGCGTAGAAGCTGTACCTTCCAACATCACATGCACGATCGACTGACCTTCACCTCTTCACGCGCCAGCGCGACCGTCGACCTTGGCTATGGGGGACGCCTGTCGTCGTTCATCGTGGACGGGTCGGAGCTTCTTGTTGGCCACGTCCCCGATCCGTTGAACTGGGGCTGCTATCCCATGGTCCCCTTCGCCGGACGACTTGGGCACGGCACGTTCATGGTGGATGGCATCGAACACCAGCTGCCGAGGACCATGGGCGACCATGCCATTCACGGCTACGGCTTCACCAGCGAGTGGAACCAGCTCGACGACCGGACCATCGTGTGGCCATTCAGCGAGCCGTGGCCGTTTTCGGGGCGGGTCGAGCAACGTGTCGAGCTCACCGACACCGCGCTCATGATGCACATGACGATCACGGCTGGAGAGCGTCAACCCGTTGGCATGGGCTGGCATCCGTGGTTTCGCCGGACAACGGCAGCCGGCGACCTTCGGCTGCAGTTTGAACCCGGGCGCATGTACGAACGTGGCCCCGACGGGCTTCCGACTGGTTCACTCATCACCCCGCCACCCGGCCCGTGGGATGACTGTTTCACCGAACTGCGTTCGGATCCGGTTCTGTCGTGGGGTTCGCTGCAGCTCACGCTCTCGAGCAGTGTCGATCACTGGATCGTGTACGACCAACCCGAACACGCACTGTGTGTCGAACCACAAACCGGCCCCCCAAACGACGCCAACACGAATCCCACCATGCTCGAGGCTGGTGAGCAGGCGACCATGTCCTTCACGATTGCGTGGGACACGGTCGCCTGACGTTCAGCCACACGAGAGGTCGGTGTTCACCCCGCCCTCACGGCTTCGGATGGTCCAGCCGGCTCCGGCGATGTCGGCACCGGTCCAGGTGTTTCCATCGTTGAACGACACGCTTTCAACCCAGTTGCCGTCGGCCCGAACCTGGTAGTTGTCGTTCTCACCGTCGATCGGCTCCCACACGAGTACCACGGTGTCGCCGTCGCGGGTGGCCGTGCACGGGTTGCCGCCCGGCTCGCCGGCCTCGACAATCGTCCAAACGAAGCTCACCGAAGCCGAGGCACCTTCAGCGTCGGTCACGGTCACGGCCGATTCCGTCGTGCCGGCAGCCGTCGGCGTGCCGGTGATCTCGCCGGCGTCGTCCATCGAGAGACCTGCAGGAAGCACGTTGACGGTGTAGGTCAGATCGGTATTCTCCGGGTCGGTCGCCGAGACCTGCAGTGGCGTGATCGGCGAATCAACGGTGCCGGCCTGCGCTTGAACCGGGTCGACCACGGGCGGCAGATTGACCGCTGGCGGGGTCACGCCGATCTTCAGGTTCGGGACGCCGTACTCGAGTGAGTTGGCCTGGGTGGCCCTTGCGTACTCGGGTAGGCGCAGCGCGATCCACGCGTCCTGTCGGTCCTGCTCACCCGTTGGCAAAGGAGACTGGGACCACCGAACCAGAGAAGGGGCAGAACGGCCCACGATGCGCGGTATCGACGGTGATCAAAACGACCGCTCCTCGGGAACGAGGCCAAGCGCTGAGGCGAGTTCGTGGAGGGTGGTGTTCCATTTCTGGAGTCGCTGGCGCACGGGGCGTACGGAAAATCTGACGGCGGACATGTGGGGGTTTCCTCTCTGCGAGTTGACCCGGCTGGGGGTGGGGCCCAGCCGAGCCGACTCTCGCATCTAGGTACACGTCAACCCATCGAAATGAACCTGCGAGTTCGCAACTCGTGGCTCACGTCACGGTCATGCAGCGCAGACGAGGTCCGTGTTCACGCCGCCTTCACGGCTGCGGATGATGAACTGTTCGCCGTCGCCGGCTGCGGCCATCCACGTGCGTGCGGCGTCGACGCTGACCGATTCCCGGTACGTTCCATCGACCCGGATCAGGTAGCTGTCGTCCTCGCCGGGAACCTCGTCCCAGTCCAGGGTCGTGGTGCCGTCATCGCCGATGGTGACCCGGCACGTCGCGGGTCCAGGAAGCGGATCGCCACCCAGGTCCACGCACTCGATGTCAACGATCACGCCGGCTTCACGGCTACGAATCACGTACGTCGATCCGGGTGTCGGATCCGTGTCCGTCCAGGTGACGGTTCCAACGGCGACGTCGGCCGCCCACACACCATCAACACGCACCTGATGGAAGTCATCTTCACCATCGACTTCGGTCCAAGTCACCACCTGTGTGGATCCCACACGAACCGACCCACACTCGGGTTCCACGGGTGGCACGCCTGTTGTGAATTCCGCGATGGTCCAATCGGGAGAGGTTCGGCCGGCCAGATCAACGGCCTTGATCTGGACATTCCAGTCGCCTGCGGGCAGACCCGTCTGCACCAGGAACGAGTTGTCGTCCGCTGGCTCCGAGTACTCCACGTAGTCCGACCCGAGCGAACCGTCGGCCTGCAGCCACAGTCCGTTGCTTCGGTAGGCAAGGACGAACTCGGTGACCCCAAGGTCGTCGGTCGCCGACCCGGCGATCGTCACCTGGCCGCCGTCTTCCAGCGCCGGTTCAACGGTATCGACCGTGACCAGACTCGGTGGCGTCGCATCTTCGACACCAACCCCAAAGTCGAAGAAGGCAAGCGAGCCGGTCCGGATCCCGTCGACCCGGTTGCCGTCGAATCCGACGAGCAGCCCGCGGGTGGTCACGGTCATTTCGCGGCCACCATTGAACGCGTCGGCGCCCGGGTTCCACGCCAACGGCGTGCCGTCGACGAGCGACAGCGCTGCGATCTGGGTTCGGTAGGCGCCTCCGGCGAACCCCTCGCCCGTGCAGCTGAAGTCGAGCCGCTTCGACATCACATCCGTGACGCCGGGCCCGTCATCGATCTTGCAGAAGTGACCCTGCACATACACCGCAGAATCGGAGACCGCGATCGAGAAGGACGAATCGCGCATGTAGTGCTGCCAGACGTGCGTCGTTGGGCGTTCGACGGCCTCGACCAGATAGACGTAGTCGGAGATCGTGGCGGTTCCGAATGCAAGACCGATCTGGGTGCCATCGGGCGAGATCGAGACGTCCTGCAGACTCTGTCCGAACGCCCGGTTTCCCCATTCGGCGTGTGGGTACGCCCACTGGTGTGCGGTCAGCGTGGGCGACGCGCCACTGATGTCGATGACGGCGGTGACGCTGTTGGACATGCTCGTCACTCCGTCGCTGATGGTGCCGAACCGTCCGCCAACAATCAGTCGGGTGCCCGCCGGGTTTGCAGCCATGCCGCGAATCTTCGACGCCGACATGCCCCCGCTGAACTGCAGGGCGAAGGCGCCGTTGACCGTCCCACTCACGGCGTCGAGCTCTGCCAGCACGCTCTGGTTCGTCCCACCGATCTGTGTGAAGTCACCGCCGACGAACAGACGATCCTGGTGCCACACGACTTCGGTGACCTTTCCGTCAGCGCCGGTGGAAACAAAGGTGGAGTTCACCGAGCAATCAGCGAGGTCGATCATGGCAAGCTTGTTCCGCGGACGCAGTTTCCCATCGACACCGGAAACCTTGTTGAAGCGTCCACCCACCCAGAGCTGGGTATCGGTGGGACCGGGTTCGATCGCAAGGACCTCATCGTCGAAGGAGAACGCGCCCTGACAGATCATCGCACCGGTGTCGATGTCCCACGCAGCAAAGTAGGGCTGTTCATGAAGGGTGCCGTTCGTGTCCGCGACCTGCATGAACGAGCCGCCCGCCACGATGGCGCGGCCGACCTGTTCGGCCGCATACACCTGCAGGTCGTTTCCGGTTCCAACGATGATCGGATGGTCTCGCTCGGGGCTCGACGGAACCAGCGCTCCGTGAGCGATTTCCTGGGCCGAAGCCTGCGGATCTGACGCACGACTGCCGAGCGAAACAGCGCTGACGAGTGCGACAAGAAGGGCAGCAACGCCGCCAACGGCCCGGAATCTGAAGCGAGAGTTCACGACAGGGTTGTCGGCCGTCGATTCCGGCCACCTGAGAGCCAATCGGCGCTTGGGGTATTCCGCCTCGTGTCTCTGGGCCATTCGGCCATAGTCCGTTGCGGAGTTGGGCCGGGCGACCCTTTTCGCCAGGGCGGTCCCGACGCGACACTCGAAGGACACGACATCCCGAAGAATTTGGGGACGAATGCAAGCACCATCAATCGATCCATTTGGCCGGCATTTTGCCGAAGCGAAAGCCGGCGACGACCACGCCGTCAACGAGCTGGTCAACGACGTTTACGCGCCGCTCACCGCCTTCTTCGACCGTCGCGGTGTGCAGGACCCCGAGAGTTCAGCAAACGACGCGATCGAACGCGCCATCCGCAATGGGGACCCGGATCGGATCGACAGCTCTCCCGCCTTCCGTGCGTTCCTCTATGCGATTGCCCGCAACCAGGCCAAGAACGAATTTCGTAGCCGCGACACCCGGGTCGACATCGACCTCGTGGAAGATCCACCGGTCGACCTCGTCCTCTCGGCGCCGTCCGCCGAAGCGATCGTCTTCGAGGAGCGCGGTGCCGAAGAACTCCTGGCGCAGGTGAAACCAGCGGAAGCCGAAGTCCTCGAACTTCGCTTCCTCGACGGCTACACGGTGAAGGAAACCGCCACGATCGTGGGGAAGTCCGTCCCGGCGGTGAATGCCCTGCAGCGACGCGGCCTCGCTCGTTTGCGTCAGGTCGCCGGTGTCGCGGTTGCGGTGTTGATCGTCATCTTTGGTGTGCGTGCGTCCATGGGGGCCGACGAACGGGGACCCGTGATCAGCGAAGATCATCAGTCCGAAATTGGCGAGCTGCCCGCACCGGTCGACGACCGGAGCGAGAACGGCGCTCCCCTTCTTCTGGAGACCGATGATGGTCTGGAAGCCGATGTGGACAGCGATGTCGACAAGCTCGGCGAGGACATTCCCGCTGCGGTTGCCAGTGCGGTCGAGGTCGTGGTCGCTCCGACGCCTCAAGCGCAGTTTCTACTCGATCTTCAGGCCGGCCTGGAACGGGGTCTCGTGGCACTTCCCGCCGAGGAGTCCTACGTGGAACCGCCACACGACATCCGTGTGCCGTCGCCGGGCGCCGCGGCCGAGCCCGTTGCGCCGGTGACGGTGAACCTTCCCGAAGCGCCAGTCGACGATGCCGTCGCCGAGCTGCAGCCGATCTGGATTCCGACGATCAGTCCGGAAGCCGAAATCCCAGCCGTTGCCCTACCTCCGCTCCTTCAACCCATCGTTCCAGAAGATGCCGGCCAGCCGGTCGGCCCGGCTGAACCGGACATGGTCGAAACCACTCCGACGACGTCCACGACAACAACAACGACCACCACGACAGCTCCGCCACCTGTGGTGATCGCCACGGGGCTGGACACGAGCGAAGACGACGGCTCCGGGTTCATTCCTGAGGCGGTCTCTCACCCGATCGGCGACGCCTTCGGGGCGCTCAAGTCACTCGTCAGCAAGCCGGTCGACTGGATTGATCAGGGCACCTCCGCGATCGACGTCACCAACTGACGCAGCTCGTGGGTCAGACCGAGATGACCACGAGATCTGTCGGCTCGGTGACCTCGGCCATGGGTAACGGTTCGATGGTTCGCCTGCCGCCGACAACCTGCACAACCATCAGCTGACCGGTTTCGATCTGCACGATGCCCTTCGCTCGGACGACTTCGGGGCCGAGCCCGTCGACGAGTTCCTGCAGCTCGCTCTGCAGCATGGCTCCGCCGATCGGGATGATGCTCGTGGAGTGTTGGTCGAAGAGCGTCATTCCGGCGTCAAGTTCGACGACGGGCCGACGGGTCGCAAGGCCAATCAGACCAGCTGCGGAGAACGCAGAGTCGGCAAGCACGGTGGGGACCCCGGGTGCGAGTTCTGCGAGGCGGTCGGTGACGGCGGCGATCTGGTCTGTGTCGACGAGGTCCCGCTTCGCCAGCAACAACAGGTCGGCGGCACCAACCTGCGCCCGGACGGAATCGCCCATGACACTCTCGGCGGCGGCCTGGTCGAGGAACTGTTCGAGGTCCACGAGAACGACGATGCCGTCGACAACGAACCCGGGCGTTCCGCACATGCTTGCGGCAGCTCGCGGGTCGGCCACACCACTGAGCTCAACCACGACCAACTCGGGTGGGACCTCACGACTGCGAATCTGGTCGAATGCTTCGAGGAAGCCGTTCTTCAGGCTGCAGCAGACACACCCTCCGGTGAGGTCGAGCGTGTCGCCGTCCTGCTTGCGAATGAGCTTTGCGTCGATGTTGATGGCGCCCACGTCGTTGACGAAAACGGCGATGGGGAGGTCGGTTCGACCGAGCATCTCGTTGATGACGGTGGTCTTGCCCGCGCCCAGGTAGCCGCTCAGGAGCACGACGGGAACCCGCCTGCCGTCCCACGGCGCATACACGGGCTCAACGAACGTGATCTCGTCCTCGTCCTGGTTCATGCGATGACCGTACCCATGTTGTCGATGAGCCGGACATCACCAAACCGAACGGCGGTGAGGACGCGAACCTCGCCGCTCAAGGTGGCGGGAACACGCAACGACGCAGCATTGACAACGGCGACGTAGTCGGGCTCCTCGGCGTCGGGAGCGGTCTCCAGATGTTCCCGGATGGTCGCCTCCACCGCCGCCGGATCGCGCTCTCCAGCATCGATGGCCGCGACACCAGCACGGAGCGCCGCCGACACAACAGGAGCCTGACGGCGATGTTCTGGAGTGAGGCGCAGGTTGCGGCTGGACATCGCCAGATCGTCGTCCTCGCGGATGGTGGGCATACCAATGACCTCAACCGGATGGTTGAGATCGATCGCCATGCGCCGAAGCATGGCCAGCTGTTGGTAGTCCTTCTCACCGAAGTAGGCCCGGCAGGGGCCCACGATGTTGAAGAGCTTGGCGACCACGGTGGCCACCCCAGCAAAGTGTGTGGGCCGGCTGGCACCTTCCCACGGTTCGGTGACGACGCGCAACGACACCGTCGTCCAGTTCTCCTGCGGGTACATTTCGCCGACCGACGGCACGAAGGCGTAGCGAATCCCCGCATTCTCCGCCAGCTCCGTGTCGGCGTCGAGCATCCGGGGATAGGTGTCGAGGTCCTCGTCAGCGGCGAACTGGAGCGGGTTCACAAAGATCGACATCACCCCGATGTCATTGTTGTCGGCCGCCGCAGCCATGAGGCTTCGGTGGCCCTGGTGCAGGGCCCCCATGGTCGGCGCAAACCCGACGGACTCATCGTTGGATCGGTGGCCGTCGAGGGCCTCCCGCAGCTCGGCAATCGTGTGGATGATCTCCATGTGCGTCAGTCTGCCAAATTCTGCTGGAGCAGCGCGAGGGTCAATCGATGTCCGCGAGCCGGCGAGCTTCGGCCAACAACTGTTTGTAGGTGGCAAGCTCGTCCGGACAGCGCTCGGCCAACGCCTGGAGATGCGCGGCAATCGTTGCGTCGTCACCCCGAGCAGCGGGGCCGGTCAGCGCCGCGGCCGCCCCAAGCTCCGAAACCGACTGCAGCGAACCGCCGGACAGGTGAAGGAACGCCTCGAGGGGGACGCCAACGTGCTCGGCAATCCGTTCGACGTGTCCCATGAGCGCCACCAGGTGGTTCGAGGCCACCGCAGCGGCGGCGTGGTACACGGTTCGGTCGGCATCATCGAGCGGAAAGACGCGACCGCTCAGTTCGTCGGCGAGCTCGCGGGCGAGCGGATCTCCCCCCACCCCGAACCAGGCGGAACGCAATGCGACCACCCCGAGGTGTGGGTTGGGCAACGAGACCAGCGGGTGCATGGCAGCCGCCCGGTGCGGGTGCAGGGCACCAAGACCGGTGGCACCCGACAGATGCATCACCACCGCAGACCCGGGCTCGATCTGCGATGCGACCCGGGCAATGGCGTCATCGGGGGTCGCTATCACGCACAGGTCAACGTTGTCCGCCGCACTCGCCGGATCGTCATCGCGTCCGTATTCGCGTGTGAGCACCCAGCCCAGATCGTCGAGGGCAGCGGCGAGTGAGCCACCCGCGCGGCCACGACCGATGAGCGTGAACGATCGGCTCATTCCTCCGGCGACCGGTACGGCCACACGTCGGTGAGTGGTGGGTCGACGTAGTTGGTCGGAACGACATCGGGGGCCAGCTCACGCAGTGGCGTGAGGACGAACGCCCGCTCGAACATGCGGGGGTGCGGCACAACCAGATCGTGCTCGTCGACGGTCTCGCCATCGATCCAGAGCACATCGACATCGAGGGTTCGTGGGCCCCAGCGTTCGACGCGAATTCGCTCGGCATCGGCCTCGCGTTCGCGGCACACAGCGAGGAGCTGCCTGGAGGTCCGGTCGGTGATCAGCTGCACGACGCAGTTGAGGAAGTTGTCCTGCTCGGGGCCGCCGACGGGTGCGGTCTCCCAGAACGACGACACACGGACGAGGTCGGGGATCCGATCGATCGCATGACGCAGATGACCTTCGCGATCGCCGATGTTGGAGCCGAGCCCCAGGAATGCGCGTCGGGTCACGGACTCGTTCGGCGGATGGTGACGCCGGAGCTCGCCAGATCCTGCGGGACGGGCGGACGGAGCTTGCGAACGGTCACCGTTGCCGCCGACGCCAGTTCCGGGGTGAGGACCGCTGCAGCCACATCGGATGCAAACCGCTCGAGCAGGCCGTACCGGTTGTTCACCGCGAGCGCTTCGATCGATGCGACGAGTCCGCCGTAGTCGATGGTGTTCTCGAGATCGTCAGACGTTCCGGCTGCGGTGAGATCACATTCGACATCGACGTCGATTTCGAACGGCTGACGTCGTTCCACCTCTTCGGGAAGAATTCCGCAGAATGCCATGACCCGCAGGCCGCGGAGTTCGATTTGGTCGGACACGTTCAGCCGATTCGGTTGCGGGGTTCGCTTCCGGCGACCGAGACGATCTCGCGTCCGAGCGGGCCGATCTGGCGGGACAACAGCTGCTCCACGGTCACGATGGCCTTCGGCTCGTCGGGCACCATGCCAGTCCAGACCAGGTAGCCGGCAACAAGGCCAGCGACGTGATCGCCAAGCTCTTCACGGTGCATGAGCAACCGGAATCCCTGGGTGGTGAGCGTGTGCAGGTCGGCATAGATGGAACTGAGGTTCTTGATGCCATCTTCGGGGCCGCGGAAAGGGCGATGGATCCAGGCCATGTCCTCTTCGTCATAGTTGTGCAGATTGGCGTTGTTCGGAATGAGGGACACGATGCGATCGAAGCCGTTGACGCGAACCCAGATGATCTCTTCCTGCCGACGGACCCGACGATGGGCTTCGCCGTAGCCACCAGGACGTTCGCAGACCGCCAGGCGGTCACGAAGGACCCAGGTGAAGTGTCGGGGCTCGATTCCGAGCGCCCATTTTCCCTTCAGGCGCTGACTGCTTGCCATGATGTGTCTCTTCTCGTCGATGTGATGTCAGGCTGCGAACAGGGCAGCAGCCAGAGCGGTGGGGCGGACGTCGTGTACCCGGACGATGTGTGCGCCACCACACATCGACCAGACGGCCGCCTGAATAGATCCTTCGAGTCGATCGTCGGCGTTCACCTGGGGTGTTCCATCGCTTGCTGCATGCAACTCGCCGATGAATCGTTTCCTGCTGACTCCGACAACCATCCTCTGGCCGATCGTAGTCAGAGAATCGACGTCCCGGAGCAGGTTGAGGTTGTGTTTTGTCGTCTTTCCGAACCCAATGCCCGGATCGAGCCAAATATTGGGTACTCCTGCCCGTTTTCCCCGCTCGGCGGCGTCGAGCAGCGCGTCGCGGATCTCGCCGACGACATCGCCGTAGATCGGGTTCTCCTGCATCGTCCGCGGCTCGCCGAGCATGTGCATGGCGATCCAGCCGGCGTTGTGCGACGCAGCCACGTCTTCGAGACGGGCCGTGATGTCGTTGACGATGTGCGCGCCGGCACTGAGCGCGGCGTCGGCGACCTCGGGTTTGGCGGTATCAATGGAGATGAGACACTGGCCGGCAAGCCGCTCGATCACCGGTAGGACGCGCGCCAGTTCCTCGGACGACGAGACGGGATCGGCACCCGGTCGGCTGGACTCACCGCCGACATCGATGATGTGCGCTCCGTCGCGGAGCATCTGTTCCCCGTGCGCAACGGCTCGTTCCACGGTGTCGTGGCGGCCGCCATCGCTGAACGAGTCGGGCGTCGTGTTCAAGATGCCCATGACGAACGGGCCGGCACCATCGAGCAATGACGGGTCGGCCGGTCCAACGGCGTCGCCACGCGTGCGCACTAGCGACCTTCGAGGAACCGCATGGCTTCGAGGCGGGTGGACACGTTGTCACGGAACGTTCCATGAACAGCGGAGGTGACGGTGGAGGATCCGGGTTTGCGAACACCGCGCATGGACATGCACATGTGTTCGGCCTCGACCACGACCAGAACTCCCGCAGGGTCGAGGGCGTTCTGCACCGCATCGGCCACCTGTCGGGTGAGACGTTCCTGCACCTGGGGTCGGCGGGCGAAGCCGTCGACCATGCGTGCGATCTTCGACAGACCCGTGATGCGGCCACCAGCCTTGGGGATGTAGGCCACATGTGCAGTTCCGTAGAACGGGAGCAGGTGGTGCTCACACATGGAGTACACGGCGATGTCGCGGACCATGATCATCTCGTCGTGGTCGACGTCGAACACCTTGTACAGGTGCTCTTCAGGGTCCTCGCGAAGGCCGCCGGTGATCTCGGCGTACATGCGGGCAACGCGTGCCGGCGTGTCGAGCAATCCGTCCCGGTCCGGGTCTTCGCCGATGGCTTCCAGGATGTCGCGGACTGCGGATTCGATCTTGGCGTGATCGACCTCGTTGGCTCGTGGGCTCATTTCGATGTCGTTCGAGTCACTCATTGATTTCCGTCCATTCCTTCGGCGCGCATCTGCTCGGCGGGTTGCGGCGCATCGAGTCGCGGCCCGGGGGCCGACGTCGAACCGATCGAATCGGGTGCAGCGCCACCAGCCCCAGCAAGGATGGTGTCCAGTTCATTCCCGTCGAGTGTCTCATGTTCGATGAGGGCCTCGGCGAGTCGATCGAGCACGGATCGGTGGATGGTCAGAATTTCCCGGGCTTCCCCGTGTGCCTCCTGCACGAGTTCGCGGACCTCGGCATCGATCTGGGCGGCGATTTCGTTGGAGTAGTTGGCTTCGTGGCTCATGTCCTTGCCAAGGAAGACCTCGCCTCCCTTGTGTCCGAGCTTCTGCGGGCCGAGCTCGTCGCTCATGCCGTACTCGGTGACCATGGCCCGGGCGATGTCTGCGACCCGCTCGATGTCGTTGGCTGCGCCGGTGGTCGGGTCACCGAAGATCAGCTCCTCGGCCGTGCGGCCACCGAGCAGCATCGCCATTTCGTCGGTGAGCTCCGACCGGGACTTCAGGTACTTGTCTTCTTCGGGAAGTGCGAGCGTCCAACCGAGCGCACGACCACGGGCGATGATCGAGACCTTGTGAATCGGGTCGGTGTTCGGGAGCACGTGGCCCACCAGGGCATGCCCGGCTTCGTGGTACGCGATGATCGACTTCTCATCGTCGGACATGGCCCGGGTCTTGCGTTCGGGTCCGGCGATCACCCGATCGATGGCATCCTCGATCTCGGCCTGGCTGATGATGTTCAGCTCACGTCGGGCCGCAAGCAGAGCAGCTTCGTTCAACAGGTTGGAAATGTCGGCGCCCGTGAACCCGGGGGTGCGTCGGGCGATCACCTCGGCCGAAACGTCATCGGCGAGTGGCTTGCCTGCTGCGTGTACCTCGGCGATGCGGCGTCGTCCCTGCAGGTCCGGCCGGTCGACCACGATCTGTCGGTCGAATCGTCCGGGGCGGAGCAGCGCCGGGTCAAGAATGTCCGGCCGGTTCGTGGCAGCGATCAGGATCACACCGCTGGACACATCGAACCCGTCCATCTCGACGAGCAGCTGATTCAGCGTCTGTTCCCGTTCGTCATGGCCACCGCCAAGACCTGCCCCTCGGTGTCGGCCGACGGCATCGATCTCGTCCACGAAGATGATTGCCGGTGCTTCGGCCTTGGCCTGCTCGAACAGATCGCGGACGCGGCTGGCGCCCACGCCAACGAACATCTCCACGAAGTCGGAACCGGAAATGGTGAAGAACGGGACACCGGCTTCACCGGCGACGGCACGGGCCAGGAGGGTCTTTCCGGTTCCCGGCGGGCCGTACAGCAGCACACCCTTTGGAATGCGAGCGCCAATCTTCTGGAACCGGTCGGGGTCGGCGAGGAAATCGCGGATCTCGGTCAGTTCCTCCACCGCTTCGTCGGCCCCGGCCACATCGGCGAAGGTCACCTGCGGCTGGTCCTTGGACATCTTGCGGGTCTTGGCCTTGCCGAACTGCATGACCCCGCGCCCACCGCCCTGCATCGAGTTGATGAAGAACAAGAAGATGCCAACCAGAAGCAGAATCGGCAGCAAGCTGAAGAGCAACGAAACCCACAGGCTCTCCTCTTGGCGATCGGTGTCGAGCGCAATCGGTGGCTCGGCGGCACGCAGCTCGGCGAAGAGTTCGTCGGTTGCCTCGGCGGGGAATCCGGCAATGAACGACTCGCCGGACTGCAGAACACCCTCGACCTCATGGGATCGGTCGAGAATCGTGGCCTCGGCGATCTGGCCCGTCTCGATCTGCTCTTCGAGTTCGGTGAACGTGTACTCGATCGGGGCGGGTTCGCCGGTGAGTACCGAGGTGATGATCACACCAGCCAGGACCACGCCGGCGATCAGGACCAGCCAGTTGCGGGAGAGCTTCTTCACGTTTGCACAATCTGTCGTGCGGCCGGGCGAACACCCACCGCCGCGTGGTCAGGCAGATCCGGTGAACTGCGCGATGAACGGGAGGTTGCGAAAGCTTCCCGAGACGTCGAGACCGTATCCGACGACGAAGTCGGGCGGAATTTCGAACCCGATGTAGGCGAGGTCCTCATCGACCTTCTGGCGGCCTTCGCGGACGAGAAGTGCGCACACCTCGACCGACGCGGCACTCCGGTTCTTCAGGTTGCGACGCAGGTACGAAAGGGTGAGTCCTGAATCGATGATGTCCTCGACGACGATGACGTGACGCCCCTCGAGATCCTCGTCGAGATCTTTCAGGATGCGCACGACGCCCGACGAGTTGGTGGAGTTGCCGTAGGACGAAACCGCCATGAAGTCGACTTCGACGGGCAGGTCGATGGCTCGGGCGAGGTCGGCCATGAACACATAGGCGCCGCGAAGCACCGCCACCAGAAGCGGCTTGGTGCCGGCATAGTCTTCGGTGATCTGCTGCCCGAGCTCGCGCACCCGGTCACGAATCTGTTCCTCGGAAACAAGGATGTTGCCAAGGGCCCCGTCGGGTGCCTTGCCAGTGGACGGAGCCTGCGGAGAGTCGTGATCCATGCGCCTCGAAGGGTAGCCGCAGATGGGGTGGCTGCGGGTACCCGGTCAGCTCGGATCGATCGGGGCGATCGAAAGGCGCTGATTCGATCGGGACACGCGAAATCCGCCGACCACTTCCGCGGCGATGGTCTGGCCATGGGCAACCGCCAGCACGCGTTCGATCGACGTTCGATCGACCGGGTGCTCCGAGCCGGTCTGTGTCCGGATCCAGGTTTGGATCGCCCGTGATGCGACGGCAACCGGAGCATCGGCGAGCGCCAGAGCATCGGTGGGGTCGAGGGACCGTGCGAGCATCTCCACCACATCGGCTGTGTCGCGGGCATGAGCCGATGTGCGGGCCAGGAGTGGCGCAACGTCGCGTGCCGCAACGTCGTTCAGCAGGGGCAGCACCTCGTGGCGAATGCGGTTGCGAACGTGTGCTGGATCGGCGTTGGACGGGTCGAGAATCGGGTCCAAACCCATCCGCACACAGACCTCGACCGTCTGGTGTCGGCGAAGCCCCAGAATGGGGCGGCGGGGCCCCGGCTCCATGGCACCCAGGCCCACGATGCCGGCTCCTCGAACCAGGTTCAACAGTACGGTCTCCGCCTGATCGTCGACCGTGTGACCCGTGGCAGCAAGCGGACCCAACACGCCGTATCTGGCAGACCGCATGCGAGCTTCGAGGTTCGGGCCGGGCTCCACATGGACACGTTCGGCACGGAAGGCAGCTCCGACGACGTCGGCGGCCTGCCGGACGTGGTCAGCTTCGGCTGCGGACCCGGCCCGCTGGCCGTGATCGACATGCACCGCGGTGACGCTGCAGCCGGCGGCGACGCCCAGAACCATGAGCGCCAGCGAGTCGGCACCGCCCGAGACGCCACAGGTCAGCTCGGTACCCGGATCGGGAAAGGTGGTTGACGGAAGGAGGTCGCCGAATAGATCGGCGAGATCGCTCCGGTCAGGCAACGACCGACTCGGGTGTCTCGACCCGATCGATCCACAGCTTCGGCTCGCGAATCTCCGTGAGCGCTGGGAGAAGCGTTGGGCCTTCCCAGACACGATCCATGAGCTCACGACCGCCATGGTCTTCGACAGCCTCGATGAAGGCCTCGCCCTGGGCGTACTGCTTCATCTTTGCTTCGATTCCGGCCAACTTCTGCAACAACAGCACGAACTTGGAGGCATTCTGGCGCCGCTGGCGCAGCACACGGCCGAACCGCTCGGCGCCGTGCACATGGCCAACGCCGGCCCGGTCCATCGTGGTGTCGCCGTGACCTTCGAGCAGGCTCATGAGCCCGCCGATCTGTTCCAGCGCCTCACGCTGCTTGTCCGACGCAAACACGCCGGTGAGGCCACCGTCGGCCAGTGGGTCTTCGCCGGCACGCTTGGCTGCAAGCGCACGCTGCAGCCCGTCGACGAAGCGACGGGGGTCAGGCTCGACATCATCCATGGTCAGGTTGACCAGGCTGAGGAAGTGGTCGCGCATCCAGGGCACCCCGGTGAACTGCGCACGATGGGTCACTTCATGCAGCGCAAGCCAGAGGCGAAAATCGCGTTCGGGAAACGCGAAGCGCTTCTCGAGCGCCGCCACATTCGATCCCACGTAATAGACGATGTCCTGCTTTTCGGGCTCTTCGTCCTCGATGACGAGCAGGTCGTACTGGCCCAGCACACGGGTGGACATCCAGCCGAGCAACGCGCCGACTTCGACACCTGCCGCCTTGCGACCCAGGTTGGCCATGTGGCCTTCGCCGCCATCGTCCATCTGCTCCAGGAGCGGCTTCAGCAGCCGTTGGAACGACCGGATGTTCGCATCGACCCAATCGGCACGGGTGGCGACCCGCCCACGAGCCGCTCCGGCAAGCGAATGCAGACCGGTCTCGATGCCGACGAGCTCTTCGGCCTGCGCAGTGAATTCGGCGAAGTCCGCCTGCATCTGCGAGAGCTCTTCGCCCTCGATCTCTGGTTCGTTGCGGCTGACGCGGGCAGCGACCGTGCGCGCCAGATCCCAGTCGACGGCGCCGGCTTCGGCCACGGCTACTTCTTCTTCCGCTGGCTCCGTGGCGGGTACTGCTTGGCCGTCACGGTGCTGAGGTAGCCGGCCACGATGGCAGCGATGGTGAGGATGGCGCCAATCACAAGAATGGGCGCAATCCAGAAGGTCCAGACAACAGCGATCATGGTGTGAGTGTAGCCCTCGTCAGTCGAAGCCGAGTGCTTGGGTGATACGTGCCCGAACATCGGCGGGCATGGGGTCGATTGCCTTTTCGGCAACGACGGTGCGCAGCTGTGTCTGGAACATCTGCGCACGTTGGCACGGTGGGCACAGTTCCACGTGGTTCGAAACGGCCTGCTGCTGCACGCTCGTCAGTTCACCGTCGAGAAAGAACGACAGGCTGTTCTGGATCTCGAGGCAGTTGTGCGTTGGCGAACCGAGCTCGATCGGGCTCGGTGTTGCCGCCTGGAAGACCGGCATTGGTCCTCCGGGCGCAAAGGCATCGATTCCAGAGAACGCCTCGGCGGCGGCTCCGGAGAATGGATCGGACATCGCAAAGATGTCGGCTTCACTTGGTTCCTGTTGCATGCTCATGGCACAACGACCTCCTCGTCGGTGCTCGAAACCGCCGATTCCTCATCGGCAGTTTCCGTGTCTTCGGTGACTTCTTCAGTGTCAGGGAGCAGATTTCTCTCGCCTGCGTAGTCGTGCAACTGCTTCTCGAGCGCTTTTCTTCCCCGATGGATGCGACTCATCACGGTTCCGATGGGAATCTCCAGAATCTGGGCGATTTCCTTGTAGGCAAATCCTTCGACATCGGCAAGAAGAACGGCGATGCGGAAGTTCTCGGGGATCGCCTCGATTGCCGCCTTCACCTGGGTGTCGGTGACCGAGGTGAGGAAGGCATCCTCGGCGCTGCTGCCGAGTTCGGAGTGTTCTCCACCGAGTCGGCGGTACAGGTACATGTCCTCGACGTCGCCGATGTCGGATTCGTCGGGGCGTCGCTGCTTTGCGCGGTACCGATTGATGTAGCTGTTGGTGAGGATGCGGTACATCCACGCCTTCAGATTCGTGCCTTCCTCGAAGCGGTCGTACGCGCGGTACGCCTTCAGGTAGGTCTCCTGTACGAGGTCCTCGGCGTCGGCGGGGTTACGGGTCATCCGCAACCCGGCCGAGTAGAGCTGGTCCATGAGCGGCATTGCCGCATCTGCGAAGGTGGCCTGGTCTGCCATGACCCGAGCCTAGAGCCCGTCACCGGAATAGTCTCAACGAGGAAACGTTCGTAGCGTCGAACGTGGCACGCGAAACCTGGTGCCTTCAAGACTGGTGAGTTGACGCCTGTGGGCTTCGGAAAAAAGTACATCGAGAAAAAGGCCGTCGAGCGCGTGCCAACCCCGCTGCTTGACGCTGCGGGCAAAGCCCTGATCGAAGGGGTGAACCGCGCGGTCGACACTCGCTGGGACCGAGCGCTCGAAACTGCGGCCAATGCTCCGGGTCTGGACCCGAAGGCGAAATCGAAGGCGCTCGCCAGCCCCATCCGGAAACGTCTGACCGCGCTCGGTGCGGCAGCGGGTGCCACGGCGGCAGCCCCTGGTGTCGGCACGAGCGTGGCCGTGAGCACCCTGGTTGCGGAGTTGGGCGTGGTCGCCCTGAAGACGACCGACCTCGTCATGGCGATCGGAGCCGCACACGGGCACACCGATGCATCGGCCGAGGAACGCCGAGCCTGGGTCCTCGCAGTCCTGGCCTTCGGCGACGACGCCGCGGAAGAGTTCGCGACCCTCGCCCGGGACATGGGCCTGCGGGTCACCGACGGACGGGCGCTCGACATCGCGAACGAAGCACTCGTCGGCGGGGGCGGGCAGATGGCCACCATCGATGCCCTCCGCCGGATCAACACCACCCTCGTCTCACAGGTTCTCAAGAAGTGGGGAACCCGTCGCGGCGCCGCCACGGTGGGCAAGCTGCTGCCGTTCGGCGTGGGAGCAGCAGTTGGCGGCTCAGCGAACTTCATGATGATCCGCGAGTTCGCGAAACAGGCCGACCGGTTCTTCACCAACTACGACCGGGACTTCGTGCTCGGCGTGGCGCACCCAACCGACAGCCAACGAGCGTCGGCAATCGATGTGCCCGGCGGGCCGACTCCCGCCTGATCAGCCCTCAACACGGCGCCACGCACGCCGATTGGGCCAGATGGCACGGGACACGACCGAATACACCACTGCAGAACCCGTCCGCGAAACCACGCGGTACTCGTTCGCCATCCCGATGATGGTCGAGCTCCCAAATGGACTGTTTCGCCAGTCGGATCGGACCGACGCTGTGCTCGTCGACCTGTCACAGGGTGGCGCCGCGATGGTTGCAATGGCTGATGACCGAATTCGGGAACGCAAGCGGTTCCGCGTGATCATCGACGACCACGCCGGGATCATCGAGGTGCGAAATGTCGTCGCAATCGAGGGTGGGCGCGTCCGCTTCGGTGCGGCCTTCAAGAGCCTCGGCCTCGAGTTGCAGGAGCTCGTGGCTGACGCACTCGAGAACGCGGTCGCGCAGTCGTCACGCCTGATGCACGTGCACGACCCCTTCATCGAGGCATCGGATCTACCGGTCCATCTCGACGCCGCCTGAGCGCGTCTACAGCGGGTCGATGAACCGCTGTCCTTCTTCCTTGACGTGTTCGGTCCAGCGCGAGCCGTCCCAGTACCGCTGGTCGTGCCGCCCGATGGGATCCTCGAAGAACCCGGGCTGGCGCAGCGCAAACCCGTTGCCGGCAACGCCGTTGGCGAGCACCGACGCCTTCGCCGACGCGGGTGCATCAAGAATGGTCGCGGGCCGCGTTTCGGGCACCGGCGGTTTCGCCGCCATGCTTCCTGACCCCTTGATGGTTGCCGTCTCGGTCTCGTCGGGACGCATCTCGGTGATGCGTGCCCGCTCCGATGTTGCACGCTTGACCATCGTCCGACCGGTCCGATCCCCGGAGGCCACGAGCGCAGCGCGCTCCATGCGCTTCTTGTGACGGGACGCGATCCAGGCCACCACCAGCGCAGCGCCAACAGCGGCGAACAGCACGGAGGCAATGACGAGGGCGACCCAGTCGACAAAGGCCAGTTGCGGAACCATCCCGACAAGGATTGTGAGTCGCCGAATCTCCCGCAAATTCACAGAAACGCATGATTCTTTGGTGGAAATCACGCAGCGCGGTCTTCGGGTACCCGGTCGTGCATGTTCACACTCGATGTTCACGATGTACCGGTTCGTTCACGCAGCGTGTGAATCGGGGCCGTGTCGTGGCGCAGCAATGTTCGGAGATTTCTTCAGAATTGGTCGGCGCCCCTATGTGACGATTCGATGACGACGTTCTACCCTCGGGGTCGTCATGCCACTCCCCCGCACCCGCCATCTGCTCCCCGTCCTGCTCGCGCTCGCGCTCATCGCGTCGGTGCTTGGCAGCAACCCACAACCGGCCGAAGCGCTGCAATCGGGTGTCCTCTTCGGCGCTTACGCCCAACCTCGAGGCGGCGAAAACGCGCAGGCCGCAGTGGAGGCTCTGGAAGCCGACCTTGGAACCAAGCTCCCGATCGTGCGGTCGTTCCAGCGTTTCGATTCGCCAATCGACAGCTCCTTCAACTCGTGGGCAGCCTCCGGCGACCGCATCGTCATCGCCGGAGTCAACACCAAGCGAGCCGACGGCAGCCGCCTCAAATGGAGTCAGATCGCAAACGCGCAGCCCGGTTCCACCATTCACAACCAGATGATCGATCTGGCACAGTCTGCGAAACGAGTCGATGGCGAAGTCTGGATCGTGTTCAGCCACGAGCCCGAGGCATCGTTCAACACCGACCTCGGGACCGACGACGACTTCATCGCCGCATGGCGGGCACTGCACCGCGTCTTCGACGCACAGGGGGCCGACGTCAAATGGATCTGGACCATGACCTCATGGAGCTTCGACGTTGCCCGGGTCAACCCCAACGACCGACGCCGGGCCAACCTCTGGTACCCCGGAGACGAGTGGGTCGACTTTCTCGGAGCCGATCCGTACAATTGGAACGAATGCCGGGGCAACCCGAACGAGACCTGGACGTCGCTTGAGGACATCATCCAGCCGTTCCTCGACTGGTCCCGCCAACATCCGGACAAGGAACTCGTCCTGCCCGAGTTCGGATCGGCCGAGGGCGGAGCCGGCGCAAAGGCCCAATGGCTCCGCGATGCGCGCACGCTCATGAAACAGGGTGAGTTCAAGGACCGCTTCGCCGCAATCATCTACTTCCACGACAACCACGAGGACACCGCCCAGGGCACCACGTGCGATTGGTGGCTCGACACGAGCGGTTCCGCACTGCAGGCTGCACGCGAGATGGCGCAGGATCCATTCTTCCAGAACCTCAACCTGGCCGACCTCGACCCGGACAACGGCTGCGACGGGCGAGCGCCAACACTCGTTGGCACCAACGGTCCAGACCGTCTCACCGGCACCGACGGCGTCGACGTCATTTCCGGTCTGGGCGGCGACGACACCATTTCTGGCCTTGGTGGCAATGACATCATCTGTGGTGGCGACGGCAACGATCGAATCGTCGGCGGCGATGGCCGCGACCGCATCTTTGGTGGCGATGGCCGCGATCTGCTGCTGGGCCGCAATGGCGCCGACCACCTGGACGGCGGAACACAACGCGACCGCATCGTGGGCGGTGGCGGAGACGACGTGCTCATCGGCGGACCAGGCCGCGATGCACTCACCGGCAAGGGCGGAAACGACACCATCGAGGGCGGCGGCGGCAACGATCGTGCGTATGGCGATGACGGGAACGATTCGCTCGCAGGCGGCCGCGGAACCGACACCTGCACGGGTGGCAACGGAACCGACGTGATTCGTCCAACCTGTGAGCGCCGCGGCTGACCCGCACGCTCGACGTCCCCCCAAGGCTCTGCCATGGGGCAGACGACCTAATGTCGGCCCGTCCATGGCCGAAAGATCCTCGTAGATACTTCCGACGACCGGTGAATCATGGACTCCAACGAAACGATCACGGATGAAGCCGCCTCGCTCTGGCCCGAGATGTCCTCCGACATCACGAGTGCCCGCACCGTGGCCCGTTCAATCACACTCGACACCCAGCGGGCCAGTACCGACGGCCGGGTTCTCGAGCTGAGCTCCCAACTCCAGGCAATCAACGCCCGGATGTTGGAACTCGAAACCCGTATTGCGACCGGTCATACCGGCGACGGTGGCCAGGCTCCCGCCCGGACCGAAGCGCTCGAGCACGAGGTCAACAGCCTCCGTGAGCTCATGGCCGGCCTCACCTCCCGCGTCGACGCACAGTCGCTGGCACCAGCGTCGTCGAACGATGGTCCGTCGTCTGAAGCACTGCTTGCCATGGACAGCCGCCTGAGCGCGGCCGAGGCGTCGCGAAACCGCGACAGCGAAGAAGTCAACCAGCTGATGTCGTACCTGGAGCAGGCGTTCCGCCGGCTCGACGAACTGTCGGAACGACTTGCGACCAACGAAGACAGCCTGCGCAAGCAGGTGGGCGATGCAGAATCCAAGCTTGCCGAGCAGGTGGGTGAGGTCCGCAGCCTGCTCGAGGGGCAGGTCGCCGATGTCGAGACCAACCTTGCAGCCGACGTCGCCGAGGCGAGAACACAACTCGATCTGCAGGTCCAGCAGGCTGAGGAACGCATCAACACGGCGCTGGGAGCGCTGCCCGGGCCGGGAGTCGGCTCCGAGGTCACCGACGGACTCCACGGCCGAATCGACGAACTCCACCAGAAACTCGACGAACTGCCCGAACCCGGCGTCAGCACCGAAGTCACCGACGGACTCCACGGCCGAATCGACGAACTCCACCAGAAACTCGACGAAC
>CAZFBD010000017.1:60316-65060 GCA_964517125.1 uncultured Acidimicrobiales bacterium
GTCACCGACGGACTCCACGGCCGAATCGACGAACTCCACCAGAAACTCGACGAACTGCCCGAACCCGGCGTCAGCACCGAAGTCACCGACGGACTCCACGGCCGAATCGACGAACTCCACACGGTCTTTGGCGACGAGCTTCGCAACCTGACCGGCTCGATGCCCGATTCGTCGGCGACCGAGCAGATCACCACGGAACTCGGTGCGCGCATCGACGACATGAACGCCCGCGTCGACAACTCGCATTCACGCATCGACGAGGTCGAACAGCGGGCGAACGAGTCGACCGAAGGCCTCCTTGGTCGGGTCGAAGCGGCCGAGTCCACACTCGCCGAGCTCACCGACCTCGCCGAGCGGATGGAACGAGCCGAAACCCAGCTCCAGGAGACCGCCGGTCTTCGGGAGCAGCTGGACTCCAACAACGCCCGGTTCGACGAACTCAACACCGAACTCGACACCCGTTTGGGAGCGTCGGAAGATCGGCTCGCAGAACGAATCAAAGAAGCCCGCGAACTGCTTGCGGCCCAGCAAGAAGAATCGGCAACGTCGCTCACGGAGATGATCGACCGCAGCGAGCAGTCGCTTGCAGCACAGGTCTCCACAGTCGAAGAAGAGCTTGCGGCTCAGGTGGCCGAGGCGCGCGAGCTTCTGACAGCGAAGGCGTCAGACGACTCCACCACCGAAGCACTCGCCGCCATGGAAGAACGGTTCGCCGGCCTCGACGAGCAGGTCTCGGGCGCAACGAGCATGGCAATCGAGTCGCAGCACTTCTCGGAGAACCTCCGGGTGTTGCAAACCGATCTGGTCAAGGCCATTCAGGTTGAGCTCGAGGGCCAGGCCGTGCGCCTCGAGGATGTCGAGACCTCTCTCACCTCAACCAAGGACGATCAGGGAGCCGAGCAATCGGTTCTCGCCGACCGCATCACCACAGCCGAAGCCCACCACGGCACGACCGATGCCCGCCTCGAACACCTCGAGACCACCATCGTCTCGCTTGCTGCAAAGCCGTCAGGCGATCTCGGGCTGGCGCCGGCCAACCCGCTCGACGCCCAGCGTCTCGCCGTGGTCGAGACTCGCCTCGAAGAGTCATCGGCGAGCATCGAGAACCTCGCACAGCTGCAGCAGCGAACGGCTGGCCAGGAATCGAACCTGTTCGAATCCGTGGCTGCCATGGCGGCCGCATTGGAACAGAACTCCCAGGAGCTTCAGAGTCTGCGCAGTCAACTCGACCAGGCGCACACACGAATCTCGCAGTTGGAGTCTGGTGCGGGTTCAGCCGGAGCGATCGCCGCCGAGCCACAGGCGCCGGCAGATCCGGAGCCAGCGCCTCCGACCGATCCACAACCGGTGCCCGAGCCGCGGGCCGATGCACTTCGCGTTGCTGACGTGATCGGCGAGACCACCAAGGAGGAACGTCTGACTCCGAAGGACGGCTCCGACTGGTTCGTGGCCTCGTACGCAAAGAAGGACAAGAGCCGGGGTCGCTTCCGCCGCTGAGTGTCCCGGCTACTGGGTCACCTGTGAACGAACCGGGCTCGCCACCACACGGTGGCCACCCCAGCGACCCCCTGGAGAGGTCACGACGGGAGTCGGTGGATCGGGCGCGATCGTTGGCGCCTCCTCGGCCACCACCGGGATCGGTGGAGGTACGAGCACCTTCGGTTGCGTTTCCCGAAGGTCGAGCACGAGTCCGTCGTTGCGGAGATCAATGACCGGTCCGGCATCGGCGGCCGCGGGTGCCGGCTCCACGTCCACCGGGGCGGAGGTTGCAGACGGTGCGCTGGGCGAGCCTTCCGGCGCGGGCGGATACCACTTGCCGTCGCTGGCCAGCCACCAGCCCGACGCGACCCACGTATCGCTCATTCCACCGTCCTTCCTGCCACCAGCGAAGGTAGGCAGCAGGCGTCTGACGATGTGGGACATCTCCTCGAACCGGTCACGTTCAGCGTTGATCGGTGCCATCGATTCCCACGTTCCGGCGTGTGCAGAGGATTGGTAGCGTCGACGTCATCCGGAGGAGTTCCATGCCCGTTCTGCAGTCAGTTCCGCCCACCGTCGCCTTGCCCACGCAGCCACCGGATGTGGCGTGGCCAACGATCGCCTGGCCCGAGGCCGAGGCGCCTCCCGAACTGGCCGAGCTTCTCGACGCAGCGTTCGTCGATGAGCCAAACACTGACGAGTCGGGCCCACTTGGCCAGTCCCTTGCTGTTGTCGCCGTGCAATCCGGGCACCTGGTCGCCGAGCGGTATGGCCCGACGGCAAGTGTCGACGAGCCCCTGATCTCCTGGTCCATGGCCAAGAGCATCACGCAGGCACTCGTGGGACTCGTGGTCGCCGATGGCGCGCTCGACATCAACGATCCCGCACCCATCGCACAGTGGACCGACGGCGCCGATCCGCGAAACGTCATCACCGTCGACCACCTCCTGCGGATGGTCCCCGGAACCGAGTTCATCGAGGCCTACATCGAGGGCGAGTCGAGCCACTGCTTGGAGATGCTCTTTGGCGCCGGCGCCGCAGACATGGCCGGGTACGTGGCCGAGCTTCCTGCGCTCGCCCCACCCAACACCGTCTTCAACTACTCCAGCGGAACCACGAATCTGCTGACTCGAATCGTCGGCGACATCGTTGGCGACAGCGAGGACTTCGACGCATGGATGCAGCGTCGTCTTCTCAACCCGATCGGCATGCCGGCGCGCCTCACGTTCGACGATCGGGGAACCTGGATTGGCTCGTCGTTTCTCCACACGTCAGCGCGGGACTTCGCGAAGTTCGGACTGCTGTACCTGCGGGACGGCATGTGGGATGGCGAACGTCTTCTGCCCGAGGGCTGGGTCGACTACGCCCGAACGCTGCAAGCCACCGATGACGACGGAGTTGGGTATGGCGCCCACTGGTGGATCTGGGGTCCCGACAACAACGTCTTCTACGCCGCCGGCTACGAGACCCAGCGAATCATCGTTGACCCCGCTCGCGATCTCGTCCTGGTACGCCTCGGCAAGACGGCGACGGACAAAGCCGACGCGGTCGATGCCTGGCTCGAACAGGTGCGGCTCACCTTCCCCTTGGCCCCGACCCGCCGGCCGTAGCTCGGTCAGAACGCTCGCAGCAGAGCGGTGACTGCGGCCGCCACCACAACAACGACCAGGAATGGGGCGCGGCGCCACACCAGGACCGCAGCGGCTGCCATTCCGGCGAGCCGGGCATCGACCACGATCGAGCCACCGCTCCCCACGGTCAGCTGCACGATGACCGCCATCACCACGGCTGCCGGAATCAGGCCCGCAGCGCGGGCCAGCACCGGCCGTCGATCCAGGAGCGGCCCAATCACGAACGCGCCGGCCAGCCGCTGACCCCAGACGCCAATGGTGAGTGCCACGATGGCCACGGTGGTCATGGCGTCGGCTCCCGAACCAGAGCGAGTGCCACACCCACACCGAGCACGCTCAGGATGATCGGCAGTCCGGCAGGCACGAACGGCAGCAGGCCCAGACACAGCGCTCCACCGGCGAAGCCAGCGATGCGACCATCCGGCGTGCGCAACAGATTGCCGATGATTGCCAGAAGCGCTGCCGGAAAGACTGCATCAAGGCCGAGCCGCTGCGTGTCTCCGAGGACATCGCCCAGCCAGGTCCCGACCGCAATACCCAGGAACCAACCAATCATCATGCCGGCCGTGGTTCTCCAGAACTCGCGCTCGACCGTCTGCGGAGTTGGCTGCTGCACGGCGATGGCGACGTTCGGGTCGAACGCGTTGACCGCAGCCACGGCTCTTCGAGCGACACCCTGTGGAAGTCGCCGGCTCAGGCTCACAGCCAGAATTCCGAACCGAGTGGCCACGACCAGGCCGGCAATGATCGCCGCCACATCGCTGCCGCCAGCGTCTCGGACGGCCAGGTACGCAAACTGCGAGGTTGCGGAGAAGATGACCGCCGAGGCCACGAATGCCCGAGTGCTGGACGCCCCGGTTTCGATGAGCAGCACCTGGAGAGTCACGCCCAATGAGAAGAAGGTGATCGCCATCGTGGCGAAGTCGGCGAGGCTCAGCCTCGTCGGTTCGTCGACGGAAGCGGCGGGTGGCGTCATCCGCCGGGTTGTTCGGACGCAAGCACCTCGGCGTAGTCGGCATCGAGTGCACGTCGCATGGCTTGCGGGTCGTCATTGGATCCCGTCATCTCGTTGAACAGCACCGCCATGTCGGGCGTGTCCGCATG
Organism: uncultured Acidimicrobiales bacterium; assembly: GCA_964517125.1. Classification (GTDB taxonomy): domain Bacteria; phylum Actinomycetota; class Acidimicrobiia; order Acidimicrobiales; family SHLQ01; genus SHLQ01. The sequence continues at coordinate 64,531 of CAZFBD010000017.1, forward strand.
GTGCTTCCAGCTCTCCGGGTCCCACATGGAGCTTCGCTTGAAGGCCATCGCACAGTGCACGAACACGTTGTCGACCGAGACGACGACACCGAGCCGGACCCTGTTGATCAGTCCGTCCCAACGTTGTGTCACTTCGGGATCGAGGGTGAGGTGGGCCCGACCATCGACGCGGATCGTCTCGTCGTTGCCGGGGGTGACCACAAGCAGACCGACCCGCCCCGTGTCCATGATGTTCTGCAGCGAGTCGATGAGCCGGTTGCCAGTGAGGTCGGGGAACGCAATCGTCGTCTCGTCGAGCACCTGGATCAGGCCAGGTGGGCCGCCACGTGGGCTGGCGTCGCAATGACCCGATTCGTCGGTTGTGGCCAGAACGAAGAACGGTGCCATCTCGAGCGCACGTTGGGTCTCCGACGTGATGTTCTGGGCCTTCTTGGCCTTCACGCGTTCGCTGGCTTCGCCGTAGAGAGCTCGCAGATCTTCGGGTGTGGCCACGGCGTGCGGATCGTTGTGAGGCATGGCATCGACCTTAG
>CAZFBD010000018.1:0-37025 GCA_964517125.1 uncultured Acidimicrobiales bacterium
AGTTCGACGAAGTCGAACTTGGTAAGTGAGCGAAGCGAACGACAGCGATGGTCTGGCTGACTGACGTGCCACTCGACGAGTTCGACGAAGTCGAACTTGGTAAGTGAGCGAAGCGAACGACAGCGATGGTCTGACTGACTGACGTGCCTCGTCGAGCCCCAGCGGAATCGTGATACAGAATATTGCCTTATGGCGTAAGTGAAACCGCGGGCGCTCCGTACCATTGAGCGCATGCTTGCGCGGATCGGTACGTGGTGTTTCACCAACCCTTGGAAGGCCCTGGCGGGCTGGATCGTCGGAATCGTCGTGGTCATGGGAGTCTCGGGCGCGGTCGGCCCGGCGTTCAACGACGCGTTCGAGACCCCCGACTCGGAGACAGCCCGCGGCTTCACCGTGCTCGAAGAGTATTTTCCCGGCCAGGCCGGCGGCGTCAACTTCGGTTCCGTCGTGTTCCAGGCCGAGCAGGGCATTGCCGACCCCGGGGTGCAGCGGGTCATGGAGGAGTTCTTCGCCGAGATCGAGGCGAAGGGCGACGCCGGCGACTACTCGGTCGTCTCTCCCTATTCGCCGTTCGGCGCTCAGCAGATCAATCCCGACGGTGACGTCGCGTACGCAACGGTCAACATCGACCCGAGCGTGAACGGCACTGAGGCTGGCGAGGTCGGCGCCGAATTGTTCGAGGAGCGACCGGAGGTCGACGGCCTCACGGTCGAGATCGGTGGCGCGGCGCTCGGCGGCTTCGAGCCTCCCGAGACCGAGCTCATCGGCCTGGCATTCGCCATCGTGATCCTCATCGTGTCGTTCGGCTCGGTGCTCGCCATGGGTATGCCGATTGGCGTGGCACTCGCTGGCGTGGGGGTGGGCATCGGCCTGCTCACGCTGCTCAGCAACGTGATCAACATGCCCGACTTCGCCCCGACGATCGCCATCATGATCGGCCTCGGCGTGGGCATCGACTACGCCCTCTTCATCGTCACCCGGTATCGCGAGGAAGCCCGCCAGAACGGTGGCGACCGGCCTGCCGCCATGTTCATCGCCATGGACACGGCCGGCCGTGCCGTGCTCTTCGCCGGCCTCACCGTCGTCGTCTCGTTGCTCGGCATGCTCCTCATCGGCCTGCCATTCATGACCGGCATGGGCATCGGCGCCTCAGTCGCCGTGCTGATGACGATGCTCGCCTCGATCTCGTTGCTTCCCGCACTGCTCGGCTTCGCCGGCGACCGAATCGAAATGACCCGCTGGCGTGGCCTCGCCGCAGCGGGCCTCGTCGCGCTGGCGCTGCTGTTCGTCGGCTTCGGCCAGGCGCAGATCGCTGTCTTCCCGGCCCTGGCCGCCTTGGTGGTGCTCGTCGTCGGCTACTTCATCCCTGCCCTCAAGGCCTTCGTGCCCGAGCGGCGCGAGAAGCCGATTCGCGAGACGTTCTGGTACCGCTGGAGTCGGGCGCTCCAGGCCCGACCGTGGGCGGCGCTGCTCGTCGGCTCGGCGATCCTTCTCGCACTCGCCGCCCCGGTGCTCGGTATCCGCTTCGGGTTCTCCGACGAGGGCAACTTCCCCGAGGAGACCACGACCCGCCGGGCCTACGACCTCGTCGCCGTAGGGTTTGGACCGGGTTCCAACGGGCCGATGCTCGTCGCCATCACCGCCGACTCGCCGGCCGACGCTGCGGGTCTCGAACCGCTGCAGGCCGCCATCGCCGAGACCGACGGCGTGGCGTTCGTCAGCCCGCCCTTCCCCAACAACCCCGAGGCGCCCGAGCAGAGCGAAGCCTTCATCATGCAACTCGTCGCCGAGACCTCTCCACAGGCAGAGGAGACCGAGGAACTCGTGAAGTTCCTCCGCTCCGACGTCGTGCCTGCGGCAATCCAGGGGACCGGCCTCGACGTGAACATCACGGGCGGCGTACCCGCGTCGATCGACTTCTCGTCGTACATGGCCAGCCGCACCCTCGTGTTCTTTGCCGCGGTTCTCTCGCTGTCCTTCCTGTTGTTGGCCATGGTGTTCCGCTCGCTGCTCGTGCCGCTGAAGGCCGTGATCATGAACATGCTTTCGATCGCCTCGGCCTACGGCGTGGTCGTCGCCATCTTCCAATGGGGCTGGTTCGGCAGCTTCACCGGCATCGAACCGGCGCCAATCGAACCGTTCCTACCGGTCATGTTGTTCGCCATCGTCTTCGGTCTGTCCATGGACTACGAGGTCTTCCTGCTCAGCCGAGTGAAGGAAGAGTTCGACCGCACCGGCGACGCCGTGAACTCCGTGGCCGACGGGCTGGCCTCAACCGCCCGTGTCATCTCCGCAGCTGCCGCGATCATGGTCGTCGTGTTCGGCAGCTTCTTGTTCGAAGACCTTCGCATCATCAAGCTGTTTGGTACCGGGCTGGCGCTCGCGGTGTTCCTGGACGCCACGTTCGTGCGCATGTTGCTCGTGCCCGCCACCATGGAACTGCTGGGCGAAAAGAACTGGTGGCTCCCGGGTTGGCTCGACAAGATCCTCCCCCGCATCAATGTGGAAGGGCCGGCCCACCCCACAGCAACCGAAGGCAAAGAACTCGTCGACGCCTGATCTGTTTGCGGGAGGCCGGTTCAGCTACTCGTAGCCGAGTTCGCCCAGGGCGGTCTTGAACCACTCGGCGATGGGTCGGGCGGCATCCCAGTGATCCAGGATGATCTCGTCGAGATTGTCGTCGAGAAGGATCTCCGGATCCTCGTGATTGGCCCAGAACGTCCACTGCTTGTTCATGACCAACGGCTCGCGTTCAGCCGCGTCCTTCAGGTCCTTCAGCGGCCGCTTGTGGGTCTCGCCGCCAAGTTCACCGAACAGATCCTGGAACGCCGGTGTGTCGATGGCGGCACGAAGACCGGCGCCCTCCTCGGCAATGTGCCGACGCAGGTCGTCGCGCATCTGCGTTGACGGCATGTACATGCCGCCGGCCACGGCGAGCCCGTTGACGCCGAGACGTGTCGTGTAGGCCGGCCAATCCGGATCGTGCTTCTGCGCACGGCCGATCGTGATGCCGAGTTCGGTCTTGTAGGGCGACTTGTCGTTGGAGAACCGGGTGTCCCGGTTGATGCGGTAGATGGCCTTCTTGGGATCCATCGTGTATTCGGGTTGCTCGGCCTGCAGCCCCTCGACGAGGGCGACCGCGAGGGCCGTATAGGGCTCCTTCAGGTGTTTCTCATAGTCCTTGCGGTGCGCATCGAACCACGCCTTGGAGTTGTTGCGCGCCAGCCCGCGCCAGAAGTCGAGTGTCTCAACAGTGAAGAAGCCCATGAGCGAAACGCTAGACCAACGGCAACGACACGCCCTAAGACACTGATCGCGCGCTCAGCGGTCAGCGCGCCACAACAGGGGCCAGGCCCCACTTGTGGTGTTGTCGCCGCAGACCAACGGCAACGACACGACTCAGGACGCTGATCGCGCGCTCAGCGGTCAGCGCGCCACAACAGGGGCCAGGCCCCACCTGTGGTGCTGGTGCCACGGAATGTGGTGGTGGCTGGTTGTTGGAGAATTGCGGAAGGGTGGGCGTCGGGTTGGGGTTGGAGCGTGCATGACGATCACGATGTATGGCGCAGATTGGTGTGGCGATTGCCTTCGGGCGAAGGCCTGGTTCGCAGCGAACGATGTGGCGTACAGCTACGTCAATCTCGAGGAGGTTCCCGAAGCGGCGGACATCGTCCTGGAACGCAACAACGGGTTGAAGCGCATCCCCGTGATCGTGTTTCCAGACGACTCGCACCTGACCGAGCCGTCGAACGAAGCGCTCGACGCAAAGATGGCGGAGCTCGCCGGCCAGTCAGTGGAGCCGAGTCTCGAAGTCGTCGAGAACGCCGATGCCGGGCAGTTCCAGTTGCTGCGAGACGGCGACATCGTGAGCGTCGCCGATTTCAGTGAGCGCGACGGTGCCGTTGTGATTCCGCACGTCGGCACCAGCCCCGAGCATCGTGGGCAGGGGTATGCCGGCCGTCTGATGGACGGAACGCTTGACCTCCTCCGAACCACGGATCGAACCGTGGTTCCCCTGTGCCCGTTTGCCGCCCAGCACATCCGGGACAACGAACGCCACCAGGATCTTCTGGCCACGAACTGAGTCGTGAGGATTGCCCGATGCTGCTGCCTTCTCCACGGCGGTGTTGGGTCCCTGATCGAAGCGAGTGCGCAGTTTCTCCCCACGGGCTGTGCGCCGTAGACTCAGCGGGTTCGTGAAACCCCAAGCTGGCCAAACGGTCGGCGAATCTCAGCAAGGACGACAACCATGGCTCACAAGGTCGGCATCATCGGCGGCGACGGTATTGGACCAGAAGTCATCGCCGAGGGCCTGCGTGTCATCGAGGCGGCCGGCGTGGCCCTCGACACGGTCGACTATGACCTGGGCGGAGCTCGCTACGTGAAGGACGGCGTCGTCCTCACCGATGAGATCCTCGATGAATGGCGTGACCTCGATGCCCTGTACCTGGGTGCGGTCGGTAGTCCCGATGTTCCTCCGGGCGTGATCGAACGCGGCCTTCTGCTCCGTATGCGTTTCGTTCTGGATCTCTACATCAACTTCCGTCCGTTCGTCGCTCCCGATGGGTCGCACGATTTCGTGGTCATCCGCGAAAACACGGAGGGCACCTACGCCGGTGAAGGTGGCCTCCTTCGCAAGGGAACCCCGCACGAGATCGCCACGCAGGGATCGGTCAACACCCGCCTCGGCGTGGAGCGCGCCATTCGCTACGCATTCGAGCTGGCCACCACCCGCCGGAACCACCTCACGCTCGTGCACAAGACCAACGTGCTCACCTTCTCGGGTGACCTCTGGGAGCGCACCTTCAACGAGGTAGCGGCCGAGTATCCCCAGGTCGAAACCGCGTACAACCACGTCGATGCCGCGTGCATCTACTTCGTGCAGGACCCGCAGCGTTACGACGTGATCGTGACCGACAACCTCTTTGGCGACATCCTCACCGATCTTGGCGGCGCAGTCTCCGGCGGCATTGGTCTGGCCCCGACCGCAAACCTGAACCCCGAGGGTGTGTCCATGTTCGAGCCCGTCCACGGCTCCGCTCCGGACATTGCTGGGCAGGGAATCGCGAACCCCCTCGCCGCAATCCTTTCGGGCGCCATGATGCTGAACCATCTCGGGGAAACCGACGCCGCCGCCCGAATCAAGGCTGCCGTCGAGGCGGTATCCAGCGAGTCGGGAACCACCCGCGAAATGGCCGACAAGGTGATCGCACAACTATGAGCGTGCAAGACGATCTGACGGGAATCGAACGGACCTCTCGGCAGCCGGACCGTGTCGACATCTACGACACCACGCTGCGCGACGGAAGCCAGCTCGAGGGCATCTCGCTGACCGTCGAGGACAAGCTGAAGATCGCCCGCCAGCTGGACCGTCTGGGTGTTGCGTACATCGAGGGTGGTTGGCCGGGAGCGAATCCGAAGGACATCGAGTTCTTCGAGCGGGCGGCGACGGAGCTCGACCTTCAGCAATCGAAGATGGTGGCCTTCGGCTCGACGCGGCGTGCGAAGGGCAAGTCCGACACCGATCCCACGCTCGCGAACCTGCTGTCTGCGGGTACTGGCACCGTCTGTCTCGTGGGGAAGACCTGGGACTATCACGTCACCGAGGCGCTCCAGACAACCCTCGAAGAGGGCATCGCCATGGTCGCCGACTCGATCAGCTTCCTGAAGGGCGAGGGCCGCGAGGTCTTCTTCGACGCCGAACACTTCTTCGACGGCTACCGCCGAAACCCCGAATTCAGCCTTGCGGTCCTTGAAGCCGCCGCCGTGAGCGGCGTCGATTGCCTTGTCCTCTGCGACACCAATGGCGGCTCGCTTCCTGCCGACGTCGAGCGCATGGTGAGCGAAGTACACGATCACCTCGGCGGGTCCGAGGGAACCACGGCCATTGGTGTGCATCTCCACAACGACACCGGCTGTGGTGTGGCCAATGCCGTGGCGGGTGTCCGCGGTGGGGCCTCGCATGTGCAGGGCACGATCAACGGCTACGGCGAACGTGTCGGAAACTGCGACCTTGTTCCCGTGATGGCGAACCTCTCGTTGAAGATGGGAATCGAGACCATCGGCGAGGAAAATCTGAAGAACCTCACGTCGGTCGCACACAACATTGCCGACCTCGTGAACTTTGCGGCAGATCCCCAGCAGCCGTATGTCGGAGCGACAGCGTTCGCCCACAAGGCCGGCCTCCACACCTCGGCGATCGCCCGTCGGCCCGACGCCTATGAGCACATCGCTCCGGAAACGGTCGGCAACGGCACCCGGTTCCTTGTTTCTGACATGGCGGGCAGGTCGACGCTCGCGCTGAAGGCCGAATCGCTTGGCATCGATGTCGATGGCAAGGTGCTCGGCGACATCACCGACACGCTGAAGACGCTCGAATACGAGGGGTACCACTTCGAAGCGGCCGATGCGTCGCTTGAGCTGCTCATGCGGGCGGCTACCGGGTGGACCCAGGACTGGTTCGAACTCGAGTCGTTCCGGGTGAACCTGGACCATCGAAAGGGTGCCGGCGGTCGAGCGTGGACCGATGTTGCCGTGCAGGTCGAAACCGAAGCCACCGTGAAGGTGTGGGTGGGGGAGGAGCGCATCGTCGCCACCGGCGAGGGCAACGGCCCCGTGAATGCGCTCGACGCTGCGCTTCGATATGCGCTTCGTCGCCACTACGCCGATGACCTCGCACACATCTCGCTGACCGACTACAAGGTTCGCGTTCTGGACACTGGCCGCGGGACCGGTGCGGTCACCCGTGTTCTGCTCGAGTCGACCAATGGTCAGCAGACCTGGTCAACCATGGGCGTGAGCGAGAACATCATCGAGGCCAGCTGGCAGGCGCTTGCGGACTCTGTGGTCTACGGGTTGCTGCATCCGCCCAGCTGATTTCTGCCGGCGGGCTACTCCCTGGGCTTGAAGAACGTGAGGAGCAGCGCAGCGAGACCGGCATTGCCGAGCCTCAGGTCGCTTGCGTCTTCGAGCGGCTTCTCGAGAATGCTGTTGGATGACGGAAGTGTGGTCTTCAACGTGAGTCCGGTGATGAACGCCGACACGGCTACTGAGACCTGCTCGAGCGCCACGTCGACCGGCACGTCGAACCGGGGCTCCAAATGGAACGCCGCGAGCATGGGCCGCAGAACCGCCTCGATGAGGGCGTCGCGCCATTGGGCGTCGGTGGTGTCGAGAACGCGGACGAGTTCCTCGTCCTGCGTGGTTTCGGGTTGTGACGCCACAACTGCCTGGAGCGTGCGGTAGATGGTGAGCGACCGGTTCTCGGTGATGTACTCCATGATCAGCCCGGCGACCGCGGATGCGGCGCTCATGGAGTCGGTGAATTTGCTCCAGTCCAGCGCCAGGACGGACTCGATGAGTTGGTCACGAAGGCGCGACAACTGCGCGACGTCGGTGTCGGACGGGCGTTGCAAGCTGAACAGCAGGACGTCGCGCTTGAATGCCTCCTGGGGCGACCGTTGCTCATCGGCAGACCACAACCGGTAGGCCGATGTGCGGGAGACGCCGGTTTCCCGGACAGCGTCCTCCAGCGAAACGAGCTCCATGCCAAAGGTGAGGCCGCCGGTGCGGAGCAGGGTTGCGCCGTAGTCAATCAGGAGCGCGCGAGTCTCGTCCTGCGTCAGCCGACGCCGATTGCGCGCAACTTCACTGCCTTTGCCTGCCATGTCAACCCGCTGTGAGTATTGCACATCTCCTGACGAAATTGACCAATCAGCATGCGCCGCGTGACGCTCCGGGGGAGGCGGCCAATGGTTCTCGCGCAATGCGCGCGTAATCCACCACCTTCAGTTTGGGACTTGGTATCCTAAGTACCATGTTGAGTGATTGGAACCGACCCACCGACCCACGGTCGCTCAGCATTCCAGGTCCGGCGGGGCCTGGATTCCGGGTGTTGGACGGGCGGACGTTCGACGACCAATGCATGTCGGCGGGTATGCATCCGGCGCCATCTCTCTGGCGACGACCCTGAGTCCCGGGGTGATCATGTGCGGCGGGCTTATGATCACCCCGGGCAGTTTCTTCCTGCGGGCGCGAAGTCAGACTTCGAAGTGCGCCGCAGGTACGCTGACCGTATGGCAGCGCCCGAATTCGTCCCGACCTCGCCGACCGCAGCAAAGCACTACGTGTCTCCGCCTCAGCGCGAGGGCGGTTGGTCAGCGTCTCGGCCCGGTGAGTCGGTCGGTGTGGACAACTCGTCGTTCTCGGCTCTTGGTGCCCAGGGCCCGGACCAGGGATACGCCGTCACGCTCACCAAGGTCTTCGCCAACAAGCTCCACCTGCAGGACGGCGAGCATCGTGCCGACATCGATGCCGGCTGCGTTGCCGTGGCAACCAAGCGTGCGTCCATCTACGGTCGGGCGCCCGTGGTTCACGACCTGCGCATTGCCTACACACTCTTCGGGTACCTCGACGCCGATCCGAACCCCGGGCTCGTGAACTTCCGGCGTGAGCTCTTCGCCGAGGTTCACTACTCGTTCCACTACTTCGAGTGCCGGGCAATCGCCGACCTTGTTGGTGAAGACATCCTGAAGCAGACCCCGGACGAGGTCGCCACCCGCTATCGCGCCGATTGGCGCGATCAGCTCTCGGTGTAACTAGCCTTCTCACGGTGAGCACCAGAGTTCGTTTCGCCCCCGCCCCCACCGGTTTCCTGCACGTCGGATCTGCGCGATCTGCCTTGTTCAACTGGCTGTATGCGCAGTCCACCGGTGGAGAGATGATTCTTCGCATCGAGGACACCGATGCGGCGCTCCGGAAGCCCGAGTTCATCGACGCGATCGTGAAGCCGCTGACCACGCTGGGCATCACTTGGGCCGAAGGCCCGTACTACCAGTCGCAGCGCAAACAGTTCCACGTCGACGCCGTGGAACAGCTCGTTACCGATGGCCACGCCTACTACTGCAACCTGACCCGTGAGGAAGCCGATGCGCTTGCAGCCGAAGCCGGACTTCCTGCCGGCTACCACGGTTGGTCACGGGACAAGGGAATCGAAGACGGCCCCGACTGTGTGGTGCGTTTCCGCACGCCGGACGAGGGCGAAGTCGTCATCGACGACCTCATCCGTGGCGAGGTTCGGTTTCAGTGCAGCGAGCTCGAAGACTTCGTGATCCGACGTAGCGATGGATCACCCACCTTCCTTGTGGCCAACGCCGTCGACGACGCCGACATGAGCATCACCCACGTCATCCGTGGCGAGGACCTGCTCAACACCACCCCCAAGGTCATGCTGCTGTGGGACGCGCTGGACCTCGAGGACAAGCCCACCTACGCACACCTCCCGTTGTTGGTGAACGAACAGCGCAAGAAGCTCTCCAAACGACGAGACGACGTTTCGCTCATGGACTTCTTCTCTCAGGGGTATCTGCCCGAAGCCATGGTGAACCACCTGGCGCTCCTGGGCTGGGGTCCCCCTGACGAAAAGGAGATTCGTCCGATCTCCGAGATCGTCGACCTGTTCAAGATCGAGAACGTGAACAAGGGGCCGGCGTTCTTCGACACGGTCAAGCTCGACCACATCAATGGCGAGTACATCCGAGCGCTTCCCGTCGACGACTTCATCGCCATGGCGGAACCTTTCGTCTACGGCATCGACACGCCGGTTCCGTGGGAACGCGAGCAGTACCGCCCCGAGGTGTTCGCATACATCGCCCCCGACGTGCAGCAGCGCGTCAATGTGTTGCGTGAGATCCCCAACTTCATCGACTGGCTCTTCCTCGACTCGGTCGAGTACGACGAGCGTGCATGGAAGAAGGCGATGATCAAGGGCAAGCAGGTTCCCGAGATCCTCGATGGCATCATCGAGAAGTTCGCCGATGTCGAATGGACCGCCGAGGGTCTCAACGGTGCCGTGAGCGCAGTGGGCGACGAGCTCGGCGCCCGCTCCCAGGTTCCCGCCCGGGTGGCGATCACCGGAACGAACGCTGGAATCCCCATGTGGGATGCCGTGGCCATGCTTGACCGCGAGGTCGTGATGACCCGGCTGCGGACAGCCCGGGCCCTGCTTCCGCCCGACTGAGCAGCAAGCGAGACTCGGCTGGCCCCGGCCCGTCGAAGGTGGGAGCATCAGGAGTGCGTTTGCCTCGGGTGAATTCCTTTGTCCGCTCGGCTCTGGCCGTGACGGGCGTGCTGGCGATCGGCTTCTTCGTGATCGTCTTCGTGCAGGTCACCCGTGCCGGCAACGCTGCGCTCGAGATGTCGGCGACCGGTGACGCAATCGTGGTGCTGGGTGCTGCGCAGTACAACGGTGAACCTTCTCCGGTCCTGGAGCAGCGGCTACGGCGGGCGCTCGACCTGTGGTCCGCGGGTGCCGCTCCAACGATTGTCACCACAGGAGCCAACCAGCCGGGTGACGTCTTCACCGAGGGCTTCGCCGGGTACCGATATCTGAGGAACGAAGGTGTGGCCGAGGACCAGATCGTTGTGGTGGTCGACGGTGGCGACACCTACGAGTCGCTGCTTGCGGCCGCGAATCAGCTTCGGGAGACGTCTGGAGAGGTGATCATCGTGACCGACGCCTATCATTCGCTGCGGTCAAAGGAGATCGCCACGGAGGTCGGGCTGAACGCGGCGATCGTGGCAGCGGGCGACGAGATGTCGGTGGAGCGACGGGTGCAGGAGACCATCGCCGTCATGGCGGGCCGCGTCATCTCGTTCCGGCGGGTCAGTGCCGTCCGCTGAGAACGAGCACGTTGGCCCGACATAGGCTGGCGCGGTCCCCGCACGAAGGCTGGCTCAATGCAGAACACCATTCTCGAGATCAACCGTTCCGACCATTCCCAGACCCGACTCGTCGAGCAGCCGCTCGCTGACTGCGGGCCGGGCCAGGTTCGGCTCCGGGTCGACCGCTTCGCGCTCACGGCGAACAACATCACGTATGCGGTTGCCGGCGACATGCTTGGCTACTGGGACTTCTTCCCTGCCGAGGCCGGGTGGGGACGGGTGCCGGCGATGGGTTGGGCCGACGTCGTCGAGTCGGCAAGCCCCGACGTGGCGGTCGGTGGCCGGTACTACGGCTGGTTTCCCATGGCCCAGTACATCACGTTCGATGCAGCGGTCACCGCCGACGGCTTCCGCGACGATGGCGAGCACCGTGCCGGTCACGCTGCCGTCTACCGGTCGTACCAGCGGACCGACAAGGATCCGTGGTACCAGGAAGGATCCGATGCCGAAGACCGACATGCGCTTCTGCGCGGGTTGTTTCTGACCGGCTTTCTGGCCGAGGAGTTCTTCGCCGACGCCGAGCACCACGGCGCCGAGCAGGTGCTGGTGTTGTCGGCGTCATCCAAGACCGCCATTGGGTTCGCCCAGTGTGCCGCACAGCGCGGAGACGTTTCGGTGGTGGGCCTGACTTCGCCGACGAACGCCGACTTCGTTTCGTCCCTGGGGTTCTACGACGAGACCCTGGTCTACGAGGACATCGCGTCGATCGCCACCGCTCCCTCCGTGGCCATCGACATGTCGGGAAACAGCGGGGTGGTGGCAGCGCTGCACGGACACCTTGGTGACGCAATGCGGTACTCGATGGCCGTTGGTATGAGCCACCACGACGCGACCCCGGCTGCGGTCACCGCCGGTCCGAAGCCACAGATGTTCTTTGCACCCTCAGAGGTTGCCCGCCGAGTGGAGGAGTGGGGCCGGGCCGCGTACGCAGAGCGCACGACCGAAGCGCTTCAAACATTTGTTCACGGCAGCGCCGACTGGCTCACGGTACGAAACGACAGCGGTCCCGATGCTGCAGCCGCGGCCTGGGACGACGTTCGTTCGGGTGGCGTGGCGCCGTCTGTTGGGGTCGTCGTGAGCATGCATGCCGAGGACGGCGAGTAGCGCTCGAGGCCCAACCGGTCGGCGTCAGGGGGCCTTGACAGCCGATGGCACCCAGCCGAGCGTCTCGTCCAGGTCGTGACCCGTTGCCGGGGTGCGGGTCAGACGAGCGCCGCCAATTCGGTCAAGGCGGAACAGGCGGCCGGCAGCGCGCAGGTGGCACCAGCCGATGAGATGCCAGCTCTCAGCGCCCTGGTGAAACCCAACGGGGTCCACGCTGCGGGTGGTCGTGCTGTGCCCCGGTCGGGTGTAGTCGATGTTCACCACCACCTGTCGACGAACGGCCTCCTCCACTGTGCGCCGAACACGAAGGGACGGCTGGGGCCGCTCGTGGACCCGAATCGTTGCCCGAAAGCTCGTCGACCGAGTGTCTGGTCCGAGGGCCGAGGGATTCGAGGAGTCGATTCGCCGCCGTCTCGCCCGCATCGGCGAACGGCATACCCGGACCAGCCGCCGCAAGCGCAATGAGCAATGACGACACCTCGGACGCACTCAACGACATGACACTCTGGCCGGGGCCATCGAGCCGGACCTGACCGCCTCTCCGGCCCGCCTCGGCATAGAGGGGAACCCCAGCCGACCGCAGTGCAGCAAGATCTCGTTCGATCGTCCGAACGCTGACTTCGAACCGCTCTGCAAGCCGTGACGCGCTGACCGGAGTGGGGGAGGCGCGTCGAATCGTCTCGGACAGTGCGTGAAGGCGCTCGAGTCGGTTCATGCCACCAGCTGACCATCGAGTTGCAATGACGTCAACAAATACCGTCAAACTCCGACATGCTGTTGTCGGTTCGCCTCCCTACGGTCACTGGCAACACCATGATGTGATGATCGGCCTTGACACTTCGTCGAGCGGACCTAGGAAGGACAAAACATGACCGTGACTCTGGGATACACACTGCTGTACGTGGAGGACGTCCCCGCCACCATGGAGTTCTACCAACGTGCGTTTGGGCTCGAGCAGCGCATGCTCACTCCGGAAGGCGACTATGGCGAGCTGAACACCGGCACGACAACGCTCTCGTTCGTGGTCAACGAACTTGCCAACGCCAACCTTGCCCATGCTGGTGGGTTCACCCCGATGTCCACCGAGGTGGCGCCGCCGGCGATTTCCATCTGCTTCGTCACCTCCGACGTGCAAGGGGTCGTGGAGGCAGCGCTCGCTGCTGGAGCACGCAGCTATGTGGATCCAGCGGAGAAGCCCTGGGGGCAGACCGTGGCCTACGTGCGAGATCCCAATGGCGTGCTGGTGGAGGTGGCGTCACCCATCGGCGGCTGATCGACGGATGCCTGGTGAAAACGCAGAAGCCCGAGCCGGTTGGCTCGGGCTTCTGGCGTTGCACCCCGTACGGGATTTGAACCCGTGTTACCTGCGTGAGAGGCAGGCGTCCTAGGCCGCTAGACGAACGGGGCAGGAAGTGCACGGACCGGAGTCCGCTATGTTTCCGGATCGAAATCCGGTTAGCTCGGGGAGGAGGACTTGAACCCCCAATGGCTGTACCAGAAACAGCTGTGTTACCAATTACACCATCCCCGAAGGACTCTCGAAGCGTAGCGAGATCCGCGCAAAACTCCCACGTCAGACGATCGCGAAATTGTCCTCGGGGGCCGTCAGGAACGGGTGGAGATGTAGTGCGTGTTCGTCCGGTCGGTCGGCACGCCCCGAGTCTCGATGGCGGTGAAACCAGCTGTCGTGAGGTGTTCGGTGATCTTCTCGTTGCCCCACGCCGTGCCCAGCCCCTCGCCGCCTCCGGCGATGCTCACGCTCATGCAATGCATGGTGGAGATCGTGTAGACGAATGCGGCCATGGGGTCGGCAAGGTTGTCGGCCAGCGCACTCTCGGCCTTGGGCTCCACACACAGGTACCAGCCGCCGGGCCGAAGTGCGTCGTGCACGTTCTGCAACACCGTGCGGGGCTGCGCCTGGTCGTGGATCGCATCGAAGGTGGTGATGTAGTCGAACGGTTCGTCGGTGGTGAAGGCTGCAGCGTCGGCCTCGTGGAAGGACACGTTCGTGAGTCCACGTTGTTCGGCGCGGGTGTTGGCGACTGCCACGGATTCGGCGCTGAAATCGAAACCGCGAAACGTGCTGTTTGGAAACTCCGCGGCGAGGATCAGCAACGCATGACCCTGGCCACACCCCAGGTCGGCCAATGACGCGCCTTCCGTGAGTGCCTCGACCGCGCCTGGCAGGTTCGGAATCATCTCGCTCAACAGCGCCGCATCGAATCGGGCCCCGCTGGCTTCGGCCATGATCGCCTGAAACGCTGGGTACTTGGAGTACGGAACGCCCGCTCCGGTGTGGAACGAGTCCACGACGTCGTCCTCGACCGAGCCAAGCAGCGCGATGTTCTGCAGCGCCGACGCAATGTTCAGCGAGCCGCCGGCACGGGTCACGAGCATCTGGTGCTCGGGTGGGAGAACGAACGTTTCGTCGACTTCCTCGTAGTCCAAAACGCCACCGGCGGCCATGGCCCACAGCCATTCGCGTACGTAGCGCTCGTCGAGTCCGGTCGTTTCGGCGAGTTCGACACTCGTGACGGCGCCGCTGCCTGCAAGGGAATCGAACAAGCCGGTCCGATGCCCGATGCTGCACATGAGCGCCATGGCTCCACCGTTCATGAAGCCGAGCATGGTGTCCATGAACTCCTTCGCACGAGTCTTGTCCATGGTGTGTGGTGCCTCTCCGACATGGGGGCTGCGGCGCAGCCGGGACACCAGTTCTAGTTGGTCGCCGCAACAACGGCGAGGTGAACGCTCAGACGGCGACGAGCATCGGCGCCCGGGTCACAGCCGGGTAGCCGGCAGCCAGGAAGGCTGCGTGGTCGGCGAGGTGCGCAAGGCAGTCCATCCACCATTCGGAGCTCACACCAACACCAGCGGGAAGATCCGCGAGCATCTCATCGATCGTGAGCTCGAGGCCCAGGTCGCGGCCCCGACCAAGGTTGCGTAGATCGAGTAGCCGATCCACGACATCCCCCTTGGGAATCATCGGGCCATCGATTTCCTCGACGAGCTTGGTGGTCTGCATCCGGAGTGCCCGATGCAGGTTGAGGCCAGGCAGAAAAGTCATCGAGGGCCATTCGGCCCGTCGTTGTGGCAGTTGAGGAAAACGGACCGGGAATCGGTCCAACGGCCCATCAATTTTGCGCCCGGATCGTCCGTTGGGGTTTGCGGCGGCAAGAAGACTCGCCTGGAGACGATCGTGACCCTGACATCCGGCAGTAAGAGAAGCACCCGACGCCGGCTGGTTGTGGTGGTTGCCCTGGTCGCCAGCATCCTGGCCATCGCCTCGCCAGCGAGCGCTGCCGTGATCACCTGCAATGGCCTGGAAGCCACCGTGGTTGGCACCGACGGCAACGACACGCTGTACGGAACCGAAGGTGTCGACGTCATTGCCGGACTCGACGGACGCGACCGGATCTACGGCCTCGGCGGCAACGACATCATCTGTGGCGGCGGTGCCCGTGACCGCATCTTCGCTGGTCGTGGCCACGACATGGTCTTCGGCGGCGACGGCGACGACCGGATCAAGGCCGATCAGGGCGCCGACCAGATCTGGGGCGAGGGCGGCGACGACAAGATCTCCGGACAGACCGGCGCCGATGTGATCTCCGGCGGGCGTGGCGACGACAAGATCTCGGGTGGGTTCGGCGACGATGTGATCTCCGGAGGTCGCGGCGACGACATCCTGGACGGCGCCGACGGGAGCGATCAGCTTCTCGGCGGAGCGCAGACCGATACGTGCGATTCCCCCAACGATGTGATCACGGCGTGCGAACTGCCGGTCATCGCCGGACCATCCAGCGGCGACGCGGCTTACGAAGACGAGTCGCTGCGAATCATCAACGCTGAGCGTGCGGGCCACGGCCTTGCTGCGGTCGCTCGGCATCCTGAGCTTGATTCGTACGCTCGGGCGTGGGCGATTGAAATGTCGACGATTCCCCTCCCACTGACCGCCGCCGGCCACCATTCTCCACCGTTCACCGGATCGGACCGACCCTTCCAGAACATCCCGAACTCGGTGTCGTGGACCGCGGCGTTCGAAAACGTTGGGTACTCCACGATCGGCGCAAACGAGACCGCAGCCGACGTCATGTCCCGGCTCTTCTACTCGCCCGGCGGGTCCGGTTTCATGACCAGCCCGGGACACAAGTGCAACATCCTGGAGACAGCCGCTTCCGAGGTGGGGCTCGGCGCCTTCACCGACAGCGGAGGAGCGCTCTGGGTCGTGCAGGTCTACTGGGGTACCGAGCATCCGCTGCCGACGCCCATTGCCGAATGTGCCAGCGTGGTTGCCCGCTGAGACGGTGAATCATCGGGGAGCCCTGGCTCGACCCGAACAATTCATGCGTAGTGGTCGGGAAGGGGAGATTCGAACTCCCGATCTCCTGCTCCCAAAGCAGGCGCCTTAGCCGAACTAGGCCACTTCCCGGTCCACTGAGGCTACCGCGATGCAACCGAGAACAGGCGCGGCGGTACCGGTTCCCAGCCAGCTGGGCTGTTGGCCTCTACCCGCGGTCCACCCGCGTCGACTATGTTTCACTTCTGTGACGGAATTTGAGGCGGATCCCCCCGAGACAACCCGGCGTTTCTCCAGCTCCGAGAGCGCAATTCTGCGGCGCGTTCGGATCGACGAGGCCGATGCCGCCCACTATCCGGAGCATTTTCCGGTGTCTGGAGTCGTCTCACTGATCGAAGCCGGTATCCCGGCGGCCGACGTCGGCGGGCTCAGCTCATCGCTGAACGCCGCCGCCCTCATCGCCTTCCGCGACAAGGGCCACTCGTTCTCCGACACCGACTACAACGAACGGTTCTTCGATCCCGGCCTCCTCGCTGAAGAGGGCGTTCCAGCCTCGGCGGCCAACGCCTACCCCGATCGCTTCACCGAACTCGACGTCGCCCGCCTGTACACGTCAGGCGCAACCGCCGACGTCACCAACGAGTTCGCCGTAGCATGGGACTCCGCTCAGATCGCGTCGCTCGTGGGCCGAGGTGTCACTGCTGCGGAGGCCGACGGATGGCGCGACGTCGTGCCCGCAGACTCCATCGCCGACTGTGTCCGGGCCGGTGTCGAGCCAGAAGCGGTCGCCCGATTCATCCAGATCGTCGGCGAAACGGTTCGGACCTCCGACGACGTCTTGGTGTCCATGGCACTCGACAACGACCGGCTCGACGATCCCGAGGGCTTCCGGTCCGATCTGCTGGCCGTGGCCATTCGCAGCGTCGACACCACCGATGACGCCGTCGAGGACAAGGAGACGATCGTTCTGGCACTGACCGAGATCGTCGAACGTGGCGGCCAGATCTCCACCACCATTCCAAACTCGTGGAACCGCCGGCGGGTGCTGCACATCGGGCCCGCCGACGAGGCGAGCGCGGTGCTGTCCATTGCGCCCGACCAGCCGTTGCTGTTCTCCGACGGCGAGATCGACCTCGACGCCGGCCTGCGCTCGGTCAAGCAGTACTGCGCCGACCTCACCAGCTGACACGCTCATCTTGGCCCGCCGTCGTCCGATGCGGAGACGGTGAGCCTGCAGCCTCCAACAGCGAGCGACGTCGATGATGCCTTCGATGCCGTGCTGCAACGACGGCGCGCTGAAGCACTGGAGGAACGCCAGACCAGTCAGCTGTGGCATTCGCACCACCAGCCGCACCGATACAAGCGCTGCATCGTGGTCGGCGATCGCCACATCTGCCGTCGCTGTTCGTGGTTCTACCCGATCGCGCTGGTGGTGATGGCAGCAAACCTGGCCGGCCTACGCCTCTGGCCGGAAACCTGGGACACGATGGTGTTGTGGACGCTCCCGATCCCGGCAACCGTGCACTTCGTCGCCGGTGAGCTTGGACGCGTCGCCTACAACCCCAGGGTTCAGGTGGCGGTCACTGCGCTCATGGCCCCGGCGGTTGGCCGCGGCTTTGCCCTTGAGCTTGGAGCGCGCTGGAACCCGGCATTTTGGTGGCCGTGCCTGGTGTTCGGCACGGTCTGGTTGGCGGCGGCCCTCATTGGCCACGTGACGGGATCCGGGCAGTACGCCGGGCCCACCGAAGCCTCAGGTGAGGGCACCTTCGACGCGTGAGGTGGCCTCTTCCTCGGAGATCTCGAGCGCAAAGCTGAGTTCGGAAACGAGGACGTTGCGGGCTTTCGTGAACAGCGACTTCTCGCCGGCGGACAGACCCTTGTCGGCCTCGCGAAGCGCCAGGTTTCGCACAACCTCGGCGACCTGATACACGTCGCCAGACTTGAGCTTTTCCTGGTGGTTCTTGAAGCGTCGGCTCCAGTTTGGTGGTTCGCGGATGCCACGCTTTTCGAGCACCTCGAAGAGGTCCTCGACGTCTTCGGTGCTGATGGGCCAGCGCATGCCGACTTCTTCGACCTTGTCGACGGGAACGGACAGCGTCATTTCACCGTGTGCCATTTCGAGAACGAGGTATTCGGTCTTCTCGCCGAACGCCTTGCGCATCTCCCGCTTCCGCACAATGGCTGCGCCATGGTGCGGATAGACAACGCGGTCACCAACATCAAACATTCGTACAACCTTCTGCATTTCTGCGGGGGCGTTTCCACAACACTGGCGTGGGGCGGTAACTTCCTAGGATGCCACCGGAGCTTTGATTTGCCAAAGCGCGGGGCGGATTTGTGTAGAACGCCCCTTGCAACCAGATATTCCGCAGGCTAGCCCCCGAAAATCGGGCCGCGGCCATGTGGTGAGCGGGACTCAGCCTGCTGCAGGCACGTTGAGCGTGGCCAGGGTTCGTTCGGCCGAACCCTGGAGCAGGGTCGGGTCGACCACGGCGCCCGTCACCGGAGCCGTTCCGGTGTCGATGATCTGCCAGGTGCCACCAACATCGACCCACGTGGGATGCGCGTCGACCCGCACGACGCCCAACGAACCGTCGTCGCGCCGCCCGACGACGAAATCGACGAGGGCCCCGTCCTGGCTCTCGAGCGGGCAGGCCGTGGGACACTCCGGCGCACTCGAAGACTGGTTCGACAGGAGGTTGCCCAGCCCGTAGGCGATGTACTCCCCGTCGATCTCAACGATTTGCTGCGGAACGTGGGCGTGATGCCCGATGATCAGATCGATGTCGGGGGAGGCGAGCAGGCGGGGGCCAAGGTCAGCCTGCAGCGGGTTGAGCTCGGTCGTGAACTCGTCGCCCCAGTGCATGCTGACCACGACGAACTCCACACCGGCCTCGGTATGGCGGGCAGCGTCGGCAAGAATCTGGGCCTCGTCGATCTGGGCGACCCGGTCCTGTGGGACCTCGCCGTCGGCCCGACCGTTGAGCCCGTAGGTGTACGACAAGTGGCCCACGATCGTGCCGAGCACGTCGAAGCGCCACAACTGGTTGGCCTCGGCGGTGGTCGTGGCGATGCCGGTGTGCGGAAGCCCAACCCGTTTGAGCTCCGCGACGGTGGAGATGACGCTGGCCTCACCCGAGTCCCAGGCGTGATTCGACGCCACGGAGCACGAGTCGAACCCGGCGTCAGCGACGGCATCGGCCAGTTGCGTCGGGGAGCGGAAGACGCCACCGTCGGCGCTGCCGCCGAACGCAAGGTCATCATTGGTCGACGAGATCGGCACCTCGAGGTGGCAGATGGCGAAGTCGGCAGCCTCGATGAGCGGCTTCACGTTGGCGAACAGTGGGCGAAAGTCCCATCCATCGTCAGTGGCAGCTGCTTCGCCCACGCGGCCGTGAATGAGAATGTCGCCTGACGCCGAGATGGTGAACTGCTCCGGTGCCGACACCGCAGCAGCGGCGGCCTCGGCCTCGGCGGCAAGCTCGGCGTCGGTGGCCGCAGACTCGACCTCGGTCGAGGCATCGTCGGACGACGCCAGAACGGGACCAATGAGCGCGAGCACACACAGCCCGATCAACCCGCTGATGAGAATCCAGACTGCCCGTTCCTGGTTGGGTTCGCGGTGTGTCCGCGCTGGGCTGGCCATGGCTCAGGCCGTCTCGGAACGAATCGCGGTGCCAGGGAACGCGGTGCGGACCGACCCGGTGGGGTTGCGTACTTCGGTGCCATTCACGAAGACATATTCGACACCCACCGATTCCTGGGCCGGGTCAGCAATCGTGGACCGGTCGGCGATCGTGTTCGGGTTGAAGATGGTGATGTCGGCGTCGGCGCCAATCTGCATGCGGCCCTTTCTGCGCATTGCGGGAGCGCCGATGCCGAGCAGGTTGGCGGGGCGAATGGTCATCATCGCGAGCGCATCGATGAGTGACACGATCTGTTGCTCGCGCACATAGAAGCCAAGCGTTCTGGCGTAACACCCGGTGGAGCGCGGGTGGTTGTTGTGCGATGGTTCCAGGATGGCGTCGGACCCGAGCATCATGAAGCTCCGCTGGAATCCCAGGTCGATGTCGCCAGCCGGGATTGCGAACGCTGCGGTCAACAGGTTCGCGTCGTAGGCCTCCTGGAAGGTGGCCTCGGTCAGGGTCTCGTTGGTGCCTGCGACCTGCAGATCCTCGTAGGTGATGCCGTACTTCTCCTGCCAATCGCGGAACCGTGCGGACCGCAGCGTGGTCGCCCAGAATTCGTACGGATACATACACGAGGTCATGCGCAGACCTTCGTCGATGGCCGCCTGAATCTCGTCCAGGGCTTCGGCCATACGGCCGGTGCCTCCGGTGGAGTTGATGTGTTCCACGTGCACGTGGCAGCCGGTCTCGCGGGCGACCGAAACGAGTTCGCCGGTGGCGTCGGCCTGGAGCCCGGGAGCGATGTTGTCGGAGAACCGGGCATGCACACACAACGGCACCCCGAGGGCGGCTGCCCGGGTTCCCATGTCGAGCAGCTCGGTGGGGCTCACCCCCGGCGCGTATTCGGGTTGCGCGTGAATGCCGATGTAGCCGCCCCGAATCTGGGCATCGATGGCACTGCTGATGTCGGTGAGTTCGCTGCCGGTCGCAGGGTCGTCGGGGAGGAACCCCAGGCCGTTGCGGACGTAGGAGTTGTGCACCGCACCGCCGAAGTGAATGGGCACACCTTCGGCTTCCCATCGGGCGTGGAAGTCGGTCGAATCGAACCGAAGGCCATGCATGCCGATGTTCGCGGTGACGCCGTCGGCGACCTTCCACCATTCGCCGTAGCTGTTCGGTTCGTAGGAGAGGATGTCGATGAAGCCGGGGGAAACCACGAGGCCGGTGGCATCGATGGTTCGGGCTGCCGGAATGGGCCCGTCGGAGATCTCGACGATCGCGTTGTCGACCAGCGCCACGTTGCCGATCCGGTCGAAGCCCGTGTCGGGGTCGATGATTCGGCCGTTGGTGAAGACGACATCGGCGCTCTGTCCCGGAGCCAGACGCTTGGCCTCGTCGAACACGGGGCCGACGAACGGTTCGGGTTCCGAGGTGACGGCAACCGAGTCGGCGGCTGCAGCGGTATCGGTGCTCTCGTTCGCTGCAGGTGTGGCCGCGGTGCCGACGATTGACGTGCCGGCGTCCATACCACGGAGTCCTGCGAGCGCTGCGGTGCCGAAGCCGAGGCCAAGAATGATCTTGCGGCGGTCGACGACGTAGCTCTCGGGGGTCTCCGCCGACCGGGGAACCGGTCGTTGGCGAGGGGTGGGTGACTCGTCCGGCACGGCAAGCAGGTTAGCTGCGCAAATGGCTCATGGAACGACGGGGGTCCCGTCGGCGAAGAGTGCATGGCAGGCCGCAACGAGGTGGCCGCTCGGATCGCCGATTGGGGTCGCAACCATGTCGGGCTCGAATTGGACGCATGCGTCGCCCGAGCGTCCCACGCCCAGGGCCATGCGGACCTCGATCCGTTGACCCAAGCCGTGCACGGCAACCGACGGCGCAGACACGATGGCGAACTCCCACGTGTCGGGGGCGACCAGCGACTGAACGTCGAGCACGGGATCTGCAGCCAGCAGGGGGATCATGGCCAACCGCACGTGATCGGTGTGGAGTTCGACGCCGACGAGCAGCGGTGTGTCGCCGTGGTGATGCAGGACGTGATCGACGAGCTCATGAAGCAGGTGGGTGTGAGGGAACGAATGGGTGGATGCAGACATGGAGCCGATTTCCGGGTTGTGGACGGCGGCGCATGACGCTGCGAGAGATCACAGCAAAGCACGTGGGTGTGACGCTGGGCCGTTTGGACCGGATGTTCGGACAAGGAGAACAGTCGTGATGTTTGGAGCGAAAAGGCTGAAGAATCAACGATCTGTTTTCTGATCGTCATATTTCGATAACTCAGCAGTTGAATTTCCCCCCAACATGTCGATACGGTAACTGCGGCCGTCCCCCAGGTAACCCGCCACCTGGGGGATGGTTCGCGTTTTGCCCCAAGTCAAAGAAGAAGCGAAGTAGTTCATTCGACCCAAGCACCATCGAGCCGAGTCCAGCCATGACCAGATGTGCGAAGGGCGGGGGGAAGTCGTGGCCAGAGGGTGGGCGTTTCGGCCCCCAGGGCCGAAAGGCCGCAAGTGATTGGAGGCCTGCGAGGGCGGAGGGAAGTCGTGGCCAGAGGGTGGGCGTTTCGGCCCCCAGGGCCGAAAGGCCGTAAGTGAGGAGGCCCCCAGGGGCCGACGAACGACGGCGATTGTTCGACGAAGTCGAACTCGCAGCAACCCGCAGGGTTGCCTGTCACACCCCATCCGTAGGTTGCGGTGCATGAGTTCGTATCATGTCCCCGAGCGGTCGGAGACCTGGTACGACACCAGAAGACTCTTTTCCGAAAGGTCCTCCCAGTGGATCCGATCGCAACCGAAGAACTCACGAGTGGTCAGCGCCGTGGCGCTACCGCAACCCAGGCCTTTGGCGCTGGGCGCCGTGAAAGCCATGACGCCAGCGAGTTCTATGCTCGCTTCACCCCTCCCGTCATTGCGCAGGACGAGGACATCAATGTCCTTCCCGATCCGCAGACGTTGGGTCTCGACGACTGGTGCATCAAGGGCGACGCTCGCAACATGACCCACATTCCCGACAACAGCATTGCGCTCATTGCCACGTCGCCGCCGTACTTCGTGGGCAAGGAGTACGAGCAGGCCGTCGTGGGCGACCGCGACCGCATGCCGGCGATTCCCACCACGTACCTCGACTATCTGCAGATGCTTCGCGATGTGTTTTCCGAGTGCATGCGGGTGCTGGAGCCCGGTGGCCGCATGGCCATCAACGTCGCCAACCTCGGCCGCAAGCCGTATCGCAGCCTGGCGGCCGACGTCATCACCATCCTCCAGGACGACCTCGGGCTGCTGCTCCGTGGCGAGATCATCTGGCACAAGGCCGAAGGCGCCACGGGTTCCCTGGCGTGGGGCTCGTACCGTTCTGCCACCAACCCGGTGCTCCGCGACATCACCGAGCGGGTCATCATTGCAAGCAAGGGCCGGTTCGACCGGGCCATCAAGCCAGCCAAGCGCGCCGAGCAGGGCTTGCCGAACAAGAGCTCGGTGAGCGCCGACGAGTTCATGGAGGCCACGCTCGACGTGTGGCGTATCGACCCCGAGAGTGCGCGGCGTGTGGGGCACCCGGCGCCATTCCCGGTCGAGCTTCCCCGCCGCCTCATCGATCTCTACACCTTCGAGGGCGACGCTGTTCTCGACCCCTTCCTCGGCTCGGGTTCCACCATGGTTGCCGCCGTCCGTACCGGACGAGTGGGCATCGGGTTCGACCTCGACGCCGACTACATCGAATTGGCCCGGGAACGGGTCGCCGCAGAACGGGCCCGCCGTCGGCATCGGCCCGTCGAATCAGCAGGAGATGAACCATTGCCACTCGCCGTACCAGACACCATCGAAGAGCGCGTTGAACACTTCCAGGCACGCGCCACCAAAGAGGGCAAGAAGGCCCAGGATCTCGCCAAGGAGGTGCTGACCGAGGCTGGCTTCGAGATCGTCGAAGAGAAAGCCAAGGTCAAGGGACTGGGAATCCAGTTCAACTTCCTCATCACCGATCAGGCGGGGGAGTTCAGCTGGTGGGTCGACATGTCGGGAGCATTCACGACATCGCGCCCCGGCCTCATGCGGACCGACACCATGTGGAAGATGTTGGGTCGTGCCCACGTGCTCAAGAGTGCCCGTCCCAACGACCGGCTGTTGGTGCTCACCTCGCACCTGCCCCGGCCGTCGAGCGAAGGCGATCGTGCCATTCGTCAGGTGGGGCCGTGGAGTGTGTTCGACGCAGTCGAGATCTTCGACGAGCCCCACGATGGACTCGACATCCCCACGGGGCCTGCTCCCGGTGTCGGACGCCTTCGTAGCTACGCCATGGGCGGGGCAATCATGCCGCTTCCCGGCTACTGGACCGAAGCCGACATCGAGAACCGGTTCAACCCGACCTCCGGCGCGTGACCGCTGTTGCCTATGCCGTGGTGCGCGACGAGCCGCCCACGGTGTACGCAGCCGAAACCATCGATGTCTTGCAGCGGCTGTTGGCGCTCGAGGTTGTTGCCCGCACGCCGCCGGTGGCCCTCGACCGATCGGCCAACGAACGTATGCGTCGGGCGCTGCTCGACGAACGGTGGGCCGACGCGGTGGTGGAGTGGATCGACACCACGGGAATTGCCATCGACGTGTACACCCATCTGCACGTGTATTCGGAGATGGAGCTTCCCAACGACCTGATTGGGGCGCAGCTGCAGTTCTCGCCGCTCTTCCGAGACGAACCCGCCTGACGTGGCATCGTCTCGCACGAAGATCACCGAGATCGTCACGGGCCTCGCCATGATGGGCTTCCCGAACGTGGACCGGGCCCTCTCGGTTCGGCCCGATTGGTTCCACAACGTTTCCGACGACGAGTACGACCTGTTGGCCGATGAGCTTGCCCGGGGCGACAGCGACACCGAGTTCGCCACCGCCTGGGAACACGGCCAGCGGTTCCTGGCGTCGGCCGACGGACTTCGGGGTCGAATCCCCGATCGGGTCGAGTGGCAGGGGCCCGGCCGGCCGCCCGGTTACGACCAGATCCCCGCCGATCTTCGGGTCGATCACGTCTACCTGATCAGTTGCAAGTACGGCTCCGACATCTTGTACAACGCCTCGCCGGCGCACGTGTTCGACCGCCTGCTTGCCGAGAAGCGGGGTGACCGCACCGATTGGTTCCTCGAGGTTGCGCCCGAGGCCTACCAGGACCTGTACCAGCGCAGTGTCGACGCCATGGATCTGCCATCGATGCCGGAGCTGGTGGACGATCTGGATCGGGAAAGCCGCGAACGGCTGAAGGACGCACTACCCACCCGCGGCGCATGGCCCGACCCACTCACCAGTCCCTACCGAGACTTCGTGAACGCGGTTTCGGTGGCCACTGCGCACCGGTGGAAGGACAACCTGGCCGACAAGGCCGTGCAGGAAGAGATGCTGTGGCGGTTGCTCCGGTTCCAGCCGGCCCCGTACTTCGTTCTTGGTGCGTCGTCAGATGGCACGCCACTCCGTTTCCGTGTCGGCACGCCGTCAGACTTTCGGCGCAACTATGCCATCCGGGCGTTCGATGTGTGGGCCGATGCCATGGGTCAGCCGACCGTGCGGTGGCGGGCCGAACTGGCCGGAGCCGAACGCCCGATCGAAGGCCATGTGGAGGTGCGCTGGAGCCGGGGACGGTTCGGCGGTGTTCCCGAGGCGAAGGTGTACCTGGATACACCCCACCATCAGGTGGCGAACTACGCGCCGATCGTCTGATCGATTGCGCGTGAGGCGGTCGGCCACCGCCGAAGCGCAAGTTCCCGGGTGAGTTCGGCGTCGCTCGCCACGTAGGCGGCGACCGCCTCGGGTGTCAGCTCGTGGAGCCGTTCGCGATCGACTTCGACCGGTGTGAGTCCGACCATCCGGGCAAGCGGTTTGAGTCCGCACGGGAGCCCCAGGGATGCGCCAACGTCGGACCGGTAGACGGCGTAGGCATCGAGGTGGCGGTGGTGATGCCAGCTGGCCTGGTAGCCGCCGAGGTGACCGGGGAGCGGGTCGCGGTGGCTGCGGAAGCGATGGTCGGGCTGCAGCCGCAGGCCCAGTTCCACTCCACAGCGTTCGGCGCGGTCGGCGATGAAGGGCAGGTCGAATCGGGCGCCATTCCAGGTGACGAGGACGCCTGCCGGAAGCTGCAGGAGTTCGTGGTTGAGGCGCTGCAGGAGCTGCGGCTCGGGGTCGTCGAGTACGAGGTTCCAGCCGGGACCAGTGACGGCAACGGCGATGATGGCTGCCGTGGACGGGTCCAGCCCACCAACGGTGGTGTCGGTCTCGATGTCGAGGCCATAGACGAGCGAGGGAGGGAGCTGGTTACCGATGCCCAGACCATAGCCGTGTGTCCTGACAGTGGCCGAACGCGCGTCGGCCCTCGCACAAGGTGGGGTATTGCCTGGGAGTCCCACCATCATTCGCGCGAACGCCATACGTTCAAAAGACCCCCGATGCTGTGCTCTGGTTCGCATCGGTGGGGCGGTCGAACAACGTTGGGGGGAGCCGTGCGAGTAGCGGCTGTACAGCACGACATTTTCTGGGAGGATCCGGTGGCGACGACCCACCGCCTGGAGGGCATGGTCGTCGGCGCCGCGGCAGCGGGTGCACGTCTGATCGTGCTTCCGGAGCGTTTTGCCACGGGCTCGAGCATGAACCCCGATTCGGTCGAGGATCACGATGGCCCGTCATCGACGTTCCTTCGTCGAATGGCTGAGGAGCTCGACGTGTGGATCTGCGGCACGATCGCCGTCCGGACGAAGGCTGGGGTTGTTCGCAATGAGGTGCAGCTGGTGGGGCCCGAGGATGTTGTGCATCGGGCGCACAAGATGCATCTCCCGGCAGGACCCGAAGCCGATCTGTTCACACCCGGTGCGCGCCGGGCGACGTTCACGATCGACGACCTTCGTGTGACCCCACTGGTGGGCCACGACATCCGATTCCCGCAGACGTTCTGGCATGCGGCTGGGGACACCGACGTCTTCCTGGTTCCCGGAGCCGAACCCGAGGGGCGCAGAGTGCAATGGCGTACGTTGCTCGCAGCCCGGGCGATCGAGAACCAGTGCTACGTCATCGGTGTGAACCGGGTGGGCTCAGGTGGCGGCATGCGTCATGCTGGCGACAGCAGCATCGTTGATCCGCAGGGTGAGGTGCTGGCCGTGGGAGCCGGGACTGAAACCATGCTGTTGGCCGAGGTCGAATCGGCACTCGTCCGCTTCACCCGAGATCGAAGCCCGCTGCTCAGCGAACGGGACAGCGCAGCGATCGTGCTGGGCTGACTGCTGCCTACGGGCAGCTTCGCAGGCTGTCGCCCGGATCGTCGGCCACACCTTCGTCGTTTCCGGCGCACGTGTCGGAGCCGCCACCGCCAATGATCGTGTCGGCGTCGGGTCCGCCCTGCAGCTTGTCTGCACCAATGGACCCGCGGATGGTGTCCTCTCCGGAACGGCCGGCGATGCGATCCTTGCCGCGGCCACCTGTGAGGAAGTCGTCGCCGCGTTCGCCAACGACGATGTCGCGGCCGCCTTCGCCCTTCAGCCGGTCGTCGCCGGCTCCGCCGTAGATCCGATCGCCGCCCTCGCCGCCAAAGACCATGTCGTTGCCGTTCTCGCCATAGATCTTGTCGTTGCCGTCTCCACCGCAGATGACGTCATCGCCGCCGCCGGCACGAATGGTGTCCGATCCGGGTCCGGCCAGAATCACGTCGGGGCCGTCGGTTCCCACGAGCACGTCGTTGCGAGTGGTGCCGGTGATGGTCGGCTCGAGGCCCTCACAGAGTCCGGTGACGGGAACGTCGATGAACAGGCTGGTGTCGATCTCGTAGGGGTCGAGGACGTCGAGGAACACGTGCCGTCCCACATTCCAGGCGCGGCTGTCCTTGCCGTCGCGGCCGAACCGGGCGCCGTCGTGTCCAATGAGAAGTCCACGATCGATGACCTCGATCGATTGCACGCCCTCAAGGGCGTCGCTTCCCGGATCCCACAGGAGCGCCTTGCCCGTGTCCGGGTCCAACGCCGCGATCTGGTCGCGGTACACGACCTCGGGAGCGAAGCGGCCGGCCGGGAAGAGCCCGTGACAGCTGTTGTTGTTGGTGAATTCGCCGTCGCCGGGCCACGGGTCGGGCGCAAGTTCGCTTTCTACCCAGCAGAAGTGGCCGCCGATGAACACGGCGTCGTCGGTGATGCCCACGGCATAGGTGCTGTCGAAGTTGCGGGCGATCCAGATGGGTTCCTGGTTGATGCGTGACTTGCGGGTGAGGTCGAAGGCGACCGCGGCATCGCGTCCCATGAACGGGAAGTCGCCGCCGTCGCCGGCCAGGACGAGGTAGGTGCCATCGGGGGAGACGGCTGCGTCCACGGTCGTCACGGTGTTCACGCCCCAGAAGGGGGTCTCCCACCGGTACAGCGTGTCGTCGTTGGTGTTGATCAATGCGACGCCCTTGCGGGTCTGTCCGGCCACGGTCGTGGCGCGGTGCGCAACCACGAGGGTGCCGTCGGTCGTGACGTGCAGGTGCTTCGGCCCGTACGGTTCGCCTTCGAGCCGGGTGGAGCCCGTGATGTCGAACTGGAAGGAGCCGTCGACCGCTCCCGTGGACGGATCGAGCTCGGCGAGGCGGCCGCGGGCCACACCGTTGATCGTCTCGAATTCGCCGCCCACGTACAGCTGGTTGGCATGAAGAACGAGATCTCGAACCGGAGCGTCGGCGACGCCGGCAAAGGTGGTGTCGACCGCACCGTCGATCACCGAGAGCCGGCTGATTCGCTGGTGGTTGTGAGCATCGACCGAACCGAACTTGCCGCCGATGAAGACGTCGGTGCCGTTTCCAGCAGGCTCCACGGCCAGAACCACTGGAGATGCCGAGTTCCGGCTGAGTGCGGGACGAAACGCATCGTTGAACTCGCCGGTGTTGATGTTGTAGGCGAAGACCCCGGCCTGATTGACGATGGTGCCATCGTCGAGTTCGATCTGTTTGAAGTCGCCGCCGACGACGATCCACTCGCCCACCTGGGCAGCGTCGAAGGTGGTTCCGTCGAGGACCTTGGGCAGGTCTCGACGCGGCTTTTCTGGAGGAAGTTCGGCTGCCACCGCTGCCTCGGCGCTCGTGTCATCGGCATTGGTGAAGCCAATGAGCGACACCGCCCCAATCAGAAGAACGGCGCCCGCAGCAACCAGTCCAAGCAACGCTGCGCGACGGCCCAAAAAGATCATGTCCAGGTGTTCGGCCAGATCGGACGTCAACCTTTGCGGTTCTTGTGGCCCATGGCGGTGGGCCGAATCACCCGCTCAGGATCAGGTTGTGAGTGCGGCAACCACCCGTTCGACGGTGTTGTCGGGAAGATCCAGATGGGTGACGAGTCGTCCGGCGCTATGGCCGACGGCTGCGAGAATGCCCGCCTCGTCCACGAGTGCAGCCGGGTCGCCGGGGTGATCGGACATGTCGACAAACACCATGTTCGTGTTCACGGCCGTGACCGTGACGCCCGGGACCTCAGCGAGCGCAGCACCAAGTTCGGCGGCGAGCTTGTGGTCCTCGGCCAACCTGGTCCGATTGTGGTTGAGCGCATGAATCCCGCCCGCAGCAAGGATTCCGGCCTGCCGCATGCCACCTCCCAGGATCTTTCGCCACCGACGGGCGGCCGAGACGATCTCGCCGGAGCCCACGAGCACGCTGCCGACCGGTGCACCCAGCCCCTTCGAGAGACACACCGACACGGAATCGAATGGTGCTGCAATCTCTGCTTCGGAGACATCGAGCGCTACCGCCGCGTTCCACATGCGGGCACCATCGAGGTGGTAGCCGAGGCCGAATTCGCTCGCAACCGCGTGAGCGTCATGCAGGTAGTCCATGGGCAGGACGCGCCCGTCGGTGGTGTTCTCGAGCGTCAGAAGGCGGGTTCGTGCGAAGTGTGGATCGTCGGGCTTGACCTTGGCGCGGACGATGTCGAGATCGAGTGTGCCATCGGCCTCGAATTCGATCGGCTGTGGCTGGATGCTGCCGAGGACCGCAGCTCCTCCGGCCTCGTACTTGTAGGTGTGTGCGTTCTGGCCAACGATGTACTCGTCGCCGCGTTGGCAATGGGCCATGAGTGCACACAGGTTCGACTGCGTGCCGGAAGCCACGAACATTGCGGCCTCCTTGCCAAGCAGCTCGGCAGTCTGCGCCTCGAGCTCCTGGACGGTCGGGTCGTCGCCCCAGACATCGTCGCCGACCGCCGCTTCGGCCATGGCCGTGCGCATGTCCTGGCTCGGGCGGGTCACCGTGTCGCTGCGGAGATCGATCAGGTCGTTTGTCGTGTTGCTCACCTGGGCATCGTAGATCCAGATCCCCGGCACAGGCGAGGCCCAGGGAGTCGGACGTTCACAGCAGGTGCTGCCCTACGATGAACCGATGGCAACTCCCGATCTTGCGCTGGCCAAGGCTGTCGATACGTTCATCGAAGAACTGTCGAGCACGCTCGAGCCCATCGTCGACGCTTCGCTGCAACGTTCGCCCGAACAGCTCCGCAAGGACCTGGCGCTCGACGCCTTCAATCTGTCGGCGGCGTTCATTGACTGCGACGACAGCCATTCGGACGCAGAACTGGAAGCGTTCATCGTTGCGCTCGAACAGCACTTCCCGGACCTGCTGCCTGCGGACACCAAGCCGAGCGATGTCCGGGCCGCCGGAATCGTCACCGGCAAAGCGGCCTGGATCGGCGAGCCGTCGGGACTGTTTGCTTCGCTGGTCGCAATCGACGAGACCGGCGGAACCGCGTACTCCAGCGTGTACTACGAGCACGCGCTGCGGATGGCCCACACGACGATCTCCATCGATGACTACACGTCTCGTTTCGAGCTGAGCGGCGTCGAGAAGTTTCGGTCGATGCTCCTGCGATCCATGAAGTCCGGCGGAGTCAACTCCGGAGCGTCCGTGGCCACAACCGGCGGGCCGGCAACCCCTGCCGGAGCAAGCGCGCCCGAACCCGAACTGCCGCCGCAACGTGAGCTCGACGATCTGCTGGAAGAGCTCGATGCGCTCATTGGCCTGGACGAGGTCAAAGAAGAGGTGAAGCTCGTGGCAGCGCTGCTGCGGGTGCAAAAGCTGCGGGAGGATCGTGGGCTTCCCGTCATCGATTCCAGCCGGCACCTCATTTTCGTCGGCAACCCGGGCACGGGCAAGACCACGGTCGCCCGCCTGCTCGCGCAGATCTACCGCACGCTCAAGGTGGTCGACAAGGGTCACCTCATTGAAACCGACCGGGGCGGGCTGGTGGCGGGCTTCGTGGGTCAGACCGCAACGAAGGTTGCCGAGGTGTTCGACCGAGCCGAGGGTGGTGTTCTGCTCATCGACGAGGCATATTCGCTGACGCGGGGAGGCGAGAAGGACTTCGGCCGCGAAGCCATCGACGCAGTCGTGAAGCTCGTTGAGGACCGCCGCGATCGTCTCGTGGTCATCCTGGCCGGCTATCCCGATGAAATGGCAGATCTCGTCGAGGCCAACCCCGGTATGGCGTCCCGGTTCCCCCGGACGATCTCGTTCGGCGACTATGACGACGAAGAACTGCTCGCCATCTTCGAACTGATCTCCGGGGGCCAGGAATACCACCTCGACGACTCCGGACGAGCTGCCGTCGTCGCCTGGTTCGGAGCACAACAGCGTGGCCACGGATTCGGAAACGGACGAGCCGCCCGCAACCTGTTCGAGGCATCGGTCGCAAGGCATGCGACACGTATGGTCGACGTCGTCGATCCCACGAACGAGGATCTCATGACACTCACCGGTGACGACGTTGGCCCACCTGAAGCCGCCACCTCAGCCATGGACACCGACGACAGTGGGGTCGACGAAGCGTGACCCGGAAACTGGTTGGCCTTCTGTTCGCCGCTGGTCTTGTCCTATCGACCGCAGCGCCGGCGGCAGCCCAGAATCTGCAGCGAGACATCGCCGAGGCCATTGCGGACCGCGGCTGGTGGGACGAGACCGGCACCCTCGACGAAGCTCGCATGGACGCACTTGTTGCGCAGTACGGCGGGGCGATCGGGTTTGCGTACACCGACCGGTCGTTCGACGTGGAGAGCGACCCGAACCTCCAGGCGGCGGCGCTGCTGTCGCAGTCGGCCCTTGGCGAACTCACGTCAGCCGGTTCGTCGGTGCAGACCGTGGTGTTGGTCACCGGCGATGAACGAAGCGGCTCGAGCGACATCTACACCTTCAGTCAGGTCATCCTGTCGCTTGACTCGTTCGGTTCCGGCGACGTCGTCGACGGGTTCGCGGCCGTCGCAAACGTGCTCACCGACCCAAACGCCGTCGCGGCCTCGGAACCACCCGACGAGGGTACGATTTCGACAGCCACCGACCAGGGAGCGTTCACTGTGGGCCGACTGATTCTTCTCGGGGCGATCGCCGTCGGAATCCTCGTGCTGTGGATGACGTATTCGTCCCGTCGAACCACCCGTCGGACGGTCACGACCGCCGATGCCCGGGGCGACACCTCGGCGCAGCTCACGGCCATGAGTGACCTCATCATCGATCTCGAGCCACGGATCACCATCGCCAACAACCCCGACCTCAAGGAACGCTTCGCTGCGGCATCGCTCACCTACAGCGACGTTCGGGAATCTGCGGAGTCTGCTTCGACCGGTCATGAAGTGGCGGATCTCCGGCTGGAAATCGCCGAAGCCCGGTGGAAGCTCGACGTCATCGAGGCCGAACTCGAGGGCCGGCCGGCACCTCCCCAGCCCCATCGCCGGGACAACTCCGGCAGTGCCTGGGACTCCACCCGGGGGACTGGCAACAGCGGAGCCTGAGCCGGCTCGCCTCCCAACGCCTCGGACACTCTTGGGGTCCGCACGCTCGGTGGTGGTGCTGACTACGATGCTCCTTCGGAGTGGGGGCTGATTCAGCTCTCTTGAAGCGTCGTTTTCAACGACGTGGAGGTCCCCATTGCGTTACATATTTCTGGCAGCCGCATGCACGCTTGGCGTCATCGCTGGCCTGCTGGCATTGCCGTCCATCGGGGAGCCTCACGCCCAGCTGGTCGAGCAGTCTGTCGGCGATCGCCTGGCGCAGGTGGCCCAACTCGACACCGAGACGGAAAGCGGTAGCCGACAGCTGAGCAGCCCCGCCGTCACGACCACGACCATCGATGTCGAGGTTGGCGCCGCGGTGGAGACCACCGAAGCCGAGACCACGACGACGTCAACGTCCACGACAACAACGACCACCACGACTGCGGCTCCCACAACGACGACGTCGACCACCACAACCACAACCACGGCGGCGCCCACGACCACAACCACGAGTGCTGCCGAACTGGCCAACGACACCGGTGATGGCGGTGTGCTCATCACGTCGACAGGAGTTGTGCTCCCGGTGATCGGGCGGAGCAGCGCGGGCTGGCGCGCCATGACCCCGTGTGGTGTCGAGGTCACGCTCGACGAGGGAACGCGGGTTGCGCAGACCGACATCGTGATCGATCCCGGCCACGGCGGGTCCGAGCCCGGCGCCGTCGGCCCCAACGGTGCCACCGAAAAGGCGCTGAACCTGCGAATCGCCGAGATCGTGAAGTGGTTCCTGGAACGAGACGGCTATGACGTCGTGCTCACCCGTACGACTGATATCCGGATTCCCCTGCGTTCGCGTGCCGAGATCGCCAACGCCCTCGACGCCGACGCATTCATCTCCATCCACCACAACGGTGGAGCAACTCGCCGTCAGGACACGCCGGGTTCGGAGATCTTCGTCGACGGTGGCAACCCCGAAGCGAGTCGTCTCGGCGGAATCATCTTCGAGGAGATGATGGATGCCATGGACGACTTCGACGCCGAATGGGTCGGATCCATCCGCAATGGTGTGCAGACCCGCTTCAACGATGAAGGCGACGACTTGTACGGCATCCACCGCTACACGCCCGGAGTGCCATCGGTCATCACCGAGGTCGGCTATCTGTCGAACCCGACCGAGGCGGCGCTGTTCGTCGACAACGACGTGCAGTGGGCCCACGGCCGGGCAATCGCCGAGGGCATCGCACGGTGGACGAACACGAGCGACGCAGGCAGCGGCTTCAATCCCGACTTCGTCGACGCCGGCTCCAGCGGGACCGGTGGCTTCGACGGCTGCACCGACCCCGCATTGCAGTAAGCACAGCTCAGACCATCAGGAGCAGCACCAACGCCAGGACGCCACGAACGGTCCAGGCTGCGGTTCGTATCCAGTTCGTCTGGAGCAGTCTGCGGTGTGCGTCCGGGGCGAACCCCGTCGTGAGTGCTTCGTGAGCGGGAATCGATGCCCGCACGGTGGTCAACAACACCACGAGCTCGAGCACACCCCCGACCGTCGCAAGGATTCGGGTGGTGGTGTCAGGCGCCCAGATGAACACCGCAAGCACGCTCAGCCCCTCGACCAACCAGGCCGGCCCGACGACGGCGCCCATGCGGCGCATGTGGAGCTGCTGGAAGTCCCGATAGCGCTCGGCGTCGATGTCCTCGAAGCTCGGGTAGTGCACCACTTGGATGGTCCAGATGAGACCAACCAGGTACCAGGTGGCGGCGCAGTGGACAGCGACGATCGCAAGCCAACTCATCGTGGTGACCAGAATGCGATCGAGCCGGCTGCGACCAGTGCGGGGCCCAGATCGTCATCGATCACGTCGACCCAGATCCCGGAACGATCGTCGATCGAACCACTGAAGACGAATGCGCTGCTGTCCGGCGCCCACCACGTATGGCTGCGGTTGTACTGATCGGCGAAGGGCAGATACTCGCCGAGCATGGCATCACTTGGGCGATGGACGGGACCCATCGAGATGCCGAGGTCAGACTGGTAGATCCATCGTGCGTCCGTGCCCACTCGCTGGAGAGCTGCCAACCACGTGCCGTCGGGACTCCAGTTGACCGTCACGACGTCGCGGTGCGGCAGGGTGGAAACGTCGCCTGTGGCCAGATCCACGATCGAGATGCGGCCGCTCTCCAGCTCGGGTGTTGTCTGGAACGATGCCTGTTCCAGCTGCGGCGCGGTTGGATCAGGGCTGACCAACACGGCAACCGACGAAGAGTCTGGCGAAGTCGCCATCACGATTCCTCCGTCGAAGCTGGCGATGACGGTTTCCGTGTCGTCCGGAGCGACCCGAACCAGGTTCGAGCCGTTGGGGGAGGCAGCGAGGGCCACGAGGAACGAACCATCAGCGAGGACGGACGGACTCTGGAACGCTCCGAGTGGTGCGCTGATGGGCACGTCTCGTCCGGTTCCCTCAGCGATGTCGACCCGCCCGACTGCCGAAGCGTTCACCGCGATGACCGCTTCCGATCGGGTTTCCTCCCAGTCCAGGTAGAACGGCTGGCCCACAGCCACCTCCTGGCTGTCGCCCGAGATCGCGTCGATCACGTCCAGTTGGATCGGTCCCGACGGTGAGGAGCCGAGCGTTGCGACCGCCGTGCCGTCGGCGTTCCACGAGTGGTAGAAGCGCGGGGTTGGGGTGGGGTAGGTGTCGGACCCGCCGCTGGCAAAATCGTGCACCCGGACAGCGGCACCTTGGGCCGAGAACTCGGTCCAGGACATCCGGTTCCCGTCGCTCGACCACGTCGGCTGGGACACGATCGAGTCCGCAGCCCGATCGAGAACGTTCAGATCGGTTCCGTCGGCCTTGGACACCACGAGGTCGCCCAGGGGACTCACGACGACGATCCGTCCGGGTAGCGCACCGATCACTTCGGTCGACGCTTCGCCGGCTTCGGGCGGCAGCGTCGGGGGCACGGAGCTCGCAGTGGTGTCAGCGGGAACGTCGACCGCGGCTGCCGTGGTCGGGGCAGCTTCCGGCGTGGCGACGGCCGAGGAACAGCCCGCCAGCGCGAGGAACAGCCCGATCAGCAGGTTCCGTCCGGCGGGTCGCATGGATCGAACGTACCCGGCGACTCCGCCAAAACGGGGACCGGACGGAGTCGTGCTCCGTCCAGTCCCAATCATTGGTGTTCAGGCCGGCTCAGCTGAACGGATCCTCATCGTCGGTCCGGTTCAGGAACGTGGCCCGAGTTGGCCGGTTCTTCTGGTCGGGGAAGCGCTTGACGAGCTCCTTGGCCTGCTTCATCCATTCGTCCCGGTCGATGCGGCCCGGGAAGGACAACGCATCGTCCACCGTGCTGACATCCTTGCGGGTGAATGTGGCCAGCTGCTCCCACGACTGAATGCCGTACTCGTTGAGCGTCTTTTCGAGCACCGGCCCGATGCCATTGACGACCTTCAGGTCATCCTTGTGCGCGGCGCCCGGGGTTCCCAGCTTCGTGGTTCCCTTCTGCCATGCGGGCTTTGGCCGTGGCTTCGGCGCTGGCTTGTCGAGCGGCTTGTGGCCGTTCTTCAGGATTGCCTTGGCCTGGGCCACCCATTCGTCGCGCTCGATACGACCCGGGAAGTCCTCGAGTGCCGCATCGACCTTGACGACGTCGGCCTTGGTGAAGGCTGCGAGCTGCTCCCACGACTGAATACCGAAGTCGTTGAGGATGCCTTCCATCTTTGGTCCGATGCCGTTGATGGCCTTCAGATCATCCTTGTGGTCAGAGCCGGGTGTACCGACCTTGGTCGTGCCCTTCTGCCACGCCGTCGCCTTGGTCGCTGCAGGTGCCTTTGGTTCCTTCGGCGCGGGCGGGGGAGTGGCCAACTGCTTTTCGAGCTCGGCGATTCGCACATCCCGCGAGGCAACGTCGGCCCGCAGCAGCGCCAGATCGTCCTCGGTTGGACCCGAGGGCGCAGCGACCGTGGCGCTGCGGGCGGCGGTCTCCAGTGCGCTGATTCGGCGATCGCGCTCGGCGAGATCGACTCGAAGCTGGCCGAGTTCGGCTGCTGGCGATCCGGCCATCTCCGCTTCGAGTTCGCCGATCCGGGCGTTCGCACCGTCGAGGTCGCCCCGGAGGGCGCCCGTTGCAGCCAGTTCGCCTTCGAGTTCGCCGATGCGGCCTCGGGCGCCGTCCAGGTCGCCCTGGAGCGAGCCCATATGGGCCAGCTGCCCTTCCAGCTCGCCAATTCGGGTGTGGGCTCCGTCGAGGTCGCCGCGTAGTGCACCCAACTGACCGAGCTCGGCTTCGAGTTCTGCGATGCGTCCGTTGGCTCCGTCGAGGTCGCCTCGCAGGGACCCCATGTCGCCGAGCTGCGCTTCGAGTTCACCAATGTGAGCGTGAGCTCCATCGAGATCGGCGCGAACCCTGGAGCTGTCGGCTTCGAGGTCCGCGAATCCGGAGGCTCGCATATTGGCGTCGCCGAGCTGGGCTTCGAGTTCACCGATGCGTCCGTTGGCGCCGTCGAGGTCGCCTCGGAGGCTTCCCATGGCTGTGAGTTCG